>JBBRBY010000006.1:0-75745 GCA_038205315.1 Gemmatimonadales bacterium | reverse complement strand
CCATCCAGCGACACGTGCGAGCCCTCGCCATCGAGCAGCGTCGCGATGTTCGTGCGTGATAGATCGGCGCCGATCGCGAACGAAAATGCCTCGTAGGTGCAGTCGCGCCCCTGCGTTGCGTACCAGGATCCTACATGGTAGGCGCTGGTGCTCTCGCGCTGGATCTTGTAATGCCGCAGACGCGCGCCGTCGGCGATGTACACTTCCGTAACGGCGTTAGTCAGGTGGTTGGTAGCGCCGAGCGATACGTAACTCTCCATCACCGTCGCCTCGGCGTGATCCCCGAGTACGATTACATTGCGCGGCGATATCAGCGCGCCGTCGGCTGAACCGTCAGTTACGAAAAGAAGGTGGATGTTGCGCGGCGCCACCGTATTGGGGGCGAGACGCACGAAGGCGCCGTCACCCGCAAAGGCTGCGTTGAGTGCGGTCAGGGCGTGCTCGTGGGTGGCTGCGAGACCACCGAAATATTTCTCCGCGATCCGCTCGCACGTGTCGTCACGAAATGCTGCCGACGTGGGTCCGGCGTAGAAACCGGCCGCTGAAACTGTTTCCGACAGTCCAGGCACGTAACGACCGTTCACGAACACCAGCGTCTGCCAGTCACCGGGAAACGTGTACGGCGCGATGTCGGCAGCGCCAAGTACGGACTGGTTCGTCGCGGGCGGCGCATACGTACGCTCGAGCACCGGCGCGAGCGACGTGAAGTGCCAATCCTCGTTCTTCGTGGTTGGAAAGCCGAGCTGTGCAAAGCTTTCGATTGCCGCGCGGCGCTGCGCTCCACGCCAGATGGGGTCGCCAGGACGCGCAATCTGCTCGAACAGCGCAACGTACTCCTCGGCACGCTCATCGCGAGTTGCAGCGGATTCGGTTGCTACCGCGACACCGCTCTCGGCCGACTCGGGCAGCCGCGTCAGAACGGCGTCGGTCATGCTGCGTCGAGGAGCCAGTCGTACCCTCGCTCCTCCAGCTCGAGCGCGAGTTCCTTGCCGCCTGACCTGATGATGCGACCATTAGCGAGCACGTGCACGAAATCGGGGACAATGTAATTGAGAAGGCGCTGGTAATGCGTCACGACAATGGTTGCGTTGTCGGGACTGCGGAGTGCGTTCACGCCACCGGCGACAATGCGCAGCGCGTCGATGTCGAGCCCCGAATCCGTCTCGTCGAGGATCGCGAGCCTGGGTTGTAGAACGGCCATCTGAAGGATCTCATTCCGCTTTTTCTCGCCACCGGAGAAGCCCGCGTTCACCGAACGGTTGAGCATCGACGAATCCATCTCGACGAGCTTCATGCGCTCTTCCACCAGATCCAGAAAGTCGAGCGGATCGACTTCTTCCTCGCCACGCGACTTGCGGATCTCGTTATACGCCGACCGCAGGAAATACGCGTTGGTCACGCCCGGAATCTCCACGGGATACTGGAACGCGAGAAAGATCCCCTTCTGTGCGCGCACCTCGGCGTCGAGCTCGAGCAAGTCCTCGCCGAGATACGTCGCGGATCCGCCGAGCACTTCGTAGGCCGGATTGCCGGCGAGCACCTGAGCAAGCGTGGACTTGCCGGAGCCGTTCGGTCCCATCACGGCGTGTACCTCGCCCGCCTTGACGCTGAGATCTATTCCCTTCAGGATCTCCCGCTCGGCGATTCCTGCACGGAGAGAGTTTATGTCGAGCATTTCGTGGTATTGATTGTGATTGTATTGCCGCGCTGGCCGGCGGCGGAACGGCCGCGATGCATCAGCCGACGCTTCCTTCGAGTGTGATACCGAGCAGTTGCTGCGCCTCCAGAGCGAACTCCATCGGGAGCTCCTGGAATACTTCGCGGCAGAAACCACTCACGATCATCGACACAGCCTGCTCGGCGCTGATTCCGCGCTGCTTGCAGTAGAAGATCTGATCCTCACCGATCTTCGAGGTGCTTGCCTCGTGCTCGACCATCGCCGATGGATTCTCGACTTCGATGTACGGGAACGTGTGCGCACCGCAGCGGTTGCCGATGAGCATCGAGTCGCACTGCGTATAATTGCGTGCGTTCTCCGCCCTGGGCATCACCTTCACGCGGCCGCGATAGCTGTTGTTGCCATGCCCCGCGCTGATTCCCTTGGACACGATGGTGGACTTGGTATTCTTGCCGATGTGGATCATCTTGGTGCCGGTATCCGCCTGTTGGTAATTGTTCACTACCGCGACGGAATAGAACTCGCCCACCGAGCCATCACCCACGAGCAGCACGCTCGGGTACTTCCACGTTATCGCCGAGCCCGTCTCCACCTGTGTCCACGAGATCCTGGAATTGACACCCTGTGCCTTGCCGCGCTTGGTGACAAAGTTGAAGATGCCGCCCTTCCCCTCGGCGTCGCCGGCGTACCAGTTCTGCACGGTGCTGTACTTGATTGACGCGTTGTCCAGCGCGACGAGCTCGACCACGGCTGCGTGAAGCTGATTCGTTGAACGCTTGGGAGCGGTACAGCCTTCCAGATAGCTCACCGAAGCAGCTTCATCCGCAATGATCAGCGTGCGCTCGAACTGGCCTGTGTCGGCCGCGTTGATGCGGAAGTACGTGGAAAGCTCCATGGGGCACTTCACGCCCCTGGGCACGTAGCAGAATGATCCGTCGCTGAAGACGGCGCTGTTCAGGGCCGCGAAGAAGTTGTCGCTGTACGGTACGACCGAGCCGAGGTACTTCCGCACGAGCTCCGGGTGCTCGTGCACCGCCTCGCCGAACGAACAGAATATCACACCGTGCGCCGCGAGCTCTTCCTTCATCGTGGTGCCGACGGAAACCGAGTCGAAGATCGCATCGACCGCGACGCCGGAGAGGAACTTCTGCTCATTGAGCGAGATTCCCAGCTTCTCGTACGTACGGAGCAGCTCGGGATCGACGTCGTCGAGCGACTGCAGCGGCTTCACACTCGTGGGCGCGGACCAGTAGCGTGACGCCTGATAGTCGATGGGCGGGTACTTCACGTTGGGCCAGTGCGGTTCCTTCATCGTGAGCCAGCGACGATACGCCTTGAGCCGCCATTCCAGCAACCACTCGGGTTCGTTCTTCTTGGCCGAGATTACCCGGACCACGTCCTCGCTGAGACCTGGAGCGACCGTGTCAGACTCGATATCGCTGACGAAGCCGTACTGGTACTCCCGATTGACGAGGGACTCGATTGCGGTGCTCATGACGTGCCCATTCTGAGTGTAACTCCTTGGCGTTACTGCACTTTCGCGTAGATTGATGTAAAGGTAAGTGATTTTGTCGGCTTTTTGTAGACAACCAGGACGAACCGCGTGGCAGACCGCTCGTCATACCGCTCCGACTTCCCATTACTGGCCGCTCGGCCAGACCTGCATTACCTGGATTCCGCCGCCTCGGCCCAGAAGCCGCGGGCCGTACTTGACGCAGTACGCGGATACTACGAGCACAGCTACGCCAACCCGCACCGCGGCGCTTACGCGCTATCCGTGGATGCTACGGAGCGGTATCAAATGGCGCGCACCCGCATCGCCCGGTTCCTGGGAGCAAGCGACCCGGAGACCCTCATTTTCACCCGGGGGACAACCGAGGCTCTGAACCTCATCGCATCGGGGTTAACACGTTCGAACATACGTTCGAACGATGAGATCATCGTCTCTGCGCTCGAACACCACTCGAACTTCGTCACCTGGCAGCAGGCCGCGCTAGCCACCGGCGCCAGGTTTCGCATCTGCGAGCTGACGGCTGACGGCCACATCGATCTCGACATGCTTCAGTCGATGCTCGGACCGCGAACGCGTGTCGTCGCCGTGGGGCACGTATCGAACGCGCTCGGTACCGTCAACCCGGTTGCGAAGATCGCCAGAATGGTGAGAGAGCGGTCGGACGCGGTAATCGTCTGCGACGGTGCCCAGGGAGCGCCGCACATCCGCGTGGCGTTCGACGCGCTGGACGTGGACGCGTATGCGTTCAGCGGGCACAAGCTGGGCGGCCCCATGGGGATCGGCGGGCTCGTGGCCAGGCGCGGGCTGCTCGAGAGTATGCCGCCGTACCAGTTCGGCGGGGACATGATTGAATTCGTGCACGACGAGTCGAGCACCTGGGCGCAGCTGCCGCACAAGTTCGAGGCCGGAACCCCGAACTCCGCAGGCGCGGTGGGACTGGCGGCGGCGGTGGAATATCTGGAAGCGATCGGCATGGACCAGGTTCAGGCGCACGAGCAACGCCTCGTTGCGATGGCACAGGCCGCGCTCGAGGATATGGGCGGCGTCACGGTTTACGGTCCGCCGCCTGCTCAACGGAGTGGTGTGCTCTCCTTCAACGTCGCCGATGTGCATCCGCACGATCTGGCCACCATCCTGGACAGTGCCGGCGTCTGCATTCGGTCGGGGCACCACTGCGCCCAACCCCTCATGCGCCGGCTCGGCGTCAGCGCGACGGCGCGGGCCTCCTTCTACGTTTACAACGACGAGAGCGACATCGCGGCGCTGCTCGACGGGGTAAGGCATGCAGCCTCGCTCTTCGCGGAAAGCGGCACGTGAAGAGGTGCGCTTGAAGAGCGTATGCGCGCTCGTGGGGAGCCTTCGCAAGGGATCGTTCAATCGCGGTCTCATGCTCGCTGCGATGGACGCCGGAACGGCCGTCGGGCTGGACATCCACATCTTCGAACGCCTCGACGAGGTCCCGCCCTACAACGCGGACTACGATACCGACCCGCTCCGTCCCGCAGTGGTGAACGCGCTCAAGTCCGCCATTGGCGACGCCGATGCGCTGATCGTCGCTACGCCCGAGTACAACTACAACGTCCCGGGTTTCCTCAAGAACGCCATCGACTGGGCATCGCGGCCCGCGGGCAAGTCGCCACTCAACCGAAAGCCTGCTGCGATAATGGGTGCGAGCACCGGAATGAGCGGCGCGATCAGGGCGCAGCTCGCGCTGCGGCAGTCATTTCTTTTCACTGACACTTTCGCGATGCTCCAGCCGGAAGTGCTGATACCCAAGTGCACCGACCGCTTTGACGAAAACGGGATTCTCGTGGATCAGTCCACACGCGATCTCATCGCGCGTCAGATGCAGACGTTCGCGAAGTGGATATCCGCCATTGAGCCGATGACGCGGACCGGCGCCGGCTGACTGCGAGGCCGGTCACGGACTCACCGTTTGGTCCAGATGAGCACCACACCGCAGCCGTTGGAGTTGTACTGTGCCGGCGCCTCACCCAAGCCGGTGTAAACCTCGATGCCGGCGACCTGCTGCGGCGGGACCAGATCGTCCAGGCTTTCGTAACCGCCATGGACTTCGTTGCCGTCCACGAATACCGACGGCACACAGCGTCCGCGCAGAAGGATGACGTTACCGAACTGGCCGCTCGGGACAATCTGCACGCCGGGCATCATCCTCATCGCGTCGCTCACGGAATAGGCGCTCCTGAGCGCCTGACTCGATCCCATGAGATAATGCCCCAATCCGCTCCGCGCGCGCCGTATGAAATCATCGATGTCGTTGAATCTCGCGGACGGCTTTCCCATCACGACGACACGCGAAAGCTCCTGAAGCCTTTGCCGCAACGCGATCTGCACGTCGGCGGGTTTCGCGCTCGCAAGATCGACCGCCATGCGGCGTGGCTCGAAGCCGATTGCACGAGCCTCGACACTGAATGTGCCCGCGGGGAGACCGCCGAGTGCGAATCTGCCATCGGCTCGCGTCGTTGTTTCCAGCCCAGTTCCCCACACTACCACTTTCGCACCGGACATCGGCCTGCCGTCCGGCCCGACGACGACTCCGGAAAGTGCAGCCGAGCCGCGGTGGACCGTGGTTTGCCGCGCGACCGCCGCGCTAGCAGCCGAGTCCGGCGACACAGCGACAGCGGATGTGGAATCACCTAGTGTAAAGTCCTGCCGCGTCATTCCCCGTGGAGCGATGGCGACCTCGATCACGCCAGACTGACGCCCCGGCGCCTCCGCGCTGGCCAGAAGCGTATCTGCGCCCGGAACACCGCAGATGCGATACTCGCCATTTTCGCCGGTCTCTACGGGGACGCGGCGTTGCTGCGTGACGATTCCGCGTGAATCGATAAAAAGTTCCAGCCAGGAGACGATCACCTTGGCTCCTTTGACTGGTACTCCGCTTTCCGCGCCGCGAACCGATCCCGCGACGGCACCGGCCGAGTCTCCCGCCGGCCGCTCGGGACAGAGCGCACGCATGACAGCGACGGGTCCCGGTATCACTAGCACAAGTACATTGTCGTTGCCCGCATGGATCCGCGCGGCCGTCAGTGGCGGCTCCATCCCGAGTGCATCAAGGGCGGCGTGGAAGAAACCTGCAGCGTAATCGCCGGGCCGCACCGAGTCGATTCGAAAGCGACCCAGCGAATCCGCGCGCGCGGTGTAGGCTCGGGAATTGTCCTTGAGGTCAACGAGCTGCACATCGGCACCCGCGAGAGGCGCGTGCGCGACGCTGTCGTAAACGGTCCCAGTGACACTGGCCGTCGCGCCCGTGTCGGCGCGCTCGGATGCGGCGATCTCGCGGCCCTTGAGCGCACCCGGGTCGCGCAAGCCCTCCGCGATCAACGACGGCGCCAGCGCCGGCCCGGCGACGAGGAGTGTCATTCCGGCAGCCGCCAGCGGCAGCCGCCAGGCGTAGTTGGTGAGAGAAACGCAACTGAGTCGCATATCAATCATGTCGAGGCCGTTGACCGACGCAGCGCCAAGAAGGGTGATCCGTTCCTCCGCCCGTCGGCGAGAAGATACCACGGAATTACGGAACGCGCGCAGTCTTTTCGACCGTCGGACCGTCAGGGGTCGTCACGGCGCCGCATATATTTCGAATTCATGGCCGACGCATCGCTCACCGCTCTCTACCAGGACATCATCCTGGATCATTACCGGCGCCCCCGGAACAAGGGGACCCTGGAGGATGCGAGCGTATCCGTACCCATGCGCAATCCGCTGTGCGGTGACGAGATCACACTCGAGCTGCGGATGGACGGGGACTCGGTGGCCGACGTTCGTTTTACCGGCCGAGGCTGCTCCATATCCCAGGCATCCACCAGCATGATGACCGAGATGGTCAAGGGCAGAAACGCCGGAGAAATCGCCCGGATCGGAAAGCAGTTCCGCGCCATGGTCATGGGTGATGCCGAGGCCGCGAACGACGAATCACTTGGGAAGGCGCGCTCTCTCGCTGGTGTCTCACGATTCCCCGCCAGGGTGAAGTGCGCGTTGCTGGCATGGAACGCGCTCGAGCGTGGCATCGCCGCCGCCGTCGAAACGCCGCAACCGTCCCCGGAGCAGGAGCAGCGCTGATGTACGCGATAGCGATCATTCGCTACCGTCGTCCGCTGGACGAGGTGATCGGAGTACTCGAGGCGCATCGCGCGTACTTGCGCACTCTTTACGACGCCGGGACATTGCTTGCTTCAGGACCGTTGGAACCGCGCATTGGCGGCGCACTGCTGCTCCGAGTCCCGGACGATGCGGTGTGGGCGACGCTGGACGCGGTGCGCGACAACGATCCGTACGTGAAGAACGGCATGGCTCAATACGAGATGCTGCCGTGGGTACCGTCCACTGGTCTGGAGAAGCTCGAACAACTCTAGAGATGTAGCGATGCGACGTGCTGCGACCCTGCTCGGCGTCTGTTTTTTCTTCATTCACGAGTGTGCTCTCGGTCAGGAGCAGCACGGGGACTCCGCACGAGCTCTCGCCGCCGCCCACGGTGCGCAGGCTCGCTTCGAGCGGGTACGCCGCCATTTCTCGCCACTGAGTGCCGAAGACCAACCGCCATGCGATGTGAAGATAGGACGCATGTGCTACTGGAACGACTCCGGTACCGAGACGCCGCCGCGAGAGCCGCGCAGTATAGCAAGAGCGCGATTGGAACTGATCGCCGCTCTCGACACGCTGAGCCGGCGCGCCCCGAAAAATGACTGGATAAACGGCGAGCGCGTGCGCTACATGATTCAGGCCGGCCAGGATTCAGCGGCCGTGGCCGCCGCGCGGGGATGCGCTCCGGCGCGATGGCGCTGCCGGGTTGTGCTTGCCTACGCATTCCATGCATCGCAACGATTCGGCGACGCCGCGGCGGAGTTCGACAGTGCGCTCGCCGAGATGTCATCCGCCGAGCGGTGCAGGTGGAACGATATTTCGCTATTGCTCGACGACGACGAAAGCGCCCCGTACAACCGTATCCCGTGCGGCCAGCGTGATTCGGTGGAGCGGCACTTCTGGGAGCTGGCTCAGCCGTCGTTCGCCGTCGCGGGCAACGACCGTAGAACGGAACATTTCTCGAGGGTGCTGCTCGCGGACCTTTCGGCGGCCGGGGAGAACCCATACGGTCTGGGATGGGCTTCCGACCTTCGCGAAATTCTGATCCGGTATGGCGAGCCGCTCTGGTATACGATCCCGTGGGAAGTGTTCGTCGCCGAGCCACCAACGCCGACGGGGCACGACCGGAACCGGAGCTTTCACTTTGCACCGGACCTGTCCAATGGCGCGGCGCACTGGGACCTGTATGCTCATACCGCGAGAGAACGGTACGCACCAGCCTACATGGATACCATCACAAACCTCGCGGTTCAGTTCGCAATGGTAAAGCGCGGTGATTCCGCCCTGGTCGTCGCGGTCTACGGCGACGGCATGGACGGAACCGCGGTGCTCGGAATTGGAGGAGCCGGCACGGATTCCGGCGCAACCGAACGGACGCTGAATCACGTTCGCCGCGCGCGGGCGCCATGGAAAGCAGAACTTGTAGCGATGGAGGTTCTGGATACTCAGAGCAGAGTCGACGCCCGGGCGCGCGAATGGCTGCGACCGCCGTCGCACGCGGAAGGTGCTCCCGAGCTATCCACGCTTCTGCTCTTCGGTCCGGATTCGACGTCGGACGTCCGCTCCCTGAACGACGCTCTGGCTTGTGCACTGTCGTCGAACGAACTGCGCGACCGCCGCCGCCTTGGGCTGTACTGGGAGAGCTACCGCGACCCCCGTGATTCCAGCGATTCCGGCGAGCAGAATGGGGCTCGCCCTGATTCCGTCATCACGCGTAACTCTGACAGCACCACCAGCGCTCCGGCGGATACCACAGCAGCCTCGGTCTCCGTCATACGGATCGACGGCGGTGTGCTGCGATGGCTGGCGAGCGCGCTGCATGTGAAATCGCGCGACTCACCGCTTGTCGTCCGGTGGCATGATTCCAGTCCGTCGGCCGCCGTTGTGTCGCACTCGCTCGTGCTCGACCTTAGCCAGCTCCCGTTGGGCACCTACCGCATCGTGCTCGACGACGGGCCCGACGCCGTGCATCGAACCGAGATCTCACGCGAAATCCGACTGCGCTGAACGGCGCGGCACGGCAGCGCATCTCAGGGTGCGTCTCAATCCAGGCTCATGCTGCCATGGGACATGCGGAGCCGCTGGGTGGCGAATGCCTCGTCGCTCTCCAGATGCGTCACGTGAAGTAGCGTGAGCCCGCGCTGTTTCTGCACGGACGCAAGCTCCGCCAGCGCCGAGCGTCTCCGTTCGCCGTCCAGAGCCGCGAAGGGTTCGTCCAGCAACAACACACGTGTATCCGGAGCGAGTGCGCGGCAAAGCGCCACGAGCTGTCGCTCTCCACCGCTCAGCGACGCGACCGACCTATCCAGCAGTTGGCCGACACCAAATCGCTCCGCCAGGTCCAGCGCGCGAGTTCTGTCCCGCGTGCCATAACAGATATTGGCGCGCGTGTTGAGGTGGGGGAACAGAAAACCACGTTGTGGGACCAGCCCAACCCCTCGCGCCTCCGGTAGCATCGCTGTGATCGGCGCACCGTTCAACAGCACTTCACCACTGCTTGGAAGAATTCCACCAGCGATGACCTGCAGCAGCGTCGACTTTCCGGACGCAGTCGGCCCGGTCACGATCGCGTGCGATCCATTCCACACCGTGAACGAAATATCTCGCAGCGCAAACGAACCGGCGCGCGCCGTGACTCCGCGACACTCGAGCACTACACCGCCTCACTGCTTCTGTCGTAGCGCAGCGCCCTCAGCGCGAGTAGCGGCACGAGCGAGACCAGAACCAGAATGGCCGCGAGTGGAAGGGCGTCGCGCAAACCACCGGTAGTGAATCGGTCGTAACTGAGCACACTCATGACCTTGGGGTTGTACGCGAGCACCACTACTGCGCCGAACTCGCTTACGGCGCGCGCCCAGGTAACGATCGCCGCCGACACGATGCCGCGAATGGCGAGCGGAAGTGTGACTCTCCGAAAGGCGGTCCAGGCGTTATCGCCGAGCGTGCGCGCGACGAATTCGTAGCGCCGATCCACACGCGCGAACGCTTCCCGTGCCGCGCTTATGAAAAGCGGAGCCGACACGAACAGCATGGCGGCAACGATGCCCACGGGTGTTCCCACGACTCTCAATCCGACGTTCATGAGAGCCCCGCCGAGCGTCGTGTCGCGGCTCACGAGCAGCAGGATCGCGATGCCCGCGACCGGGTGGGGTATGAGCAGTGGCAGATCCACTATCGCCGCAATCATGTTGCGGCCCGGAAACGCCTTTCTGGATAGGGCGTAGGCGATGGGGGCCCCGCAGAGTGCCGCGATGACAGTCGCGGCGCTCGCGGTCAGAAACGTCATCCCGAGCGCCGTTATCGTTTCATGATCACCCAGCGACTCCGTGACGCCTGCAGCGCCGAGGACAACAAGCAGGATGATCGGGATTGCCAGGAAGAGCAGCAGCGCGGCGCCGAGGAGCGCCGCGCTCGCGGTTGCGACGGAGGAGCCGGCCCGTCGAGCGCGCTCCAAGTTCGCTACGGCTTTGCCGGCGCCGGCACCTGCGTCTGTGTCTGCGGTATCGACGTTTGCGGAATCGGTGCCTGCGGCGCCGGCGATCCCGGTTGCGCCGGACTCACTGGAGCGGCCGAGCCAGCAGGTGCTGGAAGCTGACCAACTGTCGGCCCGGTCGGTACCGGAGTACCCGCGGGCACGATCAGGGGCGGGATGGGGCTCTCGAGCACCGGCGACTCGATGACGACCTTGCCGCCGAGGAAACCCGTGTAGGCAATCGCGCCGAACGAGGACAGCGCGCCGAGTCCAACCAGGACCCGGAATGCCTTGCCGGGCGCCTGCGCCGCGGGCTCACGCACCATGGTGACCAGCGCGACCAGCGCCAGCAGGCCCGTGGCGAGAACGATCCAGACGGTTACGTCCGCCGCAGCGGAGTGCTTGTCGATGGAACCCTGCACGATGTACCACGCGTGCTTGACCGAGCCCTCCGCCTTGTCGCCCGTAATGGACGCGGGATACATGGCCGCTCCCGCGAGAACAAGTGACGTGAGCGAGTACGTCCAGATTGAACGGCGCTCGTGCAGTAGTCCGAGTAGCAGTGCCAGACCGCCCATGACGGTCAGTACGATGGCGAAATGATTTACGATGGAATGGAGAGAGGCCCAGCTCATTCTAACGGTCCGTGTACGGGGTTTGAGCGTTGGCAATGTTGCACCAGGCAAAATTGCAGCGCTGCATGGCTTGTTGGCAAACCTCGCGCCCGGACGGATCTGGCCCCGGAAAAGGCGAGACATCCGTATATTTGGCGGCAATGACCCAAAACGCCATCGAAGCGGTTAATGTCGCGAAACGCTACGCGGAGCACGTGGCCGTCCGGGACCTTTCTCTAGCCGTACCCACTGGCTCGGTGTACGGTCTGCTTGGAACGAACGGAGCGGGCAAGACGACGACGATCCGGATGATCCTCAATATCATTCAGCCCGATTCGGGCAGGATCACGGTACTCGGGTCTCCGGCCGCTGCCCCCGGGCTGAGTGACCGCATCGGCTACCTCCCGGAGGAGCGCGGCCTGTATCGCAAGATGAAGGTCCGCGACGTCCTCCGGTTCCTCGCCGCTCTCAAGGGAGTGTCGTCGCACGACGCGGATCAGCGCATCGATCGCTGGCTCGACCGGCTGTCGCTCCGAAGCGATGAGCGGGACTGGGGCAATGCGAAGATCGAGGAGCTGTCGCGCGGGATGCAGCAGAAGGCACAGTTCATTGGAGCACTGGTTCACGATCCCGATCTCATGATCCTGGACGAGCCCTTCAGCGGCCTGGATCCGGTCAACGCCCAGGCGCTCAAAGACTCCGTGATGGATCTCAAGCGCCGCGGGAAGACCGTGATCTTCAGCACCCACATAATCGAGAACGCCGAGTCGATGTGCGACTCTGTGTGCATCATTGCGCGCGGCGAGAAGATTCTCGACGGAACTGTTGCCGACGTCAGGACGACCTATGGTGGCCCTCCCACGGAGCGCACTGTGATGGTTCAGCCATCGCTGTACGACATATTCCTCCAGCAGGTTGGAGCAACAGGCGTGGAGCCGGGAATGCACGGACATGGCTGATACCAGCTCGAAGCTCTGGGCGATCGTGCGGCGCGAGTACATCGAGCGCGTTCGCACAAGATGGTTCATGATCGCGACGTTGTTCGCACCGCTGTTCTTCGCGGGCATCGCCTTCCTGCCGCTTCTCGTCATCAACAACGACGCCAGATCGGTAGCCCCGCGCGTGCTCATCCTCGACGCCACGCAACAGGGACTCGGCGAACTTGTCGCGCGATCGATGCGAGTTCTACAGAGCACGGCGAACGATGCATCCAATACCGATGTGCGCCTCGTCATGCCTGATTCCCTCGTGCAGGCACGAGCCGATGCAACGAATGAAGTGGCGAAGCGCCTTGCGAACGGCTACATCGTCCTCGACGCGTCCACCATTCGGGGCGACACAGTGGGTTACGCGGGACGGCGATCCGATTCGCGCGGAGACCGGGTGACGATCGCGAACGCGGTACGGTCCGGGCTGATGGTATTGCGGCTCCGCCAGACCGCGGTCACCGGTGCCACGATCGATAGTGTGGTGAGTACGCCGGTTCCGGTCGTGCGAGCCCAGGCGATAAACGACAACGGAATCGATATCTCGACGCCCGCCAAGGCGATCATCGCCACGATCGTCGCCTTCTTCCTCTACATGTCCATCCTGCTCTACGGCCAGAACATGCTGAGCGGTGTGATCGAGGAAAAGATGTCACGCGTGTCGGAGATCGTGATCTCCAGCGTGAAGCCGGAGACGCTCCTGGCCGGCAAGGTGATTGGAGTTACCGCGGTAGGGCTCACACAGACACTGGTGTGGGTAGGCGGCACGGTCGCGATGCTTTCGGCACGCGCGATCATCTTCGGCGCGCCTGCCGTGGCGAAGGCAAATTCTGCAGGTGCCGGCGGTGGTTTTGCGACCAGCGACATGCTCGCGGCCGTAATCGCAACGCCGTGGAGCTGGGTGGCTCTCGTCATGGTGTTCTTCCTTCTCGGACTGCTCTTCTACGGCGCGCTCTACGCCGCGGTGGGCTCGACCGTGGGATCGGAACAGGACGCCAGGCAGGCTGCATTCCCCGTGGTGATGCTGCTTGTGCTCACCGCGGTACTCATCTCTCCGACGATCCAGAACCCCACCAGCACGCTCGCCGTCACCATGTCACTGCTTCCGTTCTCGGCACCGATCATCCTGCCGATGCGCATGGCAATCACGAACGTGCCCACGTCCCAGGTGGTAGCGAGCCTGGCGATTCTGATTGCGAGCTGTTTCGGCGCAATCTGGCTCGCGGGCCGGATCTACCGCGTAGGTCTGCTCATGTACGGCAAACGTCCCTCACTCGGCGAGCTGCGCCGGTGGATATTCGCCTCGTAGGATCCATTGGACGGCCGCTGGAGGGCCGCGTCACCTGTCCGACGCGAGGACGGCTAAATAAAGAAGGGCCGGCGACTGCCGGCCCTTCTTTGTATTGCTGGCCTGACCGTCAGGCGCAGTACTGATTGAACGCCTGGGTGAGGTCCTCGGCGATCGCGTCAGCGGATCGCCCTTCGATCTGGTGCCGCTCCAGCATGTAGACAACCTTGCCGTCCTTGAGCAGGCCAATCTGCGGCGACGACGGCGGATAGCCCAGGAAGTAGCTGCGCGCGCGTTGCACGGCGTCCACGTCCTGACCGGCGAAGACTGTGGTAAGCGCATCCGGCTTCCGGTCGTTCGTGATAGCCTTGGCGACGGCGGGCCGCGCGTTTCGTGCGGCGCATCCGCACACTGAATTCACGACCACGAGGGTCGTTCCCTTGGAGTCCTTCAGCTTGGCGTCCACCTCTGCGGCGGTGCGCATTTCTTCAACACCGAGCCGCGTGAGTTCGGCGCGCATCGGTGTAACCATTCTCTCGTCGTACATCTGATATTCCCTCAGTGGTGATTACTAAAGATAAGCTAGTCGCCCGCCCGACGTCCGGGACGCCCGGGGGCCGAGTCGCCGTGGTGCCTGTTCTTGCGCTCCGCATGGATCTCACGCCGGCGCACGAACTGGGCGACACCGCCGAGTATCGCAGCGAAGACGCAGATCATGCCGAACCGCGTGAGAAATGTGGTTCCCGCCATGGCGGGCCAGTCGCCGAAGACGGCGCGGCCCGTCCCCCATCGCTCGCGACCGGCGGCGATTAGCGCGAGGCTCAGTACCGACTCGACCACCGATTCCACGAGCGCGAAGACAGGCGCGCGCCACACCCACTGATGCAGCGGGTAGGTGGAAAGATGAATTGTGGCGAGGGCGAGCAGTACTACCGGTACGGCGATGAAGGTGCCGATGAACGAATGCCAGTCCAGCTGCACGCCGTGCGCGTTCGATAGAACATGCAGAACGCGCACGATGACACCTGCGATGACTGCCATCTCCACGAGCGACGCGGCGATGCGATGCCAGACGCTGTGCGCAGCGTGATGATCGGTTCCCGTCGCTACCTTATCCAATGTCCCAGTCGTGACCAGCGGATGTCGGTAATCCACGGTAACGGCCGGTCGGAGTCATCCGCGTTGTACGAGAAGTAGACGAACATCGGCCGTCCACGCACGTTGATTCGCGGAACGAATCCCCAGTACCGGCTGTCCTTGGAGTCGTACCGGTTGTCGCCCATCATGAAGTAGTGGTCGGCCGGCACAACTATTGGACCCCAGTTGTCGTGCGAAGATTGAGCGGGGGCGGCACCGAATCGCGACGCGGTGAGCGCGTAGCGGTTCTGCCAGTCGAACAGCGGGTCGGGGCTATCGGGTTGCGCGGGAACCTGGCGCGACGGGTCGATCGCGGACGCCGGACGGTCCGACTCGACGCCGTTCACGAACAGCACCGCGTGGCGCATGTAAAGCGTGTCACCGCCGGTGCCGATCAACCGCTTGACTAGCGTAGGCGTAGGATCGTTGCCGCGCCCGGCCTCGTCTGCCTGGTAGGGCGAGACAAAGACGACCACGTCGCCCCGTCGGGGATTGCTGTAGCCCGGCAGACGCGAGTCGGTGAACGGGATGTGCGGGCCATACACCATCTTGTTGACGAACAACCAGTCGCCAACCAGCAACGTCGGTATCATGCTTCCCGACGGAATGCGATAAGCCTCGGCTACGAATGCGCGGAAACCCAGAAAGATCACGATGACTATCGCGAATCCTTTCACGTTTTCCCATATCACACGGCCCGGCGACTGTTGCGCGAAGGGGCGCGCTTTACCAGCGCGCCCCTTCCGTACTTCGTTTGACAACAATGACACTTAATTACCGCCCTATCAATCCTTGAGGTGCTTGTTGACAAGCTTGGTCATGTCGAACATCGACACCTGCTTCTTGCCGTTGAACACTGCCTTCAGGTTGTCGTCAGCATTGATCATGCGACGCTCCTTGGGGTCCTGAAGATTGTTCTTCTTGATATACACCCACAGCTTCTTGGTGATCTCAGTACGCGGCATCGGCTTGTTGCCGACGACAGCGGCGAGCTCTGGCGAAGGCGTCATCGCCTTCATGAATGCTGCATTCGGCTTACGCGCTGCTTTCTTGGCCGGCGCCTTCTTCGCAGCCGCCTTCTTGGCTGGAGCTTTCTTCGCAGCCGCCTTCTTGGCTGGAGCCTTCTTCGCTGACGACTTCTTGGCCGTGCTCTTCTTCTTCGCTGGCATACAATCTCCTGTGAGTGCGGAAATTCCGGACGGGGAGCAAGCTATATCCTAGAGAGCAACGCGCAATAGGGAAACTGCGAATTCTCCTATGAAAGTACCCTATTTTCGCTCTGGCAACGTGTTTCGCCGCTCAATTCGATGGCCGCGACCAGCACCGCGCATCACCTATACAGGTGGAATGTTCGCGTTCACCAGGTCGCAGACCGCTCCGCCACACGCCCGCCGGTCGATGAGGAATCGGCGCGCTCCATCCACTGAACGACAACCGAGTCACCGTGCAGGGTGACCGATGGATCGCTTGCCTGAAGGTCGGACTGCGACACCAACACGCGTTCCTCGAAGATGTGACCCATGGTCCGGGACAGCGCGAGACCGACCGAGGCGCGGTCGCCGTTGGGATCGTCATACGCGACGGCCACCCGGTCGCCGTGCGCGGCCACCGATACTCGCGCCGGATTGTCGCCGTACACCACGGGGACGGGGGAGTGAAAAACGCCGTCACCGGTACCAAGTTGGCGCGCGTCCATGCTGTGCGTGAAGAAGACACCGGGCCCTTCCCTGGCCTCCAGGAAGTAGGCAAGATCCACGTAGTTGGTGCTGCTGTCCGCATCGATCGCAGGCGCGGGCCGCGCGCATCCCCTTCGCGACCTATCGAGCGTGTCTGCTGGCTGAACAATGCTCCATGACCGTCCACCGTCCGTGGAACGTCCCGCCATGAGGGCAGCACTGCTGTCGTCACGAACTTCCCACCACGCCCCATAGATATCCGGGCCGGACCGCACGGTCCTCAGCGAGCCCGGGCAGGCCCCGTTCGGATTGGTCGCCAGGGGCTGCTCCGGCAGGCTGCGACTGGTTCCTGGATAATGCATGTCGCCGAGCCGCACGGACGACGGGGAACAGCCTGCAACTACCGCGAGCGCAAGCCAGACGCCGGCCGCGTATCTGCCGCCGCCGCGAGTCGGTCGGACGTGTTGAAGGACGGGGTCCCCGTGATGCATGAGTTGCTAATTTACAGGCATGTCAGCATTCAACGGCAACAGACGAGTCCCCCTGCCGGCAAATGAGCCGGTGAAGTCATACGCGCCCGGAACCTCGGAGCGCGCCGAGCTCAAGTCGCGCCTGGCGTCGATGGCGGCCGAGCGAATTGAGATACCTGTGGTGATAGGCGGCAAGGAATTCAGGAGCGGCAAGGTGTCGCATGCAGTGATGCCGCACGACCACGCCCATGTACTCGCCGACTGGCACATGGCCACGCCTGAGATGGTCCAGCAGGCCGTGAAGGCCTCCGAAGACGCGCGGCGCGACTGGAGCTCCTGGTCCTGGGGCGATCGGGCCGCTGTATTCCTCAAGGCCGCCGAGCTGCTCACCACGACGCATCGCCAGACCCTCAACGCGGCCACGATGCTCGGCCAGT
Source organism: Gemmatimonadales bacterium (assembly GCA_038205315.1). Taxonomy (GTDB): domain Bacteria; phylum Gemmatimonadota; class Gemmatimonadetes; order Gemmatimonadales; family Gemmatimonadaceae; genus Fen-1247. Next base: position 58,373 of record JBBRBY010000006.1, on the reverse strand, counting down.
CCAAGACGGCGTTTCAGGCGGAGATCGACGCTGCGTGTGAGCTTATCGACTTCTGGCGCTTCAATCCGTTTTACGCGGAGCAGCTTTACGATCAGCAGCCCATAAGCGACCACACGATGTGGAACCAGCTGGACTATCGCGGCCTCGAAGGTTTCGTCTACGCCGTGACGCCGTTCAACTTCACGTCCATCGCCGGAAATCTGCCGACTGCTCCCGCGCTGATGGGCAACAGCGTCATCTGGAAGCCAGCCGCGACCGCGATTCTGAGCGCATGGTACATCTTCAAGCTGCTCGAGGAAGCCGGCCTTCCGCCCGGCGTGATCAACTTCGTACCGGGTGACGCGGTGATGGTATCCGATGCGTTGCTGTCACACCGCGACCTGGCCGGCGTCCACTTTACGGGAAGCACAAACGTATTCAACAGCATGTGGAAGACGATTGGCGCCAACATGTCGTCGTTCCGCTCGTACCCGCGGATCGTGGGCGAAACCGGTGGCAAGGACTTCATCGTCGCTCACGCGTCGGCGGACGTCGATGCCCTTGCCGTCGCGATCGCGCGTGGCGGGTTCGAGTTTCAGGGACAGAAATGCTCAGCCGCGAGCCGCGTTTACATCCCGGAGAGCATCTGGCCCCAGGTGAAGGAGCGCGTGGTTGGCATCATGGACCAGATCCAGATGGGCGACCCGACCGATTTCCGCAATTTCATGAGCGCCGTGATCGACAAGCGCGCATTCACTAAGATCAGTGATTACGTGGAGCACGGACGAGCAAACGCGACGATCGTGCACGGCGGTGTAGCGAAGGGCGATACGGGATACTTCATCGAGCCGACGCTGGTGGAGACACGCGACCCATCGTTCAAGCTGCTTTGTGAGGAGATCTTCGGGCCCGTTGTGACGGTACACGTTTATCGCGACAGCGAATTCGAGGACATGCTGCGCACCGTCGATTCGACGTCTCCGTACGCGCTGACCGGCGCCATCTTCGCGCAGGACCGGTCGGCTGTGCGCACGGCGATGAGCATGCTGCGTGACAGCGCGGGCAACTTCTACATAAACGACAAGCCGACCGGAGCGGTGGTCGGCCAGCAGCCGTTCGGGGGCGCCCGCGGTTCCGGAACCAACGACAAGGCGGGTTCGCAGCTCAACCTCGTCCGCTGGGTCTCGGCCCGGTCGATCAAGGAAACGTTTTCTCCGCCGCACGACTTTCGCTATCCGTTCATGAGCGAGGCGTAAGCCAGTCAGAGCAGCGCGGAAGGCGCTCGGTCAGAGTGCCTTCCGCGTGGTTTCGTCAAAGAGATGGACGTGATGCGGATCGACCAGTAGCGAAACGCTAGAGTCGGCCTTTGGACCATTGTCCCGCTCTGTTCGGGCGATGAGCGCGACGTCTCCCATGCGGAGATGGACAAGCTGATCGTGACCCAGTGGTTCCACCAGTTCCACCGTAGCAGACATCACACCGGTATCGCCACCGGGCACGACCGCGCCGATGCCGATGTGCTCCGGCCGCACGCCGAGTATCACGCGCGATGCGCCGCCGGCAGCGCCCGGATCGAGTGTCACGTTCGCCGCCGGTTGCGCGTCGGGCGAGAACCGCGTCTCTCCGCCTTTCCGCGAAATCGATCCCGGCAGCAGGTTCATGGGAGGGCTTCCCAGGAAGGTCGCGACGAACGTGTCAACCGGCGAGTCATACACATCGCTGGGAATTCCGATCTGGCAGACGTTCCCCTGATTCATTACCACGATCCTGTCGCCGAGCGTCATCGCCTCGAGCTGGTCGTGCGTGACGTAGATCATCGTGGTGCCCAGCCGGCGATGCAACGCGGCGAGTTCACGCCGCATCTCCGCGCGCAACTTGGCGTCGAGGTTGGAGAGCGGCTCGTCGAACAGGAATACTCGCGGCTCGCGTACCAGGGCGCGGCCGATCGCGACGCGTTGCCGCTGGCCGCCGGAAAGCTGACGTGGCGTGCGGTCGAACAGCGATTCGAGCCCGAGTACCTCGGCGGCACGTTGAACTTTTTCTCTGATCTCCTTCTTCGGACGTTTCTGCAGGCGCAGCGCGAATCCCATGTTGTCCCGCACCGACATGTGCGGATAGAGGGCGTAGCTCTGGAATACCATCGCGATATCGCGCTTCGCGGGTGGCACGTCGTTCACCACCCGGTCGTCGATTCGCAGCTCGCCGGCGCTGATCGACTCGAGTCCCGCTATCATCCTGAGGGTGGTGCTCTTGCCGCAGCCGGACGGCCCGACCAGCACGACGAACTCGCCGTCGGCAACGTCCAGGCTCACGTCATGCACGGCGACGGTCCCGTCGTCGTACATTTTTTTCACACCGTTCAGCGTCACACGTGCCATAGGATGGTTCTCAGGTTATGACCAGCTCCAGCGAATCTTCCAACCGGTTCCCCGACCGCTTTGTCTGGGGTGCGGCGACGTCGGCCTATCAGGTTGAGGGATCGCCATTCGCGGACGGCGCGCTGCCGAGCTTCTGGCACCGGTTTTCGCACACGCCCGGCCTCACGCACGACGGTGACACCGGTGACGTGGCGTGCGATCAGTACAGGCTCATCGGCGACGACGTAAGGATCATGCGCGAGATCGGACTTCAGAGCTACCGGTTCAGCATCGCTTGGGGCCGCGTGATTCCCGACGGCACCGGCGCGGTGAATGCGGCCGGAATCGCACACTACGATCGCGTGGTCGATCTGCTGCTCGAGAATGACATCGCTCCCAATGTTACGCTTTATCACTGGGACCTGCCCACCGCGCTGGACGATCGTGGCGGCTGGCTCAACCGCGACTCCGCCGAATGGTTCGCGGATTATGCGTCTGTCATGTACCGCGCCCTTGGCGACCGCGTTCCGATGTGGGCCACGCTGAACGAACCGTGGGTAGTAGTGGATGCGGGCTACCTCTACGGCATCCATGCGCCAGGTCACCGGAACATCTTCGAGGCACCGATCGCAGCGCACAATCTCATGCGCGCGCACGGAGCGGCCGTCCAGGCCTACCGCGCGGAGGCGTCGCGGAGTATCGGTCTCGTGGTGAACATCGAGCCCAAGTATCCCGTGAGCGACAGCCCGGCCGATCTCGCGGCGACCGCTCGCGCCGATGCGTACATGAACCGTCAGTTCCTGGACGCGGCGCTCAATGGCAGCTACCCGGACGAGCTGGCTGAGGTGTTCGGTGAAGCATGGCCACGCCACTCGGCCCAGGACATGAAGCTGATCCATCAGCCCGTCGACTGGATCGGCATCAACTACTACACGAGATCCGTCACGAAGAATGATCCCGCGGAATTTCCGCTCCGCGCGGGCCGTGTTCGGCAGACGCAACACGTCCACACGGAAATGGACTGGGAAGTCTATCCCCCGGGCCTGACTGATACACTCGTCTGGTTCCGCGACAGATATGGTGACATTCCCGTGTACGTTACCGAGAACGGTTCCGCGTTTGCCGATCCGTCTGCGGCGAACGGAGAAGGAATCGTCGACGATCCCGAGCGGGTCGCATACTTGCGAGCCCATATCAACGCGGTGCGCAACGCGATTTCCGCGGGCGTGGACGTGCGCGGGTACTATGCCTGGTCGCTTCTCGACAATTTTGAATGGAGCGCGGGCTACGCGAAACGCTTCGGCATTATCGCGGTCGATTTCCTCACGCAGGAGCGTACGCTCAAGTCCAGCGCACGTGAGTACGCCGAGATCATCAGGACTCACGGCGCCGCCCTCCTGCGGTGAGATTTCGCTGAGTGTAAGTCGGCCCACTATCGGCGCCCAGAACTACGGTCACGACATGGTTGCACCCATCGCGAACGATGTCGAATTGGACGTCCCCATTCTCCAGGCTCACGAGTGATGCGTCGCCATCCAGCGTCGCAGTCGTCGCGCCGTCCGCGCCAGTTCGCGTTATCACGATCTCATACACAGTTACACGATCCGGCAGCGTGTAGCGTACGGTGAAACCGGGCCACGCATCAGGAATGCAGGGCCGAACGATCATGGTGCGCCCGCCACGCACCTCGATCCCCAGCACCGATTCGAGCGCGACGCGATACATCCAGCCCGCAGATCCGGTGTACCACGTCCAGCCGCCCCGCCCTATGTGCGGCGCAACGCCGTACACGTCAGCCGCAATGACGTACGGCTCGGCCTGATAAACTTCGATCTTGTCCGAAGTGGCACCACGCGTCACCGGGCTCAACATTTCGAGCAGCCGTGCTGCGCGCTCGTGCCGCCCCATCTCCGCGAGTGCCTTCACGGCCCAGAGAGCGGCATGAGTGTACTGCCCGCCGTTCTCGCGCACGCCGGGTAGATATCCCTTGATGTAACCCGGATCGTGAGTCGTCCGATCGAACGGCGGAGTCAGCAGCCTGATTATTCCATCGTCCTCGGCGACAAGGTTCGCTTCCATCGCATCCATCGCCCGCGTCGCGCGGTCCACGGCTGCAACACGCGAGATGATGGCCCACGACTGCGCGATCGCGTCAATCCTGCACTCGTCACCCAACGCCGTGCCCAATGGCGTACCGTCGTCGTAGTATGCTCGGCGGTACCACGCGCCATCCCATCCGGCATCGTTGAGTGCTGCGTCGAGCGCGACGTTGAATTCCGTGTAATTTGCGGCGCGCGCTGCGTCGCCGCGCCGCTCACAGAGGGGAGTGAAGTCTTCGAGGATGCGGGACAGGAAGAAACCCAGCCACACGCTCTCGCCTCGCCCCTCGCGACCCACCCGGTTCATTCCGTCGTTCCAGTCACCGGTGCCCATGAGCGGAAGTCCGTGAGCTCCGCGCGTCAGCGATTGATCCAGTACGAGACAGCAATGATCGTACAGACTCGCCGGCGACACACCGGTATCGGGGCGCATGAAGATCTCGTCCTCATCGCCCTCCAGCTCAGGGCCGGTGACGAAGGGGACAACTTCGTCCAGAACAGCCCAATCGCCCGTAACGCCGACGTAATACGCCACCACGTACGGCAGCCACAGCAAATCGTCGGAGAAATGTGTGCGTATTCCCTCGCTCGCCGGCGGATGCCACCAGTGGAGCACGTCACCTTCCACGAACTGATGCGCGGCGTGGAGCAGTATCTGCTCGCGCGTGCGCTCGGGAGCCAGGTGGATCAGCGCCGCCGCGTCCTGCAGCTGATCGCGGAATCCATACGCACCCCCGGACTGGTAGAACGCCGATCGCCCCCAAATCCGGCAGCTCAGGTTCTGGTATGCCAACCATCCGTTGACCATAAGGTCGATTGCCGGCGACGGTGTGCTGATCTGGACGCCGCTCACGAGCTCGCGCCAGAACTCACGCACACCTTCCAGCGCCGCATCGACAGCCGTCGATTGACGATACCTGTCCACGATTTCATCCGCCACAGAACTGCTGGTGCACTCGCCGAGCATGAATGTGCACTCGGCCGATGAGCCAGGCGCTATCGTCAGCCGCACCTGGAACGCCGCGCAATGATCGCCGCTAACGTCGCCGGCTTCAGCACGCGGCAGGTCGGATCGCAGAGCCGCGGGAGCTTCCGTGGAGCCGTTGGCCCCGAGAAATGCACGACGATCGGTGCCGGCGGAGACGGTCGATCCTTCATCAGAAGGCGCAGCGGCGGCGAATGCGACGAGCGACGTGAAAACTCCGGCATCCGAATTCGTAATGCGGATCACTCCGTCGTCACCCACTTCCGGCCGGACGTGCGGCGCTGTCTCCCATGCCACTCCACCAAGCACGAGTTGCGCGTAGGAAAACAGGGTCAGTTGCCGCGGCGCGCCTCCAGTGTTCCTTATGCGAACTCTCGTCAACTTGACCGGGTCTTCCCGAGGAACGAACACAGTGGTCTCCTCGACAAGCGCCGCCGTTTCATGCACGTACGTCGTGTAGCCGAAGCCATGACGTATCTCGTAACTGCCAGTGCCGGCGAGCGGGCCTGGAGTGGGACTCCATGCGTTTCCCGATTCCTCGTCACGCACGTATAGCGCTTCATTCTGGGGATCGATCACGGGATCGTTCGACCACGGAGTCAACCGATTCAGCCTGCTATTGACGCACCACGTGCAACCGGCCCCACGGTCGCTCGCAATGAACCCGATTCGTTCATTCGCGATGACGTTCACCCACGGCTGTGGTGGAAGCCGCAACCCGCGATCGGTCCATTCCGGGCGGATGACGTACTCCGTCCCATCCCTGGAGAATCCGCCATATCCGTTGAAGAATCGCAGGTCGCCAGATTCTCGCGGAGAATGTGCCGATGCGGCTGCGACGCGGGCCTGTACGAATTTTCGGAACGGCTGCGTCGTCATGTCCAGCGTTCCGTCGCCACCTGGCGCGATCAGCGCACGAGCCTCATCGAAGATATCTACATCGGTATCGACCACACCCTTTCCTCGAGACCGCGGCGCGCGCTCCACCGACCCGTACATCGCGGCGCCAAGCGCGCGGTACCAGCGCGCAGAATCGCCCGCCGGCACGGCGAGCCCGCTCGCTCGGGTTGCAGCAGCGTCAAATACTTTCTGCGACACCGCCGTACCTCCGTTCACGATCTCGGCGACTGCGGACTCGGCTTCCGCCCGATCGGCGCCGGCGCCGATAAGCCAGAGCATGGTCTCGGATTGGCCCGGCGGGATCAGGACAGTCCGCCGTATTGCCAGCACGGGATCGAGAACGTTGCCGGCGGAACCCGAGAGGGTTTCGTGTGGCGTCATCGCGCGAGGTGTCGCGAGCGACCGGCCGCGTCCAATGAACTCTGCCCGATCACTCTCCACGCCGGCTGCCTCGCCAGCCCCCACCAGCTTCGCTACGACGAACAGCGGCTCGTCGGATACGCTTCGCAGCCGGCGCCATGCGATGAGACCCAGTCCGTCGGCGGTTGCCTCAGTCTGCACAAAGAGCTTGGAAAATGCTGGGTGGCCAGCATCCGCCACTGGATCGTTGAGCACCGCTTCAAGGTAAACCGTGACGGAAAGCCTGCGTGGCAGCGGACTGTGGTTGGACAGCGTTATCCTTCGCAACTCGACGTTGCTGTCGGGCGCAACGCACACGCTCACGCGCGTCTCGATCTCGGCGTCGAACCGCGTGAGCTCGGCGCAACCGGAATCGAAACGGGCTTCGTACTCCACGGGCTCCGTAGCCACGGGCGCGAGGCCGGCCGACCAGATTTGAGCGTGTTCCTCATCGCGCACATATACGAATGCTCCGAGCGAATCATGTGTGCGATCCGGAATCCAGCGCGTTATAGCCAACCCATCGATGGCCGAGTAGCCAGTACCGGCTGCTGTCAGCACCACCGTGTAGCGACCGTTCGATAGCACCTGGGTCGGCGGCACCATGCTCGCTCGCACGTCAGTTTGATTGAAGACCGCTGCGGCCGCGCCGGAATGCGACACCCGTTTGGGATCCACAGATGGCTGCATACGTGGCTCCTTCACCTGAACAGCTCGACTGTAGCCGTTACAGAGTTGATTCTCAAGAAACCGTCGGCGATTGTCGCGGCAGTTCCGTTCACCGTCGCATGGGTAGCCCGAAAGGGAAACGGCGCGCGCAACAGAATTCCACCTGGAGGAACACGCGTAAGGCCCGCTATCCTCACGCGGACCGTGTCGCCACTCACGGATTCTTCGAGAGTCAATGATCCATACGGGGTGTGCACTCCGGAGATACCGGTGCCACCCTCCGTGCGCGCCCATGCTTCGGGAATCCCGGCACCAACGACGAGCGAGCGATCGTCTTCACGCTCATAAACGAACATGTCGAGTACCGAACGGATGAAGTCGGATCCAACCCAAGTGTGTGGCATGTCGCCAATGAAGCCGGGAGCGCGAGGGTCGCGACGAACGACCTCCGCCCACTCGTTCCATGCAGCGGGCCGCTGGCTCTCGTGAAAGAAATCAAGCAGCGCGAGGGACCGCGCGGGCTGACCGAGCCGAATGAAACTTCCCACGGTGCGAAGCTCGTAGGGCGTGTAATCCTTCCACTCCACTGTTCCTGCCGCCCGCGCCGCCGCGTTCTTCCAGTATCTGTCAAACGTGTTTTGAAGTGCCGGCTCGGGAAGCGCCTTCCGCTCGCCGCCGGGCTCGAGCGCGATCGTGGTTGACGTTGCGTCAAAGTCGCCGAGGTCGGCCGCACCGGGGATAAAGTCGATGTGGTGGACTTGCATCGATGCTCGGATGGACGCGATGAGATCGGACCCGAACTGACTTGCGATGGCCGCATAGCTCGAACTGTCCGGCTTGCCGAGCATTGAAGCGATCCCTGCCGCGTCGCTAAAACCGCGGAGCGCCCAGAAGTCATCCCAGTACGAATGCATCGGCTTCGCGGAGTAACCTTCATGACTGATGGACGGCGGCAGCAGTCCGTAAAACTGTGTCCGCTCCGCCGACTGGTTGGCGGGAACGCGCTCGGTATGTCGCAACGAATCCAGGTAGCTCACTGCTACCTGCACGTGCGGCCACATACGGGCGAGCTCCGCCGTGTCGCCGGTGTATCGGTAGAGCTGCCGAGTCAGGTAAAGGAACTCGCCATCGCTGTCGTGTTCGGGGACAGGATCCGCACCACGGTGATCCACGCAGCAGGGCACCTTGCCGTTGGCGTACTGGAACGGTGCGTACCAGTCCAGAAAGGCTCTTACACGGTCGGCGTGACCAGTCCGCAGCAATGCTTCCGAAGTGAGCGCACCGTCCCGAATCCACGAGCGCGCGTAGGAGCGTGAGCCCGGCTGGATCTTCGGTCCGTCCTGATTGATTAGGATGTAGGCCTGCTGGGATCGCAAAGTACGTACGAGCCACGAATACGAGGGCGGTACGCGCATGCTCACCCGGCCGAGCAGCGCCGCCCACTCTTTCGTCGTTTCCTGGAGAGCGGACTTTACTTCTGCGACCGCAGAATCCGCGTTCATCTGGGCGAGCGTAGTGTGCGTCGAGAACGGCACCATCACAACCGCGTCGCGGTATGAACGCGGACCCAGATCGAGAATGTACGACAGTGCACCTTCCGCGCGTCCGGTCGAATCCGACGATTCCCTACCAGCGGGTACGCGTCCGGAGCGCAGTGCCCGCATCACACCGCCCATGTCGAACGTAGTGGCACCGAACTCTGACGGCGGCGTGAGCGAAACAATTGCTCGGCTGAGCGGGTCGCCGACGAAGGCAGCGCGCACGACTCCGTGTTCGTATCTCAGGGAGCTGACCTTCGCCGCGCCCCCCGGCGTATTCAGAAACTGGAATGGTCCGTTCACCTGAAACGGACGCAGCGCAACAAACAGCGTGACCGCGCGGCACGTTGTACCGTGATTGCTCACACGATAGCGAACATACAGCCGCTCCGAGTCACCGCTGCCCGCCACGAATGTTGTCGTCTGGAGCGAGACAGGTTCGCCGGTTCCATGCAGCGTCCAATCCACCGACGGAATCGGAAGGTCGCCCTGCGCCATGGACTGCGTTTCGTGCGCATCAGCCCACGTCATCAGCCTCCCATCCACGTGAATCGCCGGGACGAGTGACAGCTGACCTTTGCCTATCTCCACCGCCCCATCCTCTCCCATGAGCGCGGTGCGCGCCGACGATGGCGCGCCAACCACGGTCCAGTAGGTCTGCACGCTGTCCGTGAACGAACGCGGATAGTTGCCCCGCGGCGCGCTCTTCGCCGCGGCGAAGTAGAACGAATTGATGCTCTCGCTCCACGCAAGCGGCATCACCCGCACGTCACGGACGGCAAAGCCGTCGCCCGTTGGCGACCGCATCTCAATGCGAAGCAGCCGCGATTCCGACTCCGGCATGTACAGTTGATCCAGCGTCGAAGTCGCGCCACGAATGCTGTACAGCTTCTTCCACAAGCGGCCATCGTCGGAGGTCATCACGTCGTAATCGCGCGCGCGAGCCGAACTGTCCCACCGCACAGCGATCCCGCCGAACTCCCGCTCGGCGCCCAGGTCAATCGTGAGCAGTGCTTGCCGCGCGGGACCGCTCAACCACGCCGTCGTCGGACTTGTGTCCACTGCGCGCGAAGGCGAAGAATGAGCCGCCGTCGAACTGGCAGATGCGCGGAGGGCGGGAGGATGCGCCGAAATCGGCGCACGCGGGGTCAGCGTGAGCGGACTGATCCAGGCCGTTCCCTTCCCGCCGCTGCCCGCCGTGATGGAGATCTCCATGGCAGCAGCGTGCGTCAGTTCGCCCCCACCGCGCGGTCCCCACGCAAACGATATCTGACGCCGCTTGACTGTGAACCGGGTCCAGCGATCACTGAACGTGTAGTCACGCCTGTTCACCCACCATACGTTCTCGCCTGTAGCGTCAAGGAATTTTACTTCAACGTTTTCGCTTGGCGCGACGCCTCGAACGTCAAAAGCAATGTCGTAGTTCGCCGGGAAGTCCAGCGACACCGCACGATGAGCGACCGCATACCCGCCGCCACCGTGAAAGTCGAAATCCAGGCGCATTGCGCGAACGGTGTCACCGGCGTCCGATCCAATCGCGAGCGACACACCGTCTGACGGAATTGCCTTCCAGAGACTGACATCGCGAAAGTCGTCGATCACGACCGGCGTGCCAGCCGCCAAGGGCGAGCGCTGCTGCGCACCCATGGCCGATGTCACCAAGAGGTAGGTCCACAGTGCGACGGTAATCTGGCTCGCTGCACGCGTCACTTGACGCTGCCAGCCGTGACGCCGCTTATGTAATACCGCTGCAGTGCCAGAAAGACGAGGAGTACCGGGAGCACCGTGACCACCGAACCAGCCATCATCAGCTCCGTATCCTGAACATGCTCACCGACCAGGCTTGCAAGCGCAACCGGCAGCGTGTAGCGGCGATCGTCGCTCAATACAACCAGTGGCCAGAGGAAGTCGTTCCACGTCGCGAGGAACGTCCATATCGAAAGTGTGGCGAGGATCGGTCGGATCACCGGCAGTACGACCGACAGGAATACGCGAATCTCGCTGGCGCCGTCCATTCTCGCGGCGTCCAGCAGATCGTCCGGTATCGACAACGCGTATTGGCGAACGAGAAATATGCCGAAGATGCTCGCCAGCCCGGGAATAATCACGCCCCAGTACGTATTGACGAGGTGCATCTCCTTGAGAAGCAGGAACAGCGGGAACATCGCCACCTGCGTCGGGATGAGCAGTCCGAGCGTCAACAATCGGAATGTCCGCTCGCGGCCGCGAAAGCGTAGCTTGGCGAACGCGTAGCCGGCCGCGGCGTTTATGAACAGTGAGAGCACCGTGACCGAGACAGCTATGAGTATGCTGTTCCACAGTGCGTGCCCCACGCTCAGCCTCGTGAACAGCGCGCGGTAGTGCTCGAATGTGATCGCGTGCGGAATGAACCTGGGTGGATACGTGCTCGCTTCGCCAGTCGCCATAACTGACGCGGAAATCATCCAGAAAAGCGGTCCGAGCGCGATCAGGCTGCCGAGCGCCAGTCCGAGATAGGTGAATACCCGGGCGAGCGACATCCGATTCCCGATCCGCCCGTTCACGCCACGTTCCGGCTGTGCGTGCGCCACGCGTGCACCGCTGACGCCGTACCGATTATTGCGAACAGAACGAACGCCATCGACGCGGCGCTACCCATGCGCCACCAGCGGAAGCCTTCCTCGTACATCAGCAGCACCAGGCTCGTAGTCTTCCGAAGAGGTCCGCCCTGCGTCATCACATACGGCTCGGCGAAGAGCTGGAAGTAGCCGATCATGGTGACCACCGACACGAACACCAACGTGGGCCGCAGCATCGGCAGTGTCACGTGACGGAATCGCTGCCACGCGGTCGCGCCATCCAGAGCCGCCGCCTCGTAAAGCTCCTCGGGCACGCTCTGCAAACCCGCAATGCAGATGAGCATGTTGTAGCCGAAGTTCTTCCAAACCGCCATGAGGATTATCGCCGGCATCGCCCACCGCGGATCGCCGAGCCAGTCTATGGGCGCGACGTGGAACGCGCTGAGCGCATAGTTTAGTAGGCCGTAGCGCGGGTGGTACAGGTAACGCCACACCACGGCCACGGCCACGAGAGTGGTGACGAACGGGACGAAATAGATGGTGCGGAACACCGACTTCCACGGAGTCAGCTTCGAGTTGATGAGCACGGCGGCGCCGAGGGACGCGACGATCGTGAGGGGTCCGCCGACGAGCGCAAAGTAGAACGTGTTCTCGAGCGCCGTCCAGAATAGCGGATTGTGGAACAGCGCAACATAGTTCTGCGCCCACACCAGACGAGTGTTGTGCGGATCGGCGATCGCGTAGATGTCGAAATCCGTCATACTCAGGACCAGTGACGCAATCACTGGCAGCAGGAAGAACACCGCTATGAGAGAAAGGGCGGGTGCCGTGAACATCCAGCCGGCGCGTCGCTGAGCCTGCTCTACCGTCCGCTTCATCGGGGTTGGCCGCTACCAGCGGAGGCCGCCGCGACGCTGTCTCGCGTTTCCCGATCGAGAATCCAGCGCCGCTTCGCGAGAATCCCATCCACATCCTTGTCCAGCCGCGCCAGCGAGGCGTCGATCGACATCGTACCGCGCGCCGCCTGCTCGGCGTACTGCGACACTCGCTGGGCAATCTCCTCCCATTCCGGCACCTGAGGCAGCGGCACTGCTCGTTGCAGGGCGAATCCGAATGCACGTGTCGCGGGATCATTCGCTATCGCCGGCGACTGCCACGCCTCGGTGCGCGCGGGAAGATCCCCCGTCAGCTCATAGAACTTGAGCTGCTGCGCGGGCTCCGAGAGGTACTCGACGAACTTCCACGCCGCATCCTTGTGTGTGGACTGCCGGAAAACGACGAGACTCGCTCCACCGGCCATCGAGATTCCAGTCGTGGATTCCGTCGGCCCTGGCAGCGGTGTCGTCGCCCATCGGTCCTGATCGGTTGCCGGAATCCGCCGTCTGAACTCGCCGATGTTCCACGGGCCGCTCGGATAAAAGCCGAACCGTCCACGCGCGAATTCCTGGTAAACGTTGGAGATCTGCGTGTTGGATACCCTGGGGGCGAGCCCGCTTCTGAAAAGGTCGATGTAGAAGGTGAATGCCTGCCTGAATCGTGGATCCTCGAAGTCCCCCCTTCTGCCACCGTCGGCGAGCAGCGGCGCACCATTCTGAAGTCCGAATATCACTGGTTGGTTCCACTCGTCGAGCGGAAGCAACACGCCGTATTCGGTGGGCTCTCCCAGCGCCTTGATGCGCGCGAGTGCTACCGTCCAATCCGCCCACGTAGTTGGCGGCGACGAGTATCCTGCGCGCGCCAGGAGATCCTTTCGGTAGAACAGAACTCGAGTGTCCACGTACCACGGAATTCCGAAAGTTCGGCCGTTGACGACATTCGTCGCCCAGATGCCGTGGAAATAGGCGGAAGCGGTGATCGCAGTGGATCCCTTGAGCGCTGCATCGAGCTGTTCCAGAGCGCCCAACTCTGCAAATTCAGGGACCCATGTATTGCCAAGCTGTGCCACGTCCGGCGTTGCCTCGCCCACGAACGATGTGAGCAGCTTCTCATGCGCCGCGGTCCACGGGATCTGCTGCACACGAACGTGGATGCCGGGATTCCGCCGCTCGAACTCGGGCACCAGTGACTGCACAACCTCTCCCTCGCGACCAAGTCCCCAGAAACGGATCGTGTTTTCCGAGCTCGAACCCGCACACGCGACCGCGCCCCAGACCAGCGTGAGAGAACACGCGACGCTTCGCAGCCCGCGAGGGGAAGCTCTCACGGCTGGGCTCTCATTCCGGTTGCGCGCAGCGCTGCTGCAGCCATCCACCCTCAAAGCCCGCGCGGCAGAGCCCTCTCACCACGGCCGGATTGTTGCGCATCAGGCGCCAGATCATTCCGCTGCGTTCGTTTTCGATCATCGTGACTATCGGTCCCTGGTCGATACCGAGATAGTCACGGTCGAACCAGGCCACGGCGGGAATGATGTATCCATGGTGCAGCGGCGATACGGGGACATCGAGCGTCGGGTTGAATGCGTCGACGAAACCGTACCGCGAGAAGAGCGCGTCACCGAAGCGAATGCGCATTGAACGGAGGACCGGTATCGTGATCTCCGGCGCGAAAGCGACAGAACCGCCGACGGCGGTCGGTGCAATCGTGCCGTCGTCGCGGACGTCCGTCGCGGCGGCACCGCGCGCCCAGTACGTATGAAACGTCCGCGTCCTTCCGTGCACAACGAAGGTTGAATCGAGCGGGCCGTCACTGGCCGAGAGTCCCCACGTGTTCGCGTTGTAGCCGCGCCATCCTTCGGGATTCGCGATCGCGTAGCGTTGCTGCGAAAGAACTGCCTTGCGCGAGTTCTGAAAGTAATCCGAGCCGCGCTCACGCATGTAACCATCCGCGATGCCGCGGAAGTCTATCCACACGTGCGAATACTGATGGCCAAACAGAGGCGGGAATTGCACAAAGCTCTCACCTTCGAACTCCGCCCACCGGTAGGTCGCCGTCCAGCCGTTCCACGCATTCGCGCCGATCGGATGCGTGGGCGACCCAAGTGCGAGCAGGTACACCAGCATCCCCTCGTCGTAGCCGCGCCAGTGCGTCGTGATGAATCCTCGGCCGTTCTGATACATTGCAGAGTCGGGGCGCCAGCCCATGCTCAAAGTGCTTTCGCCGTCACGGGCCCAGTTCCAGTCCACTCTGTTGTACAGCGAGTCGGCGAGCGCGCGGATCGTGGAATCGCCCGCGCTCGGTGCATCGAAGTACTGACGGCAGAACAGCGCGCCGGCGAGCAGCAGTCCCGTGTCGACCGTGGAGAGCTCCACGTGCTCGAAGCGCTGGCCGCCCTCCATGTCCAGGAAGTGATAGTAGAAGCCGTGATAACCGGTGACGCCTGACTGCTGCGGACCCTGCGGAGCTTTCCAGAAGAAGCGCAGAGTGGTGAGAACGCGCTGCTGTGCCTGCGCACGTGTTATCCATCCGTGCTCCACACCAATTGGATACGCGGTCAGCGCGAAGCCGACCGCCGCCACGCTCGAGAACGATGGCGTGGGCCAGCGATCGGGGACGAGGCCGTTCCGCGGGTTCGCGGTTTCCCAGAAGTAAAGGAACGTGCGCTGCTGGAGGGTATCCGTGAATGCGCTGTCGGCGCGTGTGAGCTGCGCGAGCGGTGCGACTCCAGCGCGCGAATCCTCGCGACTCGTGGATCGGGCTCCGCCGCCAGTTGCGCACGCCACGGCGGCGAAAGCCACAACGGCACACGCCAGTTGCAGCGCAACTCCGTCGCGGCTGCTGCGGCTGCGGCCACCACGCGATGCACGACACGAGAGATGCGTCACGCTCATGAACGAAGGTTAACAGCTCGCACGCGGGCACCGGCGACTGATCGCCGGTACCCGCTATACGCTCGATCAGTAATCGAGCGTCAGGCCAAACTGCAGACGGCGTGGATCACTGATCGTGCATCCAGCCTTGCCGAAGTGAGCGTTCGGTACCGTCGAGCCCGCTGTGGAGCCGGGATTCGCGAAGGTCTCGTCGTAGCACCCCAGGTTTTGCGTGTTGAACACGTTGAACACTGATGCAGTGATACCCGCGCCCCTTCCTCCCTGCAGATTCAGGAAGTCCTTACGGAAGCGCAGATCCACGTTCTTGAACCAGGGAGTCCGTTCCTGTCCCAGGATCACTCGCTGGTTACCCTGGTTGTTCGGGAGAGGAACGAATTGCGTCTTGTTGAACGGTGAGCCCGACTGAAGCTGGGCGAGTCCGCTGAACTGGATTCCCCAGGCGTACGGTATGTCAGTGATCCAGTTGAACACGAACTGGTTCCGTCGGTCATTGGCGGTCGGATGACGGGCATTGCCGTACGCCGTCACCATGGGGAAGCTGAACAGGTCATTGCCTTCCTGCTCAGCCCGTGCCAGCGTATAGGCGATTCCGCCGCCCCAGCCCCAGTTGTCCGTCGTGCGGGTATAGGGACGATTCAGCTGTACCAGCATGGCATCATACCAGGTGTGGACGCTGTTGTTTCCAACGAGCACGTTCTGGTATGCCGGGACGTTCGACACTATGCAGCAGTCGTTCGTTACCGGATTGTAATTGACGTTCGCCCACTCGTAGCTGAAGCCATTGTAGCTGCGCGTTCCGTTATAGGTCACGGAGCCGTTGAAGCCGCCGAAATCGTGACGGATGCCAATCGACCACTGGTTCGAGTTGGGCGGCTTCAGATCGTTCGGAATCAGGAACACTTCCTGCGCTGGCGGCCTGGAGCTCTGGACGAGCGTGTTCAGACCGGAGCGGCTGAAGTAGCTCGCATTCCACGCGTAGGTGTTGTTTGCTCCGGTTCCATTCGGTGCAAAATTGATGCGGTAGATCGGATGCTGACGCCGGTACGTCTCATCCAGCGTCGCGTTGTATTCGAGCCGATCGTAGAACTTGCCAAGGCTCGCGAAGACCGCCGTGGTCCCTTCCTTGTCGAGAAGGTAATTCACGCCGACGCGTGGCTGGACGCCGCCCAGGAACAGGCCGCGCTGCGTACCGTTGGTGAAATAGCGATTCGGATCGATTGGTATGTACAGCTTGCTGGCGTAAGCCGTGAGCGAGTCGCGCACATTCTGCGGCGTTACGTAGTTTCGGTTGAACATCCCTGTCTCCACGTCCCAGCGAAGCCCGAGGTCGAATCTCAGCTGCTGCGTGGGGTTCCAGGTATCCTGCGCGTAAGCGCCGAACTGGTTGTTGTTCTGCTTAATCTGACCGTTGCCGTATCCATAGATGGCCTGGACCGGCGTCTGGTAGTTGTTGCCCGAGTTGTAGACGAAGGTTGGATTGTCGTTCAGCTGCTTGTTCATGTCGTAGCGCGTCAGATCGTAGTTGCCCCCGATCTTGATCACGTGATCGCCAGCCATGTGGAAGTTGTGATACGTCCAGTCGTCACGGAGCGAGAGACGGTTTTGCGTGAGCGCCTGCGCCGCATCGTCGCCGCCGACCCAGTACTCGCCGTATGATACCTGCGCCGGCGTGGTGAAGTCGATCGGGTCCTGGTTCCACAGATAATGCTGATAATCCAACAGTGCTTCATTTGTCCAGCCGTTGCCGGAGTACGTATCCTTCACTCGGCCGGTGTACACGTTGTTGCGATGGTTCTCCCCACCGCTGTATGCGCGCCACGTATCACCGAACTGCCCGCCAAAGCCTCGCGTGTCCACCTCATGCCTGATGTCCCCTGAGAACTCCACCTGGTTGGCATTGCTTGCGAGCCAGGTAAGCTTCCCGAAGCCGAGGTTTTCACGGAACGGCGACTGGTGCGCGGTGTTGTTGAACGGCTGGACGTTGGACGGAAATTTCGAAGGTGTGCCGCCGAATACGGTGAGAGCATCACGATCCTGATAGTTGCCCTCGTACGAGCCAAAGAAGAACAGCTTGTCCTTTATGATGGGGCCACCCGCGCTTATCCCGGTCAGGTAGCGCTTGTAATTGGGCTTGGTTGCGCCCGCTGCCCGCTGGAACGTATCGATTGATACAAGGCTCTGATTCTGGATATCCGTGAACAGACTGCCGTGCCACTCGTTCGTACCCGATTTGGTAACTGCGGTGATGATCGCGCTCGAAGCCTTCTGGTACTCCGCCCGGAAGTTGTTCGTGATCACGCGGAATTCCTGGACTGCGTTACGCGGGAACGGGTTTCCGCGACTCGCATCCTGACCGGCGACGCCGCCGCTGATGATGTCGTTCTTGTAGCTCGCGCCGTCGATGAAGACGTTGATGTTGTCGGCCGGCAACGCGCCTGCGGAAAACGTCTTGCCGGTTCCGTTCAGCCTGTCCTGCGTGACCGTGACTCCGGGCGCAAGCTGCGCGAGATCCAAAAAGTTGCGGCTTGGCGTCGGCAGCTGATTGATCTGTGCCTGTGTAACGTTGATACCGGTCTCCGTAGACCGCACGTCACCGCCAGCGCCGGCTGCCGCCGCGGTGACCTGCACCCCGCTCAGCTGCGTGGCGACCGCAGTGGTACTCAGGTCGAGCGACAGCGTCTGTCCCACGAACAGCGACACACGTCGGGTCTGCGGTGCGAGGCCGAGCGAGCGGACGGTGAGGTCGTACTGACCTGGCACGAGCCCGCCTATGAAATAGAAGCCGTTGGCGTTCGTACTCGTTCCGCGAAGTGCATTGGTGCCGAGTGACCTGACGGCGACATCCGCGCCGCTCACCGGTCCGCCGCTCGCGTTGCGGACGTAGCCGCTGACCGACGCGGACGAAGTCTGCGCGTCGGCCGTATGCGCGCCGATCAGCAGGGCGGCCGAAGCCACGAATGCGAGTACTGTCGAACCGACACGGCGATGCCGTGCCCAGCGGAACACGCTGGCTAACTGGGTAATCATGATACGGGCTCCTGGTTGGCCGCGATTGGGTTGCTTTTCCCCGGCGGCGTTCGGGGCGATGTGGAACGATCGCCACGCCCAGCGCGGCGATCTGGTGACGTACTTCCGGTTGACACACCCGCTGCATTGCTTCCGCACGAATCACGAATTATCAACGTGCTCGGAACCACCTGGCGTGTGGCCAGTTCTGAATGTGCTGAAATCCGGGCGCGGCTCTCGCCGGTCATCCGTCGCTCGAGCAGCGTCGCGGCTCTTTCACCCAGCGCCTCGACGTCCACACGAACCGTCGTTAGCGGCGGAGTCACGTACCGCGCGGTCGGTATATCGTCGAACCCGGCAATTGCGAGATCCGCAGGCACGTTCAGGCCACGATCGCGCGCACATAGTATCGCCCCAAGCGCCATCATGTCGTTGGCGGCGAAGATCGCGGTGGGTGGTGTGGCAAGGTCCAGTAACTGGCCAGTCGCTGCGTGCCCGCCTTCTTCCGTGAAATCGCCGCGCCGCCTATACTCCGTCGGAGCGGCGAGCCCCAGTCGCTGCATCGTTGCCACGTACCCACGCTCACGCTCAGCCGAGTCCTCGTTGAGTGCGGCGCCAGCGATGAAGCCTATCCGTTTGTGTCCGAGCGAGGCGAGGTGCGCGGTCATGGCGACCGCGCCGCCAAAGTTGTCCACCGCGAGCTCATCCACACGCAGATCCCGACGCGATCCGATCGCGGCGCAGTTCACGAGCACGGTCGGGATTGTATGCGGCAACGCGTCGGCGAGGCCCTCGGCGGGTACATCGGGCGCCATGACGATAAGCCCGTCCACTCGGCCGTGCATCGCACGCAGCGCCTCGCTCATCCCGCGCGCGTCGTGGTGCGAGCTGGACACGAGTACGTGCCGCCCGTGGGCTTGTGCGGCGCGGTCGATACCGCGCAGCAGCTCTGAAAAGAACTCCCCGTGAAGATCAGGAAGAACGACGCCGAGCG
Organism: Gemmatimonadales bacterium; assembly: GCA_038205315.1. Classification (GTDB taxonomy): domain Bacteria; phylum Gemmatimonadota; class Gemmatimonadetes; order Gemmatimonadales; family Gemmatimonadaceae; genus Fen-1247. The sequence continues at coordinate 39,122 of JBBRBY010000006.1, read as the reverse complement.
CTGTCGTCCGGCGCATGCTGAGAGAGCGGGCGGACGCATTCGGCGTGAAGCGCAGATCCCGCGCGGCGTCGAGTATCCTGCGGCGCGTGGGCTCGAGGACCGGGGCACTTCCGTTGAGAACGCGGGAGACCGTGGCGACCGACACACCGGCTGCGCGCGCGACGTCCTTGATGGTCGTGGCGTCGGTGCCGCTCCGCGATACTCTCGTCGCCTTCTCCCCCATTCGCGGCGTCTCCGGCTGAGGCCCGATGTAACCGTTTTCATGAAGGTTGATCGCTCATGAAAACGGTTACGCGTCCAAGAAGGTGCAATCGTCTCATTCCGGCGTCAAGAGGGCGTTATGGAGCATCCTGCCCCTCAGCTCACCTCCCGCTAGCCGATCTCAATCCATCGCCGCTCCGTGATGCCATCCGTCCCGCCCATTGACACAGCCAACTCAAACCCATATATAGCAATCAAGCTATATAACCATATCTTTATATGCGTCACAACTCCGCCGACCTCGATTCCACCTTCGCCGCCCTCGCCGATCCCACCCGCCGTGCGATCCTCGCCCGGCTGGCGCTGGGGGAGGCATCGGTGACGGAGCTGGCCAAGCCTTTCAGAATCAGCCAACCGGCAATCTCGCGCCACCTCAAGGTGCTCGAGAGTGCCGGTCTGATCTCTCGCGGCCGCGAGGCCCAGTGGAGGCCAGCGCGTATCGAGGCTGCACCTCTCAAGGAAGTCGCGGAGTGGATCGGGAAGTACCGCCAGTTCTGGGAATCCGAGCTGGATAGCCGTAGCAACTCGCCCCAGAATCAGACTACGGCCTTCCCTTCCGAAACCGAGCTGCTGATAACGCGAATCATCGGCGCGCCACGCTCGCTTGTCTACGACGCGTGGACCAGGCCGGAGCATCTCCAGCACTGGCAGGGCGCACCACAGGGAATGACCACAAGCGATCGGGCCGCCGACCTCAGAAACGGTGGCGAGTACCGTGTCACCATGCATGCTCCCGACGGAACCAGGCATCGCCTGCGCGGTGTCTATCACGAAGTCGTTCCCGGGAGAAAGCTCGTGTTCACGCACTTTTGGGTGGACGAGAAGGGCAAGCCGGACAAAGAAACGCTCGTGACTCTCACCTTCGATGATGAAGGTGAAGGGACGCTCCTCACACTGAGACAGACCGGATTCGAATCCGTCGGCTCGCGCGACGGTCACAGCCACGGGTGGAACAGCGCGATCGATCGCTTCACAGAATACGTGGACACCCTGGACGGCAGCGCTGCCTAGCTGTCCGCCTGCCGGCCTGCATCGAGCGGATCGAGCCTCGTCAGAATGGAGCGGATCGACGACACCGACGAATCGAACAGTGAGAACTGCTCGGTGCCGGCGAACATGACAGCGAAGTCCTCGGGCGTGAATGCCTGCGCGAGGCGTTCCGCAAAACTTGACCGCAGCAGCCGCACGTAGTAATCGGAATCGTAATCGCGTGAATCGTCGACGGCGGCGTCCTCCCTCGAGGACGCAACCGTCGCGCTCTCGCCGTTCTGCTTCCTGTACACACGAATGCGCTCGCCCACCGTCCAGGTGTCACGCCCGCTCGAGAGCAGCGCCTCATACGGTATCTCACGACGCTTCCTGCGCGTCGCGAGATACTCCGTGGCCGACTTCGTAAGTCTTACTCGCGACGACACGTCGTACGTCGGCAGCATGCGCGCATTGAGCGCGGTGATGCTTGTCGTATAGACGTTCCGCACTCCTTCAATGTCGCCGAGGAGAAGGTTACGTATCGCGTGCCGGAGAAAGGCTTCGCCGAACGGCTCCGATCGACTTGAACGGAAGGCGACTCCCTTCAGCAGCAGAGTCCCGTCGTACCGGAGCAGCGCATAATTCTTCGGCTCGTGCGACAGCATCGCCGCGTAACGGCCTTCGAACTCCAGCTGCACGAGCGGCGGTAGCAGCGCCGCGACCTCGCGGACGACGCGGCGCTCATCGGCTTCCTCCCATGATTCCGGCACAGCGAAATACACTCCGTCCGTGTCCGCTTCGAGCAGCGTGACTCCTCGCGCCGCAAGCTCGCGGCACATGACCGCAAGCACCTCGCGCCCGCGTCGCGTCACTTCATTCGCCGCGTGGATGTCGGCGAAACGTGTAAGCCCGCCCGCCGCGAGATACCCGTAGGCCGAATTCACCACGATCTTGAGCGCCGCAGACATGGCTTCGTGTGTATAGCGCTCCGCCGATCCGGGCGCGGCTTCGCGACCCTTCAGCTTTGCCCCGAGCCTTCGCTCCACGAGCGTGTCGACCAGCGCGAGCAGCGCGCCGAGTCGGTCGCGCGACGGGCCAATCCGATACGCCCGCATGAGAGACGGATACAGGCTCGCAACGTCGGCCTTCACCACGCGTTGCGCGACACCGGACGAGAACAGATGCAGCGCAGCGCCGCTGTGCGGCGTACCGTCGCTCTCCCGATGCGCTGGCACCGCCTCGCCCGCTCGCAGGTACGCTCGCACGATAAGTGGATCTATAACCCCCGTGGCTGCGCCTGCGTCAGCGAGCCGGTCGTATCTCCGCGGTACCATCTGGGCGAGCGCGAAAGCCGCGCCGCCTAGCAGCCGGGAGATCGCATCGACTTCGATCACGTCGTCGGTCGCGTAACGGCGCACGCGATCCGGATCGGAGAGATAAGTGGTGTAGATCTGGTCCCCTCGCACGTACTCGCGATCAGGAGACGCAACGCCGAGATGCTTCGCGACCGCCTTCAGGCCATGGCCTGGAAAGTCCCGAGTCGAGAAGTCATGTCGTCGAACGGCGTCCATCGTGTCGATGAGTTCGCGCCCCGGAGCAACGAACCGGATACGACGCGGTTCACTCGCATCACCAGCGTAGGTGCCGGAGAGCGTCCCCCTTCGCGCTGCACGCTGCGTGAGACCCGATCCGCGCACGCGGCCGAGATCGAGCCGTACACCGAGCTTCTTGGCCCGCGTTTCAAGGAACGGAAGATCAAAGCCCTGCAGATTGTGATTTTCGATCACATCGGGATCGGCATCCTGCACACGTTGTACAAGAGTCCTGATGAGCGCCGCTTCCGCATCGCTTCCGCCGTCGGCCGCTTCGAGCACCTCCGTGTCGCCACTGTGATAGCGCACCGAGATCATGAAGATCCTGTCGCGTCGCGCGTCGAGCCCGGTAGTCTCCAGATCGAACTGCATCCGATGCAGTCGGTCGAAGGGTAGATTGCGAAAATAGCTGCGGCCGCTAGCGACCAGGTACTGCTCTTCTGGCGGAAGCGACAGCACGCTCGCCTGACCCAGCTCGACGAGGTGTCCCACGCGCTTTCCCGTTCGTCGGGATGCTGCACGAAGCACCGCGCGAACGAGTGCGCGTCCGTCATCGGCGCTTACCAGATACCGAAGCTCGCCAGGCCCGCTCAGCTCGCGGTGCTCGAGCCCATGTACCAACCCGACGTTTCGGTCCGCTGCGCCGGACGCGGCAGCTGGAATGTCATCCGCGTTCGCGAGAAGCAGCCACGGTCTGAAGCGCACAGGCTCGCGGATCAGCGCCCCCGTCTCCGCCATGCGCCTCCACACCAGCGCGCGCCCATCCGCCGTCGCGTGGATCGAGACGATTCCAGGAGTCTCATCCCAACCCCAGACCCATTCCTGGTGTAACGGTATCACCAATCCACATCTCTCCACCGCGTGGCGTCGATCAGAATTCATTCCGCTGGCAGCCATCGTGCATCGAAGCTACACATGTGCGACAGCACGGTATCACAAAACCTCAGAAACGTTTTCACCACAGGGAAGTTCGATGTCAGGAAAACTCCAAGGAAGCGTTGCGCTCGTCACGGGGGCGAGCAGCGGGATAGGTGCGGCTACGGCACGCGCTCTCGCTGCGGCGGGCGCCGCCGTCAGTCTAGCCGCACGGCGGGGGGATCGGCTCGCGGAGCTCGCACGCGAGATCGAGTCGGCCGGCGGAAAGGCGCTCGTCCATGAAACGGACGTCACCGACCAGAAGCAGGCGACCGAAGCCGTCGAGGCAACTGTACGTGAGCTGGGCGGTCTGGACATACTCGTCAACAACGCAGGAGTGATGCTGCTCGGCCAGATCGAAAATGCGCCGCTCGAGGAATGGGAGCGCATGGTACACATCAACTTGCTCGGTCTCATGTATACCGCACACGCTGCGCTACCGCACCTGCTCGAGGCGGCCAGCAGCGGACCAAGAAAGGTGGCCGACATGATCAACATAAGCTCCGTCGCGGGAAGGGTCGCGCGCAGCGGCTCTGGAGTCTACAACCTTACCAAGTTCGGAGTCGGCGCGTTCAGCGAATCGCTGCGGCAGGAAGTGGCACGTCGCCACGTTCGCGTCGCGCTGGTGGAACCAGGCGCTGTCGATACCGAGCTCACCACACACCTCCGCCCCGAAATTCGCGAGCAATCCAAGAAGCGATTCGAAAACATGGAGATACTGGAGGCCAGCGATATCGCCGAGGCAATCACTTACATCGTGACGAGACCGAGGCGTATGGCCGTGAACGAGATGCTGATCAGGCCGACGGAACAGGAACCGTAGGACTGGCTCGGCGCGTTTATTCGTCATCCTCCGCGCAACCGAGGAAACGGGCACGTAGCCGGGACGTCTTGTCGCCTTCCCTTCGTCATCCTCGGCGCAGCCGGGGATCCCCGCCTTCGGCGAGGCTGACGGAGGAGGAGTCAGCTCACGCCTTGTGGCGGTACGTTATCCGGCCACGCGTGAGATCATACGGCGAAACCTCGACCGTCACTCGATCGCCTTCGAGAATGCGGATGCGGAAGCGGCGCAGCTTGCCGGCGATTGTCGCCAGCACTGCGGCTCCGTTGTCGAGCGTCACGCGGAACGATGTGCTCGGAAGGACTTCAGTGACGGTCCCTTCGAGCTCGATCAGGTCTTCTTTGGAGATACGGTCCTCTGAGTATGGGCCTGCGGCGCTTCCGATACAGCTATGGAGGTTAACCTATCTAGAAGCGGGCGTCCAGATACAGGCTTGCTCGCACCCCGCCCCTGGGCCGTATCCCCTCCGCCAGATCCATGCGAACCACCCCGTCCAGAAACGAGGCTCCTATACCTGCCCCGCTCACCGGAATCGCGCCGGAAGTCCATGCGCTCCGATCACCTGCCCAGCCGAGATCCCCGAAAACCACCGGCCTTGCGAAGACGGCACCGAGGCCCAATTCCAGCCTGGTCAGCCAGTACGCATCACCAACTGCTACTCCCACATCCTGACCTCGCACGGTTGACGTACCGCCCAGATACCACAGCCGCTGCACCGGTACCGAGCCGCCGGATGTGCCGCCGCTCAGAGTAAGTGAAGCTGCGAGCGGACCGGCGATCGGGCGCATCAACGTCACGTCCTCCAGCACTCGTGCGTAGCCGAAGCTTCCCGCAGCGCCCTCGAGCCGAACGTCGGAAAATGCGCGGAAGGCGTCAGGGTCCTCCCCGAAGGAACCGCGACGGCGCAGCGCGAGACCCACCACGGTACCCCGCGTGACCGGGATGTTGTCCGGGAAATAACCACCACTCAGCCGACCCGCTAGCGAGTACCGCGTGCTGACTTTCGCACCGAACTGCTGCTCTCCAAACAGTCGCCAGCTGTCCACCAGTCCGCCCTGTTGCTCGTGTGTCAACTCGGCGCCCCACGATCGATAATAGACGCCGTCGTCGTGTCCAAAAAGAAGCGCGGATAGCGACGAGCTCAGGCTGAACGGATCGCGCGCCCAGTCGTTCGCCGAGTTGAGGCGCCGGTACACGTTCACCGAGTACGTCTCGCGGCCGTTCGTTCGCGAAAGGCCGATGTCGACGTTGGGAGAGAGGTCCATCCCGATACGCGCACCGGCATGTCCCGCGTACCCTCCGCCGATATCACGGTCGACTCGGATTCCCGTAGAAAGGCCCTCGATGCGGTTGTAACGCGACATCGCGAGCCCATACTGCAGCTCTTGCGTGCTGGAGCCACTGCCGGCGGCCTGACGCTGCAACGAAAGCGCCGATGCAACGAGCGCGTCAACGTCCCTGTCGCCGAACAGCGAATCGGGTCTGTCATATATCGAGGCGGGCAGAGTAGCTGATCGCGCGAGCGATGCTGTGTCACACGGCACGCGCACGAGCATCGCTACCGTGTTCTCGTGTGCCAGCCGGCGCATCTCTCGATATTTTTCGGCACCTGCTCCAGCACAGGCACTGTCGCGCTCGGTGCGGCGCAGCCGCCGAGCGTCCACCCCGTGCGCCGTGTCGCTCACGGCAACCTGGATCGCCGGCAGCTTTTCGTCCGCGTTCACGCTTGCGTAGTCGAATCTCTGCGTCAGCTCGAACGGGACCCGCATTACTCCCGCGCGGCCCTTCCCTTCTACCGTCTGCATGCGCGGAAGCCAGAAGCGGCCTTCATACAGGCCGTAATCCACGGTCATGACGTCTATCTGGCCGGTCATTGGAAGGATCATGGGCCTGATCCAGAACGGCATGTCCTTCTTCGGATCCTCACCGTCGTCCGCTTTCGCTACCGAGATCATGTCCATCGGCTCGGCCATCCGAAACACAGCGCGCACGAGCTGCCCGCTCGAAACATCGAACCAGAGCGAACCGATCACGAGATTCCACGCCGTCACTCGCGGCCGCACACGCAGCTCGCGCACGAGGATACGCTTTCCGCCCGGGAGATTGAACGAAACGGAATCGCCGGTGGCGTACGTATAGTACGCCTCGGCGCCGTTTCCAAGCGGATGAATCATGGCGCTCGCATCCGCGTCGGCGCGGGCGAGACCCGATCCCATCCAGAGCGTTTCGCGCCCGGGATAGTATGGTATGGGAACGCTGCGTGCGCCGAGATCCACATTGGAGTCGCCGGCTCCCTTGAACATCGGCAGCGCTGATCTTGCACCGGTGACGTCCACAACGGCTCCGTTGCCGCGCTCCCATCGAATTCGCGTCGCACGCTCAGTGCGGAAGAGCAGTCTGTCACGGCCGAAGCTGCTCAGCTTCGAGCCGACGGAAATCCTCTCGTACGTGGTTGCGTCGTAGGACCGGAGCGCCGAATCCTGCTGAAGTCGCGCAGCTCGCACGCGATCCAGGAGATCGCGCGCGGCGGGATCTCTGAATGCAGACGCGAGCAGCTGGGGCGTTGCCACGACGTGGCGCGCCTCTCGTCTCTTGACACGGACGGAATCGTGTGCAATGCGTATCGAATCCGCACGGACAGCCATCGTGTCCTGTCTGGCAAGGTCCCGCGCGCGACGCGTACTGTCTGTCCGGGACGGCTTCCCCGCGCCAACGGTGACCGTGACCTGGGCCAGAACCACCAACGTCGCAAACATCATGTGGGATTTGTCACAACGAAGGCGACAATGGTTCGTGGCTGAGCGAGCGGACGCTCAGCGCCGCCCTTACTTCGCCCCGATCAGCGCCTTGAGATCGTTCGGATTCCAGGGCGTGGTCTGCGACTTTGTTGCCGCGCGCACGGACGCCACCTGCTCTGCCGTGACCTTTGACGCGCTGTTGCCCCAGCTTGACCGCTCGTACGAAATGATTGCCGCGATCTCCGCGTCTGACAGCTGATCGCCGAACGGCGTCATCGCATTGTTGAACGAGGTATTTTTGACTGTGATCGGGCCCTGAAGCCCATGCAGCACGATGCGTATCGGGACTTCAGCGTTGTTGAGCAGCCATTCCGAGCCCGCGAGCGGTGGATATGCACCCGGAACTCCGAGCCCGCTCGCCTGATGGCATGCCGCACAGCGCGTGAAAAGCTCGGCTCCGTTGGCTGCCGCTCCGGCTGCCCCCGCGGGCGCTCCAGGAATCACGGCCTGCGTCGAATCGAAGTACATCACGCTGCCAGGCTCGTTCGAGGCGACCGATGTGCGGTCCGTATCGCGGCCGTCGGCCCCGCCGCAGGCGGCGAGCGTCGTCAGTGATACGATCGTGGAGATGGCGGCGAGTGCCGCCAACGGGCGAAAACGTTGGCTGTTCATCGCTTGAAGATATCCCGGCAGCTAATGCCTGACCAAATTGGTGAAGGTGATCTGGATGTTGTTGCCCGTCGGGCCGGCGGCGCAGTCGCGGCCGCTCGAAGTTCCCGTCAGCTGCCCCGCGCTCGACACCGTGAACGATCCGTACAGCGCGCCGCTGCACGGCGACTCAACCAGCGTAAAGTCCGCCCCAGCCGAAGTCGACCGCCCGGTGATGCTCCCGGAGTAGGTGGATTGATCAGACGCGACCACGGCCGTCCAGGTGCCGCTGAAGTCCTGCCCCAACTGGGAGAGCGTCATGCTGAAGCCGATCTGCTGAACCGGAGCCGTCGAATATCCCCCCGGTGCTCGCTGGAGGGTGCCCTGGCCGGAATACGTCGCATTGTAGACCATCTGGTCCAGTCCAGTCGCAGTCGCGCCCGAACAGGCGGAGACGGTGAGAACCGTGGCAGCGACTATCATGAATACGCGTGATGGCATGGCTCGACACAATATAATGCGACGGGATCGCCGTCTCGATGTGGCCGCGCCCACCAGCGGTTTGTCCGCGCCTGACTGGAACGACCTGGCAACGCCAACGCTCCTGAACGCCAGATGCGTTCAGGAGCGTTCGTAAGCATTCAGGATGGTTCTTGAGCTTCGGTACGTTCAGGAACACCCAAAGCCCCCAGGAGCGATTGCGCGATGAAGCTACCGGTTGGCCGTATTGTCCAGAATTGGTCTATTTGCGGCCGTCGAGGAGGTGACGGTGATATCGCCACGGGCGCTGATTGTGTATACCCCTCCCGCACCGAAGCCCACTCCGGTCCTGCTTATCGCGTTGGTAGTCGAGCCAGCGTAGCGCGCGCTCAGATCATAGAACGTTCCCGGTAACGCGGTAAAAGTCCCGGCCGACTTATAAGGGATTGCGGCGCTGACCGCCGCCTCCAGTCCGGTACCCGTAATCTTCGCATACAGGATGAGCGGAGCGGCGTTGGGAATCGCATTCACGAATCGAACGTAGGCTGTCGTGTAGTCTATGGTAGGGCTGAACGCGTCCTCCACTATGAATGAATCAGCAGTCTTTGCCACGGGGTCGTACGGGCCACTGATGTAATACGAGTAAAACTTACCGTCGGCCAGGGTGGTTTGAAGGTTAGAGATCGCGAGTCCGTTGTCGGTAACCGCCGTGATCTTTCCGGCGAGTGTGTGCGCACCCGGAGTTATCTGCGAATAGATCCCGGCATTGCCGACCGAGCCGTACGCCGTCCCCAGATTCGACTCGCTTCCGGTTGTCGAGCTGATGGCAGTCATCTTCGTCCCGTCGGCATAAAAGTTCACTGACGGATCGTTGATACCGAAGTTGTAGAACTTGATGCGCGCGCCCGCGGCGGGAGCGGTGATGTTCTGGACTGCCTGGTCTCCGCATGAGACAATCGCTGCTGCACAAAGCAGCGCCAATATGGGTCTGTATGGGTTCATGTCTCAGTTATGGTAGAGTGATCCACATTGGCTTCGTGTGATAATTCAGCGCGAGCCCGCCGACTGCATCCAGACCCGGCCGATTCCACACGTATTCAGAGTTGTAGCGCGGCCGGATGCGTTGCACCACCTGCCCCCCGTTGTCGACGTAAAGCACAGCGGGAGGTGTGAAGCCGGGGTACACCTGCCTGCCGCTGGCGGGATCGATGTCCGTGTAGTGGTACCGGCGCATGTCCATCCATAACTCGTTGTGTCCCCAGCCAAACTGCGCGATGTACTTCTGCGACATGACCTGAGTCAGTGTCAGAGCGGCAGCGCTCGGGATAATCTGCGGCGACGCCAGGAATGCGGCTCGCTCCGTGGAGCTGATCTGCGTGGCGGTCTGGTTGTCGTCCTGATTGCGCGCATTCACAAAATCGATGTGCGACGACACTCCCTTGGTGTACGCGTCGAGGGCCGTCGCCTTGTCCCCCATACGATACGCAGCTTCCGCCTTGATGAACTGGAGCTGCGAATACGTCATCAGCGGAATCTTGGACTTGTCGGAGAAGATGTAACGGCTTGGAAGGCCTGCACCCGTGATCCCCGGGTAGCCGTAGAAGTTATTCGGCTGCTGTGCCGCGCTCAGGGCACCGAATCCAAGAACGTTTGGATCCAAGCCACGGTACTGTCCATCCGGTGAAGCTGCGAGCATTCGGCTCATGCGCGGATCGACCACGCCGAAGTCCGTGCCATTCATCAGATTGACCATGAACTGCGTCTGTCGGTAGCGGGTGATGTTGTCCCTACGAGGGCCCCAGAAGTTGAAATCCGCGCCGTTGGGATCCATCCCCGGATACGGCATCAAGGCGTCGTCTGTATTGCTGGCGAACGATTTGTCCACGAGAGCGATCACGTCCGCGGGGTTGTACGTCGACTTGTTGGTGAAATGATTGTGGCTCAGTGCGAGCAACCCGTACGCGAGCTTCAGCCACTTGGTGCGATCACCCTTGTAGATCTTGTCGCCCGTGGCGAGATACGTCTGATCGACGGCACCGTCGCTGCGCTGCAGATCCACAATCGCGGCCTTGAGCAGGCTGTCTACCTCGAAGTACGCGTATTGCTGACTGTCGTAATCAAAGCTGAAGCGCGACTGGTCGATCGCTTCCTTGACTATGATCTCACCATGAAGATCGGTGAGCGCCTGCCAACCCCACGCCTTGAGGACCAGACCGACACCCAACAGATCCCAGCGCTGTTCCGCCTGCGCCTTGGTGTTCATGTCCACCAGGTTCTGGCCGAGGGACCAGTAGACGTCTCTCCACTGTTCCGCTCCGTTGTCACTCGATGGATCGTAGCCCATCCGGCCCCACGTCTGGGCCGGACTGAAGTTTGTCGACGTGGAAACCCACTCCTGCGTGTAGTGACCGACGAATCGGCCGTCGTATTGCGGCGCCGTCACCATCCAGTGCAGCATGGGCGCCAGATACAGATTGGGCGAGACACTCTGTGGCGCATTCGGATTGGTATTGACGTCCAGATAGTTGCTGCACGCCACGGGCGCCGCGAGCGCACCAGCCAGTGTCAGCGCGAAGATTTTCTTCATGTTCAGAACCCCATCCTGAGCCCGAAGTTGACACCGCGGGGCACGGGGAAGTTACCGTAGTCAATGCCAACCCCTCCCGCTCCTCCGACAGCTGCGGAATTTCCGTTCACGATGGGATCGAGCCCCGTGTAGTTGGTGATGAGGAACAGGTCCGTCCCGGTGACGAACACACTTGCATTCTTCGCGAACCGCTCGGGAAGCACCAGGCTCAGTGTGATGTCCCTGAGTCTGACCCAGTTGATGTTCTTCTGGATGAACAGCTCCTCGCTCATGTTCGTGTAGTACGATGTCTGCACCGCGGGAACGACTACGATGTCGTTTACCGTGGGGCTCGCGGTGTTCTCCTTTCCGTCTCTCAACACACCTGGTATGATCAGCGGCTGGTTTCTGTTCAGCGTTGCCGGCGTGAGACCTCTGTTGGTGAGGTAGCTCTGGGTCGCATCGAAGACGTCGCCGCCCTTTCGGAAATCCAGCAGGAAGTTGAGCGAGACTCGCTTGTACCGGAACGAGTTGGTAAGCCCGACTGTGTAATCCGGCTGCCTGTCGTAGCCGCGGTCGACGAAGACACTCGAGCGCAACGGAAGGCCCGACGTGGGATCGATCAGCAGGGAGTGCCTGCCGGGTACCGTGTCTCTCAGGTAGAAGAGTCCGGTCAGCGAGAGCGTCGACAGTCCCGGTGCGGTACCGCTGCGAACGTTGCCATACAGCCACGTATCGGAGACGTAGGACTCCGGCAGTGCATGAGGCAGCGCCAGTGTGATACCGCGCTCGTGGTCGAAGTTAGCGAGAACGTCCCACGAGAAGTCAGTCCGGCGCACGGGAGCCGCCCGAACAGTAAGCTCGAGACCGGTGTTCCTCGTGTCGGCCCCGTTCAGGTTGAAGAGGATGTAGCCGGTGGCGTAGCTGCCGCGAATGTTCTGAACGATCTGATCCTTGGTCTGCTTCCGGTACACCGTCGCGTCGATTCCCAGCCGGTCATTCAGGAAGCTCAACTCGGTGCCGATCTCGCGCGACTTCGCGAACTCCGGCTTGAGTGCCAGGTTCGGTCCGGTGAAACCGTAGCCGTACCCGCCATACGAGGTGGTCTTGTTTTCGAGCGATGGACGATACGAGTACGGCAGCGCGTCGCGCCCTACCTCGGCAATTGCCGCCCTGATCTTGCCCGTCATGAAGCGACGCAGACTCGGGAAGGCGTCGGTGAACACGAAGCTCGACGTGATCGAGGGATAGAAGAACGAATTTCTCGCCGCGGGAATCGTGGACGTCCAGTCGTTTCTTCCCTGCAATGTGACGTACAGGTAGTCCTTGTAATCGATCACCGCCTGACCATAACCGCTCACAAGCCGCCGTTGCGTGAGCGTCGTGAGGTTGGATTTGTTTGTCGTGTTGTTGATCGACACGAAGTTTGGATCCAGAAAGCCCTGGCCGGTCAGCGCGTCCACGTTCGATCTTGCGTCTGATATCGAGTTGCCCACCAGCCCGCTAATCGAAAGGCTCTTCGTAAGCGCGTGGCTGTTGAAATTGAGCACTGTCTGTAAGTTCAGGTTTCGCGTAATGTCATCCGCTCTGTCCAGAATGCCGTTGTTCGTGCGCCCGATCGCGCTCTGCGGATCACGAACCACCTGGTTCTGATTGGTGTAGTTGTCCGTGCCGATGATGGTGTGAATGTTCCCGAAGGAAAATGGCTTCACCGTAAGGCCGAGATTCGTAATCAGGCGGTTGTTCTTGGTCTTGTTCGTATTCCTCGCAACGCTGAAGTACGGATTGTCGACTTCAGACGCCGCGGATAGGTTCGTGAGCCTGCGCCGTGAACCCGCGGGAGTCAGATAGTCGCTCGCGTTGTCGGTCGATGGCCAGACTAGCAGGCCGAGCAGCGGCCCGTTGTCTCCCTTGAAAGACTGGTCGTTCGTTGCGTACGAGTAGATCATCGACAAATCAGCGTTGAGCCAGCTCGTGACTTGGCCCTGCGACGCCCCGGACAGGTTGGTTCTATTGTAGTCTGCACCAGGAATCACGCCCTGCTGTCTGGTGATACCGCTCGACACCCTATAGTTCATGCGGTTGTCTGGCGACGCACCGCTGAACGAAAGATTATGCTTCTGCGTGAAACCTGTCTGAAAGAAGCCAGCGACGTTGTCGTAGAGTTTGGTCGTGTCTGCGTAGGGCGCGCCGAAATAGAGAAACGTGGTATTTCCCACTCCGCTCGGCGAGTACTTTCGCTGAATCTCCGGCGCCTTCCCCGTATGCTCGACGCGGAAGCTGTTGTTGTATTCGAGCCCGCCGCCGACCTTCCCACGCTTGGTCGTTATGATGATCGCGCCGTTCGCTGCATCAATTCCATAAAGCGCAGCCGCCTCCGGACCCTTCAGCACCGTTATCGATTCGATGTCTTCAGGGTTGATATCCGCAGCTCTGTTCGTGAAGTCGAGACCTCGGTTATTGAATGCCGTGGCCGAACCGGGCGCGTCGGATGCCAGGACCGCAGTGTTGAGTGTCTTGTTGTCCATCGGCAGTCCATCGAGAATCATGAGCGGCTGATTACTGCTGCTTATGGAGCTGATGCCTCGAATGGTGATTGACGATGACGCACCAGGGACGCCGGACGAGCTGGTTACGTTCACGCCTGCAATGCGCCCCTGAAGGCCATTGACGAAATTTTCGCGCTGCGTCTGGGCCACTGCCGATCCGGAGACGGTCTGCTGCGACGTTCCGATGGATCGCTGCACCGCGGTCTCGCCCAGCGCCGTCACGACCACCGAGTTGAGCGCCGTTGCAGTACGCTCGAGCTGAACGTTTATCACATTCTCTGCGCCGACTGTTCGTTCTACCGGAAGGGTACCCAGAAATCTGAACCGCAGCACGTCTCCCGCAGCTGTCCGGAGCGAATACACTCCGACGCCGTTGGTCGATGTCCCGCGGTTGGTGCCCTTGATCACCACGGACACGCCCGAAAGCGGCGCGCCCTGCTGATCGGTCACCTTGCCGGTCACCTGTTTTTGCTGCGCAAATGCCGGTGCAGCTAACAGTACCGATCCCATCAACACCAAAAACACTCTTGCTTTCATGACGAGGTGTACCAGGTTTTGGTGGACGCCGAGACAGGCAACCGCAGTCTGCTCGAGCGCAATCGTGCGCGTGCTACTGAACCGACCCAACTCCGAATGCCGTGGCGCTATTTTGATGGATGTCGCCGCTCTCGCAGAGTTCGGAGCGCGCGGCGCCGCACTCGCGAGCGTGGAATCGTGTGCTCCGAACTCGCTTCGACTGCAGAGTTGCAATAGGTGCAACAGTTGCAACAACTGCAACCAGCGCGCGCCGTGAAATCAATTGCAGGGGAACGTTGACCGTCGCCAGCCGCGGGCGGACGGGACACGCGGCGCGGCGCGTCTGTGGAACCGTCGAGACGTTCGCTAAATAATAGTAAGGCGTGCCTGAAGCGCTTAACACCGAATTACTCCCGCCAGCGAAGCCTCGTGAGGTATTCACTCCCACACTGGCGCCTATGATACGCCGAACCGGAGAAGGTGTCAACTCTTTGTAAGAAATGCCGCCGCGACTTCAGACGCAGCCATCCCCGCTCACTCAGGGCTCGTACGGCTCCATATGGATCAACACGCCGTCCACTGCGGGCATCGCAACGCGAATCGCTCCCTTCACCTTGCCGCTGACGATGTGCGCTTCGTGCAGCGACATGTGCGGATCCGCCTGCACGTGAAGATCCACTGCGTACTGCAATCCCACCTTTCGCACCTTGAGCTTTTCAATCGCGCACACTTCGCTCACACTCAGCGCCGCCAGCGCAATGCTGTCCACTACGCCAGCTTCCGGGACACGGTCCATCAGATCGTTCACGGCGGGCCCGAGCATCTTTACACCGTTGTAGCAGATGACCCCAGACGCGATTATCGCGGCCCAGTCGTCTGCCTGCTCCCAGCCTGGGCCGCCGATCACGGCGACGCTGATTCCGACGAACGCCGCTGTCGATGTGATCACGTCACTGCGATGATGCTGCGCATCCATCTTCACTGCGGTGCTTCCCGTTTCCGATCCTATCCGGAAAACTCTGCGTGCGAGCACTTCCTTGATCAGGATCACGCCAACGAGCACGCCGAGTGTCCATGCATGCGGGATGTGGTGCGGCGTTCTTATCTCACGCACGGCCTCGATCGCGATCCCGACTGCGGCAAGAATCAACATCAACGCGACCAGAGCGCCGGCCAGCGCTTCGGCGCGGCCGTGTCCGTACGGATGATCCTCGTCCGCCGGCTGCGCCGCAATTCGCAGTCCGCCGTAAACCACGAGCGATGAGAAGATGTCGGCCGTCGATTCCACGGCGTCCGCGACCAGCGCGTACGCATGACCGACGATCCCCGCGATCAGCTTGATGATCGCGAGGACCAGGTTCACCAGCATGCCGACCTGCGCCGCGCGCATCGCGCGGCCCGTGGGTGACTTCACCCGGCGAAATCTACGCCGTCGGCTCGCCCATGGCTGGTTGAGGCGGCGCCATCCCGCCCTCGTGCTTTGGCTCCTGGCCGGACTTCGCCTGCTGGCCACGCCGCGAGAACGCGTGTCCAAGATTCTCGCGCCACTCGTCCATGATCTCGTAGAATGTAGGGATCACGATGAGTGTGAGAAATGTGGACGTGATCACGCCGCCGATTACCGCGCGTCCGAGCGGGGCCCGAAAGTCGGCGCCCTCGCCATAGCCAAGCGCCACAGGGATCATGCCGGCGATCAGCGCGAACGTCGTCATCAGGATCGGACGCAGTCGCACACGCCCAGCCTCGATCAGCGCCTCACGCAGCGACACGTTCTTCGATTCGCGCGTCCACTTCGCAAAATCCACGAGTAGAATCGCGTTCTTGGCGACGATTCCCATCAACAGAATCACGCCGATCATCGACATGATGTTGAGCGTACCACCCGTGATCAGGAGCGCGAGCACCACTCCAATCAGCGACAGTGGCAGCGACAGCATGATGGCAAGCGGATCCAGGAACGATCCGAACTGGACGACGAGGATGAGGTACATCAACAGCACCGCGAGTCCGAGCGCCGAGATTATGGAGCCGAACACCTCGGCCTGATCCTTTACCTGACCACCCTGCGAGAGATGGACTCCCGGAGGCAGTGCCACCTTCGCGATGGCCTTGTTGACGTCGGCGGAAACCTCGCTGAGCGGCCGGCCCTGCGGATTCACGCCGACGGTCACCACCTTGTCCTCGTCCAGATGATCGATCTGCGCCGGACCCGTGGTAAGCCGCACCGTCGCGATCTGACCCAACGGTATGGTCTGCGGTCCTGCGTTCATGGGGTTGACGGCCACCGCTGAGGCCTTGCCAGAGCCGCTCGGCGCTCCCGTTGACGATGGTACGGTGATGGGCAGCTGCTGCAGATCCGTCACGCGCTCACGCGATCCGGCCGGTAGCCGCACGGTAACATCGCGCGTCTTGCCCGTCGGATCCACCCAGCTTCCAGCCTGGACTCCGGCGAACGCCGGTCGCAGGGCCTGCGCCAACTGGCCGACAGTAATGCCAAGCGTTCCCGCCAGGCCGCGATTCAACTGGACATCGAGCTCCGGCTTCAATCCCTTGGTCGACAGTCCAACGTCCGCCGCGCCCGGCACCTTGCGCACTTCGGCCTCCATCTTCTCCGCAACCTCGTTCAGCTGCTGCGCGTCATTGCCGCGAATCTGAACCTGGATCTGCTTCTGGTTTCCGGCGAAGCTGCTGTTGAAGGTGTACGCAGTTGCGCCGCCTACCTTAGATATCTCACCACGAATCATGGTGCTCAGATCGCTCTGCGAGATGGACCGATCTGCCTTCGGAACCATCTTGATGTAGATGGTCGCCTGATCCACTTCGCCCGAGCCCGTCGCGGTTCCGACAGTGGTGTACGTGTACGCGACTTCCTTGTGCGTGCGTATAATGCGACCAATCTCCTCGGCCTTGATGTGCGTGTAATCGATGTTGGATCCGGGCGGCGTCTCGACCGATACGTTCAGCTCCGAATTGTCGGAGTCGGGAATGAAGCCGCCGCCGAGCTTGGCCCACTGCGGCTCCGGCAACATGAGTCCGACGATCATCGCACCGACGAATATTCCGACCGCCATCAATCCCTTCAGAATGCCCCAGGTTCGCGTGGCCGGAAGACTCAGTGACATCAGCCACACGATGACAAGCACACCAGCCAGCAGAGTGAGCGCCGCGAAGAGTCCCTTGGCCGGGATCAGAATGCTCGCGAAGAACACGCCGATGGCGATCGCGACCATGTCGGCGCGATGGTCCAGTGCCCAGGAAATCACGCCCTTGTACCGATCGGCCTGATGGTCGAACCACTTGTTGAAGGTGTCCAGCTTGCGCGAGATCCAGCCGCGGTGCTGGTGCTCCTCGATCGCCGGATCAGGCCAGTAGGCGGACAACATCGGATCGAGCGAGAATGAAACGAACAGCGACACGAGCACCGCGCAAGCGATGGTAAGTGCGAACGGCCTGAACCACTGCCCGGATATCCCCCCCATGAATGCGATGGGGACGAACACGGCCATGATCGAAAAAGTCGTCGCAGTCACGGCAAGGCCGATCTCGTCGGTGCCGGTGTGCGCCGCCGTGAAGTGGTCCTCTCCCATCTCGATGTGCCGAACGATGTTCTCTCGCACGACGATCGCGTCGTCGATCAGAATACCGATCGCGAGTGAAAGTCCGAGAAGCGACATCGTGTTGAGCGTGAACCCGAATGCGTGCACTGCAATGAAGGACGAGATCGCCGAAACCGGCAGCGCCAGGCCCGTGATCACCGTCGAGCGCCACGAGTTGAGGAAGAGGAACACCACGATGACGGTGAGTATCGCTCCTTCGACGAGCGCCTCCTCCACGTTCCTCACGGAGTTGCGCACTCGCGGACCGGCGTCGCGGACGATGTCGAGCTTCACTCCCGGTGGCAGTGTTTTACGGATCTGTTCCACCTGCGCCTTGATCTCGTCACTTACGCGCGTGGTGCTCGTTCCCTTGGACTTCGTGATGTCGATACCGATTCCTTCCACGCCGTTGAACAGTGCCAGCGACCGTTGCTCGGCTGATCCGTCCGAAACGTTGGCGACGTCGCCGAGTCTGATCACCTGGCCGCCGCGCTGCGCGACCACGAGCTGCGCGAAGTCTCGCGCGTCCTGTATTCGCCCACGCAGTCTTATGGAACGCTCTTCGAGTGCTCCGTTGATCATGCCGACCGGGACCGCGAGGTTCTGCGCGTTGAGCGCGTTCACCACGTCGGATACACTCACCTTTGCAGCGTTCAATCGTGATGGTATCACGGCGACCGATATCTCCCGGTCCACGTTGCCCGAGAGCGTCACCTGTGCCACTCCGGACAGGCCCTGGATCTGGCGCGTGATGCCTGGATCCGCGAGAATCGAGAGCTCGCTGGGTTTGAGAGTGTTCGACGACATCGACAGCGACACGATCGGCTGATCGTTCGGATCGAACTTCTTGATGATCGGCTCCTTCATCTCGACCGGAAGCTTGTCACGGATTCCAGAGATCGCGTCGCGAACGTCCTGCGCCGCCTGATCGCTGGGCTTGGAGTACACGAACTGCACGATGATCTGCGCGAATCCATCCGTGGACGTCGAGGTGATCTGGTCGATGCCGTTCAGACCCTGGAACGCCTCTTCCATGCGGTCCACCACCTCTCGCTCCACCTGGTCGGGTGACGCTCCAGGATACGGAACAGCGACGAACACGATGGGCTGCTGGATGTCGGGAAGCTCATCGACGTCGGTCCTGAACGCGGCGAAGAGGCCGAATATTACGAGCGCAACCATGAGCACGACCGTTACGATGGGCCGCTTGATCGCGAAATCGGAAATGAACATCGTGAGCCCCTTATTTGCCGCTGTTGGCCGGCGTCGTTGCATCTGAGGGCGGCGCCTGTACCCGGACCGGCGTACCCGGCGTGATTCCCTGTGCCGCGCCCACCAGAAGCGTATCGCCTGCCGTTACGCCGCTCATGATCTGAACAGTCTCCGCATTCGGATCACGCATGCCGAGCGTGACCTCCGTGTGCGAGACCTTTCCGCCCACGATCTTCGAGACCGCGGGTCGCTGCATGCGCGTATCGACCGCCGATGTCGGAACGATTATTCCCTGCTGTGTGCGACTCGAGATCCTGCCGTCCGCGTAAAGGCCCGCGATCAGCGTGTTCCCCCTGTTCGGGATCGACACGATGATCTGGACCTGGCGAGTGGTGGGATCGACCGACGGACTTATTCGCGTCACGGTGCCATGAAAATCACGCCCGCCGTAACCCGTGACGGAAAATGTGACGTCGGTTCCGACGCGTACCATCGAGAGCTGATCCGACGGCACTGCTGCGACCAGCCGCATCGTTGACGGATCGACGACGGTGAACAACGCGGCGCCCGGTTGCACCACGTCGCCAGGACTCACGCTCTTCTGGCTGACGATGCCGCTGAAGGGTGCCGATATCCTTGTGTTGTCAAAGTTCTTTGACGCCGTGGCCAGGCGCGACTTCGCATCTTCAAGCGCAGCCGCCGCGCTCGACGCCTGCGTCTGCGCAGTCTCCAGATCCCGCTGCGCGATCGCCCCCGCCTGCAGCAACGTCTGGCTGCGCTGCAGATTACGTTGTGCCACCGCGTAGTTGCTCTGCGCCGAAGACACCGCGGACTTGGCGCTGAGATATGCATCCTGCAGCCCCGACGCGTCGATGCGGCCAAGCGTCTGACCCTTCGAGACAGTCTGGCCGACGTCTGCGCTGGTCGCGACGATGGAGCCTGCCACCTGCGCACGAACCGTGGCGTCAAGCGCCGCGTCAAGCGAGCCGGATATGGCGGGCCCGTTCGTCACGGATCCCGCGCGCGCGATCGTGATGTTCTCGGTGCCGACCACAAGCTGCTGCGTCGTGTCTGCCGCTTGAGCAGCCTGACGCTTGCAGCCGGTGACCAGCGTGAGAGCCACGCACACGAGTGGGATGTATGTCGAAGTACGTCGCATGTTATTGATTGTTGCCCGAGGAGCCTGACGGTGACGTACCGCCCGCCGATGGTGTACCAGTGCCCGTCGCACCGGCTGGTTGCGTGGACTGCGCCGGAGCCTGTTGCTGTTGCTGTTGTTGTTGTTGCTGCGTGAGATTCGTCTGGCCCGCTGTCGCCGTCTGCACCGGAAGATCGGGGAGCAGCGCGAGCCTGACGCGCGCGACCTGCACATCACGCGCTGCCCGCGCTCGATTCACCAGTGCCTGCGACAGCTGGTTGCGTGTGTCGTTCAGCTCCAGCTGCGTCGAGATGCCCTCCCTGAACCGTACTTCGGCGATCTGATACGCTCGCTGAGCCTGATCCGCCGTCCCCGCGCTCGCCGCGAGCGTGGCCTCGGCCTGCGTAAGCGTGTTGAGCGCCACACGCGAATCAAGTGCCGCCCCCTCACGCGCCTGCTCGAGTCGCGCCTGCGCGTCTTTGAGATTCGATTCCGCGATGAGCTCGTCACCGCGGATCCGGCCACCAAGGAAGATCGGGAAGGATGTCGAAAGCGTTACCGTCCAGTTCGGACTGAAATCCGCAAGCGAGGGAAGCCCCGAGCTCGGATACGCAACTCTGCTGTACGCCGTCGAGATCGCGAGCGTGGGAATCCGCTCGGACCGCGCAACTTTCACCTGCCCCTTCTGCGCCGTTACCGCTTCGTCCGCCTCACGCACTGTCGCGCGATGCGACGTGAGCGTGTCGGGCGAGCCCGCCCGCGCGAGGTCCACTCCCGGCGGCGCGGCAGTCCAGTCCTCGACAGCAGTGGTGAGCGAGAGCCGCTGCTCGTACGGCAGGTTCAGTAGCTGCTTGAGTCTGAGGTAGGCCACCTCGCGCGCACTCTGCGCCTGAATCACTACCGGCAGCTGGTTGCTCACCGATACCTGAGCGCGAAGCAGATCGAACTCGCTCGTGTTGCCAACCTTCTGCTGCAGCTGCGTTTGTTTGAGCAGCGCCTGCGTCTGCTGCAGCGACGCCTGCGCAATGGCGAGCAGCCTGTCCGACAGCGACGCATCGTAATAGGCGGACGTGACGTCCAGGCGCAACTGCGCACGCTGAGCGGTGAGCTCGATGCGCGCGGATCGCTGCGCGGCGTTGGCCGACTGGATCAGCCCGCTGAGGCGACCGCCGGTAAAAAGGTTCTGTGAGCCGGAAAGTCCGAGCGTATATCCGTTCTTGGAGCCGAACCCCACCTTGGTGAAGTCGATTCCGCCCGTCGACGCGCCGCTCGCGCTGTGACCGGCAACAGTGCAGCGCGCGTAGTTCTCGAGTCCTGCGACTCGCGCAAGCTCCGACGAATCGCCGTTGAACAGGTACTGATTGCACGGACCTGTCGGACCGGCCGGGAGCGGAGTGGTGGATCCGGAAAACGCCTTGGAGAACTGCGACGCAAGCGTACGCGTGTAATTCGCTGTCGCGTTCAGTTGCGGGAACAGCCCGCTGCGAGCCTGATACTGTCCACCACGCGCACGTGTCACCGCATTGTTCGCGATACGCACCACCTGGCTCTTCGCCTGCGCGATCTGCACGGCGTCATCGAGCGAAAGCGGATGCGCGGGCGTGACATTGGCGGAGTCCGCCGGCGTGACAGGCTGCTGCGCGCGCGCGACAGATGGCGCAAGCCCAGCCGCCAGGAATAGTCCGGCGACGCAGCGAAGTAGCAGGTCGTATCGCTCTGTATTGCGGCCACCGAAGGCCATGTGCAGATTCATCGGGAATTTGATGTGGACAGGGCACTCGCCGGTTGTTGCGCGGAGAACCCGATGGCAGCGAGGATCAGACCGGTGTACAGCTCGACCGCGGCGGCGGGCGGGCTGGGATATATCTCGGGCATCGTATCCCGGCCCATCGCGTCCGCGAACAGAGTCCCCATGAACATTGCAGATGCCGCCTTGGCGTCCACCTCACCATCAATGAATCCATGTTCCTTGAGGCGACCGATGTAGGCCTGCAGCTCTGCCGCGGCACGCACCGGGCCACGATTGGCGGTGGCGCTCAGCTGCGGGTGTTCGTCTCGCTCGCTCATGCAGCGCCGAATGATGAGACGGCTCGCGCAGATGTGTGTGCGAAGATTCACTGCCCAGTGCTTGAGCTCGCGATACGGATCGACTGGCACTTTTGGCAGTTCGGATAGAGGTCCGCCCAGCCCGCACGAAGCGATCGCCTCGTGGATGAGCGTATCCTTGGTCCCGAACTGCCTGAATATGGTTATCTCGTTGACACCAGCCTCATCCGCTATCCGGCGAGTGGTCGATCCTCGATAACCGTGCATCGCATACACCCGCGCCGCGGCCCGCAATAGCTCATCGCGCCTTTCCATGGGCGTGGAATAAATGGACTACGGGTCAGTTTTGCAAGTGGGCACTTGCTTACTACACATGTTTATGGTAACGAGAGACCGGAGCAACCGCGCCGCCTTTGCGTGCAGCTAATCCTCGCTCCGGTATACTCGCGGTACGATCCGTCGCCGCGCGGTAATGCGCGATCGCGCCAGCAGCATCGCCAATCCGTTCGAGCAGGTGTGCCCGGACTGCATCAAGCCTGTAGTGACAGGCGATGCGCGGGTCGCTGCCAACCAGCTCGACCTCGGCCAGACCAGCCTCGGCGCCGTTCACCATCGCGGACGCGACCGCCCGGTTCAGCGACACCACGGGATTGTCGGAAATTCGCTCGAGCAGCAGATACGGCTCGAGTATCTGCGCCCAGTCGGTATGGGCGCTCGATGGCGCCTCGTCGTGCAGCGCGGCGATCGCCGCCTGAAGCCGGTAAGGGCCGATCGGCCCACTCCCTACGTTCGTCATCACGGCGGAGATCAACGCGATTCCTTCGGCGATCATTCCGTCATTCCACAGACTCCTATCCTGCTCATCCAGAGGAATGAGCTCGCCAAGCGGTCCCTCGCGCGCAGCCCGGCGCGCGTCCGTGAGCAACGTCAGCGCGAACAGACCGGCAACCTCGCCATCGTTGGGCACAGTCGCACCAAACAACCGCACGAGTCGTATCGCCTCGCTGGACAGGTCGGGTCGGCCCAGGCCGACTCCGGTGCTGCTCGAAGCCGACTCCCGATAATCTGATGCTCTCCTTCGCGCGACTGATTCGCTGCGCCATCGTTGCCTCAGGTACCAGGAAGGCGCTCGCTATCTCCGAAGTCGTAAGTCCGCCCAGCGCACGGAGCGTGAGCGCGATCGCGGACGCCGGCGTCAACGATGAATGACAGCACATGAAGAGCAGCAACAGCGAGTCGTCGGCGTCCGCGCCTATCGCGTCGTCAGCCGGAGCGACGAATGGCTCATTCCCATGCTGCTCGGCAACCGCGATCTCCTCGCGGCGGCGGCGTGACACTGCACCGAGCACCCGCGGCGCTAGTTCGCGCAGCAGGTGTCCGGTGATGACGTCAGAACTTCGGCGCGTCACGCCTCCGGCGGAGGACCGTCCATGATGCGCCGTAGCTCGATCGCCATGTTGAGCGGGACGCCGCGCGGTCCGGGCGCGGCCGACGCCTTCGCCGCAAGCTGAACCGCTCGCGCCTCGCTGTCGACATCGATGATCCAGAAGCCAGCGAGAAACTCCTTGGATTCCGCGAAGGGACCATCCGTGATCAGTTCCCCGTTCTTGCCTGCGCGCACGAGTTTGGCCTGGCCCGGCGGGGCGAGTCCCTGCGCGTCCACGAATTCCCCAGC
Organism: Gemmatimonadales bacterium; assembly: GCA_038205315.1. Taxonomy (GTDB): domain Bacteria; phylum Gemmatimonadota; class Gemmatimonadetes; order Gemmatimonadales; family Gemmatimonadaceae; genus Fen-1247. Next base: position 15,380 of record JBBRBY010000006.1, on the reverse strand, counting down.
CTCCTTCAATTCCTTATTGAAGGCGTGCATGAACGCAATGTGGACCTTGAAGTCTTCCGGGGACCAGTCGTTGATCTGAAAGTCTCCCGTGCCACGCGGTGCGTTCATCATCATCATGTACTTCATGTCATCTCCTCGTTCTGTCGCGCCGTCATTGGCGCTTTCACTGATGAGTCGGAGCCGATCACTCGCGCTCGACATGGGTCTCACGAATTTTCTTGCCACGCCCGCTCAGGCGCTCAATATCGCCCCAGATCGTGGCCCACAACCGCGTGCCCCGCGAATCCGCCCGCCCGGACGCCGGCCAGCAGCTCTGCGTCAGTCGCTCCCATGCGTATCACGTGCGTCAGTATCAGCAATTTCGGCGCGGCTGCGGCAGCGATTCGTCCGAGTTCGACATCCGAAGTATGGAACTCGTGCATGTATCGCGGCCAGTCTTCACCTCCCGGCCGCTTCTCCGGAACGAGCTTTTCAGCCGAGTAGACTTCGTGGATGAGCACGTCGGCACCGCGCGCCGCAGCGGTAAGTGCGGCGCAGGGTCGAGTGTCGCCGGACACGACCACATTCCGCGTTGGAGTATCGATCCGATACCCGAATGCTTCCGTCCAGTCACCGTGTAGCACCGGTATCGCCGTCACGCGGACGCCGCCGCTGTCGTACACGACTCCGGGCGCTACCTCGTGCACATCAACTGCATAGCCGCGCGGCGTTTCGTGCTCCAGCCCATTGGTGCGGATGTCCTCGTCCTCGCTCCACGCGGCGATCAGATGGTCGGTCATGGCGCGCAGGCCGCGCGGACCGTAAGCCTGGAGCGGCGTGGATCTTCCCATCACCCATGTCGTGAAGATCAGGTCTGGATAGCCGAGTGTGTGATCGGAATGCAGGTGGGTGATGAACAGTGCGGTGACACCGTTGATCGGCAGCTTCGCGGCAGCGATCTGCCGCATCACACCCGGCCCCGCATCGAACAGAAATACGCGCCTGCCAACCACCACCGCTGTAGCGGGACCGGAAGCCGTAGGGTCGGGCCGCGGAAATCCGGTACCGAGCAAGATTACAACCGTGCTGTCCTGTTCAGCGTTGCGCTGCGATGGCTGAGCGAACGGTTGATGCGCGGGAAATTTGTGCGACGATGCTGCTGGAGCCGAAGCCTGCAGGCCCACGCCCAGCAGCGCGACGAGGATCGCTACCAGGGGACGAAACCTTTCGTATTCAGCGCGCGGCAGCCAGCGACAGGAAGGCGTCCTCTTCATAGAACTGGACGCTGTGGGTGGGGCCGGCCCAGGGTGCGACGATGTCGTACGTCGACGATGGCGGTTGCGCTGATCGCGGGGCCGGCGGAAGGCCCGGGCTCTGAATTTCGTGAAACGTGTTACGGAACTCGATCCCGCTCATCTCGGGAACTCCTGGTAAACGGCACAGCGCCCACGTTACCTAGTCTATGCCGAACGGTTCCACAGGGCAATCCTCCGTGCCCCGTCCCCTGCCGGCCGTTCGCCAGTGCCCCCGCCGGTGCCCGGGCCGGCGCAGCCCGTCCGCCGGAAAAACGAGGAGATGGCGCGGCTACCTGGCCGGTCCGGCTACTCCACGGTCTGCTCCTCCCGAATGCGTGCCCGGTTGTTGATGGCCTGAAAGGAGCCAGCCAAGTCCCTGGAGATCACCAGAAGGTCCCTCGTCACCCGTTCCAGCTCGGCGGAGTCCTGAATGTGCGGGCGGATGGTCTCGCGGAGACGCCGCGTGATGGACAACTCAAGCTCGCGGACCCTGATTGGAACGTCGAAAGCAACAATGGAGTCGAGCATGTCTTCCGTGTGATGCGAGGTGAAATGAGCGCGGAGAACAATCGTGGGAGGATTGACATGACCGCACCACTGTCCGTCATTCCGCCTCGATTTGTCGAAAGTGACACGGCACGCCGCGCCCCGATCCACAGGCTGTTTCCGTGCCGACAACATGTTTGCGCCGCGACGCTCACTCAACAAGTGCGCATTCAAGCCAATTCACTGCGATTTCTGGCCAATTTCGCGAAAACGGCCGGATCCACGCCTTATGCAGACCAGACTGCGAATGCGCGGGCTGGAAATCGGCGGCGGGCGAGCCAGCGCGGAACTCGCCGAGCAGGCCTGTACCGGCTTCGGTCCGGATGACACAAAATCGCAGCTGTTTGGCGCGAATCGGCATATCGCCAGCCAAGGTGCGACGGTAACGTGCAGAGACACCTCATCCTTTGGAGATCGAAGCGTGTTCAGGACTACACGATACGTCGCTTGTACGGCCATGGTCATCGCGGCGCTGGCAGCCGCATGTGCGGAGCCGACATCGCCACATCAGGACAGCCCGTGCGGTGGCGGAACCAACTCCTGGGATCGGTGCGGCACTACAGTCCCCGTCGTTCCAACCACGGCGGCCCCGACATACACCGCGAACCCGGCGTCCGACAGCACCGGCACAGCACCGGATAGCACTAAGGCGAAAACGAAAACGCCGTAGCCCGCTGATTCCGCAGCGCGGACCCGCTGCCTTCCTGCCCTCGACGGCGGAGAGCGGCGGAGAGCGGCGGAGAGAGAGGCGTTGTTGCACCGATTCAAGCGGTCCTTCCGACAATCGTCGTGGAGTTCCGGCCGGTGCCGGGCCGGATTGGCTTGAATTCGCAGTTATTGGCCGGAATTCGCATATCGACACAGTTACGGCCGCGCTAGCTTACGTCCGTTAGCCATAAGTGCCCGAGGAATAGTGTCGAACTCTAAGCGCCTGAGCCGGACCTGAATTGAGATACGCCGTTCTACTGTCGCCGCAGGCGGTCGCTCGCGTTCACACTGCACTGTCCGGTCATGGGACCGTCGACGTGCTGCTGGACACGCGCGAGTTGCTCCTGGAGCTGGCGGGACCGCGCGACGAGTGTCTCGTGGTCGATCCCGCACTACTGACGCCCGCTCTCGCGGAGATCGTGGCGGCTCGGCTGCTCGAGTTTCCGCGAGCGTTCGTGGCGTTCAGCTCCGTCACGACCGCCGCACTCGAAAGCGCCGTGATCCTGGCGCAGCGATCATCAGCCCGATTCGTCTTCAGGGGCACGCCCGACGAACGATCCGCGCTCGAGCGGGCGCTCCTTCTGGCGCCTGACTCCACCCTGGGCCTCGCACTGCTGTCGATGCTCAAAGAAAACATGAACAGACTGCCGTCCGGTGTGCGAACCCGCGTGGAGTCGATGTTCCGGAACGGAGATGGTCCGGCAACGCCGACAGCTCTGGCCGCGGCGAGCGCACTTGCACGCCGCTCACTCGACCGATATTTCGCCGACGCCGGATTCGTGTCGGCCAGGCGCGTGGTCGAGGCGGCAAGGGTTACTGCTGCCTACCGCGCGATAACCACGTCGCGCACTCCGCTCAATCACGTCGCAAGTATGCTCGGCTACAACTCTCAGCGCACGCTCGACGCGCAACTGCAGGTGCTTCTCGACACTACATGCGGCAAGCTTCGCGCAGAGCCTCTCGCCGTGTCGGAAGCGGCGAGACGCCTTGCGGCGCGGCTCACCGAACGTAACGCCCCGCATACATCGCGGCCGCGGACGGCCAATGCACAACAACCCGAGCCGGCTCGAAGTAGTGCTCTGGTTCTCCTGAGCGGCAATTCGACCAATAGAGTGGCGCGCAGGACCGCCACCGGAGAGAGGTAAACCATAAATGGTGAACATCGCGTTTCTCAATCGACTTGCATCCGCGCGCTCCGACGCCGATTTCGCGTGCACCGCGGCCGGCTTTGCAGTGCTGCAGGTGTACGACAGCGTAAAGTCGAATGGCTTTGACCCGTTCAATCATCAGGACGCGATTCAGCGCATCGAAGCCGACATCGCCGCTATCGACGGCGCACCCAGATTGCGCTCCGGACTCGCGGCAATCGTTCAGGCGCTTCCATTCTGGGACAGCGAGGGAAGCGTGCGCGTCGGCCGACAGGCTACGTATGCTGCACTTCTGATTTATGGCCAGGCACTCGGCGACGAAGGCGATTGGTCGATCGCGGAGAGTGTCTATTCGCTTGTCGGGCTGGACGCCGAGCTGGACGGTGAAACCTGGTATGCGGCGGAGGCGCGGTTGCTGATGGGCAGGGCATCCCGCATGTGTGCGGACTGGGAATCGTCGCGCATTGCATATCAGCGGGCGTACGAGCTCGGACTCGAAACGGGTGACGTCGCAATTGCGTTGCGGGCGCGCATCGGAGAGGCGAACAACCTCTGGATGCGAGGGGACCTTCCAGCTGCAAGAACCATTCTGCAGGCAACGGCGCGTAAAGCGAAGAAGAGCTGTCCGGCAGTTCTGCCTCGCGTGACGCTTGCGATAGCCGGTGTCGCCAACGCCGCGGGTGAGTACGAGGAAGCCGTTCACATTGCATTCGAGCTGCTGGCGAGCCTCGACGATGCGGATGAACTGGTATACTCGACCCTGGTTGACCTGGCGAACTTTCTCGCTGACTACGGCGCACCGCCGCTCGCGGCGACGGCGCTGCGGATGGTGGAGCGCGCGGCACCGGAACCGCGTATACGTAGGCTAGCCAGAATCAATCTCCTGTTCCTCGCAGCGCAGCACGAATCGGAAGATGAGTTCGAGTCATGCCGGCGTGCGCTCGCAAGCGAGCCGCTGCCGGTTCGGGAGACTGTGCAGTTCGCACTGTTCTCTGCGCAGGGACTCCGACGGTTCGGACGACTGGAAGAGGCGAAGGCGGAGGCGGATCGCAGTACCGAGCTTGCAAACCGATCCGAGCTGTTCCAGCTTGCCTTCGACGGAGAACGCGAAATTGTCGCGATCGAGGCAGCTCGCAAGTCAAGACAAATTTCCGAGCGAGCACCGGCTGCGGCATGGACTCCGGATAGCGCCGCTTACGTTCCGAATTTTAACGATTCGGGTATGGTGCTCTCGCCGCGGATGCGACGAGTCGCGGAGACTTTGTCGGAATTCGAGACAAGTCGCTTCGCCGCGACTACACTTGAACCGGCGCCTGGGAGCTGAACGGGTGACATCGACACCGACGCCCGATCTGAGGCACAACTTGCGCTGCATCGCATGAGGGCGCTGGCGATGTTGCGCGCGCCCTTCCAGGCGCGCGCGCGCTCAGCCGTCGCACCGCCTGGCGCGATGGTTCTCCGGATGACGGCAGAAGAGTTCATGGAGGCGGTTGCGCGTGGCTCGTCCGATGTCGCGTTGGTGGATCCAACCCTCATCGATCAGCAAGGCGAGATCCTGGAGTCGCTGACAAGATCGCACCTTGGCACTGTTCTCTACATCGAGCTCACACCGGAGTACGCGAAAGCCTCGATCGATCTCCTTCGCGAACTCGGTACGGGCGAGATAGTCACATTCGGGTACAACGACGATCCGGTGACTTTCGCCGAGATCCTGCGGCGTCAGGCGCGTGCGAATCGGGAGCAGTTGCTGCTTCGCGCTCTCAAGTCCCAGGTCGCAGCGATGTCACCCGAGGTAAGACGTGGCATCGCAAAGATCAGCGAGCACAGCCAGCGCGTGGATTCCGCGGACCGCCTCGCGACGCTCTGCGGTGTGACCCGCGGCACGCTGTTTCGTAATTTCAGAGCCGCCGGGATCACGTCGGCGTCGGGTCTCGTTACCGGGCTCAGCCTGTTGCGCAATTATGATCTGCTGGTGGACTCGAGCCTCACGATGAGAAACCTCGCCCGCGTCATCGGCCTGGGCTCCGAGCGCGCCGTGAGAGACAGACTTCTCAAGCTCTCCGGCCTGTCGTTTCAGGAGGTCCGTAAGCCGGTCCTGATAGAGGAGTTCGCAGAGCGTATCGCCAGCACTCTGACCGGCTGTCGGACGCCAGTGCGGCTGCGCGCACGAGCAGCGCTGACCTCGCAGTAACGTTTCGCGTCATCGCCGCCGAAATTACTGGCGACCGAGGTATCCTGTTCGCCTCAGTTCTGCAACAGGCTGCGCACGGCCGGAACGACCACGAGGTGAAGCAACCCCTGAGCTTTGTCCGCGGCCTGCAGTGTGACGACTGCCGAATCGGTCCAGCTTCTTCCCAGAGGCATGCCACTCTTGCGAGCTTCGAGAGCCGCCAGCCCAATCGCACCAACTCTGGAAAGCGCATCGGTGGCCGGAATCGCACCCTGTGCGAGCGGCGAGCGCGCGGCGGCGCGAACCCGCGCCGGCAGCTCACGCCATTCTCTGAACCACGCGACGAGTGTGTCCCGTGCACCGGTAGCAGTGTCGCCTCCGGCGACAACGTCGTGCGCTAGCTGCTCCATACGCCAGCGCGCCGGCGGATCCGGACGCGCTGCGTCCACAATCTGAACCAGCGGAGTTGTCTGCAATGTAGGCCCGCCGCGAACGCGCTGGCCCAGTGTCACCGGCTCGGCGAAGCGCAGCAGCTGCGCCAGCGTCGCGATGTCCGGCCCGTTCGCGATCCTTCGCAGAAAGCGGTCACTATGTGACTCCTGGCCGAGGCCCAGTTGCTCCAGACGTACGTCCTCTATCGCAAGCCGGCGGTACATGTCACCCACGTCACGCACATTTTGCGGTGACCAGAACCGTTCGGCGATCGCGGCCAGCCGCGGCCAGATGCGCGAGTCGACGCTTCCGTTGGACACGAGTTCTGCCCACATGCACGCCTCTCCGCCGAGTACGCGCGCGGACTGCTCGGCGGTGAGCGTACTGTCACCCGCGAGAGGGTCCGCGAGGTATTGCGTCTCGGCGGACTTCATTGCATCCAGATAGTAAGGCGCGGAAAGAATCCCGCTGAATCCCTGTGAGACCGCCTGCCCGAGATACCTTGTGCCGCGCCAGGATTGTACAACGGTGGTTCGGGGAAGATCGGGATGGAGAATCTCGTCCCAACCGATCATCCGCTTGTGGTGCCGCGTCAGGATTGCAGAGAGTCGCTGGTTGAAGTAGGCCTGCAGCGCCGCGTTGTCGGAGAGATGGTGCGCGAGCGTGAACTTCTGGATCCGCGCGTTCTGCTTCCACTGCGTCGGATTCACCTCGTCGCCACCGATGTGCCAGTAGGCGTCGGGAAACAGCGACGACATTTCGCCAATGAATCCGTCTATGAACTTGTAGACGGATGCGCGAGTGGGGTCGAATACGCCAGGGTATCCGGACCAGTGGCGTCCGATGGCGTACGGTCCCGGCCCGCTCGCGTACTGCGGATATTCCACGAACCACGCTGTCGAGTGGCCGGGCACGTCGAACTCGGGGACTACGCGAATTCCGCGGTCGCGAGCGTACTCGACAACTTCGCGGATCTGTGCCTGCGTGTAGTACAGACCGTCCGATCCGGCGCGCTGAAGCTTCGGGTAGCGGCGACTCTCCACCCGGATACCCTGATCATCGGACAGATGCCAGTGCAGAACATTCAGCTTAACCGCCGCCATGCCGTCCAGTGTGCGCTCGACGGCGGAGACCGGCTCGAAGTGCCGGCTCACGTCGATCAAAAGGCCGCGCCAGCGGAATCGCGGAGCATCGGTGATGCTCACGGACGGAATGAAGTAATGCTGCGCGTCAGCGTCGACCAGTTGCTGCACCGTCTCCAGCCCCCGGATCACTCCAACCGTCGTGGCGGCATGGAGCCTGATCCTGGAAGACGTGCTCTCTATGGTATAGGACTCGTCCTCATCGATCCCCTGGACCGGCTGGCCGGCGCCTTCACAATCAATGATCAGCGTAGCGGAAGCGGAATCGTGCCCCACGTCGTGTGACATGGCGATGCCGGTGCGGTGCTCGAGTCGCGGGATCATGCGCGATATCGCCCGAACCAGGCGCGGATCAGGATGCCGCGTGATCGATACTCGAAAAGTCGAATCGATCGTCACTGCGCCCGTATGTACGGTGACTGTTTCGGGCACCGGCATCAGGCTCAACGTCGTGGGCACAACGCTGGTGGTAGTCTGTTGGGCGCCAGCTAGCTGTGCGCACGTGACTGCACATGCGCCGATGATGAATGTTCTCGTAGGTTCTCCCCGTCAGATGAACGTGGTCGCGATAAGATACGCGTTGAGGCCCGCGATTGCGGCGGCGAGACCCCAGCCCACGTAGCGCGTCACGGGACCATTGACGAACTCGCCCATCTTACGCCGGTCGCTGGTGAACTGGACCAGCGGGATAACTGCGAACGAGAGCTGCGCTGAGAGCACCACCTGACTGAAGAGCAGCAGTGCGCCCATTCCCTTGTCGCCATACCAGGCGACCACTAAGATGGACGGTACGATTGCGATCAGGCGGGAGATCATGCGGCGGAGCCACGGAGGAATGCGGAACTGCGTGAAGCCTTCGAGCACGATCTGGCCGGCGAGTGTGCCGGTCAGGGTCGAATTTTGGCCGGATGCCAGCAGCGCCACCGCGAACAACGGAGTTGCGACCGCTACGCCAAGCAGCGGGGAGAGGAGCTTGTACGCGTCCTGGATCTCACCCACCTCGTGGTGCCCTGTACGATAGAACGTCGCCGCCGCCACGATCAGGATCGCGGCATTTACGAACAGCGCCAGCATCAACGCAATCGTGGAATCCGCGTACGAATAGCGGAGCGCGTCGCGCAGATCGCGAACGCTGCGACCGTGACGCCGTGTCTGTACAATTGAAGAATGAAGGTAGAGGTTGTGGGGCATCACCGTCGCACCGAGAATTCCGAGCGCGATGTACAACATCTTGGGATCACTCACGATCCGGGTCGTGGGGATGAATCCCCGCATCGTCGCGCTCCAGTCCGGCCTCGAGTAGAAGATCTCAATCCCGAAGATGATCATCATCGTGAGAATGAGGACGATCACGAACGCTTCGATGAGCCGGAATCCCTTGTGCTGCAGCGCCAGCACGATGAGGACGTCGAGCGCAGTGAGCGCGACGCCCCACACGAGCGGCAGGTTGAAGAGAAGATTCAATGCGATTGCCGAGCCGAGCACCTCTGCGACGTCGCAGGCCACGATACCGATCTCGGCTGACAACCACAGCCCGATAGACACAGGCCGCGAGTACGCATCACGACACGCCTGCGCCAGGTCGCGCTCCGCCACGATCCCGAGCTTCGCCGACAGCGCCTGAAGGAAGATCGCGATGAAGTTGGCCATGAGTACCACGGACAACAGCGAGTAGTTGTAGACGCTGCCGCCGGTGATGTCCGTTGCCCAGTTGCCCGGGTCCATGTAGCCCACCGCGATCAGGTATCCGGGGCCCGCGAAAGCCAGAGCACGCCGCCAGAAATGCTTTCTGCCCGGGACGTTGATTGACCGGTTCACTTCCGGGAGGCTCCGCTCCAGGCCTGTCTGTCTCCATCCGTGCTTGCTGACCTCGCTGTCTTCCGCCTCCGCCTCCGACTGCACCTCCGACTGCAGCTCCGGCTCTGTCGGCGCGATCGTCATCGGCCCGCCCCCGCCTGATCGGGCAGTGAGTCCACAAAGACTTCCCGCGCAGCCTGTGATGTCAGGCGTACGAGTTTTCCGCCGATTCGGAGCACAAACGGTCCCTCGAATGGCTCGTGCCGCACGAACTCGATGGCAGTTCCGGGTACCACGCCCAGCGACTTGAAGTGGCGCAGCAGATCCGAGTCCTCGTCGCTCACGCGCTGGACAAGGAGCCGTTCCGGATGCTTCTGGCTGGCCAGGGAGCGGTTGGAGGCGCGCGCGATCGAGCCGGTTCGCGAGGGGATGGGATCGCCGTGCGGGCACGCCTTGGGGTGGCCCAGGATCTCGTCGATCCGGTCCTCGAACTCCTCACTGATGTGGTGCTCCAGCCGCTCAGCTTCCTCGTGGACGTTGTCCCAGGTGAAGCCCATCGCCTCTACCAGATACAGCTCGAGGAGCCGATGGTGTCTGATGATCTCGAGCGCCATCTTCTCGCCGGATGGCGTAAGCTCGACGCTCTGGTACGGAGCATGGGTGATGAGCCGGAGTTCCGACAACCGCCGCATCATCTTGCTGACGGCTGGGGCACTGACCCCCAGCCGGACCGCGAGGTCCTGGGTGGCGACGCCGCGGGACGCGCTGCGGGTCTTGTAGATCGCCTTTATATAGTCTTCAACGGACGGGGAGAGCATTTATGACTGCAGGAGCTGCGGATTTAACCTTGGTTAAGTTCAGTTTATACCCTTGGTTAATTCAGGTCAAGGGCACCGGCCTCGCTCCGCCATGCAATTCCGGCCAGGGTCGAGCGGTAACGCGTTACGGCTGAGCAGAGTAGTTTTTTTCGGACGGCGTACACCGACTCCGGCGAGAGGACATGGCATACATCAGAACGTCCAGAGGTGTACGAACGGCCGCTGCCCTTGTCTGGGTCGTGGCCGCGGGGTGCAAGAAGGACGATATCAAGAGCGCGACGCCTCAAGCGGCCGTTGATACCGCAGTCGTAGCGTCAGACTCCGTTGTTTTTCCCGTTGTTTTTCCTGATGGCCCCGCCGGCGCTGCGGCGCGACGAGGCCTCGCGATCCTGTCGGCGACGCGCGACAGCATGCCCGCCTACGTTGGCGCGGACCTGCGCTGCTTCAGCTGCCATCTGGATCAGGGGCGACGCCCAAACGCCGTACCGCTGACCGGTGCGTACGTGCGGTATCCCAACTACACGACACGCGACGATCGTGTCATCTCCATCCAGGATCGTGTCAACAACTGCTTCAACCGTAGTCTCGCTGGCAGGAGCATTCCTGTAGACGGCGATCAGATGAACGCGATCATCATTTACCTGGCCGTCATGTCGCGAAACGTTGCCGTGGGATCACACGTGCCGGGCGAAGGGCTTCCGAAGTTGGCAATGCTCGCTGGCAACCCGTCCCGCGGCGCGACTATCTTCTCGGCACGCTGTGCACGCTGCCACGGTGCCGACGGTCAGGGAATACCGCCAGCGACGCCGTTGTGGGGGCCGCGCTCTTACTCGATTGGAGCATCGCTTGCACGACTCGAGCGCGCGGCCACTTTCATCCGCCATAACATGCCATTCGATTCCGCGGGAGTGCTGAATGACCAGCAATCGTTCGATGTGGCTGCGTTCGTATTGACGCACGCACGACCAGACTCACCGGGAAAAACGCAGGACTGGGCAGATGGTGGGGCGCCTCTCGACGTGCCCTACGACACACGTGGTCACCGTGCATTCCATCCGCCGCCGTCGCTACCGCACTCGGCACGCTGACGTTTCCCATTGCCAGGTGCCGCGCCGCCAGTGACGTGTGCTACGACGTGTGCTACATGGTCAGCCCAGCATGCACGAAGTAATATTCGGCGGCTCCGATCATGACGAGTGCCAGCAGGCGCTTGACCCACACCATCCAGGTCCCAGATCGCGGCAACCGCGCGAACGATGCGCCGAATACTCCCACTACCACGAGTAGCGCGCACATACCGAGCGAGAATACGAAGAGGTAGACAAACCCGAGCAGTGCACTCCTCGTGACCGAGACCCACGTTAACACCGCACCGAGGACGGGAGCTGAGCACGGCGCCGCGACGAGTCCCGACGCGCACCCCAACACGAACGCACTCCCCAGCGACGAGACCGAGTTTGCTCGCCCGCCCAGGGGCGCTGACGGAATCCGTACAGGTATCGCGTCCAGCATCCACAGCCCGAACAGCAGCAGCAGGTTGCCGGTAATGATCGCGGCCCAGGGACTCGCGCTCACGGTGCCGAACAGCGTGCGCGTCATACCCGCGAGCAATCCGAGAAGTGCGTAGACGAGCGAGAGCCCGAGCACGTAGGCCAGCGTCAGCGCGATCCCACGCCGCGTGCTTCGCCCGACCGACTGGCCACCCACGATCGCGGCCGTGATGGGAATCATCGGGTAGATACAGGGCGTCAGACTCGTCAGCACGCCCGTGATGAAAAGAATCGGTATGGCTGTCGCGGGACTCTGCGACAGCCGCTCGGCGATCTGCAACAGGTACATTCCCGGGACCGCCGGCGACCAGCCCCTATTCCGCTCTGGCCTTCGCCACCGATTCCGTCAACGCATCGTACGCATGCTGGTCCAGCGCTCCGAACTTGAGGTCGCGGCTAACGATGCGGCCGTCCTTGCCGACAACGAAAACCGTGCGGTTCGCGTACGGCCGGCTCGACATCATCGAGCCGTAGGCGTTCGCGATTCGGCCATTCTCGTCGCTGACGAGCGTGAACGGAAAGCGAGCCTCCTTCGCCCAGCTCACGTGCGATCCCAGACTGTCCTCGGAGATGGGCAGCACCACCACGTCCGTGCCGAAAATCTGGGAATACTCGTCCCGAAACTTGTTGAGCTCGTGCGTGCAGCCGCTGGACCGGTCGGCGGGATAGAACGCGAGTACGACCACGTGACCGCGAAGTGCGCTCAGCGAAACCGCATGCGTCCCCGACTGGTCCGCGCCCTGCGCCGTGAAGTCCGGCGCCATCGTGCCGACTTCCGGCGCGACTGGTTGTGCGGCCGGCGTCGCAGAAACCGACATCGGGGTCTGTGCATGCATCGTCTGGACCGGTGCAGCGATGAGTGCAGCGATAAGTGCCGCAATTGCCGCCGCGACTGTGGAGACTTTCTGGGAATGTTTCATTGTGCCGACTCGGTGATGGTTGTCTGGTGGGAAGAGCGGAAGGTCATGCAAGGATCAAGGATCTACGACTCAGAGTACCCGCTGGATTGCCGCGTCCAGGTTCTGCTTGTCACCCACGCCCGTGTACGCGACTTTGCCGCGCTTGTCTATTATCACCACGAACGACGTCGCCGCCACCTCGTACGCCGATGTCGCCTTTCCGCTGGCGTCGTAGTACACGGGATATGCCAGGCCGCGATCCTTCACGTGCCGCGCGACTCGGTTCGGTGATTGATTTACGTTCACCGCGATCGCCGCGAACGTGACGCGACTGCCATACTTGCCGTAGACGGCCTTCATCGTCGGCTCCAGCCTCTCACAGAACTCGCACCACGTCGCCCAGAATTCAATGAGCATCGGCGTGCCGATTGTCGGCGCGAGCGTAACCGAATGCCCCGCGCCATCCGTCACGACGACGGCAGGTGCCGGTGCACCAACCGCGATTCCCTCATCCGATTGTGCCAGCGCCGGACGCGCCATGAGCAGTACCGCCATCGCCACGGCGATCCGGGACAACTGGCGGAATGTTTCTGCTGGGTTGGCGTGCAGCGTCATGGCCGGAGTATCAAAAGGGTGCAAACGATAAATATGGCGATCAATTTCCAAAGACTTGCGCCGCGACGGCGCAGCTTCACAGTGATTACAGCTTCATGACACACCCAGGCGTCTCTGGCCTGATGCTGCCGCCTGGCGCGTGCGCTACCGGGGGCGACGCTTAGCGAACACTGGTGGCTTGAATTCAGCGGGATCCAATTTCGGATTTATCTCAACACTGTCGATGAGCGTGGTCTGCGGCGGTGTTCCGTTCGTGGTTGTCTCCACCTTCACTGGAAACTGGAGTCCGCCAAATGCCTTGTACGTCCTGAAGTGGGTCGTGAACTGCAGCATCTGTCCGTTCACGAGCCGAGTTCCTTCCCACACAACGGGAAGGTAAGTCGACGGATCCAGGTAGTAATAGTCCACGTATCCGCCACCGCCATTCAGTATCACCTGCACCTTGTATGTATTGCTTCCGTCCATCATCGCGCGACCCATCAGCGCCAGCTTGTTTTTTCCGGCCGCTGCATCCACCAGCGGTCCGTCGAAGTCAGCCTCGATCGCAAAGTTTCGCGTGTCGAGCTGCGGCATGAGCTGTACGCCGCCAGTGTCGGCGATGAGTGCCTGCCAGGCCTTGCTTCCGTCAAAGCCTCGAGCGTAATGGCTCCCGTTCACCATCATGTCCATTCTCAGCAATCCGGGCCGTGCCTGGTCAATGACGATGGTGCCCGTCGCCTGGCCGATCGCGATGTGCGCATGCGTGCGCTCGCTCTGCACGGCCACGAGCTTTGCCTTTCCGCCGCGAGCCGCGACGTACTTGGACAGTATGGTTTCCAGTGTCTGTGCGTGGATGGCGCCCAAGGGCGCGACGATCATCGCGGCTAACGCCAACGCAGGCTTGATGCGCATGAATGTTCTCTCGGTGTTGGAGTACGACGTCAATCGGCCGGCCTACTGAGCAAAGATGCTCTGGCGTCATGGTTTCCCGCCAGAACCGAACCGGCCACCCCGTGTTCTACTCCGTTCCCGCCGAAAGGCTGCCGAGTGCGTCCCGCGTGAGCTCGTGGTCCTCGCACGGATCGCACGGCCCCTTCTCGGCCACTAGCTCCGGCGGAATGCGTATCTCGGTGAGTAGCGCGAGAGCTTCCCCGGCATCCTCATGGGTTCCACCCAGTGACGTCCCCAGCTGCTGCACCCGATCCGCGATCGCATCGGCGTTTTCAGCGTCCGGACTGGTGAGGAGAATGTGAAACAGGTCTCGCCCCTCGGACGCAATCAGGTCGGACGTGCGGAGCTCCTGGCACATGCGCCAGAGCAACGCCCTGCGCGCGCCCGTGCCGCCGCCCGTGACGGCCACTCGAACAACGCGAACGAGTGTCTTGCGCCGGCGGGCCCGCCGCTCCTCCCAGTTCTGAATGATCTGGAAGTACGGGAAGTTCGGCAGCCCGGTCGCCGCGTCGGTCAGTGCTCGTCCTAGAAACGTGTCCACTCGCTGATGCCCTTGGTTGCGGTTAGGCCACTAGTACTCCTTTGCACAAAGCGGGCACAGACCGCGTTTGAAACGTGAAACTCGAAAATGCATCGCTTGTCGAACGGTCGTTCTAGTTTTCCGACAACCCCGTGCGGCTCAACGGAACCGGACCGGTGTATAAAGGATGTAGCTTTGATAGTCACAATCTGTGGAGGGGGAGTGAAGACACGACGCTTGGCTTGTGTTACCGGAATGGCGATGGCGACCGCTGTTGTCATGGTCGCGTGCAACAAGCCCGCGACGGCTTCGGGCGACTTGAACCGCGATCTCGACGCAGCCTCGTCCGCGCCCGCACTTACGCTTGCGCCCACATCCGGCAATCGCGATGTCGTCTCGGCTGTGGAACGTGTGCCGGACGCGCGGCTCGCACCAATGCCGTCACGCCGCCAGCCGGTTCCGCGCGTGTCGCAGGTTGCACCGCCTCCGGCGCAGGTCGCGACCCGGGCAGTAACGCCTCCGCCGGCCGCTACGGTTGCCGCGACGCCGGAAATCCAGGCGCCGGCAAACGACAACGCCGCGCAGTCCCGCCGGCCAATGCCCGTACAGCAGCAGCATCAGGGCAGGTACAAGACCGAAGCGGAAGTATTTCGCGACGCGCCGTTTCCGATAACGCCGTAATTCCTACGGGAGCAACTGTCGTTTGATAAGAGGCGCGGGCCCCCACAAGCGGGGGCGCCGCGCGGTTTGTGGGGGTTACTGATTGTGTAACGCTGTTCGCGCTGACTCTCACCCAGGGTGGTGGGAGCCACCCGCGGAAGACGTTACGTA
>JBBRBY010000005.1:0-82475 GCA_038205315.1 Gemmatimonadales bacterium | reverse complement strand
AGACTGCAATTTCGCCGAGCACGTGGTCGAGACAGTGCTCAAGTCGTTACGCCATTCGTGCAGGTCGGAACTTACCCGACAAGGAATTTCGCTACCTTAGGACCGTTATAGTTACGGCCGCCGTTTACCGGGGCTTCGGCTTAAGGCTTCAGACAGCAAGCTGTCTTGACCTCTCCCCTTAACCTTCCGGCACCGGGCAGGCGTCAGTGAGTATACGGCGCCTTGTGCGGCTTGGCACTCACCTGTGTTTTTGCTAAACAGTCGCTTGAGCCGATTATCTGCGACCTCAAGTAGCCATCATAGTAAATACGATGACCAACCGAGGCATCCCTTATTCCGAAGTTACGGGATCATTATGCCGAGTTCCTTGACCACGTTTCACTCGTTCACCTTAGGCTACTCGCCTCACCCACCTGTGTCGGTTTACGGTACGGACATCCAACCAACTCCCCTAGCCAGCTTTTCTTGCATGTCGACTCCACAGCACTCGGAATTGGGTTGCCCCGCATCCTTGACGTTGCGCCTCGGTTTCCCTACGCGCACGTACGGTCGATCCACATGACCGCTGCCACTTCGTTCCACGGTCCCTGGTAGGGTAATAACGTGTGTTGGACGGGGCAGGAATTTTAACCTGCTATCCATCGGCTACGCCTCTGGGGCCTCGCCTTAGGGTCCGCCTCACCCTGCGCTGATTGCCATGGCGCAGGAATCCTTGGGTTTTCGGTGTCAAAGGTTTTCACTTTGATTTGCGCGTACTCATTCCGGCATCCTCACTTCCCAACGCTCCACGGCTCGTTTCCACGACCGCTTCACTGCAGATGGGAACGCTCTCCTACCCCTCATACATAGTATGAAGGCCAAGCTTCGGCGGGCCGCTTAATCCCGACCATTCTCGGCGCACACTCGCTGGACTGGTGAGCTATTACGCACTCTTTGAAGGAATGGCTGCTTCTAAGCCAACCTCCCAGTTGTCAATGCAAATGCACATCCTTCGCTATACTTAGCGGCCACTTTGGGGCCTTAGCTGTGGCTCTGGGTTCTTTCCCTCTCGCCACCGGACATTATCGCTCGGTGACTGCCTCCCGAGATACATTAGACAGCCATTCGGAGTTTGGTTGGGCTTGGTACCAACTTATGTCGGCCCGCACCCATCCAGTCGCTCTACCTGCTGCTAACAATTCCTCGAGGCTCTACCTCAATAGATTTCGGAGAGAACCAGCTATCTCCAGGCTTGATTGGCCTTTCACCCCTACCCACACGTCATCCGAACGGTTTTCAACCCGTACCGGTTCGGGCCTCCACTCAGTGTTACCTGAGCTTCACCCTGCACATGGGTAGATCGCCCTGGCTTCGGGTCTACCCCCTGGAACTTTACTCGCCCTCGTTACAGGACTCGCTTTCGCTGTGGCTCCGTGCCATAGACACTTAGCCGCGCTCCAGAGGAGTAACTCGCCGGATCATAATGCAAAAGGCACGCAGTCAGTCGTATACAGTTTGCACTGTACCAACCTCCTACCGCTTGTAAGCGTATGGTTTCAGGAACTATTTCACTCCCCGCACTGGGGTGCTTTTCACCTGTCCCTCACGGTACTCGTCCACTATCGGTCACACAGGAGTCTTTAGCCTTGGAGGGTGGTCCCCCCGGATTCACGCCCGATTCCTCGGCATTCGGGCGCTACTCAGGAACATTGCTACCCTATCGTCGCAGACTTCACGTACCGGGCTGTCACCGTCTATGGCGCGCCATTCCAGGCGACTTCCGCTGTCATTCAGATAAGGCGTGTGCAAGTCCTACAACCCCGAAACCCCAAGGGGTTTCGGTTTGGGCTAAGTCCGTTTCGCTCGCCGCTACTCAGGACATCTCGGTTGATTTCTCTTTCCTGCCGGTACTTAGATGTTTCAGTTCCCAGCGTTCGCTCTCCCTAAGGAGTGACCGTCATCACTGACGGCCGGGTTTCCCCATTCGGCAATCCGGGGTTCAACGGATATGTGCTCCTCGCCCCGGCTTATCGCAGCTTATCGCGGCCTTCATCGCCTCTGTGTGCCCAGGCATCCTCCATACGCTTTCTTTCGCTTGACGCCATTAGATGTCAAGCAGAAAACTTCAGAAACAGGCCCTGGGGCCTGTTTCAATACGCGCGATCTTACGAGTGATGCAATCGTTGTTTAAGACGAAATTGAATCACAATGTAGATTCGTTATCCCACAATCACTACTGACTTCCGTTGTCAAAAAGCGAGCTCCCGGTTAGCGCGGGAGCGGCGCAAAAAATAAAGAATTGAGATTGAGATAGATGAATGTGTGAGGCCGTCGACTTCCATTGAGGACTTTCATAACCGGCAAACATTGCTGTCTGCCCCTACTACTCGTCGCTCCGGTAAGGAGGTGATCCAGCCGCAGGTTCCCCTACGGCTACCTTGTTACGACTTCGCCCCAGTCACCACGCTCGCCTTCGGCCGCTTGGCCCCCGATTGCTCAGGGATCCGACACGGACTTCGGGCGCTCACAGCTTCCATGGCGTGACGGGCGGTGTGTACAAGGCCCGGGAACGTATTCACCGTGGCGTAGCTGATCCACGATTACTAGCGATTCCAGCTTCATGTGGGCGAGTTGCAGCCCACAATCCGAACTGAGGATGCGTTTGAGGATTGCCTCACCCTTGCGGGGTCGGTCCCTACTGTCGCACCCATTGTAGCACGTGTGTAGCCCCAGACGTAAGGACCATGATGACTTGACGTCATCCCCACCTTCCTCCGGTTTCGCACCGGCAGTCTTCCTAGAGTCCCCGACATTACTCGCTGGCAACTAGGAACGGGGGTTGCGCTCGTTGCGGGACTTAACCCAACATCTCACGACACGAGCTGACGACAGCCATGCAGCACCTGTGCGCAGACTCCGAAGAGCGCATGGCGTTTCTGCCATACTTCCTGCGCATGTCAAGCCTGGGTAAGGTTCTTCGCGTTGCGTCGAATTAAACCACATGCTCCACCGCTTGTGCGGGCCCCCGTCAATTCCTTTGAGTTTCAGCCTTGCGGCCGTACTCCCCAGGCGGGGTACTTCCTGCGTTAGCGCCGGCACTCAGGGGGTCGCTCCCCCAAGCACCTAGTACCCATCGTTTACGGCGTGGACTACCAGGGTATCTAATCCTGTTTGCTCCCCACGCTGTCGCGCCTCAGTGTCAGTTAGTGCCCAGCAGGCCGCCTTCGCCACCGGTCTTCTATCGGATCTCTACGCATTCCACCGCTACACCCGATATTCTACCTGCCTCTACACTACTCAAGCCTTGCAGTATTCACGGCAGACCCGGGGTTGAGCCCCGGGCTTTCACCGCAAACTTACAGAGCCACCTACGCGCCCTTTACGCCCAGTGATTCCGGACAACGCTTGCACCCCCCGTATTACCGCGGCTGCTGGCACGGAGTTAGCCGGTGCTTCCTCACCCGGTACCGTCAACCTCTACAAAAGAGGGATTCGTCCCGGGCAACAGGAGTTTACACTCCGAAAAGCGTCATCCCCCACGCGGCGTCGCTGCGTCAGCCGTTAGGCCATTGCGCAATATTCCCCACTGCTGCCTCCCGTAGGAGTCTGGGCCGTAGCTCAGTCCCAATGTGGCTGGCCATCCTCTCAGACCAGCTACCCGTCGTCGCCTTGGTGAGCCGTTACCCCGCCAACAAGCTGATAGGCCGCAAGCCCCTCTCAATGCCCATTACTGGTTTCATCCCCGAGATATGCCCCTCAAGGATCACATGCGGAATTACCCGGCCGTTAGGCCGGCTATGCCCCACATCGAGGTAGGTCGCTTACGTGTTACGCACCCGTTCGCCGGTTACCAGTATTGCTACTGACCCCCGTGACTTGCATGTGTTATGCACGCCGCCAGCGTTCGTCCTGAGCCAGGATCAAACTCTCCAATAGAGAAATTCGATTGCTCTTCCCGAACGCGGCCATCTACGGACATTTAAGCCCGTAGGCTACCACGTCCGGAATCACTTTTTTTGAATATTCAGGTCTAAACTCTCCCCGAAGCCCTGAATGGCCTCGGATCAATGAGTCAGCCTCGCACATTCATCCATCTCAATTTCAATTTTCAATCAGCGTTATTTCGCCACGTTTTCAGTGGCAGCCTTTCAACTTACTGTTTCCGCCCCGGTTTCGCAAGGGCTGAAACCAACTTTTTTGGCGTCGCGCCGAGCGGGTTTTCCGTCCAGCGCCGCGCCAAGAGAGCCGACATGAAACACTCAAGTAACGCCAGTGTTCCATTCTCGTTGTCGCCTGTTCAATCATTGCATCAAACCCGCCATACCCGGCGGGATGAGCATCCTAACCGCCGTGACCACCGAAAGGAACCCCCGATAACGATCTTTTTTCGAGTCTTCCAAACCAACGCAACTCCCCGCGCTGCACACCTGGCCAGCCAGGGTCGAGCGCCGCACATGCCCCCTCTCGGAATCGAACCGAGAACCTACTGATTAAGAGTCAGTTGCTCTAACCAATTGAGCTAAGGAGGCTTCCTACAACTTCCCCGTCCGAACCAGCACCGGCCTGCCGAAACGAGCGGGCTCACCGCGTGCCAGCTCTCGCTCGTGCTCTACCAGGTGGTGCGCCAGGAGGGGATCGAACCCCCGACCTGCAGCTTAGAAGGCTGCCGCTCTATCCAACTGAGCTACTGGCGCCGGACAGCCTCCCAATTTGGCAGACAAGCGCGAAAAATGGAAGTGCGATAGACCGGAAATTCGAAGCTCCGACGGCATCCGACGTTACTCGTCGGTATCCTGCGTTTGGAATCGCCCCCGGATCCCTAGGACCGCCCTTCGAATCGCTCGCGGCGATCCTGCTGCGTTCGCTCCTGCCGCTCCAGCGCGACACGATCGTGCGAAACGTCGGGATCGAGCGGCCGCGCGGTGTCCGGCTGGCCGGGAACGGATGGAAGTTGCAGCCAGGTATGCAGCACCTGGTTGAAGCTCCACATCGTACCGTCGTCGCACAGCGCGACGAGCGCCTCGAGTGTCCCGGTTATCTGCACCACGTTACGCATCCAGACGCACCTGCTGTTGTGTGGTTATTTCCTGTACCGCAGGGCGGTTTCGAGCGCGCGAGCGCCGGGACCGTCCCCACAGCGCAAAAGACGAGCCCCGCATCGTTCTCGCATGCGGGGCTCGTCCCGTATAAGTCGGGGCGGCCGGATTTGAACCGGCGGCCTCCTGCTCCCAAAGCAGGCGCGCTACCAGGCTACGCTACGCCCCGAGCGGTTCAACTTAGCGGTTGTGCTGGCAGAACTGCAACGTATCGCCCCTTCACAGTCCCAGCGCACGGAGCAACTCGCGAAAGGCGCGGCCCCGATGCCCGACGCGGGCCCTGTCCGACTCCGACGCCTCCGCGAATGTCTGGCCCAGCTCCTGACTCAGAAAGTGCGAGTCGTAACCAAAGCCACCGGCGCCGCGGGGCTGCTGCACAATGCTTCCGGAGGTGCGGCCCAATCGAACTACAGCGTGCTCCGCGTCCGCGAACGCCGCCGCACATGCGAACGCCGCTGCGGCAGGCAGCGCGTTGGCGCGGCGCAGCTGCGATAACAACGCGGCGTTGTTTGCTGCATCGAGGGATCTTCCCGTGAGATCGTTGCGCCCTGACAGGCGCTTGCTGCGCACACCGGGGGCGCCGCCAAGCGCTTCGACTACGAGGCCGGAGTCGTCCGCAAACGTGGGAAGCCCGGTGCGGCGATGAAAATATTGCGCCTTCGCGAGCGCGTTCTCCTCGAACGTCTCCCATGACTCGATAGAATCTTCGTCCTCCGTTTCGGGAATCCCGGCCTGAGTGAGATCGGTGATCTTCACGTCATGAACCGCGAGTATATCGCGCAGCTCGCGGAGTTTGCCTGGGTTACGCGTAGCTACGAGATACGTGACGTCGCTCATTTCTCGAGGGCGTTGCGTTGAAGTGCGGAAAGCTGCCCGATTCCGTGCGTCGCGAGATCAAGAAGCCGATCGAGCTGCACGCGGTCGAACGTGCCGTGCTCGCCGGTTCCCTGCACTTCCACGTACCGCCCTTCGGAGCTCATGACGACGTTCATGTCGACCTCGGCACGGACATCCTGCTCATAGTCCAGGTCGAGGAGCGCGACGCCGTCAACGACACCGACACTCACCGCGGCGACGCGACGTCGCACGGGCGATTGCTCGATTTTCCCTGTCGATACGAGCCAGTTGAACGCGTCAACGGTTGCAACCGCCGCTCCGGTAATGGAAGCGGTTCGGGTGCCCCCGTCCGCCTGCAACACGTCGCAGTCGAGCTTGAGGGTGTACTCCCCGAACTTGAAGTCGTCGAGCATGGCGCGGATGGACCGTCCGATGAGGCGCTGAATCTCCTGTGTGCGACCACCCACACGCTCACGCTCTCGCGTGGTGCGCGTGCGAGTTGCTCTCGGAAGCATCGCGTACTCCGCGGTCAACCAGCCCTCGCCGCGGCCGCGGCGCCACGACGGCACTCCCTCCTCGATGGAGGCGGAACAGAGCACCTTCGTCATGCCGAACGAGATGAGACACGAGCCTTCGGCGTACGGAGATACGGCGCGTTCGATTGTCACTTGCCGGAGCTGCTCTTCGCCGCGCTCGGGAACAGCAACACTGGAGCTAGCCACGCATGCGCTCTATGATTGATGTGGTCGATTGGCCGGGAGTGAGCGGAATGACGAGCACGTCGCCGCCACGTGCGCGGACTTCCTGCGCGCCGACGATCGTGTCCTCGTTGTAGTCGCCGCCCTTTGCGATCACGTCGGGCTCCACGCATTGCACGAGATCGAGCGGCGTATCTTCCTCGAAGACGGTCACGACATCGACACACTCGAGTGCGGCGACGACGTATGCGCGCTCGATCTGCGAACGCACGGGCCGCGTCTCGCCCTTGAGCCTGCGCACCGACTGATCGCTGTTGATGCCGACGACGAGGGCGTCACCAGCTGCGCGCGCAGCACTGAGCACGTCCACATGTCCCGGGTGCAACAGGTCGAAGACGCCATTAGTGAATACCACGCGTCCCCAAAATTCAGAGCGCCAGTCACGCAGCGCGTTCCACGACATGACTTTCGACGCTGGATCCCTGGGCGTCAGATTGTCCCCCGCTCGTCGATCTTGAAGTGCACGAAACGAATGTAATCCCCAAGCTGCCACTGGTCATCGTAGTCCGTAAAAACGCGGATCGCACCAGTGGAGCGCTCGACGTTCACGTGATACGCCGGCTCTGGAAGGCCGATCGAATCCGCGGCAGCCCAGAGCTCCTTGCGAATTGCGTCGTCGTTCCGGAACGTGGCGTATTGAACCTGCTGATCGACGGCGTCCCTGAACCGGTAGTATCGCATGTAAGGTGCGCTGACGTGCATGCCGACATACGACACGATTGCTACGACGAGTATCCAGCCGAGGCAGCCGACTCCGGCTGCACCGCGCCGTTTCACCACTGCGACTGGACTCCTTCCACGATTGCGGTGACAAGCTTGTCCACGGCGAGCGACCGGCCGCGGCTCTCCTGGCCCTCCGCATACTGGCCCTGAACGATGTATCCCTTTCTGGACCAGAGGCTCTTTCCGTTGCTCTGATCGATAACGTCAACGTCGAGCACGATATCGAGCTCGCGCTGCACCGCTGTGGCGGTGCGCGAGTGGGCATCCACGCCGATCGGGATTCCTGCTTCATACCGGCGAATGGTTCCGCGAACGACGGCGTTGGCCCGTGCCTCCGAGGCTTCGCGAAGGCCCAACCGGTTCACCAGACGAACGCGGAGGGAATCGGAAATCTCGCGCTGAACGTCAGCGACCGGGGTCTGGTTATCGAAGGGAATGACCGAGATTGTGTGAATGTGCGATGGCAGCCCCCCACCGTGGAAGCCGTAGAAGCATCCTCCGAGCGAGAATGCGAGCGCAAGGATCAGGGTACGAACGCTGCTAGAAGCGCCAGATCGATTCATCGAATGCGGCCGCTGGTTGTTGGGTCTGTAAATCAAGGACGAGCGAGCGCTGCCCTGACAACTCGTAATGAATCTGTTTACCGGGTTTGCGATCCACCCATTCTACGATGCGGTCGCCCCTGATGCGTTCGACGCGAGTGAGCTGGCCGGCGATGCCGGTGATGCGCCACTGGACGGGTGTGCCGAGGGAGGCGCGGATGGTGTCCCCTGACACACGAATCACGGTGTCGCGGAGGGCAGGGAGGGCAAGGCGTCCGAGCGCCGCCCAGAGCAGCGGAGCTGGGGGAACGAGATCGAGTCCGCTGGCGCCGGGCGGAACAAAGAGACTGTCACCGACCAGAATCGCCGCCGCAGCGCCGAAGCCGCCGGCGAGGAACAGATCCACGCGCGCGCGGTCCGGTGGTCCGAGCCGCGCGACTCCGTCGCCGCGAGCTACTATGGAACCCTGGTTGAGCTCCCAGCGAAACGTGACGCGCTCAGGGCTTGGCGGAAGTGCGAACGCAGGCAACACTGCATTCGCCGGCGCGACACCGGTGAGCGGTTGAATGCGCTGGCTGCACGCGACCGCGGCAAGCAGGAAGGCCGCGGTCGTCCCGACGTCTCGCAAACGGGCGCGTATCACCATCGCGGGGTCACACGGTTGATGGCATCACCTTCTACCAGCGCATCCATCGCCGCGAGTCCCGACGTCACGCTTCCGAACACTGTGTAGTGCCCGGTGAGGTGGGGCTGCGGCGTGAGAGTGAGGAAATACTGGCTGCCGCCCGTGTCCGGACCGGACAGCGCCATGCCAACAGCACCGCGCGAGTACGGCAAAAGCGTGAGCTCGTCGCGAATCGCGTAGCCAGGGCCCTCTTCCCCGTCGCCACGGGGGTCACCGTCCTGCGCGACGAATCCGGGGACGACGCGATGAAAGCGCAGACCGTCGTAAAAATGATTCTGTGCGAGAGTCAAATAGTTGAGAGCCGTGAGCGGCGCTTCGACGCCGGTGAAAGTGATGCTGATTCGTCCGCGAGCCGTATGCAGGACGGCCTGTGGCGGGCGGCCACGGAGGGACGGCACGACAATTCGCCGCACCGCGTCCATGTAGAACTCGATGGGCCGGGCTACCGCAGCGGTGTCGAGAGCGTGGGCGCGAGCACCCGGCACGGAGACGCGCACGAGTGAGTCGGGGTCTGTCCGTGCAATAGCGAGGGCGCGCTGTACTACGCTGTCCCGGCGAGCGGTGTCGCTGGCGGCAAGCACGTTATACGCGGCTCCGCGAACTCGGGCATCCGGGTCACGCGATAGTTCGAGCGCGATGGCGCGGGTTCGCAAGGTATCGCTCGAGCCGGACCACGCCTCCACAAATGCGTGGCGGAGTCTCCAGTCCGGCGCTGCGCGCCACGCGGCGGCGTACTGCAGTTCAACACCCGTGGCAACACTCGAAGCCAGGAGCGACTTGCGAAACTTGTAACCCGTGTCGGCGAGCCACGCGTCGCGCCAGTCTGTCGGGGACATTCCGGGCACGGTCGCGGCGCTCTGAGCGGCGGCAACACGCACATTCGCGTCCTGATCGCGGATTAAGCGCATCACGGCGTCACGTCCTGCATTTCCAAACGTGGCGAGAGAGCGGACCGCGTTGATGCGTACGTAGGGGTCGGGATCAGTCGTGAGCGTCAGCAGCCTTTGGATCGCGGTGGGGCGGAGTGAGTCGCCCGCAGACTGCGCGGTCAGCGCCCGAGCGACCTCGGCTCTGAACGCAGCGTTGGCGTCTTTTGCAACCATGAGAGCACGCACGCCTGCAGGACTGCGCTGCCGGGCGACTGCGTATGCCGCCGCCCAACGGATGAGCGTGTCACGCGAATCGAGATAAGGCGCGACGGACGCGAAGTCGAGCGGTTTCAACTTGGACGCAGCGAACAGGAGCGCGACAACGTGTGACGACTGCGCGCGTCCCGGAAGCGCAGAGTGCAGGAGCGAGGCGATGGTGTCTCGAGCGGGGACACCAATCTCTCCGAGCGACCAGGCAGCTGGCGTTGCT
This sequence comes from Gemmatimonadales bacterium, assembly GCA_038205315.1. Taxonomy (GTDB): domain Bacteria; phylum Gemmatimonadota; class Gemmatimonadetes; order Gemmatimonadales; family Gemmatimonadaceae; genus Fen-1247. The sequence continues at coordinate 72,496 of JBBRBY010000005.1, read as the reverse complement.
GCGGCCCCGCCGGCCCGAACCAGCGAGGCAAGTGTCCCGAGGGAAACGGTATCGCGGATCAGGCCCAGTCCAAAAATCGCCGATGACGCGACGACCGAGTCGCGGTCGTGCGACAACTCGCGAAGGAACGGAAGAGCTCTGCGCCGATGCCGCAGCGCCACCTGCGATACTGTGCGGGCAGCGACGCGGCGGAGCTGGACATCGCCAGAGGCAAGTGCGGGCGCGATCAAAGTGGTGTCGAGTACGCGCTCGTCCGCGGAACGCAGGAGTCGTGCGTATGCCGCGACATCGAGAGTGTCAGTATGTCTCGCGCGCGCCAGTGTGCGGGCAGCCCCGCTCCGCACGTGCGGCATGGTTCGCGCTCCAGTCGACACGCCCGGCGAGAGCACCGCGATGGCAAGCAGAACCAGAATCATGTCAGCCGTCTACCCGTACGCGCTCGAGATGTTGCCGAAGACCTTCGGGTATGCACGCGCCGCGGCCGGTGGCCGTCATCGCGACGAGCGTAGTGAAGCCGGTGGCGATCGGAGCGCCATCGGCGCTGGTAAGATCGTAGTCGAATCGCACCACGCGCGACCGAATCTCGGTGACTCGCGTGGTGATTCGAACGACGTCATCGTACCGGGCGGGGCGGATATACCGAAGATGCGCCTCGACGACGGCGAGCGCGGTTCCCTCACGCTCGAGCTCGGCGTAAGTGGGTCCGCCGAGCGCACGGATGAGATCGGTGCGGCCAATGTCGCACCACGCGAGGTAGTTGGCGTGATAGACCACGCCCATCTGATCGGTTTCCGCGTATCGCACGCGGACTTCGGTCACCTGGAGCATTTGTTAAGATACCGCCGTCACGCTATGCTTGTCGCGTGCTCAAGACTCCGTGTCACATCGTGTCCGACCTGCATTTGGGGGTGGCGACGGCGCCTATCGAACGATTGTTCGAACGCTATTTGAAATCGATCAGGGGTAACGTTTCCTCCCTGATCGTGAATGGCGACCTGTTCGATTTCTGGTTCGAATGGAAGAGCGTGATCCCTCGACGCGGCTTCCGCACGCTGGCGGCACTGGCCGATCTTCGCGATAGCGGAACCGAGATTCTCTACATCGCGGGCAATCATGATTGCTGGGGTGGCGACGTGCTCCGGGATGATGTTGGCGTGACATACACGACTGGGTCGTGGGAGGGAGCGATCGGCGACTGGCGAGTGAAGATTGAACACGGCGATGGGCTGCGACCGGTCGAGGACCGAAAGTATCGCGCGGTTCGGCCAGTGATGCGCTCGCACTTTGCTATTTCCATGTTCAGACGGTTGCACCCGGACTGGGCAACGCGGCTCGCCACCGGCAGCTCCAGCGCGAGTCGAAACTACTCTGCGCGGGACGGTGGCTCCGGCCTCCGTGCAATCGCACAGAAGGAACTCGCCGCACATCCCGATCTGGATGTGCTGGTCTACGGTCATTCGCATGTCGCCGCGCTGGAGCGTATTGGGGGCGCGCAGGTGTTCGCGAACGCCGGGTCGTGGCTCGACGCGCCGACCTACATCGAGATTGCGGAGAAGACGATTTCGCTGCGTGAATGGGGCAGCTCAGCCGAGGGTGATCGTCTCGACCTGATCGATCGCTGATCCGAGGAATCGCTTTCCGAGGTTTCGGAACTGTTCCGGAACATCGGATGCGATGAAGCGATGTTCAGGCGCCGACGTTCGGCCTGGATGCCGCAAATCACGCGCCGTCAGGAGCCGGGCGACCTCGGCCGCTGTCTCCTCTGCGCTGTCGATGAGCTTCATGGCCGGTCCGACGGTGCGCGCGATGACGGCCTTCAACAGCGGGTAGTGCGTACAGCCGAGCACGAGCGTATCGATGCCGGCCGCAGCGAACGGTGCAAGATATTCCTGGGCGACGAGATCCGTGGCGGGGTGCTCGAGCCAACCTTCCTCAACGAATGGAACGAAGAGTGGACAGGCGCGCGCGGTGACGAACACATCGTGATCGAGGGCGTGAATTGCGCGTTCGTACGCGCCGGAGCTGATCGTGCCGTGGGTACCCACCACGCCAATGCGCCGCGAATCCGATGCTGCGATAGCCGCTCGCGCGCCTGGCTCGACCACTCCGGTGATTGGCAGATCGAAGTGCTGCCGCAGTGAATCGAGCGCGTGCGCCGTGGCGGTGTTGCAGGCGACAACGACGTTCTTCACACCCTGATCCTGCAGGAACGAGGTGATCTCGTGCGCGTAGCGCGTAACGGTCTCTGGACTCTTGGGCCCATACGGTACGCGCGCGGTGTCGCCGAAGTAGATGATGTCCTCTTCCGGCAGCTGCCGCATGAGCTCGCGAACGACTGTAAGTCCGCCGATGCCCGAATCGAAGACGCCGATCGGCGCCCGTGAATCACCGCTCATCAGAACGCGACCGAGGCCGCTATCGCTGCGCCGTTGTGAGTTGGCGTGACCGCGACGTTCGCCTTGAAGTCCCACAGGTTGGCGGCGACGTATGCGTCGGCGCCCGATATGATGTGATTGAAGATGATTGCCGCCAGCCAGTCCTCGTAATGGGTCTTGCGCGCACCGATGCGTGCGACGAGACGATTCTGCGTGTAGCCGGTTGGCGTGAGCACTCCGGTAACCGTATCCGCGGTGAACCCGGTGGGAATGCTGTCCTTTCGGGCAGCCCGGGCCTCGCGCAGGTCGAGGCCGGCCTTGCGCGCCATTCCGATCGAGAGCACTTCGGCGACGGCGAAGATGATCGACGACGTTGGACGATTCAGGCGCGACTGCGAGAAGCCAGGAAGCAGCATGGAGTAGAGCATCGCGCGTCGCGGTGCAATGGGCGGATGCGCGAGTGAATCAGGAATGGTGTCAGCCAGGGCACTGGCGTTGCGCACGCCGGCCGGTGAGCTGCGCTGGGCCTGCAGCGGGTTTACGAGAGCGAGGAGTGCGAGCAGCGGCAGGCAACGAGCCGCGCTCGTCCTGACCGCTGCGCAGCGCGCTCCGCACAAGCGCTCGACGCCGCGGATGCCCACGTCAGCGATTGATCGCGACGATGGCGTCAATCTCGACGAGACCACCGCGCGGCAGCGCAGACACCTGAACGGTCGAGCGTGCCGGCCGCGCTTCGCCGAGCCAGCGTCCGTAAACCTCGTTGACGATTGGAAAGGCAGCCATGTCGTGAAGGTAGACCGTGGTCTTCGCGACGTCCGCCCACGTGGCGCCGGCTTCTGTTATTACGGCGGTGAGATTCCGCATCACGATCTCTGCCTGCTCGCGCACGTCGCCGCTGGACATCTGACCGGTGGCCGGATCGAGTGCTATCTGCCCCGCCGTGTACAGCATTCCGTTGACGATTACACCCTGCGAGTATGGGCCGATGGCGGCCGGTGCGGCGTTGGTGTGGACGTGCTGAGGCGGCATTTGACGGTCGTGAAGGAGCCAGCAAGAACGGTCGCACTGGAGGCGAGCCACGAGTCAGGAAATATACCGAGTAGAACTCCAATCTCCCTGGCGTGCGCGGTGCGGCCCACGGCCGCACTACAACCGGCTCGAGCGATCTGATGCGGGTCGCCGCGGCTGTGGCCGGGCCTTAGCGACCCTCGACCGAGTTCGGGTCGTCGCGCACCAGCGCCAGGTGTCGCGGCGACTGCGAGGCAGCGGCCGGTCGCCCCTTGGTGGGACGGTAATAGGGATCCAGGTCTCTAAGCGACGTGCGAAGATCCCGATAGCTGGCGAGCGCCCGCGAACGGGCGAGCGCTGCTTCGAGGCTGGCGGGACCGAACTGGGCTTCCGCGAGCTGAGCGACGTAGTAATGCCTCCACGTCTCCCGGACGAGTTTCTCGGTGCCGCGCGCACCGGAGTCGTCGCGTCCTTGCGAATTCCACGGCACCGCCGGCGGTTTTGGAGGGCTGGTAGTGTCGGCCATGCTATGGGTATCGGCACTCCGAGACACTTTCCGAACGGTGCCGGCGCGCAGTGTCGGGTGTGAGCCGCGCCTCGCGGCCGAGCCGGCTGCGTGTTCCGGAACCGCTCGAGCTGGCGGTGCGGAGGCTCAGAGGCGGAAGAGCGCGGCAGCGTTCCGGCGCGTCGCCTTACAAATCGCATCAGCCGAAACCTCGCGCACCGCGGCTATCCGCGCGGCGGTCAATGCGACCCACGCTGACTCGTTTCGCTTGCCTCGATTGGGGACCGGCGCCAGATAGGGCGCGTCGGATTCCACGAGAATCCGATCGTCCGGTATCGCGCGAATCACATCGTCACCGCTCCAGCTCCGAAAGGTGACGATGCCGCTGAAGGAGACATACCACCCGGAGTCCAGTGCGATCTGCGCGAGTTGCAGCGAGCCTGTGAAGCAATGCAACACGCCAATGACGCCGTGATCGAAGGCCAGCGCGATCATCCTTGCGGTATCGTCCTCGGCGTCGCGCGTGTGCACGACGACGGGCAGGCCGAACCGCCGGGCCAGGTCGATCTGGAACTCGAAGAGCTCGCGCTGCCGCTCTCGCAGCGAGTTGTCGTAGTGATAGTCGAGACCGCACTCACCGACCGCAACCGCGCCGGCTGCGAGCAACGATTCGAGCGCTGGGGCGTCCGACGCTTCATGGAACGCATCGACGTCGTGGGGATGAACACCCGCCGTGAATGCGACGAAGCCCGGATACGCTTGCGCGATCCGGGCCGAGTGCCGCGCCTGCTCGATGGAGGCGCCGATGCAGATTATTGCCGCCGCGCCCGCATCCCGGGCGTGAGCGATTACCTGCTCGCGGTCGCCGTCGAAGGCTTGGTCCGCGAGGTGGGCGTGGCTGTCGATGAAGCTTTCCATGCCTGCGCTGAACTCGTACGTGGGTACTTGTGCTCGATCCAGAGGAGTACCGGACCTGCGATGTAGATGGAGCTGAAGGTACCGGTAACGATACCGAATAGCATCACCCAGGCGAATGGACGAATGACCTCGCCCGCGAAGATGAGAAGCGCCAGCGTCGCAGCCGTGGTTGTCGCGTGCGTCAGGATCGATCGAGGAAGCGTCTCGTTGATCGCCCGGTTGAGCGTGTCGTAGAGCGTCTCCTTGCGACCCTTGCGGAGATCTTCGCGAACACGATCGAAGATGATGATGGTGTCGTTGAGCGAATATCCGAGCACCGTGAGCAGTGCTGCGACGACCGTGAGGGAGATCTCGAGGTGCAGAATTTTCACGAAGGCAAGCGTCGTGAATACGTCGTGACCTGTAGCGATCACGGCGGCCAAGCCGAAGCGCCATTCAAACCGAATCGCGAGATAAATGAGCGTGATGAGGAACGAAACCAGGACCGCGATTATGGCGTTTCTTCGAAGCTCGCTTCCGACTCGGGGCCCGATAGCCTCGGTGCGGACGATGGATACGTTCTTCGGTCCAAACGCGGCGTACAGCACGCTGTCCACCCGCTTGGAAACGAGCTCGGCGCCTGCGGCCTGTGCAGCGACTTCCTGTGCGCCGCGGACGCGAAGCGTGAAATCGCGCGGCGATCCGAACTCCTGGATCTCGGCGTCACCGAAGCCTGAGCGATCCATCGCCGCGCGAATGCGCGCGGGGTCGATTGGAGTCGTGAAGGCGAGCTGCTTGAGTGTTCCGCCGGTGAACTCGATACTGTAGTTCACGCCCTTGATGGCGAGCGATCCGACACCGATCGCGATGAACGCCAGCGTCAGCCCGATGGCTACGCGCCACCAGCGGATGAAATCGTAGTGGGTGTCGTGGAAGATTCGCAGCATTTATATGCTCAGTGCCTTCTGGTCGTTGTTACGCGAGAGCCAGATGATGTAGAAAGTCCGCACGACGAAGATCGATGTGATCATCGAGGCTGTGATACCCGCGAGCAGAGTCACTGCGAAGCCGCGGACCGGTCCGGTTCCAAACTGATAGAGAACAGCGGCGGTAAGCGCCGCGGAGACGTTCGAGTCGATGATGGCGGGGAGCGCGTGTCGGAATCCCTCGTCGATTGCAAGACGCGTGGATTTACCGTGATCGAGCTCCTCGCGAATTCGCTCGAAGATCAGCACGTTGGCGTCCACCGCCATGCCGATGGAAAGGACGAATCCGGCGAGTCCGGGGAGCGTCAGTGTAGCGTCGAAGCCGGCGAGTGCAGCAAGTGTGTACAGGGTGTAAATCGCGAGGCCCGCGACCGCGAGCGCACCGGAGAAGCGGTAGTAACCGATCATGATGACGATTACGAGACCCATCGCAATGAGGCCTGCCTGCAGACTCTTGTGGATGGAGTCAGCGCCGAGGCTGGGGCCGATGTTGCGAACTTCCACGATCTTGAGCGGCACCGGCAGTGCACCGGCGCGGAGCACGAGTGCGAGATCCTGCGCCGCCTGAAGATCGCGGCCGCCCAGCGTGATCTGGCCGTTCGTGCCGATTGCTCCCTGGATGACGGGCGGGCGGCCCATGACGAGACTGTCGAGCACGATCGCCATGTAGTCACCGATGTGCTTTGACGTCTCGTTCCGAAACCTGCGGCCACCTTCGTTGTCGAGGGTGAACTGGACGACGGTGCCTTCGTTCGGCGATTGCGTCGGCTTCGCGTCGGTGAGGTACTCACCGGTGATGATCGGACGCGCATCGAGCACGTACATCGCACGGTAGGTGTGCGACCCGAGCGACGTCGTATCGCTGGACCAGCGCACAACCTTTCCTGGCGGGAGCGCGCCCTGCACCGCTGGAGTGGACAGATAGTGCTGCAACAGCGGGACGTCGGATTCCGCGACGTAATATTCGCCCGCCATCTGCCCCTGCTGAACCAGCTTCGAGAACGCGCCACCTGTAACCGCTGCGGTATCCTTTTTGGAGGTGTCGCCTGCGGTCTTCGCTGTCGTGTCCTTCGCGAAGAGGCCCTGTAGCGCAGACTTGGTGGTGTCCGCCGTCGCGGCTGCCACACCGGCCGGCGTTCCCGCCGTCGTCGCGAGGCCCTTCACCGCGGCGTCGAGCCGCGGCAGCGCCTTTTCGAGTGCACCGGTCTTGTCGGTTATCTCGAACTGCAGGAAGGCGGATTTCTGTACGACGTCCATCGCGCGCTGCGGATCGTCGATGCCCGGGAGCTCGACGATAATGCGATCGGAGCCTTCCTTCTGGACGAGAGGCTCGGACACGCCGAACTGATCGATTCGCGTACGCACGACCTTGAGCGCACGGTCGATTGCCTCACCCTTGTTGGCGATCGCGCCTTTTGACTCATCCACTTCCAGAGCCAGGTGCATTCCACCCTGAAGGTCCAGGCCACGCTTGAGCGGCACGCGCTTAACGGTATCGACGACGTAGACACCATTACGCTTGACGCGCTCGGTCACGGTGCGCGGGAAAAGCGCCCAGACCGAGACGGCGATCAGGCCGAGAATGATGGCGATGCGGTATTTGAGAGACATGAATATCGGGTTTAGCCCTTAAGGTTACTTGCAGAGGCGGCCACGGTCAACGCGGACCTTGCCTCGGACTCATCCTGCCTGATCTGTTTCACCAGCGCTTCGGGGGATTCGAAGGCTCGAATGTCCCGCAGCCGCTTCAGCACGTCGATGCGAACGAACTGACCGTAGAAATCCCCGGAAGCATCGAAGAGAAAGGCTTCGATCGACCGGTCGTGCTCACCGAAGGTTGGCCGCGGGCCCAAGCTCATCATCCCGCCGAAAATGCCCTGACCCGTCACCACGCGGACGGCGTACACGCCGTCCGGCGGCAGGAGCTTTCGGGGCGACGGCTGCGACAGATTCAACGTGGGGAAGCCGAGGGCCCGACCGCGCGCGGCACCGTGTACCACCGTGCCATTGATGGAATAGGGACGGCCGAGCAATTCCGCAGCGCGTGCCAGGTCGCCACCGGCGACCGCGCGGCGGATGGCAGTGGACGAGATCCACCGGCCGTCATCGGTGGCGACTGGCTCGACGACCGCGACGCTGAAGCCGCGTGCCTCTCCGAGCGTCTTGAGCACCTCGGCGTTGCCCGCTCGCTCGCGACCGAAGCCGTGATCGTGTCCGATGAGAAGGTCCCGCATCCGAAACCGGTCGCGGAGAACCTGATCCACGAACTCGGTCGCAGTCAGCGCTGCCAGCTCAGGAGTGAAGGCGAGGACGACTATGTGATCGAGATCGGTCGAGGCAAGGACGTCGAGCTTCTCGTCGCCCACGGTGAGAAGAGGCGGCGCGGCCGAGGGATTCACGACGTCGAGCGGATGCGGCTCGAAGGTGATAGCGACGCTGTGCAGGCCCTTCGCCCGCGCCGAGGCCACTAAGCGGGCGATCAGGTCGAGGTGCCCGCGGTGGACGCCATCGAACGTGCCGATCGTCACGGCGGCACCCTGCACTTCGGGCGGGAGATGAGCGCCGTCGCGGATTATTCGTGCGGCCGGCGTCACGCTACGGTCACCCTCAGTGCGCGAAGGCGCGGGCTGGGTGACCGTTTGAGGTCGTCCAGTGAGGCTGCGTCAGCAACGTCGAACTCACCGCTTCGGGTGCGTCGCAACGCCGTCAGATGCGCTGCGCTGTCGCAGATTCTACCGAGGTCCCGTGCAAGTGCGCGGATGTACGTACCACCACCGCAATTGATCGACACCCGTAGCTCGTCGTCGGAGAGCGATGCAACGCGCCATTCATTGACTTGTACGTCGACAGCGGTGAGGCTCACCGCTTCACCGGCGCGCGCCGCACGATAGGCTGGCGCGCCAGCGATCTTCTTCGCCGAATATTCCGGCGGCACCTGACTGATGCTGCCAGTCAGGGCGGCGATACCGCGCAGGACGCTTTCACGTGATGGTAAAGGGGCGGTGCGAACCATGTCGCCCGTGGGATCTCCGGTATCAGTCTCCGCACCGAAACTGATCGTGGCCTCGTAGACCTTCGGCTCGTTTTCGATGAAAGTGGCGAGACGCGTCACACGTCCCAGGAGAAGTACGAGCAGCCCGGTCGCGAAGGGGTCGAGCGTTCCGAGATGACCGATGCTGCGCTCGCGATATGCTCTGCGGGCAATGTCAACGACGTCGTGCGATGTGATTCCGGCCGGCTTGTCCACGAGCAAAAGACCCGAGACGCCGTTCTCGTCACCGCTCACGGCTTTCGTCTTCAGCCCTGATCTGCGCCAGAATCGATTCGATGCGGGACGCCTTGGCGGCGGTCTCGTCGATCTGGAAGTCCAGCTCGGGCGCGAGCCGAAGCCTGAGCGCGCGTCCGATCTCGCCGCGAAGTCTGTGGCCGACCTGGTTCAGGATAGCGACAGGGTCGGTGCCATCGGCGTCCATCACGCTTACGAAAACGCGGGCGCGACGAAGATCGGAAGTGACTTCGACGCCGGTGACCGTGACCATGCCTGTGATGCGCAGGTCACGGGAGCCACTCGTGAGGTAGGAACCTATCTCCTCACGAATGGCGGCGGAAACGCGCTCAGCTCGGCGATTGTCGCGAGGCATTGCCTGACCTCACGACGCCGCCGCGCTCGAAGCGAGCGTGCGCGCGACCTGTTCCTTGGTGTAGCACTCGAGAACGTCACCGACCTTGATGTCGTTGAAATTCTCGACGCCGATACCGCACTCGAAACCCTCGCGGACTTCGCGCACGTCGTCCTTGAAGCGACGAAGCGAGCCGATGATGCCGTCGTACATCTCGACACCGTCGCGAACCACGCGCACTCGTCCGGTGCGATTGATGATACCGTTGCGAACGCTGCACCCGGCAATGACACCGATACGCGATACCTTGAACACCTCGCGCACCTCGGCATCTCCAAGCACGACCTCGCGCTCTTCGGGCCGCAACATTCCTTCGAGAGCGAGCTTAACATCTTCCACTGCTTCGTAGATGATCTTATACAGCTTGATCTCGACGCCTTCACGCTCGGCGGCGTTGCGCGCGTTGTTGTCCGGGCGCACATGGAATCCGATGATGATCGCTCCGGACGCGCGCGCCAGCAGGATGTCGCTCTCCGTGATGGCGCCAACCCCGCGGTGGATCACCTCTACCGTGACTTCGGAGGTGGAGAGCTGACCAAGTGCGTCGGCGAGTGCTTCCGCCGGACCACCCTGATCGGCCTTGATGACAATGCGGAGCGCCCTGGCCTGCCCCGGGCCGGTCTGGGACATGAAGTCCTCCAGAGACACGGAGCCCTTCATGGTGCGCCGGCTGCGCGCCTCACGATCGAGACGCTGACGTCGCTGCGCGATCTCGCGCGACGCTGTTGCATCCTCGACGGCGAGGAACTGATCGCCAGCCATTGGAACACCACCGATGCCGAGGACCTGCACCGGAATCGCCGGTCCAGCGCCCTTCTGATTGCGTCCGCGCTCATCCAGCAACGCACGTACGCGACCGGAGTACATGCCGCAGATGAAGTCGTCGCCGACATGCAGCGTACCATTCTGAACGAGCACGGTGGCAACCGGCCCCTTGCCCGGATCGAGCTGGGCCTCGATGACGGAGCCGATCGCGCGGCGTTCCGGATTCGCCTTGAGATCCAAAATCTCGGCCTGCAACGCGAGCTGGTCGAGCAGTCCGTCCACGTTCTGGCCGGTCTTGGCTGAGATCTCACTGGCGAGCGTGGTGCCTCCGAACTCTTCGAGCACGACGCCATGCTGCAGTAGATCCTGCTTGACCTTCATCACGTTGGCGCCGGGCAGATCGATCTTGTTGATGGCGACGATCATCGGGACGCCGGCATTCTTGGCGTGCGAGATCGCTTCGATCGTCTGCGGCATGACCTGGTCGTCGGCCGCGACGACGAGCACTACGATGTCGGTGATCTGGGCGCCGCGTGCACGCATGGCCGTGAAGGCCTGGTGACCGGGCGTGTCGAGGAAGGTTATCTCGCGCTTGCCTGGAAGCGACACGTGGTACGCACCGATGTGCTGCGTGATTCCGCCGGACTCACCGGCAACGACGTGAGCCTTCCGGATGTAATCGAGCAACGACGTCTTGCCGTGATCGACGTGACCCATGATGGTGACGACGGGGGGCCGCGGAATGAGATCCTCCGCGGCGTCCTTCTCAAGTAGCGATTCGGTGTCGGCCGCGTACTCATCCTCGAGCACGGCCTGGAAGCCGAACTCGCCGGCAATCAGCTCGATCTGTCCGAAGTCGAGTCGCTGATTGATGGAGACCATGAGGCCAAGATTCTTGAACGCGAAGGCAACGATCTGGGTGCCCGGCACCTTGAGCTGCGCTGCGAGCTCGGCGACGGTGACGAACTCGTTGACGCGAACCGTTTTCCGCTCCTTCTCGACCGCGGCCTTGCGTTGCGCCTCCACTTCCTCACGCGATACAGGCTCGTCACGACGCGGTGCTCCCTTGCGCGAGCTGCCGCGCATGGACGTCATCGTCTTGAAGATGTTCGCGGATACGGCTTCCTGATCCACGCGGCGACCGCGACCGCGGCCGCGGGAGCGATCGTCCTGACGAGCCGGTGCGCGATCTCCAGTGGGGCGCGGACGGCTCTCACGCGATGGCGTACCCGGCACGGCTGTCGAAGCTGCCGACGCCGACGGGCGTGCGCTGGGAGGACCGGAGCCCTGGCGCTGATTGCTCGAACTTCCCGGACGCGGGCGCGGGCCACCTGGAGTGAGCGGACGCGGAGGCGTGGCGCTCGCCCGTGGCTGAAGGGGCGGTAAAGGTGTTGGACGCGGCCGATCGGAGCGCGGCATGGATGGCCGCTGCACGGGCGCGGAGTGCGCGGTCTGCAGCTCGGGGCGCGGCTGAGCCGGAGCCGCAGGAGGTGCGGCAGGCGTAACTGAAGGCGCCGGCGTCGATTCGGCCGCGGCGACTACCGTCTCCGAAGACGTTGGCGCGGCCGGCGGTGCGGTCGTCGCTGCAGTTGTGGCTTCGCTCGGCGCTGCAGCAGGCTGCCGCGTTGCGGCCCGTTCGGCTGAGACGGCCGGAGTGACAGGTGCTGGACGGCGAACGCGCGAAGGCGCCGCTTCAGGAGCAGGCTGCGCTTCGGGCTCGGATTCCACGGCCGCCGCAACGGGCTCCGGTGGCTTGACTTCTGGCGGCTTATCCCGCGCGACGTCCGCCGCGCGGCGGCGGCGAACACCATGGGATGGCTCCGGCTCCGGGGTCGGTGCCTCCGCGGCTGCGGCTGCGCCACGACGGCGACGCGCTCCAGCGGCAGGCGCAGGCGCGGCAGAGCGGGCGCGCTTTTCGCGCTCCCAACGGGCGCGCACCCGCGCGACCTGATCATCGGTCAGTGGACTGACGTGACTGCGTACAGGGATATCCATCTGACGAAGAATTCCAATTACTTCGTCAGCGGGAATCCCGAACTCACCCGCCATGTCGGTTACACGCAGCTTACTCACCCAGTTTCTCCCTGTCCCCTGTGCGCGGCTCTCACGCCGCGCGCCAACTTCGCATCCAGGACACCGACGACAGCCGTCGCCGCGCGTCCAACGACCCTGCCGAGTTCGTCGGCAGAGGGCGTTTCAATCATAGTAACACCGCGACCCAAAAGCAGCGGTACGATCTTGTCACGGCTGTTTGGAGACGCGTCGGAGGCAACCACCGCCAGCCGAAGCGTGCCCTTGAAAGCCGCGTCCCTCGTCCTGTCCACGCCCACCGAGACCAGCCGGCCACGCGCTCCGAGGCCAATCAGTCGCAGCATCGCGGCCTCTCCTCCCGTCATGCTACCGCTGGCGGCTCCGGCTCCGTCGGCTCGGCCTGTACAGCGTCCGTCGGTGCCACCGTTTCCTCATCGGGCGCGTCGGTGGTCAGCTCATCGATCGTAGCCATAAGCTTGTCGGCGTCGTCCTTCATGATCCCCGCGAGCTTGAGGAAGTCCTCGCGCTCCAAGTCGATGATGTCGTCGAGTCGACGGTAGCCGGCGTTCTCAAGAATCGCCACCGTCGCCGGCGGAAGGCCCTCGATGTTCGCGAGCTTCGGATTGGTCGTGTCCTCCTCGTCGCCAAGCGGCGCGAACGGCAGCGTGTCCGCCGCGCGTTCCATCCACTCGCGACTGGAATACAGATCGATCTTCCACTCTGTGAGCTCTGACGCAAGCCTTACGTTCTGGCCGTTCTTGCCGATCGCGAGCGACAACTGATCCTCGTCGACGATTGCCTGAATGGTGCGCGTGGTAGCGTCGCTGAACACGCGCGCGACCTTCGCGGGCGCGAGCGCGAGCCGCGCGAAACGCTCCGGATCACCCGACCACGGAACGATGTCGATGCGCTCACCGCTCAACTCGTTGACGACGGCCTGAACGCGCGCGCCCTTTACCCCGACGCACGCTCCGACCGGATCGACAGCCTCATCGCGGGAGAATACGGCGATCTTGGTGCGACTTCCGACCTCTCGCGCGACCGAACGGATCTCGACGGTGCCGGCCTGGATCTCCGGTACCTCAAGCTTGAACAATGCCTGGACGAAGAGTCCGTCAGCGCGGCTGAGCACCAGGCGCGGTCCTTTCGGCGTCTCCTCGACCTTCTTGAGGACCGCCCGGATGGGTTCGCCCTGATGGTAGTGCTCGCGGTGGTTCTGTTCGCGATACGGCATGACGGCTTCTGCCTCGCGGAACCGGTTGAGCATGATCACCAGCTTGCCGCGCTCGATCTGCTGCACCTCGCCGCTCAACAGCTCGCCGACGCGAGACGTGAACTCGTCGCGAATCTTGGTGCGCTCGCCCTCACGCACACGCTGCAGGATACGCTGTTTCGCCGCCTGAACAGCGGCGCGTCCGAAGTCCGCGAAGTCGGTCGGAATCTCCATGACGTCACCGACCTGGAACTCAGGATCCTCAAAGCGGGCGTCGTCGAGCGAGATCTCGCGCGCGGCATCCTCGACCTTTTCCACAACGGTCTTGAGGAGCACGATGCGAATGGCGCCGCGCTCCTCATCGATGTCCACCTCGGCCTGCACCGGGCCACCGTGCTTCTTGGCGAGCGCCGCGAGGATACCGTCCTGCAGAAGATCGCGCAGCTCCGAACTGTCCATTGACTTGGAGTTCGTCAGCTCGCGTATCGCTGTCAGAATGTTCCCGGATTCCACTGCCATTGTTCCTACCTCTTCCAGTTGATTTCCGCATCGTCACTGATGCCCGGCGACGACACCTCGAGCGTGTAAAACTCTCCGAGCATCTGGGCCGCATCGAGACGCTCCTCGATGGCGCGAGATGCACGTGCACAATCACCAGCCGTGATGCCTTCGGCGTCACTCCTGGTTATTCGAACCTCCAGAACGGCGCGACTCTTCGTGCCCCGCTGCCGAACGCTGAAAACTTCAAACCCTAATGGTGCAATCGCTTGTACCACAACGTCTTGCAAAGCAGGGTTCATGTGATTTCTAACTGACCTCTAAGAATAAAAAAATGCGGGGGACCACCCCACATTGAAAACGCCTCCAAGGTGCGGGGCGTGAAGGAAATCTACTCATTTAAAGAAAGAAAGCAACTCTGTGAGTACGGGTGTTTCACGGGGCGCGTCACAGCGAAGACTAGGCCTTTTGCGCGAGCGCCACGATGCGTTGGACCTGCTCCTCCTGTGTGAGATAGGTGGTGTCGATCAGCACCGCATCGCGCGCCTGGAGCGTATTGGTTGCGTCGCTGGCGTCGCGCTCGACGAGCAGGCGGGTCTCGTCAGCAATCTCGTGGTCCATCGCCGGTCTTCCCAGTCGTTGGTGGAGGCGGCGGCGCGCGCGCTCCCACGGATCGGCAACCAGAAAGATCTTGAGATGCGCGTCAGGAAAGACCACGCTCCCGATATCGCGGCCGTCAACGACGACGTTTTCGGTTTCCGAGATACGATGAAGCTCGGCGTTCACAGCGAGCCGGACTTCGGGGATCTGCGCGACCGACGATACCGCGGCGGTGACCTCCTGCGATCGCAGGTCATCTGTACCGAGCCGGCTGGCCGTCTCCGCCCGGTAGAGCATTCCAGAATCGAGGTGTCTGAAGCCGAGCTCGCGCGCGACCCACGCAGCCGTGGACGATTTTCCAGATGCTGCCGGCCCATCGATGGCTATCACCATATCACTGCACCGCCATTTCCAGGTCTGGCCAGAATCCGGGGTAGGACACGGCTACACAATCGGGCCGGTCGACCTCGATTTCGTTGCCCGGGATGGCGCCGAGCACGCCAAACGCCATCGCGAGCCGATGGTCGCCGTGGGTCTCGATGATTCCGGAGAGCGGTGCCGTCCCCCCGCGAATGGCCATTCCATCCGGACGCTCGTCTGCATCGACGCCGATCGCGCGGAGATTGCGCACGACGGCCGAGATGCGGTCGCTCTCCTTGGCTCTGAGCTCGCTCGCGCCGCTGATCACCGTTTCACCCTCCGCCCGCGCCGCAACGCAGGCGAGGATCGGTATCTCATCCACCATGGACGGGATGTCCGCAGCACCGACGGCAACGTGCCGAAGCGGTCCTCTGCTCGTGGCGCGGATGGTTGCCGTGGGCTCACCCCCCATTTCAGACTCGGCTGCAAAGGAAACGGTGGCACCCATGCGCTGGATGATGGAGATGAATCCAGTTCGGGTGGGATTGACGCACACGGCCGGTAGCTCGACTGTCAGGCCCGGCAGCAGCGCGGCGAGGGCGATGAAGAAAGCCGCAGACGACGGATCTCCAGGCACATCAACATCCAGGCAGCGCATGGAGAGTACGGCGCCGATTGACACCGTCTCGCCATCGACCACCACCGGAACGCCGCGCGCTGCGAGCATGCGTTCAGTATGATCGCGCGACCGGGCGGGCTCCGTGACCGACACTCCCACCTGGGCGTTGAGCGCCGCGAGAAGGATGGCACTCTTGATCTGCGCGCTCGACGACCGCGCGGTCCAACCGACGCTCTTAAGCTCCGCACCGTGCACGGTCATCGGGAGCCCGTCGTCGCCGTGCAGAAATGTGAATCGCGCGCCCATTTGCTCAAGCGGCTCCGCGGCGCGGCGCATGGGCCTGCGACTGAGACTCGCATCGCCACAGATGGTGCTGTCGAATGCGTGTGCGGCGAGAACTCCGGCCATGAGTCGCGCGGTGGTGCCGCTGTTGCCGCAGTCGAGCGGCGCGTCCGGCGCAGACAGACCGCGTAATCCGCGGCCGTGAACGACCATCCGATCGCCGCGGTCATCGATGGTCACGCCCAAGTCGCGCAGTACGGCGATGGTGCTCGCGACGTCGTCTGATCGGAGAGTTCCCCGAATCTGGCTGACGCCTTCGGAGAGAGATGCGAGCATCAGGCTCCGGTGCGAGATCGACTTGTCGCCCGGAACGCGAACAAGTGACCGCGGCGCGACCACGCTCATCTGAGTGACTCCTCCAATGCGGTGGCTGCATCGGTGCGGTCGTCGCGATACTTGACGATGAGTGGAGTCACCATGGAAAGGCCCAGTTCCTTGCCCCAATCCGAAGTCACTCGACGGCTGCCCGGAACGACTACGGCGCCGGATGGGATCACCAGAGGATTTCCGCCAGAGGCACGGTAGATCTTCTCGTGTACGAGGTCATAGACCGGAGTACTCCGCGTGAGAATGACGCCCGCGCCGAGGACAGCGCGCGTTCGAACCACGGTTCCTTCATACACGCCGCAGTTGCCGCCAATGGTCACGTCGTCCTCGATCACGACCGGGGCAGCGTTGATCGGCTCGAGCACGCCACCAAGCTGTGCGGCGGCACTGAGATGGACGCGCTCCCCGACCTGAGCGCACGAACCGACGAGCGCGTGCGAATCGATCATTGTTCCGGCGCCGACGTGGGCGCCCACATTCACGTAGCTTGGCGGCATGCACACAACGCCGCGTGCGAGGTACGCGCCGCGGCGTACAGACGAGCCACCAGGCACGATGCGAACCCCGTCGGCGATTCGCAGGTCGCGCAGTGGGTACGTGTCCTTGTCGAAGAACGTGAGTGCCGCGCCATGCTCGGATGAGCGACCGATGCTCATGTCCACGATCGTCCCGACGCGGAAGCCGAGCAGAATTCCCCGCTTTACCCAGGGAACGGCAGCCCACTCACCGTCCGGGTGTCGCTGTGCCGCCCGCACATCGCCCGACTCGAGCATGCCGAGCAGTTGCGCGACAGCCTCGCGAGCCTCGAGGTGCGACGTATCGGGGCTCGATGCGAGATCGTCGATGCGCTGCTCGAGTGATCGCAGAGTGGCAGCCGGGATTGCGTTGGTTGTCACGCTGCGATGGCTCCCGCCTGCACCAGCGCAGCGCGGACCAGCGCATGGTGCGCGGTGGCGAGCGGGACCAGCGGGAGTCGCACGCTGTCCTGCATCATGCCCATCATGGCCATCGCCGCCTTTACCGGAATGGGGTTGGATTCGACGAAGGCCGCATGCGTCCACGCCGCGAGGCGACCATCGATTGCCCGCGCGTCGTCGAAATCTCCGCGCCGCAGTGCGGAGCACAGGCGCGCAACCAGCGCTGGCGTTGCATTGGACGTGACGGACGTAACCCCGTTGCCGCCAGCGGACATGACTGCGAGCGTCAGCGCGTCGTCGCCGGAGAGTACCGAGAAGTTGTGGGGCCGGTGCCGGATTATCTCCGTTATCTGCACGAGATTTCCCGAGGCTTCCTTCACGGCGACGATATTCGGATGATCCGCCAGCTCCAGGGTGGTCTCCGCAGTGAGATTGCTGGCTGTGCGGCCCGGCACGTTGTACACGACGATCGGCATGTCCACCGTGTCAGCGATGGCGCGGAAGTGAGCAATGATGCCGCGCTGCGGCGGCTTGTTGTACGCTGGTGATACGTGCAGCAGGTGTGTCGCGCCGGCAGCGCGCATCATCCGTGAGTTCGCCAGGGCTCGGGCGGTGTCGTTCGAGCCGGCACCGGCGACGACCGGGATACGGCCTGCGACCACTTCGACGGTTATCTCGACGACGCGGCGTTGCTCGTCGCTGGTCATCGTCGCTGCCTCACCCGTCGATCCACACGGAACGATGTAGTCGATTCCCTCCTCCACCTGCCACGCCACGAACGCGCGGAGAGCGGCTTCGTCGATCTCTCCGGTCGGATTGAATGGAGTGACGATTGCCGTCCCCGCGCCTGTCAGCATCGCGCCGATCCTGCTCATATCGCCTCCTCCGCGGAGAACACATCATCCAGGGTGAAAACTCCCGTACGCCCTTTGAGCCATCGAGCCGCGAGGACCGCCCCCTCGGCGAACACACGCCGGTCGCGCGCTTCGTGCGTGATTCGGACCTGCTCGAACGCGCCGTCGAGTATCAACGTGTGCGTGCCCGGCACAGATCCGACTCGCACGCTTGTAATTGGCATATCGCGGCCCCATCCGAGTCCGAACTCACGCTGCAGCATGCGCGCCGTTCCGGACGGAGCATCCTTCTTTGCCGCGTGGTGCGTCTCGATGAGCGCGGCGTCGAAGCTCGGAAGCCGCGCGAAGAGGTCGCCCGCACAACGCATCAGCTGCGACAGCGCGGCGACTCCAAGCGAGAAATTGGCGGCCCAGAGCAGCGCTCCGTTCCTCGCGGCGACGAACTCCGTGATCGCCGGCAGCTCCTCGTTCCAACCGGTGGTACCAACCACTATCGGGCAGCCCGCGGTCACACAGGCGCGGATGTTCGACGTGGCAGCCGCGGGCTCGGTGAACTCAATTGCGACATCAGCACCTGCAAGTGACGTGGCATCTATCGTGTCTCCTTCACCGAGCGTGGCGACAATATCGAGCCCCTCGGATCGCGCGCGATCGGCGACAGCCGATCCCATCCTGCCCGGCCCGATAATCGCGAGTCGTGGATTGTTCATTGTATGTCACCTCCGGCAAAGAACTCGGCGTGGAGCGCGCGCATCGCGCCTTCCATCGCGCGGCCGTCGACGACGACCGTCAGGTTGATACCAGTAGCACTGAGCGATACCATATGCACGTGTGTATCGCCCAGCGCGCGGAGCGCGCGTCCCATGCAATCACCACTGTCGCCGATGCCGGACCCGACAATCGCGACTATCGCGCGTTCGCGCTCGACCGATACGTCGCCGAGCATTCGGAGATCAACGAGCAGTTCGTCCAACCGGACCGCATCATCTAGTGTCACCGAAACGGACACCTCGGATGTGGATACGACATCGACCGAAGTGCGGTGCCGCTCGAAGATCTCGAACGTACTTCGCAGGAAACCCTGAGCCAGGAGCATTCGCGGCGCGCTGACCTTGACCATCGTGACGTCGTTCTTGGCAGCAATCGCCGTCACGGGCCGGCGTGGCGCGTCGAAGGTTATGCGGGTTCCGGAGCCGCGCGGTTTCCGTGTATTGTATATGTAAACGGGAATGCCGCGCCGGACGGCCGGAGCAATCGTGTTCGGGTGCAGCACCTTGGCCCCGAACGAAGCGAGCTCGGACGCCTCGTCAAACCGGATCTGCGGAATGAGACGCGCGCCGTCCACCACTCGTGGATCAGCGGTGAGCATTCCGTCCACGTCGGTCCAGATCTCGATGTCCTCGGCGCCGAGCGCAGCTCCCAGGAGCGAGGCCGTGTAGTCGGAGCCGCCGCGTCCGAGCGTTGTCGTGATGCCGGCTGCCGTCGCGCCGATGTACCCGCCCATGACAGGAACGAAACCGTCGCGGATGAGAGGCGCGAGTCGCTCGCGTGCGCGGTCAGCGATTGCATCTGGCTTTGGTTCCGCCTCGGTGAAGTGATCGCTGGTCACCATGACTTCCCTTGCGTCGAAGTGCCGAGCCGGAATTCCATGTGCGCGGAACGCCTCGGTCACTAGAAGCGACGACATCTGCTCGCCGAAGCTCGCGACCGCATCGAGACTCCGCGGCGTTATGTGACCGAGTGTCGCAAGCGCCTCGGCGAGGCTGGCGATCTCGTCGCACATCGCCGCGATCTCGGCCGTCACGTCGGTTGCGCTCGTGCCGCCGTCCAGAAGGTCCGCGCACATGCCGAAATGCCGCTCGCGGATACCTTCCACTGCCCGAACGGCGCCGATCAGATGCCCGTGAGCCGCCTGTTCCGCGAGTGCGAGGAGCTGGGTTGTAGTACCGCCAGCAGCGGATACGACGACGATCGGCGCACGCGACACGCGGCTCGCGACGACATCAGCGGCGCGGCGGATGGCATCCGCATCGCCGACCGAAGTGCCGCCGAACTTCACGACAATCACGGCTGACCCACGAAACCCTGCGTCACCAGCAGTTCGGCGTTCATCACCGCTCCGCCAGCCGCTCCGCGAATCGTGTTGCTTCCCACGGCGACCATTCGGATATCGAGCAGCGCATCCTCGCGCACACGTCCGATGCTGACGCTCATGCCATTCCCCAGGCCAACATCGCGGCGCGGCTGTGGCCGGTCGGGTGCGGATAGCATGACGATCGGCCGGGCCGGCCGGGAGGGCAACGCCATTGCTTCGTCGCGGCCCGTCCAATCCAGCAGCACCTCGGTCACGCGCCCGGGTGTGGCGCTGTCACGCAGGCCCACGGACATGCAAATCGTATGACCGTGCTCGACCGGGACGCGGTTGGCGTGCGCGGTGACGCGCAAATCTGCGGATAGTATTGCCCCTCCGCTCACCGAACCGAGGAGCTTGGCGATTTCAGTTTCGATCTTCGGCTCCTCGTCGCCGATGTATGGCACAACGTTGCCGAGAATATCGAGCGATGCGACTCCCGGGTAACCGGCGCCCGACACGGCCTGCATGGTGGCGATGAACAGCCGGTCGATTCCAAATGCCTGCTGGATGGGAGCGAGCGCCAGTGCTGCAACAGTGGAAGCACAGTTCGCGTTGGTGACGATCGCGCCCGCCCAGCTCGTTCTCGCGCGCTGAGCCGCGATCACCGAAAGGTGATCCGCGTTGATCTCGGGGATGAGCAATGGCACGTCGGCCAGCATGCGATGGTTCTTCGCGTTACTGCACACGAACCGACCCGCCGCAGCGAACGCCAGTTCGATGCCTCCCGCGACCGACGAATCGAGCGCGGAGAAAACCAAAGGGGCGGCGACGATTGCCGGCGAGCAGGTAGTCACACGGAGCGACGCGACTTCGAGAGGCATGTCACCTTCGAGCCAGTGCGTCGCGTCGCTGTAGCTTTTGCCAGCTGAGCGCTCCGAGGCCGCCACCTCTGCGACCCGAAACCACGGATGGTCACGCAGCAATCGAATGAATGTCTGGCCAACGGCGCCGGTGGCGCCCAGTATTGCGACGGGAATTCGATCGCGAGACGCCGGCGCGCTGGTCATGGCGCGAGCAGTTGCTTCACAAGCGACGCGTAAGCGGTAACGCTCGCGCGCAGCTCGTCCACATCGACGTACTCATCCGGAGTATGCGCCACGTGAATTGAGCCAGGCCCGAACAGGAGCGGCGTTCCCCACCGCCCCAGCAACGGGATGTCCGAAGTATAGGATACCGGTGCGACCTCGTAGCCATCGATGACGTGGAAGCGCTGTGCGGGGATCGTGGAACCGAACTCGATGTCTGCACCCGCGGCCCGCGCCCAATCGGAGATGAGCTTCTTGACGGGCTCCACGTCGCTCACAAGTCGCAGCATGACTTCGGATTCCGCGCTACCCGGAATGATGTTGGCTTCGCTGCCGCCGGCAATTGTACCGATGTTGACGGTAGTGGCGCCGAGGACGTCGTCGGATGGAAAGGGTATATCGTGCACCGTGGGAAGCAGGCGAATGAGCGGCTCGATTGCGGATCTACCGAGTTCCGGGTATGCGGAATGCGCTTCGCGGCCACTCGTGCGGACGATGAAACGGAGCGAGCCCTTGCAACCGCTCGCGAGCTTGCTCTCGGTGGGCTCCCCGTTGATGAGAAACCTGCTGGTGGCTGCAAGATTGTTGGCTGCGCGGGCACCGTCGGAGCCCTTTTCCTCACCGACGACGAAGAGCAGATCGACGCGGTCCTCGCCGGCCGCGTGAAGCTGTTCCGCGGCGGCCATCATCGCAGCCGCAATTCCTTTCGCGTCGCAGGCACCGCGCCCATACAGGCGGTTGCCACTCAGCCGCGGAGGATAAAACGGCGGCACAGTGTCCAAGTGAGTGGATAGCGTGACGCCACCCCCGCGCCGCGACGCCCAGACATTGCCACGTCCGGGCGTGACTTCCTGAACGGACACGTTCCAACCGCCGTTGACCAACCAGCGAGCGACGAAATCGATCGCCGCGCCTTCATCTCTTGTGAAGGATTGTATGGAGAGCAGCTCTGCCGCGAGCGCGACGACGTCAGTCATCCGCGCAAGTTAGCGCTACACGTCAGACCGCGGGAGCGGCCGCCGGGCCACTGCGGTTGCCCCGGACTGCCACTGGATCGCTACCGTCTGGCGTGGACTTGGTCAACCATCTCGGAGCCTCGCCCTTCCGGACGCGCCTGCTCGACGAACATCTGCTGGACGAGGCGGTTGGCGTCGCGGTTGTACGAATCGTGGCCTTTCTCGCACACCTCTCCCAACTCCGCCAGGTGCGGCAGTGCCAGTACGCGGCCGGCTTCGCGGAAAGTCTTGAAGGTGTCCTCGGCCTGATCCGACATCACAATGTCGCCGACAAGCCGTAGGAAGTCGCTCTCGCGGACCGCGTCGGCCAGGTCGCGAGCGGCGCCGATCGTAGCACCGATCGCACGCTTGACGACACCGGCGCCAGGAGCCCCCAACTCGCTCTGGTAGTCTTCGAGCATACGCTGGTGCTCACGCATGGGACCGATAAAGCGCGTGCATAGATCCCGAAACCGCGAATCCTCCGCCTGTGCCTCATGGTCCTCGAGCGCCTTGAGGAAGACGTGGTGCTGCGCGACTGCGATGTGTATCTGGGATTTCAAGAAATCGTTACCGCGGTCCATCGTTGCCTCCTGTCGAGTCGACATATACCCCCCTTTCAGCGCATGGTGCGCGCCAGCGGCTCGATCGCGGGCCACCGGAGAGCTGCAGATCCCGACACGCGCAGTTTTTCCACATGAAACCCTTGCCTTGAAACACGCAAAACTATAGCTTTAGTGACACCGAACAATCACCGAATCAAATTAACGTAAGTGCTTACACACCAATGTCTTGGGGCGTTCGTTTGAAGCGGTCCGAGCGTCACCGGAAGGCAGGAGTATCCGCCGGTAAGCTGGCAGCCTTGGAGCAATCGAGCTACCGGCTCGAACCGCTCGACCCGTGGCTCAAGTGCGGGCCCGATACAACGGTCACTGAGCTGTGGAAGGTGCGTGAGCGGCGTGGCGGAGCAACCGTCTTCCACCTTGTCTACTTCGACAGGTATGGCTGGTATTGCGAGCACGGGCGTGGATGCCGTGCGGTGGCTCAAGTGCGGCGGGTGGTTCGAATAATGAGCGCAAATGCGCCTAGACCAAGGAGCTCCCGCGCGAGACCACGCTCGTCGTCACGGTGAGCCGGGCGCCCGGTAGTCTCGGCTCCCTTTCATGCGTTTACGGTGACGTGCGCGACTTGATCGCCTGAAACGCATCGAGCGCGCGCTCGCGCGCCAGCGCATGGTCCACGACCGGAGTCGGATAGGTGCATCCCAACGAGATTCCGGCGGCTTCTAGCTCGATCGCCGTGGCCTTCCACGGCGTGTGAATCAGCGAGTCCGGAAGGCGTGCAATCTCGGGTACCCAGTGGCGAACGTAAACTCCGTGCGGGTCGAATTTGCTTCCCTGAAGGCCGGGATTGAACACACGGAAGAAAGGCGCGGCATCAGCGCCGCTACCAGCCACCCACTGCCAGCTCGCGGCGTTGCTGGCGAGATCTGCATCCACCAGAGTGTCCCAGAACCACTTCTCCCCGACGCGCCAGTCGATCAACAGGTCCTTGACCAGAAATGACGCGACAATCATCCTCACGCGATTGTGCATCCAGCCGGTCTTCCAGAGCTGACGCATGCCTGCATCGACAATGGGAAATCCGGTGAGCCCTCGCTGCCAGGCGGCAAGCCCCTTCGCGTTTCTCTTCCACGGGAAGCGCTTGAACTCGGCGCGAAGCGGTGCCTCGGGAAGTGCGGGAAAGTGAAACAGTAGGTGGTACGAGAATTCGCGCCATGCAACTTCGGATAGAAACGTCTCGATGCCCGGTGACACCGGGATTCCGATGTCGCGCATCGCCTGCTCTGTCACTTCCCACCAGATCTGGCGGGGGCCAATCTCTCCGAAGTGAAGGTGCGCCGCAAGGCGCGATGTTCCGTCAATTCCAGGACGGTCGCGCTGCTCGCGGTACGCGGCCGCCGCGCCACTAGCAAACTGTCGCAGTCGTCGCTGAGCTGCCTGCTCACCCGGAGTCCATGCAGCCCGCAATCCGTCACTCCAGTCCGGCGCACTGGGTCGCAGCTTCCAATCGGCGAGACGCTCGGACCGCACTTCCGTGGCCGACGCGCTCACTGCTTTCGGTGCCGGAAGCGGAGACTCCGCGCGGTGCTCGTTGCGAAGCCGCTTCCAGAACGCGGCGAATACACGGTACGGCTCGCCCGTCCCATTCATGATGGTTCCAGGCTCGCGGAGTAGCGACGCATTGAAGCTGCGCGCTTCCACGTTGCGGGAACGCAGCGCGCGCTTGATACGCGAATTACGCGCGACAGCCCACGGCTCGTAGCGCCGATTCCAGTAAACAGCGTCGGCACCAGTCTCGGCAAGCAACTCATCGAGGACCGCCTCGGCGCGCCCGTTTCGGAATATGAGTTGGGCACCGCGCTCGGCGAGACTGCGTGACAAGGACTCGAGCGATCCGTGCAGCCACCAGCGCGACGCCGAACCGGCGCGCCAAGGGCCGGCATCTTCGTCGTCGAGAATGAACACGGGAACGAGGCCGGTACCTCGCGCCGTAGCAGCTGTCAGAGCGGGATTGTCGGCAAGTCGAAGATCGAGTCCGAACCAGAGTATGACCGGAGCCGCGACCATCAGCCGGACGGAAAGCGTGCGGGCATCGTAAACGAACAACTCAGCTGATTGTTATTCTTCGGTGGCTCTCTCGGCTCACGTGCGCCAGTGTCATGCTCGGAGCCGGACTCGAACCGGCACTCGGTTATCCCGAAAGGGATTTTAAGTGCTTTCAGGATATTCTTAACTTGTTGGTAATGGGGTAGTTATATCGGCGAACTGTGAAAGTGTGTATGAAACTGTCTTAAAGGTCGACGAATCGCCCGTAGCTGCAATGGGTTCCACTGGCATCCCGTTCGAGACTTGCTGGTTTCCCGCGAATCGCTTGCGTAAGGTATCAAAAAACGATACTTTACGCATATGGAATCAGGTCCTGGCCGCCCACACGCCAGAGAATACATTGCCAACCTCGCCGCGAGCGGGCGCTACCACTTCACATCCCTGGAAGCGCAAAAAGGGCTCGGCGTGACCGCCGCCGCAGCAAAGCTCGCCCTGAACCGTCTCGCGAAACAAGGGCTCGTCGCTTCCCCGGCGCGGGGCTACTACGTCGTCGTACCACCGGAGTACCGCTCGATCGGCTGCCTTCCTGCCGATCAATTTATCCCGTCACTCATGGCGCGGCTCAATCAGCTGTACTACGTGGGTCTCCTGTCGGCAGCACAGTACTACGGAGCCGCGCATCATCGGCCGCAGGAGTTTCAAATTTTTCTGGCGAAGAGCCGACGGCCTATCCGATGCGGTGCCGTTCGCGTTGTGTTCATGCTGCACAGGCGCCTTGCCGCGGTACCCACCCAGAGTTTCAATACGCCGCGAGGAACCATCCTTGTGTCCTCACCCGAGGCGACGGCGTTCGACCTGGTGGGATACGTGCAGAATGCCGGAGGACTCAATCAGGTCGCAACCGTTCTCTCTGAACTTGCCGAGCGGATCGACCCGAAAAAACTGGCTGCCGCAGCTCAAACGGTGCCGATCGGCTGGGCACAACGGCTCGGGTACCTCTTGGACCATCTTGGATTTGACGCGAAAACGCCGGCGCTGAAAGAATACGTTCGCACGAATGCCAAGCGATCGAGCGTGCTCTCGCTTCAGGCGACAACGAAACATTCGCGCCGTAACAAGAGCTGGAAACTCGACGTCAACGCCAAGGTAGAGGCGGAGCTTTGATCCCGCGCGACTTCATCTCCGGATGGCGTGCGGAAGCGCCGTGGGTGCAAGACTTCCAGGTCGAGCAAGACCTCGTCATCTGCCGCGCGCTCGTGGACATCTTCTCGCACCCACTTCTACGTGATGCCCTGGCTTTCCGAGGCGGCACGGCGCTTTACAAGCTCCACCTGAAACCGGCGGCCCGCTACTCGGAAGACATCGATCTAGTCCAGACCCGCGCCGAGCCAGCGGGCTCGATGATGGCAGCGCTACGGGAAGTGCTCGATCCGTGGCTCGGCAAGCCACAGTGGAAGCAGACGGAGGGACGCGTCACCTTCGCCTACCGATTCAACTCGGAAGGCATGCCGTCGATACCGCTTCGGCTGAAGGTGGAGATCAACACGCGAGAACACTTCGCCGTCTACGGCTTCAAGCAGGTTCCCTTCCGCGTGTCGTCGCGCTGGTTCGAGGGCAGTTGCGAGATCCACACATACGAACTCGACGAACTTCTCGGCACTAAGCTGCGCGCGCTGTACCAACGCAAGCAGGGACGCGATCTATTCGATTTGGCAACGGCGCTGGAGAATCCCGCGGTGAATCCTGCTCGCATCGTCGCGGCCTTCCTTGAGTACACGGAGCGCGAAGGCAGCAAGATCAACCGCGCTCAGTTCGAGAAGAACATCGCGGCCAAGTTGAACGACCCGGAGTTTGCAGCAGACATCGGCCCCCTCCTGGCCGACGGTTTCACCTGGGACATTGCCACGGCG
Source organism: Gemmatimonadales bacterium (assembly GCA_038205315.1). Classification (GTDB taxonomy): domain Bacteria; phylum Gemmatimonadota; class Gemmatimonadetes; order Gemmatimonadales; family Gemmatimonadaceae; genus Fen-1247. Next base: position 45,846 of record JBBRBY010000005.1, on the reverse strand, counting down.
GCACTACTGGTTTCATCACACCTCATCGAACGTCTGCCGGGCGATCCGTGGAAGGGGACGAAAGGAGAGTGACTGCCATGTTCAAGATATTGATCGACACGTGCGTGTGGCTCGACCTCGCGAAGGACCCGAAACAAGCTGCCGTTGTCGGCGTCGTTGACGAAATGGTCGGGCAAAAGTTGGTCGAGCTGATTGTGCCCCGGATCGTGCTTGACGAATTCCGACCGAACCGCGATCGCATCGCCATTGACGGTGCCCATGCAGGCCGGATGCCGGAGACCACGCGTGAGGATCCCCGAAGCTACTTCAAGTCGATAAACGCAGCGCGGCGAGACTTGGCACAAGAAGCGTCGAATGCATTACGCGAACAGCTCACTGTCTTTTTTCGGGTTCTGTGGCACACTGGTGCCGATATATCGGAACTCAAGAAGCTGGAGGTGCGAGACATTCGGTTCGGCGACAAGCTCAAACTTATCAGGCTTCGATGCACTAAACCACGCACTCCCGAGCGGCTCGTACCATATTCTCCGAGCTTTGTATCGGAGCTTGGGGACTACATTTCCGGGCGTCGACTAGATCGCTCGGACCTCGTGTTTAACATGCGGACGCTGAGCAGCACTTCGGGCAGCGGAATACCGGCTGTGACGCAAGCACACCGCCGCGCGCGCGCAGCAATCGGCTAGCCGGATCTACGTATGAAGGACCTCCTCCACCTGTCTGCCATAGCTTGGGCGCGTGCCGGAGCGGAGTTGCTACAGATCTCGGAATGGCTCGGGCATTCGACCATCGGTCAGACAGTCATCTACGCGAAATACCTGGTGACGGAGGAGGAGCTTTCACCAATAGCATCCATGGCGGGCAACATATACGCCGGGTAGACGGCCCTATCCCACCTGATGCAAAATTCACCACGAAAAACGACCCTCACAAGGAGGGCCGATTTTAGTGTTTTTCACAGGGAATGCTCGGAGCCGGACTCGAACCGGCACTCGGTTATCCCGAAAGGGATTTTAAGTCCCTCGCGTCTACCCATTTCGCCATCCGAGCGTTTCGCTGCTCCTTCGCATGAAACCAACTTCGACTATCCTAAATCATTACCGCTACTGACCTATACCCATCGGCTCGAGCCCAATTAGGACGTCCGTGAGACGGCGCACGATTCCGGGTGAGTACAATATTAACCCATGCTAACTCAAAGCCTCCGCGCGACCTCAGTCGTGAGCCTTGAGTTGCTGCCGGTTCCAAGGGCACCCTATTCAGGTGTACTGCTGGCAATCGGAGGTCTGGATGGACTCGAGACGGAGACTCGCTCGGGAGTTCAAGCAGGAAGCTGTGCATCTGGTCACGCAACGCGGTGTCACGGTAGCTCAGGCAGCAGGTGACTTGGGTGTGCACGCGACTGTGCCTCGTAAATGGGTTTTGGAACTGGCAATGAATCCGATCCACGCCTTTCCAGGTGAAGCGCAGCGGAAGCCGGAGCAGGCAGAGCTGACGCGTCTCGGGTGAGGAGCTTCCCTACTTCCGCCTCGAGACAACAGCTTGGAACCGCGGGTCGCCGTGCAGTGAATCGAGTAGCGGATCCATTGGCAGGTGTAGTATTTCCGGGTCCCGTGACTCGAACGATTTACCAAGCCAGTACACTGCCTGATCACGGTCGCCCAATCCCGTGTACACCAGACCGATGTCGTACGGTGCCACGTACTCCTTACGAGACTGATCGAGTAGTGCGCCAAGCACCTGCACCGCCTCGGCGCGCTTGCCACCAACTGCCAGGGCGTAGCCGAGGATGCCGCGTGCGTGCACGTAGCCGTGTGTCACGGCGCGACGAGCGCTCGCGATAGCCGCTGGGTACTCACCGCGTGCAACAAGCACACGGGCAAGCTGATCCTCGGTGATGCCAAATGTCGAATCCATCTCCAGCGTCTTCCGCAGTTGATGCTCCGCGGCGTCATAGTGTCGCCCGTACATCATCATTGTGGCGACGCGCGTGTTGATGATGAGCGACAGCGGCTCCAGGCGCTGCGCGATCTGAACTTCGCGCAAGCCGGCATCGGGGCCGTTCACGACCAGCTCGTACCAACCGTTGAACAGACGCGCAGTCGCGTACTGCGGGTCAAGCGCAATGGCCGCCGCGAATTCCCGTTGCGCGGCTGGCGGGTTGAGCTCATAGTACAAGTGGATGAAGCCCAGCGATGAGTGCGCTTCCGCCAGAGTGGAGTCGAGAGCGAGTGCGTGTAGTGCAGCTGTCCTCGCATGAACGTAAGCAACCCGCGGCTCCATGAAGCCAAACGCGGCGAGCACCGCGTACGAATCAGCGAGCCCCGAGTACGCCAGTGCATAATTTGGGTCGCGCCCGATTGCCTGCTCGAAGTAACTCGCACCGCGCTTCAGGGCATCGGCAGTGCGCTTGTTCCAGAAGTATCGCCCCTTGAGATAAAGGTCATACGCCTCCGGACTGTTCGTCCCACGACTTGCGCTGGCCATGTTGGAAGCAGTCTTTCCAGACAGAGCGGGCTCCAGCGCAGCGACAATCGACTTGGTGAACTTGTCCTGGACCGCGAACACGTCTCCAGCGCGACTCTCATATGTGTCGGACCAGATCACCAGACCGTCGGTTGTACTCGTTAGCTCGGCGGTGACGCGCAAACGGTCGCCATCGCGCCGCACGGTTCCTTCGACGACAGTCGCAACATTGAGCGCTTTTCCGATCGCCTGGCCCGACATCCCCTTACCGCGGAATGCATAGGCGGAGCTGCGTGCAACGACCCGAATTGAGGGAAGCCGCGACAGCGCGCGCGCCAGCTCATCGGTCATGCCGTCCGAGAAATACTCATCTTGCGCATTTCCACCAGTGTTGGTGAATGGAAGAACAGCTACCGTTCCGACAGCTGCCGGATTCGCGGCGATGCTGGCGGTGCGAGCGGTGCTCATGCCTGGTAAATGCCACCGCGGCGTTACACGGCCCAACGTCGCTGCCAGCGTCGCCAGTGCGAGCAACGCCACCACACCAAGGACGTACACGGCCATTCGCCGGCCAGATCTCACTGCGGGGCGCGGGAGCCGGCCTGTATGCGAGCCATGCCAGTTCGAAGTCGCCGCGTCGAAAGCGCGGATGAGCTCGCATCCGTTTTGCGGCCGCCCATCAGGATCCTTCGCCAAGCAACGCATGACGAGTGAATTGAGCGCCGCAGGTACCACTCCGCGCTCATGCGGCAGCGGGCGCGGAGTCTCCGATACCTGAGCCGCCATCAACTGCGCCCCGCCGGACCTGTGCGCGAACGGATGGCTACCGGCGAGCAGCTCGTACGCCATCACGCCCCAGGCGTAGATGTCCACACGCTGATCGACATGGTCCCCTGCAACCTGTTCTGGTGCCATATACGCCGGCGTTCCGAGCGTCATACCCACTTGCGTGAGCGTGCCACCAGAACTGTCGACCGTGGCTGTCGCAGCAGAGATCGCCTTGGCGATCCCAAAATCGGTGACCACCGCCGTCCGACCGGCCAGCAGCACGTTTTCCGGCTTGATGTCGCGATGAGCGACGCCGCGACTGTGCGCGTACTCCAACGCTGCCGCGACGTCCCGGAGGATCATTACGGCGTCGCCCGTTGGAAGTCGCTCCTGGAATCCGAGTGCAGCTGTTCTCGCGCGCAATGACTCACCGTCGACGAACGGCATGGTGTAGTACGGCAGTTCTCCGGCGACTCCAGCGCTGAGTACGGGAACGATGTGCGGGTCCTGCAGACGAGCAGCGAGACTTATCTCCCGCTCAAATCGCTCGGCGGATAGCTCTGCTGCAAGCTCGCGCGTCAGCACCTTTATCACGACCTTGCGGCCAAAGCGAGTCTCATCCGCGAGGAATACGCGCGACATTCCACCACCGCCGAGCTCGCGCTCAACAACGAAGTGGCTTCCCACGGCAGCCTCCAATCGCGCGCGGATCTCGGACATTGCAACCTCGGCCGGTGCCGGCCCGGGTATCTCCACAAGAGAGCAGCAAAGATAGCGCGCCGACAGGCGTCCAGCCACTAACCCCAGCCGATGACTTCGTCTTCCCATGTTGCTAAGTGACGAGATTCCGTCACTTAGCAGAAACGCACGCGGTGTAGGCGACTCGCGACGCTCGAGCTCTACAGGAGCTCTATAGCAGCTCTATAGGGTCAGATACCGTCTTGAAATGCAAGGCTATTGCGGCAGCACTCGGCACGACAATATACTTGCGTGGCCGTATTCCCTGCCGCATTCAACCCGCAGGCACGCCGAGTACGGTTACGGCGTACCATACCGCGTACGCGACGAGTGCGGAGAGTGAGGCGTCGCCTCCGTTGCCGATCGCTCCGCCCGCCTCGTCCAGGAATTCCGCGGCAAACCCTCCATCCAGCTCTGCCCGGCGCAGCCATTCGAGCGTCTTCGCCGAATCGGGGCCGATCAGTGTGGCGCAACGCTCGGCAAGATTGACAGGCTGATCAGCGTTCCCGGGAGCTTCCAGCCGCCGGACGGTGCGGCGGTAGATTGAATCGTCACGTGACAGCATGTGGTACAGCGGCAGCCAGTGTATCGATCCCACCGGATCGTCTCGCATGGATGACGCACCGGCAAGATCGATCGCGGTGTTAAGCAGAGTCCGTGAAGATTCCTTGTCGGTCGCGAACTGGCGCATGCAGGCGGCACGCACGACCTCCGCGGATTGCACACCTTCCGCAGTCTTTTCGTCAAGAGTCTGCTTCAGAATCTCCAGCGCTTCAGCTACGAGTGCGTTCGCGTGGAGTGTGTACGGAAGCGGGGCGGGATTTCCCGACGGCGCAACCTCCGTCCGATACAGTGGATAGGAACCATGCATGGCGGCCGCGATGTCCTCGTGCGCGGCATACAGCGCATCCGCGATCGCAAGCTCCTCGACAATTCTGTCGTCGCCGGTCTGCGCGACATACCGATCCACCGCAACCGGAAACGCCGCGATCGCATCCAGACAGAACGAGACGTCGAAGGGACTTCCGTCGATGTAGTTGACGCCGCGCCCGGGAGAATATCCGTGCAGCTCGCACGTGCGCAGCAGCACTGCCCTGGCGAGCGATGGCTCCGCGAGCAGCAACGCTGGAACCAGCCACATCAGGGCATCGTAGTCCCGAACGGTCAGCCCCTGCTCGCACCACGGAATTCGCGAACGAAAAACGTACCAGCGCGAGTCGTCGATGGCGCGGCCGGCGGCGTAGAAGTAGGCGAAGGTGAGATGTCTGTTGATGAGCCTGTCCGCGGCGGGGATTCCCGTGGATTGCTGCAGCGCGGAGAGCGCTTCGCGGGTCTGCGACGCGATCGTGCGCCATCCGCGCGCGCGCATGCCGTTCACCATCGCCAGCGCGCCGTCGGCTTCCGGACCCGCAGCGACGTACACGGTTACGTCCGTCTGCTCGCCGGCGGCGAGAGTCATCGTGCGATCAAGCGCGAAGCGCGCCGTGCCGTCACCGGCCGCTTCGACAGTACCGTTCATCTGCTCCCCGCAGAGAGCGACTGCGATCCCGGAAGGAGAACCTGACCCGCTTAACGTTATAATGTCGTCAATCAACCTCGCCGCATGCCGGTCGTGGAATGGGCGCGCGGTTCGCACCCGATACTGTCGGTGGCCCAGTGCGCCCCGTATCCGCGCGCCTATGTCGAGGGATGTCGTTCCGCGGTTCTCGAGAGAGATCGCGTACACGAACCCAGGGAAATCGGCCGTGCGTCCGCACGGTGCGAATATGGTACCGCGAATTACGAGATCACCGACGGAGCAATTGAACGTCGGGAGCCATTCCAGGACGCGCTGCCATGCCATCCTGGCGGTGCCAAGGTCGAGCGGCTCGCCGTTGACCTCGATGTCGAGGGCGAGAAGTGGCTCTCCGCCACCCTGCTCGAAGTCCGCGGAGCCGGCAAACTCGACGGCGCCACGGTGCGCCTGCGAGATCAGGCCGATCGCGTGGATGGATCCGTCGGCTGGATGGATGCACGGGAGCGAGATCCAGTGGTTGCCGGTGACCTGCCACGGGATGGTTGGCGGCGTGCGCAGCGAAGACCTCACTTAGCTTTGGTTGACACGGGGGAGAGGCGAATGCTAACGTCCCCGCGTTGCGCCTACAACGATCACCCCCGGAAGCACATGCCCAGACGCCGTACGAAATCCGCCACTCTCGCCCTTCTGGCCGCGGTTTGCGGAGCGCTGGGCACTGGCGTTGCTGGGGCGCAGGCAGTGACCGGACTGGGAGACGACGCGACTCTGACTCCAGCTGGGAGCTTCAGGATTAAAATCCAGAGCGACTGGTCTTATTATGACCAGCTCTTCGCGTCGCCGACCGCGGGGGCGCCGGGCGTGCTCCAACCGCTTGGCGCACGATTCACTATTAACAGTCTGGGGGTCGCCCAGCTCCCCATCCTGAAACCGGTGCAGGATAGCCTGAGAGCGCTGACCGGAATCGCCGGTTTGAACGTCTCGCTGGGAAGCACGCTGACCGGGGTGACGAACCGCGTCGCGAGCGTCCCAATATCGCTCGAGGCTGGGCTCACGCGCTGGTTTTCCATCACGGCCCTGGTTCCAATCGTTCACACGCGCACCAGCGTTTTCTTCCGGGCCAATCAGACTGCGGCGTCGGTCAACCTCGCGGCCAATCCAGCCGGGACTGATCCAACAGCGCGAACGACGGACTCGCTGCTCACCCAGCAGCTGATCAGTTCCGCTGCGGCTGTGCGTTCGTACTGCGCGGGCTCCGGAACGTCGAACTCCCAGTGCTCCGGGTACGGTACTCTCGTCGCGTCTGCGACGACGCTCGGCAATTCACTCTCGAACGTCTACACCTACGGACTGCTGGTGCCAACGCGCGGAAGCAGCATTCAGTCCGCAGTCGACGCGCGCATCGCCAACGTTCGGAACGCTCTCAACGCCTTCGCCGCGAATCCGTCTTCCGGCGTGCCCTATGTCTCCGCCACCGGCGTGGTCGGCGCACCCGTTCCGCTCGCGACCCCGGTGCTGCAGGCGCTGCTTACCAACGCCGCTTATGGCGTTGGACTGGATCCATTGCAGACAGTTGATCGCACGCATGTTGGTGATGCTGAGCTGACTGGGAAGCTCTTGTTGTTCGACTCGTTCAGTCTTCGCGGCCAGTCCCGGTTCGAGCCGTCCGGCGTGAACGCTCGCATGTCGGTGGCGGCGGGCTATCGCTTTCCTACCGGCGCGCTTCCCTCGGCCAACGCGCTTACGGACATCGGGAGCGGTACCCACGTGGGCGCCGTGCTCGTTCGCGGTTACGCTGACCTCACTCTGGGACGCCACTTCTGGATATCGGGCATTGCGCGCTTTGCGAAGGCGTCCGCGGATTCACTCACGGTGAGATTTGCGCCGGGCGTCGCGTTCCCTGCCGCTTCGAGTGCGATCGGTGTGTCCCGTCAGACCGGTAACATGCTGGAGCTGGATGCACTGCCCCGCTGGGTGTTCAACGATTTCGTCTCGATCGGCGCAGAATACCTGTACCGGCACAAGCCCGAGGACGCGTACACGAGCGGCGGCGCGCCGATCGCAGGGCTTGGTGCGGGCACAGACTTCACCGAGCAGCGCGTGGGAGGCGGGATCGTGTTCTCCAATGGGCACGCGGTGAGCCAGGGGAAATCGAACATTCCGTTCGACGTGAGCTACCTCCACATGGAAACGATCGCGGGGAGCGGCGGCGCTGTGCCCAAACTGACAACCGAGCAGATTCTGATAAGGCTTTACTTCAGACTGCGCCACCACCCCTGACCGGGGGCCGACAACCGGAACTACGAAGCGGCGGTCTGCAGCAGTTCTCGAGCGTGCGCCCGGCTTGCCTTGCTTTCGGGATCGCCGCCAAGCATGCGTGCGATTTCAGCAACGCGATCGGTAGCCGACAGCACGCTTACGTCCGCTGTCGTCACTCCATCGCGGGCGCCTTTAGCTACGACGATATGGTGGTGGGCCCGTGCCGCGATCTGCGGCAGGTGCGAGATCGCGAACACCTGATGCTGGTCCGCGACGCGCCGCATCGTGTCACCCACCTGCAGGCCCACGCGACCGCCGATCCCGGCATCGACCTCATCGAACACCAGCGTGGGTACGTGATCCACGCCGGCCAGCACGGTCTTGAGGGCGAGCATGACGCGAGCCAGCTCACCACCGGATGCTACCCGAGCCAGCGGACGCGGGTCGTAGCCCGCGTTGAGGGTAACGCGAAACTCCACGTCCTCCGCACCCTGCGCGGAAATGTCGTCGCGCGGCGTGAGCGACACCGTGAACCGACCCGCATCCATCCCAAGCTGAGGAAGCTCCACGGAGACTTGCTTCGCGATCGCACCGGCGGCGCGTCGGCGCAGCGCCGTGAGACGAGCAGCCGCGGCCTGCAATCGCGCCATGGCATCGGCTTCCTGGACGCGCATCTGCGCGACGTCGAAGTCAGCCGAATCCACGAGGTCCAGCTCGGCCTGCGCCTGCCCGCCAGCGGCGATCACGTCGGCCAGCGAACCACCGTATTTCTTGCTCAGCCTGAAGATGATCTCGCGTCGCGCACGCACAGCGGAAAGCCGCTCGGGATCCAACTCCACGGACGATGCATAGTCGGCGGCCGCACGCGCCAGCTCGTCGAGCGCGTAAAAGCCGGTATCGTAGAGCTCCTGCAGGCGTGTCGCGCCGGTATCTATGCGCGAGATCTGGCCGACTGCACGATGCGCCGCGGCGAGTCGTGCGATCGCGCCGTTTTCGTCGTCACTCAGGATGACGGAGACGTTTTCTGCCAGCGTGCGCAACTCATCGGAGTTCTCCAGCACGCGTGCGTCGTCCTCCAGCGTGACGTCCTCACCTACAACCAGATGCGCATCGCCAATCTCCCGCGCAACATGTCGCAGATAATCCGCGCGGCGCTCAGCGTCTGCGCGGCGACTTGTGATCTCGTCGATCCGGCGGCGAACGGCGACGAGCCCCGCATGCTCCGCCGCAACGTCGCGCGAGGCACCGCCGGCGTCGGCGAACGCATCAAGAATTGCGCGTTGTGACTCGGTATCGAGCAGCGTCTGCGCTTCGTGTTGCCCGTGAAGGTTCACGAGCGACCGTCCGATCTCCGCGAGTACGGTCGCCGTGACAGGCGAGCCATTCACCCAGGCGCGGCCGCGGCCCGACGCGGAGATCTCTCGCTTGAGAACGAGAGTCTCCCCATCCGTCTCGATGCCTCTCTGATCCGCGAGCGCAATTATGTCATTGCGGCTCGTGAGATCGAAAACGCCCTCGACGGTCGCGCGGTCTGCGCCGGGTCGGACAAGATCAATGCTCGCGCGCTCGCCGAGTAGCAGGCCCAGCGCTCCGACGATAATCGACTTGCCCGCACCCGTTTCACCAGAAAGAACGTTAAGGCCGCGTTCGAGTGGCAGCGTGACGGAATCGATGATCGCAAAGTTCCGTATTCTCAGTTCGGTCAGCACTGTCTGGGTTGATCGCGAGTCGGGAGTCCGCCCCATCCGAGCTTTACGCGCAGGCGGTCGAAGAAGCTGTTTCCCGGAAAGCGAACTATACGCACGGGATCCTGCGCCCTCCTAACCGTGATGCTGTCACCCGAAGCCAATTCGGTACCGGCCTGACCGTCCACGGTGATGAGCACCTCTTCGGGACCGTCAACCGACTCGAGGAGTACGGTGACGTTGGGCGGAAGCACGATGGGGCGTATCGCGAGAGCGTGGGCGGAGATCGGCGTGACGATGATGGAGTCAAGCGACGGCGTGACGAGCGGTCCTCCCGCGGACAGGCTGTACGCAGTGGACCCCGTTGGCGACGCAACGACGATCCCGTCGCAGTTGTACGCTCCGAGTACGTCGCCGTCCACTGTCACTCGCACGCTCAGCATTCGCGCGAAGCCACCCTTGTGCATCACGATATCGTTCAGCGCGTGCCACGTCTCCGACGCGGCGTCATCGTCGCGCGAGGTCGTCGCCTGCAGCGCCATGCGATTGTCCACGTCGTAATCGCCAGCGGCTACGGCGCCGAGCGCCGAAGACAGCTCATCGGCGCTGCAGCTGGTCAGGAAGCCGAGGCGGCCGAGATTGACGCCGAGTATGGGGACCTGCGCACCGGCGAGGAAGCGTGCCGTGCGAAGCAGCGTCCCATCACCACCGAGCGAGAGCGCGACGTCGATCTGTTCCGGAGAGGTGAGCGACCGGTCCGACTCGCCGTCGAGCAGTCCGGGCTCGAACAGCAGTGACGCGCCGAGCGCGGCCGCCTCACTCTCGAGCGCCCCGATAATTGCAGCGAGCGCGGGGTATCCTCGATGACCGATTACCCCGATTCGCATCAGCCCGCCACCGCCTCTGTCGCGCTCCCGTGAAGGGCGCGGACGCGATCGGCGATTCCGGCTGCATCCAGACCCGTCAGCTGCAGCTGGCGCTTGCGCGACGCCTGTTCTATGAACTCATCAGGCACACCGTGAGCCGTCACGCGAACTGCCGGATCGAGCCGTCCGATTACGGAGGACATGTATGCACCGAAGCCGTTCACGACTGTACCTTCCTCGACGACGAGGATCTGGTGGTGGTCCGAGAGAAGCGCATTCAGCGTAACCTCATCGTGCGGCTTGAGGAAGCGGCAGTTTACCACGGTGACCGAGATTCCCTCCGCGGCGAGTGCGGCTGCTGCGCTGAGCGATTCGTTCACCATCGTGCCGACGGCAAGGATCGCGAACTCCGATCCCCGCCGCACCACGTCCCAGGTTCCGAACGGCACCGCTGCTATCTCCGAGATGGAAGGTACGAGATCTGGCGCTGCATCACGCGGGTAACGTAATGAGAACGGGCCACTCTCGTGAGACATGGACGTCTTTAGAAGCGCGAGCATCTCCGCGCCATCCTTCGGGGCCGTGACTGTCATACCAGGCACCGCCAGCATGTAGGCAATGTCGTAAAGCCCCATGTGCGTCGGACCGTCCTCGCCCACCAGTCCTGCCCGGTCCATCGCGAATATCACGGGCAGTCCCTGGATCGCAGCATCGTGCACGACGTTGTCGTACGCCCGCTGCAGGAACGTGGAATAGATGGCGCAGACCGGCTTGATGCCGCGCGTGGCGAGTCCCGCCGCGAATGTCACGGCGTGGCCCTCGGCGATTCCGACATCGAAGAATCGATCGGGGAACGCCTTCGCAAACGCACCGGTACCTGTGCCGCTCGGCATTGCGGCGGTAATCGCGACCAGGCGTGGCTCGATTGCACCGAGTTCCATGAGGCCCTTGCCGAACACAGCGGTGTAATTCGGATTTGCGGACGACGCGACGACCTGCTTTCCCGTAGCCGGATCGTGACCCGCCGGGAGCGCGTGCCACTTCTCGATGTTCTCTCCGGCCGGGAATCCCTTCCCCTTCCTGGTGACGACGTGCACGAGCCGCGGACCGTCCATTTCCCGTACCGCAACGAACGTGTCGAGAAGCGCATCGATGTCGTGGCCATCGATGGGACCGAAGTAACGGAAGCCCAGCTCCTCGAAGAGCACGCCAGGCGTGAGGAAGGATTTCATGCTCTCCTCCCACTTTCGCACGAGTGTGCTCATGCCCGCGAGCGGTCCGGGCATGCTGTCGACGATGCTCCCAATCGCTGATCGCATGCGGTTGTAGATCGGATTTCGCTGGATGGAGTTGAGATACTTGGACATCGCCCCGACGTTGGGAGCAATGGACATCTCATTGTCGTTGAGCACGACCACGAAGTCGCGCCCCGACGCACCCGCGTTGTTCAGACCCTCGTAGGACAATCCGCATGTGAGGGCGCCGTCACCGAGGACCGACACGACCTTGAATGTGTCGCCGACAATATCGCGTCCCACGGCCATCCCGAAGCCCGCCGAGATGGCTGTGGCGGCGTGGCCAGCACCGAATGTGTCATAGGCACTTTCGCCGCGCTTGAGGAAGCCGGAGATGCCGTTCTCCGTGCGCAGCGTGGAGAAGCGGTCGGCGCGCCCCGTGAGCAGCTTGTGAGGGTAACCCTGGTGACCGACATCCCAGACAACCTGATCCGTCGGCGTACGGAAGGCGGTGTGCAGTGCAATCGAGAGCTCCACGACGCCGAGTCCTGCACCGATGTGTCCGCCCGTTCGGGAACAGGAATCGATGAGGAACTCGCGAATCTCAGCGGCAAGCGTTCGGAGCTCGTCGCGTGTGAGTGTCCTGAGATCGGCCGAGGAAGCGATACGTTCGAGGATTGCCATCTTTACCGTCAGTGCGTACGAGTAATTACGAGATCAGCCAGGTGTCGCAGATCCTGACTCAACATGTTCTGCGCCATCAGTGTGCTGCAGCCCTGCCTTGCCAGAGCCACCGCACGCTTCATCGCGCCGTCCACACCGAGCAACGCGGGATACGTACTCTTTCCAAGCACCGCATCTCGGCCGGCGGTCTTGCCGAGCTCCGCCGTGGACGCCGTAACGTCGAGCACGTCATCAACAATCTGGAACGCAAGACCGACGTCGCTCCCGAAGGCACCGAGCGCGCGCACGGCGGGGTCCGGAGCTCCCGCGGCCATGCCCGCCACGCTGCATGCCGCCGACATCAGGGCACCAGTCTTCGCGCGGTGTATACGTTCCAGCGCCTCGAGAGAATCGACCTGGACGTTCTCGGCGATCAGATCCTGCAACTGGCCTCCGATCATGCCGGTGGCCCCGGCCGCCTGCATGAGAGTGCGTACGATGGGAGCGCTGCGGCCGGATCCACGGTGCATGCGATTGACGCAACGTGCCGCGGCGCGCGCCGCGAGCGGGATTATCGCAATCCCCGCCAGAACCGTGGCGGGCACGCCGTACACCCGGTGCGTTGTGGGCCGTCCGCGGCGAACATCGTCGTCATCCATGCATGGCAGATCGTCGTGTGCCAGCGAATAAGCGTGAATCATCTCCACGGCAGCGGCCAGGCCGGAGACATCGCCGCCACCCCCAGCTGCATGATACGACGCGGTTACCATTACGCCGCGCAGACGCTTCCCGGGTCCCCGCAGCGTGTACCGGATGCTCTCGACTACCGCCGCCGGCAGCCCTGGAAGGTTTGCGCACTCGCGCGCGAGCGCCGCGTCGATGGCGCTCCTGAAGGGAGCGATGTCGACCGCAAGCGGGTAGTCAGGCATCCAGGTCCCGCGTCTCGAAGACGCCCTCGGCACTCTCGATGAGCAGTTGCACGCGGCCCTCCGCGCGTGTGAGCTCCTCGGATGCGAGTCGAAGAATCGCGATTCCTTCCTCGAACAGCTTAAGCGCGTCGTCGAGTGGGAGTCCGTCACCCTCGAGATCCGACACGATTTCCTGCAGTCGGCCGATGCGTTGCTCGTAACTCATGACTGCTCCGTGACGCGCGCGGAAATGTCGCCATCGCGCAATGTGAGTGTGAACTCGGCACCGGCTCTGAAATCAGCGACGCTTGCGAGGGTACGCCTGTCATCCGCATCGCGCGCGACGGCGTAGCCACGCGCCAGAGTACCGAGTGGACTCAGGGCGCCGAGTCGGCCCGCCGACGCCTCCATTGCGTGCCGCCTCCTTTCGGTGTCGAGCAGCGCCGCGCGCTTCAGACTTCCGGCAACGTTCTCCAGGTCGCGGCGGCTTTCGGATGCGCAGCGCTGCAGGGACGTTCGGAGCTCCGCGCCCAGGGAGGCAAGTGCCATGAGCAGATCCGAGCGGAGTGGCACCGCCGCTTCCGCCGCGGCTGATGGCGTCGCCGACCGGTGATCCGCGACCAGATCCGCGATCGTGACGTCTATTTCATGACCGACGCCCGAGATGACGGGAACCGATGCCTCGCAGATCGCGCGAGCTACGGCCTCGTCGTTGAAAGCCCAGAGATCCTCGCGTCCTCCGCCACCGCGCCCGACGATGAGGACGTCGATCCCGCCGTAGCGGCAAATACGCTGGATTGCCGCAACGATCTCGGACGGAGCGTTGACTCCCTGCACGGTTGCGGCGCTCACGACGAGGCTTACATGTGGAGCGCGGCGACGCATTACCGAGATGACGTCGCGCAACGCCGCGCCGTCGGGACTCGTAACCATTCCAACTCGAGTGGGCGCAGATGGAAGTCGCCGCTTGCGACCCGGTGCGAGCAGACCGTCGCGCTCGAGCCGCAGTCTGGTCTCCTCCATGGCCTTGCGCCACAGTCCGTCACCGACGGCATCCATCGCCGTCACGTTCAGATGCATCTCGCCGCGCGCGGCGTAGACCGTGAGCTGGCCAAACGCGGTTACTTCCATTCCCTCGTCCGGCGAGGTGGGGATGCCGCGCTGGCTGCGCGACCATACCACGCAGCGAACCTGCGCGCTCGCGTCGCGGAGGCAGAAGTACCAGTGGCCGTTACGGTGGCGCTTGAAGTCGCTCACCTCGCCGCGCACCCAGAGCGGCGAGAGCGCCCCTTCGATCACGGCGCGGGCGGTGTCCGTGAGAGACGCGACCTGGATCGCGGTCTCCGGTGTCGATCCCGGCGTCGCGGGAGCCACAAATCCGGTTACGGGACCAGCGCCGAAGAGATCGAACTCGACGCCCGCTCGCGCAGGCCGCGAGCCAGAGGATCGTCTCACGCTCGCATCCTCACGCGGCGGCAAGCCGCTGCGCCGCGCGCACAGTATTACGCAGCAGCATGGCGATCGTCATCGGGCCGACGCCGCCCGGAACAGGAGTTATGTGGCCCGCTACTTCACGCACCGCAGCGAAGTCAACATCACCGGCCAGGCGCGTGCCGCTCTTGCGCGTGGCATCCGCGATCCGCGTGATTCCCACGTCGAGTACCGCCGCACCCGGCTTTACCATGTCCGCCGTTATGAGTCCCGGCTTCCCCACCGCAGTGATCAGAATATCAGCACGACGCGTGTACGACGCGAGATCGACCGTGTAACGGTGACAGATCGTGACGGTGGCGTTAGCCGCCGTCCCATCCTGCACCATGAGAGCCGCCATCGGCTTCCCCACGATGTTGCTGCGACCGACCACAACGCAATTGGCGCCCATCGTATGAATGTTGGATACGCGAATGAGCTCCTGTATGCCCGCGGGTGTGCAGGGGGCGAAGCCGTCGCGATCACCGGCGAGCAGCTTGCCGACGTTGAGCGGGTGAAATCCGTCCACATCCTTCGAGGGATCGATTCTTCGGATCACGGCGGCTGCATCGATGTGCGGCGGAAACGGAGACTGGACCAGTATTCCGTGCACCAGCGGATCGGCGTTCAGCGAATCGAGCAGGACCATCAATTCCGGCTGCGCGGTGGAGGATGGCAGCAGGATCGTGCTTTCGTCCATTCCCACCTCGACACACGCCCTTCCTTTTGCGGCCACGTACACGGCGCTCGCAGGATCGTCGCCGATCAACACGACGGCGAGCTTCGGGACTATTCCGTCGCGCTTGAGTGTCGCTACGTCGGCGCTCAGCTGCGAGCGAAGGCGCCCGGCGACCGCAGCGCCGTCGATTATCTCAGCGGGCAATTCCCACGGCCCTCGTCTCACGTATCAACACCACCTTGATCTGCCCCGGATACTGAAGCTCGCGCTCGATTCGCAACGCGATCTCCTCGGCGAGTGCTTCCATGCGCGGATCGTCTACGGCGTCCGGTGTGACGATGACGCGCACCTCGCGACCCGCCTGTATGGCGAACACCTTTTCCACTCCGCGATAATCCGAAGCGATGCGCTCGATTCCTTCGAGCCGCTTCACGTACGTCTCGAACGACTCGCGCCTGGCCCCTGGCCGCGCACCACTTATCGCGTCAGCCGCCTGCACCAGCACGGATACCTCGCTCTCGTGCGGAACGTCGTCATGGTGCGCTGCTATGGCGTTCACGACCAGAGGATGCTCACCGTATCTGGTCGCCATCTCCACGCCGAGCTGGACGTGTGTACCCTCGTGCTCATGCGTGAGCACCTTGCCGATATCGTGGAGCAACGCGCCGCGACGCGCCATTGGAACGTCCAGCCCGAGCTCGGCGGCCATTATACCCGCCAGCCACGCAACTTCCTTGGAGTGGTTTAGAATGTTCTGGCCGTAGCTCGTGCGCCACTTCATTCGTCCCACGAGCTTCAGCAGCTCCGGATGCAGACCATGCACGCCGCTCTCGTACGCGGCACGCTCGCCGGTCTCGAGAATGGCCTTGTCCACCTCCTCGCGCGACTTGAGGACCACCTCTTCGATGCGACCCGGGTGGATCCGGCCGTCGGCCACCAGCTTTTCAAGTGCCATGCGCGCGATCTCTCGTCGCATGGGCTCGAAGCAGCTCACGACTACGGTATCCGGAGTGTCGTCGATGATGACGTCCACACCGGTGGCGAGCTCGAACGCGCGAATGTTGCGACCCTCGCGTCCGATTATGCGGCCCTTCATCTCGTCGTTCGGCAGCGCCACCGTCGATACGGTGGTCTCGACCGTTTGTTCGGCAGCAATACGCTGGATGGCAAGCGCGATGATCTTCTTGGCTTCGCGCTCTGCGTTCCTCCGCGATTCCTCACGTATGACACGAAGGCGGTTCGCCGCATCGGCGTGCGCCTCTTCTTCCAAACGCTTTATGAGCTCGTTCTTGGCGTCCGCGGCCGACATGCCGGCTAGGGACTCGAGCCTGTGGCGCTCGTCGGCGATCAGCCGGTCGAGTTCGGACTGGCGGTCACCCAGGCTGCTCTCGCGAGCCGCGATGTCCGCTGCACCCCGCTTCAGGTCGCGCTCGCGCTGCTCGAGTGCGTCGGCCTTGCGCTCGATGGTGCCCGTGCGCTCCTGCAGACGCCGCTCGTCGCCCTCGACATCCTCGCGACGCTTGCGTGCCTCCGACTCCCACTCCTCGCGCAGACGGATGAGTTCTTCCTTTCCTTCAAGAACAGCCGTCTTGCGAAGCGATTGAGCGTCGCGCTCCGCCTCATCCCTTATACGCTTCGCTGTCTGTTCGGCGGAAATTCCGGCCACCTGCTGCCGCTCCGTCTCGCCCTTCGTACCAGCCTTGCGTCCTATTACGAAAAAAAGGCCGCAGCCGGCGACCAGCACAAGAATCGCGCCCGCGGCCAAAATAGCCGTGAAGTCCATCCTCGGAAGCTAATCGTAACGCTTGGCCGGTGGCAGCCACGGCCGGATCTCCTGGCTGAGGGCCGTCATCTGCTCCGAGAGGGAGTCAACCTCGCCTTGCACCTGCGCCAGCTCGCCAGCCATCCGGAGACACGCAAGGATGGCTGCCTTGTGGGTCTCCACCACGAGGCCAGACTGCATGATTTCGCGTATGGACAGGTCCACCTGCCTGGCGATAGCCTGAGTCTCTTCTACCGACGTCGCAGAGCGAAGGGTGTACTCGTCACCCAGTATGGTCACGCGGACGCTGTTCTTGGGGGTTTTCGTCACGCGGATACGTCCCGTTGCTGTTTGAGAAAACGGACACGCGCGAGCATCCGGTCGGTCCGGGAGCGGGCGACCGTGAGCCGACGGCTCAGCTCCTCATTCTCGCGCTCCAGCTCCAGCACTCGCTGGGGCGAGGTTCCAGAGACGCGGGCCGCGTCCTCCTCGACTGTCCGAAGCCGCGCCTCGGCGGAGAGCGCGCGCTTTCGATAGCTGGCGAGCTCTTCCCCCAGCCGGCGCACGAGGCGGCTCAGCTGCGCGAACTGCGGATTTTCAGGCGGTACGTGGTCTGACACCGAGCTCCTCGTCCAGGGCGCGCAGTATCCGCGCGCGTCGGCCTTCGATTTCCTTCTCGCGTAGGGTGCGCTCCGGATGGCGGAACGTCAAGCGCCACGCGACGCTTCGGTAACCGGCCTCGACCCCGGCGCCCCTGAATTCGTCGAAAGGAACGAGTGCCTCGAGCATGTCTCCGGAGGTCGCGCGGATCACGCGAGCAACGTCGGACGCCGAGGTGCTGTCGGGAACTAGGAGCGCAACATCGAATTCGGCGGCCGGTGTGGATGGAAGCGCGCGAAATGTCGGCGTGTCCAGTTGTGCCTCGAACGCGCCGGTGATGTCCACCTCGATTCCGAAAACCGACGGTGCCCAGACGGGTGCATCCACTCGCAGCGCACCCGCCGTGCCGATCGCCAGTCCGCCGCGGACGACGAGCCAGCCGTTACCCGAATCGTTGGATACGAGATCGGCGCCTCCCATTCCCGGGCCGAACGCGGTTCGTACAATTGTCTCGGCCATCCACTTCGCGTCCCACATGTCCACCTGCGGCGGTCGCGGATCGGTGAAATGTGCGGGCGATCTGTCGCCGGCGAGCACAACGGCCGCAACGGTGCGCTCCTCGGGCACCGTGGACGCGCTGCGCCTGAATACCGTCCCCACCTCGAACAGCCGGATATTGCGAGTCATGTGAGCAAAATTATGCTCCACTCGACGCGCCAGCGTCTGCAATACACTCGACCTGAGTGCGCCTTCGCTCTCGGCCAGAGGGTTCATCACGCGCACCCCGCCTTCACCGGCGTGCGCGACGAATGGCACGGGCCGCACTTCCAGCAGGCCCGCAGCCACCAGCGCCGCGGTCATTCGCCGTGCCACTGTGTAGGCCGCGGAATCGCGGGCGGAACCGACGCGGAATGGACCCAATTCGCTCGAGAATGAGTCATAGCCGCGCAGCCGCGCGATCTCCTCGATCAGATCGACCTCAAGCGCCACGTCGCCGCGCCAGCGTGGTGGTGCGACGCGGAGCAGGTCGTGGTCTCCCGTAATCACGCCGAACCCTACGCTGCCCAGCAGCCGCATGCACTCGTGCGACGGGACAACATCGCCAAGGAGGAGTGCCACACGTGGAACCCGCAGTTCGATGGGCTTCGCCGATGGCACGGCCGCGCCGACGGTAAGTGGAGTCCCATCAACGTGCCCGCCAGCGAGCGAGACGATGAGAGAAGCCGCATACCTCGCGAGCTCCTCCGTGGCATGCGAGTCCATGCTCCGCTCGAATCTGTAGCTGGCGTCAGTCGATACGCCAAGCGCGCGACGCGTTGCGCGAACGGAGCGCGGGTCGAAGATCGCGACTTCCAGCAGTATGTCACGGGTCGCCTCGGTCACGGCGCTGTCATTCCCGCCGATGACGCCGGCAATTGCCTGAGCGTCGCTTGCATCGGCGATCACGACGTTCGACTCGCTGAGCTTGCGCGTGACACCATCGAGAGTCGTGATCGGTTCACCAGCGCGCGCGCGCCGCACCCGCAACTCGGCTCCCTTGATGCAGCCGAGATCGAACGCGTGCATTGGCTGCCCGAAGCCGTGCAGCATGTAGTTCGTGGCGTCGACCACGTTGTTGATAGGCCGGAGGCCGATCGCAATCAGACGATCCGCAAGCCACTGCGGGCTCGGCGCGATTCGAACACCGCGGATCACGGTCGCAGAATAAAGCGGGGCGGCGGCTTCGTCTTCGACCACTACACGCACACCGCCTGTGGCTCCCCCACCAGACACGCGCGCGTGAGCGACGGTCGCGATAAGGTGACCGTGCGCCGGTCTTCGCAGCTCGTTGCCAGTGAAAGCGGCAATCTCGCGCGCCAGTCCCTCGTGCGACAACAGGTCCGGGCGATTCGGCAGAACGTCGATCACGAATCGCGTGTCGCCCTCTGGGCACGCACTCAGGAACGGCGTGCCTGGTGCCGCATCGGTGCGCAGCGGCAGGATGCCCTCATGGTCGCTCCCGAGCGCCAGTTCCCGTGCCGAACAGAGCATTCCGTTGGACGGTGCACCACGAATCTTCCGCCGCTCGAGCTTGAGCCCACCGGGCAGCGTAGAGCCGGCCGGCGCGAACGGATACTTGGTGCCGACCTGCACGTTTGGCGCGCCACAGACGACATCCATCAGCTCGCCTGTTCCCGCGTCCACCTTGGTGACCCACAGGTGATCAGAGTCTGGATGTGGTTTCGCCTCGACGACGAGACCCACCACAACATCCGCCAGATCCGCGCGGAGCGATATCACTTCCTCGACCGTGGCGGCGCGGTTGGTGATCAGGTCTCGCAGCGCTTCCGGCGATAGCTCAAAATCAGTGAAGTCGCGCAGCCACTCGTACGATGCGTTCATCCCGCCACCTGTTCGAGGAAGCGCACATCGGAATCGTAGAGCACGCGGATGTCGGGAATCCCGTAACGCTGCAGCGCGATGCGTGCCGGGCCCATGCCGAATGCCCATCCCGTGTAACGCTCGCTGTTCACACCGGCTGCGGCGAGCACGTTCGGGTGCACCATGCCCGCGCCGAGTATCTCCATCCAGCCGGTTCCCTTGCAGGCAGCGCAACCCGAGCCCTTGCAGAGCCTGCACTCGACGTCCATCTCCGCTGACGGCTCGGTGAACGGGAAGTAGCTGGGACGGAATCGAGTGCGCGTGGCTCCAAAGAAGCGAGTGGCAAAGTGGGTGAGCGTCGCCTTCAAATCGACGAAGCTGACACCTTCATCAACAGCGAGTCCTTCGATCTGCGCGAACATGGGAGCGTGGCTCGCGTCGAACGGGTCGAGGCGGTACACGTTGCCCGGGATCACGACACGAATCGGCGGCGGGCCGGCCTGCAGCGACCGTATCTGCACCGGCGACGTGTGCGTCCGGAGCACCACGTTCTGGGCGACGTACATGGTGTCGTGCAGATCCATCGCCGGATGATCGGGCGGGAAGTTGAGCGCCGTGAAGTTGTACCACTCGGTCTCCGCTTCCGGACCGGTCGCGACGGTGAAACCGATCTCACGAAAGATCGCGACGATTTCCTCGATCACGACCGTGATGGGGTGCTCGGCGCCGCGAAACTGGGCGCGCGCCGGCATGGACAGATCGGCCCGCGGGCCAGCTGCGCGTGCTTGCGACTCGAGCGCCGCGCGCCGCGCATCGAGTGCCGCTTCCAGCGTTGACTTGAGCTCGTTGAATGCGCGGCCGGCCAGTCCGCGCTCGGCACCCTGGAACGACGGAAGCAGCTTCTGGAGCGCCAGGATGCGCCCGCTCGTGCGTCCGATGAATTCGGCGCGCGCGCTCTCGAGAGCCTCGGCGGAATCCGCGGCGGCAAATGCCGCCATTGCGGCGGCACCAAGGTCACCCGTGGATGACTGGAATTCGTCCAGCGTAGTTGACACGGTCGCTAGTGAAGGGCTTGCAAAGAAGAGGGGCGGACCCGAAAAGTATCGAGGCCGCCCCGTCAGCGCATCAATCGGCGGTAGCGCCGGCGAGAACTGGGTTACGTCAGGCGGCTGCGCTCAGGGCCTTGCGGGCCTGCTCAGCGAGCATTCCGAAGGCAGCGGCGTCGCGCACGGCGATGTCGGCGAGGACCTTTCGGTCGATCTCGATACCAGCCTTGCCGAGTCCGCTGATGAAGGTGCTGTAGCTCATGTCGTGGAGATGCGCTGCGGCGTTGATGCGGACGATCCAGAGGCGCCGGAACTCGCGCTTCTTGTTCTTGCGATCGCGATAGGCATAGACCCACCCCCGCTCGACGTTCTCCTTGGCGGATTTCCAGAGCTTGCTACGCGCGCCGAAAGCGCCGCGCGCAGCCTTCATTACCTGCTTTTTGCGCTTGAGGCGCGCAACGTTGGATCGTACCCGTGGCATGGGCTAACTCCTCTCTATGATTGGCGACTGAAGTCGCGGGATTGACTGAAATCGTTCGCCGGCGCGGCACCAGGCCGGCACGACGCTGACAAGTGGAAGGCTACGCGACCAGCAGGCGCTTCATGCGCTTCTCGTCGCCCGACGTGGCGATGATACCCGGACGTCGCAGATTGCGCTTCCGCTTGGCGGACTTTTTTGTCAGGATGTGGCTCTTGTTGGCCTTGTTGCGCCGAACCTTCCCGCTACCGGTCACGGAGAAACGCTTCTTCGCGCCTTTGTGTGTCTTCATCTTGGGCATGCTATTCCCTCACTTGGGGGCCAGAATCATCGTCATGGATTTTCCCTCGAACTTCGGATCTGCTTCGATCTTGCTCACGTCAACCAGCTCCTGCGCGACGCGAATCACGACCTTTCTCCCCAGCTCCGGGTGCGCGATCTGCCGCCCCCTGAACATCAGGGTGACCTTCACCTTGTTACCATCTCCCAGAAACTCTCGCGCGTGCCGGACCTTCGTCTGAAAGTCATGCTCTTCGATGCCAGGACGGAACTTCACTTCCTTGAGCTCGATCACATGCTGTTTTTTCTTCGCCTGGCGGGCCATCTTGGCCTGCTCGAACTTGTACTTGCCGAAGTCCATGATGCGGACGACGGGCGGACGAGCGAGCGGTGCGACTTCCACGAGATCGAGACCGAGCTCCTGAGCCCGGCTCAATGCCGTATCGACATCCATGATTCCAAGCTGGGCGCCGTCGTCGCCTATGACACGTAGTGGCGAGAAACGGATCTGACGATTTACGCGCGGTCCTTTAACGTCTGGGGGGATGAGCAAAACCTCGATAAAGAGAAAACAAAAACGCGGGCCTCCCGAAGCAGGAGTCCGCGCCAAACCCACCGCGGCGGTCGCAGTGTGAGTGATTCAGGACGCCTGCAGCACCCAGATGAGCCGGGGCCGGAGGGTGGGTCGCCGCGAGGCAACCACTTTCCGCATTCAATTAAGCCCCGGAAGTTACCCTACTCGTCACCCGGACGCAAGCTGTAGGCCCGGCCATCGAACTGTACCCGGCCCCACGGTACCTGGGCGTCGTGCTCGAAGATCACAGTCCACCCCTCCCGCTCAACCCGCGCCAAAAGTCCGCGCTTGGACTCGAGAGTGACCAAAGGTTCCACGTCGTAGCCCATTATCCAGGGCAGGGGCAGATGCGCATGCGTCGGAACGACGTCACCCAGGAAAATCGCCGTCTCCCCGCCTGAACGGAGGACGACGCTCTGGTGGTAGGGGGTGTGCCCTGGCGTAAGCATGACGCTCACACCGTCAACGATTTCCGTCTCGTTCTCGAGCAGCTCGAGCTGACCCGACTCCATAGTGGGTACGAAGTTGCGCTCAAAGTAGCTGGCCGCTGTGCGCTCGTTGGTATGCGTCGCGTACTCGAATTCGCCCCGCTGAACGAAATAGCGTGCGCGGGGAAATGTCGGGCGGACGGCTCCGGATTCGTCGACGTACGTGTTGCCGCCGGCATGATCGAAGTGCAGATGAGTGCTTATCAGCAGCTCCACGCGCTCAGGCGTGACGCCAATCTGCGCGAGTCCGTCCTCGAGAGCCGTGCGCCCCTGGGCGCCGTCGTTTTCCAGCCCGTAGATGTCGTGGAACTTGGCGTTCTCCTTGTTACCCGCGCCGCTATCGATGAGGATCAGACCGCTCGGATGCTCCACGAGAAGGCAGCGCATGCCGAGCTGAATTCGATTGCGTTCGTCGGCCGGTATGCGCCGTTCCCACAACGGCTTGGGAACGACGCCGAACATGGCGCCGCCATCGAGCTTCTGCCCCCCAGCCTGGATCGCGTGCACCGTGAGATCGCCAATTTTGCGAGTCTGGACGAGAGGGGATGGAGCGGTCATCGATTTCTCACAGGTAGCTCATAGTTAGGACATAGGTAGCACGTAGGTAGCTCACGCGGTGCGGTCGTCCAGCGTGCTGGTCGGCATGGCCGTCGCACGGCGAGGTTTGCGTTCAGAGCGCTGCCCGCGACTGGTCGCGCGCTGGATGTCGTCCCAGGTTGTGAAGCCGCGGTCCGCGGCGGCGTCGATCAATCGCATCAGGCAGTGCGCGGTGATGATCGCGTCGCCCGCGGCACTGTGACGCGTGGCGCGCCGCAGCGTGTAGCGCGACGGGACGTCGAGCACGCCGTAGTGATGGGCCACGTGATCGAGCGACTTGCGCGGAAGCTGCGGGAGTAGCGCGCGCGCGAGACGCACGGTGCAGAGCCGCAGCGCGGTTGGCCGCTTCCCCACCGCGCGCTCCAGCTCGGCGCTTACGAATCCCCAATCGAACGAGGCGTTGTGCGCGACGAAGACGTTGCCAGCCAGCGCCATAACGAGATCCGGAACGATCTCCGAGAAGCGCGGAGCGTCCGCGACCATCGGTTCGCTGATACCGGTGAGGTGCGTTATGAACGTGGGGATAAATCGATCCGGATTCACGAGCCGCTCGAATATTTCGGTAACGCGACCCTCGCTCACGACAACGACGGCGATCTCGGTGATGCGATGACCGTACGCAGGACTTCCTCCGGTCGTCTCGACGTCAACGACGGCGTAGGACAATCGGCTCAGGTCCATGGTGCTTCCGATCGCGCGCGAAACTGTGTCACTCACCAGATGTCGTCCCGCTCGATCGGACACGACATGCAGCGCGGACCGCCACCGCCGCGCACGAGCTCGCTCCCCTCGACAGTGATGATTGCACGCTCGTCGTCCGCGATCGTCTCCTGGCCTTCCAGGAACGGAGTCGAAGGTACTATCCGGTAGCCGGCACGCTCCATCTCCTTCAGAGTTTCATGATTGCGCGCATAGCTTACAGCGAGCCCCGGGCGCAGCGCGACGAAGTTGCAGCCGGACGCCCACTGTTCCCGCTCCTGCATGATTCGCTTGCTTCCGCCGCAGATGATTGGCGAAACGCGCATGCCGCACTGTTTCAGGGCCGTGAAAAGGTTCGGCATCTCGCGCATTGCCGAATCGCCCTTGCTCCAGTGCAGGATCGCAAGCCGCTCAGCTCCGATGAAGTGAGGCGCGTGGATCACGCACTGTTCGCGATCGATCTGAGTGAAGATCATGTCCAGATGGATCGCTGTATTTTCCTTGGGCATCACGACCACGATGATGTTCGTGATCTCGGTGCTACGGAACAAGAGCGACACCAGCTCGTCGATGGCCGCGGGGCTCGATCGCTCGCTGAATCCGATCATCAGCAGGTCCGGCCGCAGAGGATGGACGTCGCCTCCCTCGAGCGTGTAGTTCACGCGTCGTTCCACGGAGCCATCGTAGAGAATGCCCGCGTTCGAAAGCACGGGATGGTGCGCGAACAGCGTCTTCATGATCAACTCCTCCGTCCAGCGCGTACCATAGCGCATGGAGCCGATCATCACGTGCTTGCCAAGGCCCATGGCCGTGTCGCGCGTGAAGAAGAGGTTTGGAACCGGAGGCAGAACGTAGCCGCACTCGTTGAGCGTTCGGGCAAGCGGACCCTGAACTTCCTCGCGGCCTTCGATGAGCACCCGAACGACGTCCTCGGGCGGGAGATCCTTGAGGTCCTTGGCGATTGGCGCTGACTGCACCATGTCCGTCGCCTCCCGGATGATCAGGTGCCTGGCCTCGACGCTCGCTACCGTCTCGGTTAGCAGGTCGCGGACGTAATGAACCGTGGCGAACCGGCGAAGTACGGCCACGAGGCGCCGGTGCTCCGCCTGGGCTGTCTCGACGTGGATTATGTCGTCGTAGAGGTAATCTTCGCGCGTATCGGGTGTCACGGCGAGAAGCTCCGGCCCTGGCTCGTGCACGAGCACCGAGCGCAGCTGACCTATCTCCGAATTGATCTTGACTGGCATCTGGACGTAAGATAGCCGCCCGGTCAACTTGCGGCCCCAGTGCGCGTCGTCATAGCTTTGTGAAGAAATTCACAAGCCATTTCCCTACCTTGAAACGCGTACCCGACTCGACCGTCCGCCGGCTATCCCTCTACCTCGGTTTTCTCGAAGAGCTCGAGCAGAGCGGCGAGGCGACCGTATCAAGCGACGTTCTCGCCCGCCTCGGCGGGACGACGTCCGCCCAGGTGCGCAAGGATCTCTCAATCTTCGGATCATTCGGCAAGCGCGGCCTCGGCTACTTCGTGCCCGAGCTCACGACCAGCCTTCGCAACATCCTGGGATTGAGCCGCGACTGGCATGTAGCGATCGTGGGGGCCGGCAAGATCGGGCTGGCGCTGGCGCAGTACCCCGGCTTCCGCGAGAAGGGCTTCCATGTCTCCGCGCTCTACGACGCCTCTTCCGCCAAGATCGGCACCAGACTGGACTCCATGCTGGTTCGCGACGTACGCCAGCTCGCGACCGACGCGCGGAGCGAGCATTTCGACATTGGAGTGATCGCGGTTCCGGCGGAGCACGCCCAGCTGGTCGCTGACACGATGGTCGCGGCAGGGATAAAGGCGATCATGAACTTCGCGCCGGCGCAGATCACCGTTCCGCAGGACGTCGTAACCCGGACCGTCAACATGGGACTCGAATTCGAGGCCCTATCCTTCGCCCTGGCGAACCTCTCGAAATAGTTCCACGAGCTGCAGCGGCGGTATCCGTTCCGGACGCTCCGACGTGGGGATCCCAACTGCGGCCAGCGCATCCTGTGTCACCGCCGGTACGCCATCCCTGGATGGTGGCAGCGATCGCAGAATTGTTCCGATCTGCTTTCGCCGCTGGCTGAACAGACTCTGAACGAACGAGCGGAACCGCACCTGCTCCCCTTCGCGAAGGACCGGAGTCGTGAGCGGAGTGATAAGCATCACGGACGAGTCCACTTTCGGCGGAGGTCTGAACGCTCCCGGCGGGATGTCGAACACACGCTGCACGCTCGCGAGCACCTGAAGGTTCACCGACAGTGCGCCGTAGCTCTTGCTTCCGGGAGCCGCCATCGCGCGCGACGCTACTTCCTTCTGCACCAGAAACACGGCGCGGCGCGGAAGGCTACACGCGAGCGCGTGAAACAGGATGGGTGTGGTGATGTAGTAAGGGACGTTTCCAATGAGCAGATAACCTTCCCCGCCAAGTGCGCCGGGATCCGTGTCCAGAATGTCGGCCTCGACTATCTCGACATGCTCATTCGCGGCGAACCGTTCACGCAAGATCGCTGCGAGCGCGCGATCGAGTTCGACGGCGATCACGCGACCGGCTCTGGCGGCGAGAATGTCGGTAAGCGCCCCGCGGCCGGGTCCAATTTCGACGACCGTGTCGGCAGATGTCGGAGCGAGGGTGTCAACGATGCGCTCGAGTGCGCGCTCGTCGGCCAGAAAGTGCTGTCCCAGACGCTTGAGCGTTGGCGGAAAGCCATCCCGGAGACGCGTCGCTAGCTCCGCAGCACTACGAGCGTGAGATCGTCGCGCGGAGGAACATCGCCCGTGAACTCCTGCAGCGCCTGAAATACGCGCTCGACAATGGCTTCGGACGAGTCTCCCGAACACGCCGATATCGTGTCCAGCACACGCTTCTCTCCCATGATCTTTCCGTCCTGGTTCTGCGCGTCCGTGATTCCGTCGGTAAAGAGTATGAGCAGATCCTTTCCAGACGCCCATGGCACAGATCGCGAGCGAGGTGCGGCATCGGCCATGCCGAGTGGCGGATCGAGCGCTCCCAGCCGCTCGGGTTCCTCGTTGGGACGAAGACAGAATACGTGCGGATGTCCGGCGTTGGCGTACTGCAGTGTGCCAGCCTGCTTGTCCACCACGCCGTAGAACATGGTGATGAACATTTCGGTATTCGACAGCTCGTCTCGGAGCGAGTACAAAAGCGCGTGAAGCATCGCGCCCGGATCGAGCGTGCTCTGCGCGTGGATCGCGGCCGCGCTCATTGTCAGCGCCATGATGAGCGCAGCGCGATAGCCGTGACTCGACACGTCACCGATCATTACGCCGGTCGCAGACGGGGTCAGGCGAAAGAGGTGATAAAAATCTCCGCCAACGCTCTCGGCGGGGACGACGCGCGCAGCGGCCTCCGCCTGGGGTGCAACGACGTCGCCGGAGGGTAGCAGCTTCATCTGGAGATCGTGCGCGAGTCGGACTTCCTGGAGCAGGCGTTGCTGCTCGATGGACTCGCGAACGAGGCGCGCATTCTGGATGGCGCTGCCGATCTGCGTCGCAATTGCGACGACGAGCTTGACGTCGCCGGCGCTAAACGCGGCAGCCGTGCCTCGGTCGGTGAGACTTACGGCTCCGAGCAGCTCCGGGCGCCCCGCCTCGCGCGTCCACATGATTGGGACGGCCAGCAGCGCGCCCGCGCGGAAGCCGTCGTCAGCGACCTTGTCGGCGGGCGCGATCACGACAGCGTGTCTCCCCCGGAACGCGCGCGCGGCAAGATTGCGTGCATCCGAGATCGATATGCTCGTGAGCGCGTTCGGGACGCCCACCGACGCGATCGGATCGAGCATGTCGCTACCGGGCTCGCAGGTGAAGATCACGCCCCGCCGCGCGCTGACTGTCTCCGACACTTCCCGCAGAATGGTCTCGGCGGCCCGGTCGAGCGAGACCGTGCGGCCCAGAATTTCGCTGATCGTGTAGAGAAGATTGATCTCCTCGTATCGCTCGGCGAGCTCACGCGCGGCGTTCTCGATCTCGAGTTCGAGGTCGCGAGCCATCAGCGATTCAGAGTGAGGCGAACCACGTGGTTGGGCCCGCGAAACTGTTCGACACGGTCCATCAGCTGGTGCATGAGGAAGATACCGCGTCCGTCCTCGCGAGTCAGGTACTCAGGCGTCGTAGGGTCATGGCTCTGGTCGGCCATGTCGAAGCCGCGGCCCTCATCCACCACATCGAAGACGAGCGCCACGTCCGAAACCGTCGCACGCAGCCGAACATGCTTGCGCGGATCTTCCAGGTTACCGCGAATGATCGCGTTCGAGAGCGCCTCGCTGAGCGCGACGGGAATGTTGAGCGCACACTGCCGCCGGGTGAGCCGGAGCGTCTTGCAGTGCTCGGTAATGAGGCTGACGACCGGCTCGATCTCGCGCACGTCGCTCGGTATCTCGACATCGAGGGCAATGTAGGATGGAGTCATCCGGTCGGACACAGCGTCGTCGGCGACGACACGTTGGCCGGCTCGCGCGACATTCGCGAGCCGGTGGCGAGAAGGGCGCGACTCATCAGAACCCTTCGAGTGCGCGCTCCCTTGTCTCTGCTATCTGGAATAGCGTGTCGAGCTTGGTCAGCTCGAACAGAGTCTGCAGGTCGTCGTTGAGATCAGCGAGCCGCAGCTCGCCGCCGTGCTCGCGAATCTTCTTGCTCAGGGATACGAGAACTCCAAGCCCCGAGCTATCGATGTAGCCTGTCTGGGCAAAGTCGATGAGGAACTTGCGCTCGCCCTTTTCGAGCTCGTCGAGCACCTTCTGCTTCAACTCCTGACGATTGCCAACGATGAGTTGACCTTCCACATCGACGACGACCACGTCGCCAGACTTCTTAAGCGTAAAACTCATCCTTTCTCCATTTGTAGAGCCGTGATCGCCGTCACATTGATTATATCGTCCACACTGGCTCCGCGCGACAGATCCGCCGCGGGTCGTGCCAGGCCCTGAAGTATCGGTCCCAGGGCGGTTGCGCCGGCAAGGCGCTGCACGAGCTTGTATGCGATGTTGCCCGCGTCCAGGCTGGGAAATACGAGGACGTTGGCCTTTCCAGCACAGGTCGACCGGGGCGCCTTTCTCGCCGCGACAGCCGCCACCAACGCGGCGTCTCCTTGCAATTCTCCGTCCACCGCCAATTCAGGAAGCCGGGCGCGTACCAGCGCCAGCGCGTCCTGAATCAGCGCGACCGATGGTCCCGACGCGCTTCCCGCCGTGCTGAACGACAGGAAGGCGACGACGGGGCGGTCTCCGACAATCCTTTGCCTGTCGTTCGCGGCCGCCACCGCGATGTCGGCCAACTGGGCCGCAGTCGGATACGGCACCACGGCGCAATCCGTGAACGTAAGAATGCTCGATGGCGCGTCCCATGGCCGCGGCGCGACCATGTAGAACGCACTTGATACCGTGGACATGCCCGCGGCCAGTCCGATGCGCCGGATGGCTGCACGCAGGACGTCCCGGCTCGTAAGCTCCGCACCGGCCACCATTCCATGCACGACGCCTGCGGCGACCATGTCGGCTGCGATGTTGATGGCATCCGGCCCGGCGTCAACGAGCACCGGTTCGCAGATACCCAACGCGTCCATCTGCTCGGTCGCACGCCGCACCCGCGTATCCTGACTCTCGGGAAATACGATTCGCCGCTTGGCGAGTGACGCCCGCGCCCGGATCGAACTGATGAAGTCGTCCACTGCGGTATCCATCAGGTGGCCGGAAACTTGGCGCGAAGCGCGCGCTCGACCGCGGGGTGCACAAGTCCGGTAAGGTCTCCGCCAAACTTCGCGACTTCGCGAACTATGCTCGAGCTTATGTACGTGGTCTCCACCGAGGGTACCATGAAGACGGTCTCGAGTCCGGGCCCCAGGTGGCGGTTCATCAGCGCCATCTGAAACTCGTACTCGAAGTCGCCCGCTGCGCGCAGACCTCGAATGATGAGTGAGGCACCTATCGATTTCGCGAAATCCGCGAGCAGGCCGTCGAATGCACGCACCGTTATCCCGGGCGTTCCGTCCAGCGTGGTCCGGATCAAATCGGTCCGCTCCTCGACGGTAAAGAGAGAGCGCTTGCTCGAGTTCGTCGCGACAGCCATGACCAGCTCATCGACAAACGTCGTGGCGCGGCGCGCAAGCTGCTCGTGTCCGCGCGTGATCGGGTCGAAGCTGCCTGCATAAATGGCAATGGTTGGCATCAGCGATAGAAGGTAACGCGCGTGTCGCCGTAGCGCCGCGTGTCGCCGCCATCGGGCATGCTCACCGAGCGGGCGTGCTCGATGCCGATCACAGTGGAGAATGGCGATCCCAGCCAGATCTCCGCCAGAAGAATGCTCGCGTCGGTCCCGTACGGCGGGTCGGCGAACGCCACATCGTAGGAATTGGGCGCCAACCCGCGCGCGAACGTCAGTGCATCTCCCCTCGTGACCGTCGCCCGGGCCGCCGCGCCGAGGGTGTCCAGATTGGTGCGCAGGGCGTTCAGCGATTTCTGGTCCGAATCAACGAACTCCGCGCTGTCCGCGCCCCTCGAAAGTGCTTCGATACCCAGTGCGCCGGAGCCGGCAAAGAGATCGAGCACGCTCGCACCCGGCAGCGAGAGCTGCACGATGCTCATCCAGGCCTCTCGCACGCGGTCCAGCGTGGGGCGCACGGCGGTGCCTGACGGCGCGCGGATCGTGCGCCCGCGCCACACTCCGCCCACGATCCTCATTTCACAACAAGACCCGCGAGACGCGCCTGGAGCCGGCTCTCACCCTTGTATTCGTCCCGCTCCAGTCGGAACGCCACATCGAGTGACGCACCCGCCCTTATCGATGGAGCGAGCGCGGCCATCCCCCAGCCGATCGCTTCGAGCTGTGTTCCCGTCCTGCCCAGCAACGTCAGCTTGAGCCCATCCTTGCCAACCACGCGCGCGGAACCGAGCGTTCCGACGTTTCGGGCGGCGAACACTGGCGCCGGATTGCCCACGCCGTACGGCTCGAAGTGACGCAGCATCACGTCGAGCTCCAGCGTCGCGGTGTCCAGCTCGATCTCGGCGTCAATCCTTATCTCGGCCACGAGGTCGTCGATGCCAAGCTGGCGGCGCGCGACTTGATCGAATCTTTGCGCAAACGCCGCGATCTGTGGCGCGGCGACGGTAACGCCGGCCGCAGCGCGGTGACCACCGTATCTCAGCAGCAGGTCGGCGCATTCGCCGAGTGCGGAGTGAAGGTCGAAGCCGCGCACGGAGCGGCCGCTTCCCTTCCCGGTGTCGCCCTCGAGTGCCACGAGAACCGTGGGACGAGAGAACTCCTCCACGATGCGCGACGCGACGATTCCGATCACGCCCGGATGCCAGCCCTCTCGCGCGATCACGAGCCCTACCGCACCGTCACGAACCATTGGCTCAGCGATAGCCCGTGCTTCATCGAGCGTGGCGCGGTCGAGCGACTGGCGCTTCTGGTTGAGCTCCTCGAGCTCCCGCGCGATGCTGTTGGCCTCGTTCGCGGACTCGGTGAGGAGCAATTGCACCCCGCGCAGCGCGTGACCCAGGCGTCCGGCGGCGTTCAGACGCGGCGCGAGCGTGAAGCCGAGACGGCCGGCGGTCAGCAGCTTGCCGTCCATCCCCGATGAGCGCAACAGCGCGCGAAGCCCGAGGTTCTCCGTTTCCGCAATCATGCGAAGACCGTAGCGCACGAACACGCGATTCTCGCCACGCAGCGACGCCACGTCGGCCACGGTCGCGAGCGCGACGAGGTCCAGCATCTTCCAGATGAAGCCGTCGCTCACACCCAGCGCGCGCGCCAGTGCGAGCGCCAACTTGAACGCAACGCCAACGGCCGCGAGATCCTTGTCGGGATAACCGCAACCGGGCCGGCGCGGATTGAGTAACGCCAGTGCGGCCGGCATGGTCCCGCGTGACAGGTGGTGATCGCTTATGACCACGTCGATGCCGGCCGCGTTGAGCGCGGCAACGGGCTCCAGCGCGCTGGTGCCGCAATCACACGTGACGACCACTCGCGCTCCGATCCGAATAGCGTGCTCCACGCCCGCCGATCCAAGATCGTAACCATCAGTGAGCCGATTCGGGATGAACGGCTCTACGTTCCCGCCCAGTCCGCGAATCGCCCGCACGAGCAGCGCCGTCGAGCACATTCCGTCAACGTCGTAATCGCCGTGTATCATGATGAGCTCGCCGCCTCGAATCGCGCGCACGAGTCGCTCCACGGCGACGTCGAGGCTGGCCATGGCGCCGCTCTCATGAAGTTGCTCGAGTCGCGGCCGGAGAAACCGCCGGGCGGCCTCGGGTTCAGCATAGCCGCGATCCACAAGAAGCCGCGCTATGCTTCCGTCCACACCCAGCGAAGTTGCAAGCGCGTCGACGACTGCCTTGTCCATTGCCGGTGCGGGTGACCAACGCGTTAAAGTACGTGTCATTCGGTCGGCGCACGTTTGCGGGGGTGCAGAAGCTTGCCAAACGATTTTGCCGGCGGCTGCCCGAGTGCTCCGATCTCCTGTTGCAGCTTCAGCTTCTGCATCATCATGTCGTTCTGTTCCGGGATTGTCGCTACGCTCATCAACCGTTGGAGTTCCGCAGCCTTTGCGTCAATATCACGCATTACTATCATTGCGATTGAATCCGAAATGGTTTGGTCTGGATCAATCTGCACTCCCGGTTCACCCAGGAGTGCGTTGAGCGCCGGTATGTCTTCTGCCTCCAGGCGGTCTTCCAGCCTGGCTATGGAGAACCCGTTGGCCAGATCCAACATCGCAAAAAAGATTGCCCGGTAATGTTTATCAGTGAACCGGACAGGATCTACTTGCTCCGCAATTCGCTCCGTCCGGAGAGGGTCACCGAGCATTGCGCGGATCAATTCGGCTTCTGCCGCGCGAACTCCGCCATCGTCATCCCGCTGACGTCGGCGAACCCTAGCAGTCGCTGGATGCGGCGCGTCGGCAGCCGGTGGGCCGTACTCAGCACCGGATGGATCCCCACTCTCCGGCGAATGACTTCCCTCATCGACGCGTCCGGGTGAGGATACCGTACGCGACTCTCCCCGCGGGGTTGCGTTCGCCTCGCGGATGAGCGCTTCCTTGGCGATGCCGCTCTTCTCCGCCGCGCGGCCAATGTAAAGCTCGCGAAGCAGCGGGTCCGACGTCGCACGGATCGTGGGGAGCAACCTGTCCAGCGCGCGCCGCTTCTTCTGCAGCTCCGCGAACCAGCCTCCGCGTTCGAGCAGTTGGATCTTGCGCTCGAACACGTCAACGGACTGTGCCACCTGCTGCTCCAGCGCCGCGGCGCCGCTGGAACGGACAAAAGTGTCGGGATCCTCGCCGTTCGGAAGCGTGATCACGCGGACCGCGCACCCATGACGCAGTAGCTCGTCACCTGCGCGGAATGTTGCCTTGAGTCCGGCCTGATCGCTGTCGTACAACAGATACACGTTTCGCGAATACCTCACGAGCATCGCGGCCTGCGACTCCGCCAACGCGGTGCCCAGCGGCGCGACGACCGTGTTGATTCCCGCCACCATCAGCCGTATCGCGTCCATGTAACCCTCGACGACGAATACACGATCGGCCTTGCGTATCTCGTTCTTGCACCATCCCAGAGCGTACAGTGTGCGCGACTTGCTGAATACGGGAGTCTCGGGCGAATTGAGATACTTGGGCTCGACATCGGCGAGCGCTCGTCCGCCGAAAGCTATATGTCGTCCCGACGCGTCAAGAATCGGGAACATCAGCCGATTCCGAAATCGGGGTCTTGGCTCCGAGTTCTCGTCACGACGTACCAGCAGACCGCCTTCGATGAGCCTGTCCACGTCGAAGCCCATTGTGCCCATGTGTGCGCGAAAAGTACCGATGTCGTCCGGCGCGAAGCCCAGCTCGAAGCGCTCGGCATCGGGGCGCGTTATCGCGCGGTTCTCCAGATACGCGCGCGCACCAGCTCCGCGCTCCGATTCCCACAGCTCTCGCTGGAAATAATCCGCCGCGGCCGCGTTCATTTCCCAGAACGGATCGCGCGGATCGGGACCCGGTCGCTCCACGCGCTGCTGCGGCACTTCTATTCCAACCGTGGACGCGACCGAGCGCAATGCGTCAGGAAAGCTCATGCCGAGCTGCTTCTGGAGAAACGAGAAAACGTCTCCAGATTCACCACACTTGAAGCAGTGGTACTGCCCGCGCTTGGGAGACACGGAGAAGTTCGGATTCTTGCCTCCGTGAAACGGACACGGCCCGCGAAAGTCGCCGCCGGCGCGCTTGAGCTTCACGTGCTCGCCGATGATCTGAACGATATCAGCGGCCTCGCGTACACGCTCGACGACGGGATCGGAGCTCACGACAGTTCCACCACGGTCACGCCAGCTCCGCCTTCATTCCATGCGCCCAGACGAAAGTTCGTCACGCGCGGCTCCTTCTGCAGCATCTCGGAGATACGCTCGCGCAAGGCGCCCGTCCCCTTTCCGTGAATAATGCGGATGGCCTTCATGTCCGCCCGCACCGCGTTGTCCACGGCGTGCATCACGATGTCCTCGACTTCGCCAACGCGCATGCCGCGGAGATCTATTTCACTCGCCACGTGAACCTCGGGGACGTCACCCCGGATGCTCACCGAGAGCGACGGTCGCGGTTTTGCAGCGCGTGCGAGGTCGGACAGCGGCAAGGTGAGTTTGAGTGTGCCGACTGCGACGATACCATTGGT
Organism: Gemmatimonadales bacterium; assembly: GCA_038205315.1. Classification (GTDB taxonomy): domain Bacteria; phylum Gemmatimonadota; class Gemmatimonadetes; order Gemmatimonadales; family Gemmatimonadaceae; genus Fen-1247. Next base: position 11,020 of record JBBRBY010000005.1, on the reverse strand, counting down.
ATCGCGCACCTCCAGCAATTGACCCACGCGCCCGCCAAGGCTCTCGATTGACACATGGTTTCCGGCTTTCGGAGGCGACGTGCTGGAGGCGGCACCGCCGCTCCTCGTCCGGTCCCGCTCGCGCGCTTCCAGCCTCTCCAGCTGCTCGGTCTGCTGCTTGGCCAGATCCTCCACGTGGCGGCGAGCATCGCGGGCAGCGTCATCGACTTGCTCGGAGGTCCGCAGCGACTTGATCGTGCTCTCGATGTCACGGCGCGCGGCCAACAGGTACCTGCGTACCTCCTCGCGCGCCTTGCGCTCGGATTCACGCTCACGAATACCGGCGTTCTGCTCGCGATCCGCGACGCGCCGTGCGCGCTCCCGCGCGTCCGCAGCAATGACTTCAGCCTCGCGCTCCCGCTCTGCCAGCGCTGCATCGCGCGCTTCGAGGTCGGCAAGCAGTTCGTTGACGCTGCGCTCACCGGCGGGAAGTCGTTGCTCCGCCCTGTCGAGTACCTCCGCCGGAACGCCGAGTCGCCGCGCGATACTGAGTCCGTACGACTGCCCCGGAATTCCTTTGATCAATCGATATGTTGGCGCGAGCTCGATTGCGTCGAACTGGAGCGATCCGTTCACAACACCGGTGTCCTCCACCGCGAGTTGCTTGAGCGCGCCGAGATGCGTCGTTGCGACGGTGCGCGCGCCGCGCCCGGTGAGCGATTCCAGAACTGCACCGCCAAGCGCGGCGCCCTCCACGGGATCGGTCCCGGATCCCAGCTCGTCGACGATTACCAGAGATCGCTCGTTGGCGCCGGAAAGTATCTCGCGCAGATTCTTTACGTGCGCCGAGAATGTCGAGAGACTCGCTGCGATGGACTGCTCGTCACCGATGTCGGCAAAGATCTCGTCGTACACGGCGATTCCGCTTCCCTCCCCGACGGTGGGGGGAATTCCGGCCTGCAGGCAGAGCGACAGCAGCGCGACGGCCTTGATGAGCACCGTCTTGCCGCCCGTGTTCGGGCCGGAAATCAAAAATGTTCGCTCGCCCTCGGCAAGTGCAAGATCGAACGGAATGACTCGAACGTTCTGCGCGAGCAGGAGCGGATGCCGGCCGCCGACGATCTCGAACTTCTCCGCAGGTTCGCGAAGCGCAACCGGCGCGGATCCGAACTCGAGCGCCATTCTTCCGCGGGCGTAGAGCGAGTCCAGTTCGGCTAGCGCATCGAACGCCGCTGCGAGTGTACCGTGCGACGGCCGCAGCGCATCGCCGAGCTCCGCGAGAATTCGCTCGATCTCAGCCGCTTCTTCAGATGCGAGCTCGCGCATGCGATTCCCGGCTTCCACGGCAGCCGGTGGCTCGATGAAGAGGGTACTTCCCGTGAAGGAAGCGTCGTGCACGATTCCGCCCACGGCGCCGCGACCCTCACGCCTAACCGGGATAACGTAGCGGCCGTTTCGCACCGTCACCGACATGTCCGGAACCTGCTGCGTGGGCTCCAGCCGCGCCATGAAACGCTCAAGCAACGCGACGAGATCCGACTCCGCGTGCCTCAGCTCGCGCCGGATGCTTCGCAGCCGGGATGAGGCGGTGTCGCGAATGTCACCGTCCTCGTCGAGTACGCGGTCGATCGACGCTTCAGCAGTCGGATTACGAAGAAGTTGAGCGGTGACGGGCTGGAGCACCGCGCGCGCCGCCAGCGGAAGGCGTGGGTCCGAGACCGAGTCGAGCGTAATGCGTGAGCTGCGTAGCAGCGCTCGCAGCAACGTGAAATCAGCGGCTGCAAGAAGTGAATTCTCGACGCGGAGGCGCTCGAGCGGCCGGCCTGCAGCGGGTATTGCGTAGGGCGCCCAACGCGCCTCGCTGGCTATGAGGGCGCGCGCCGCGAATACGCGTGCCTGCTCCCGTTCTATCCAGGCACGGTCCGCCGTCGGCCTGAGGCTCCGGATGCGCTCCGCGCCCTCGTCCGACGTGGCGCGCTCGGCGACCACTTCAAGGACGCGATGGAACTCAAGGACGGAGAGAGCGTGGCTATTCATGGAGCTTCTGAATTATACCGAATGCCGCGAACGGACACCGAAGAACGGCAGTGGGAGACAGCCGCTCAAGCTGGACTATCTGTGGGCCGCGCTGTGCATAGTAGCTGCCGTGTTTTTCGTGTTCCGCGGACACTGATAGCGGCCGAAGCACCAGGCTTCGGCGATCCTCAGGCCGTCGTCGCCGCCAATTCTTCCTTCGCGACGCGGCTGATCATGCTGCCGTCGGCGCGTCCCTTGAATTGTGGATTGACGCGGCCCATGAGCGGACCCATGGAGGTGGCGCCGGAAGCAATCGCGGCGCGGACCGCTGAGCGAATCTCGTCCTCGCCCACCTGAGGCGGGAGATACTTCTCGAGCGCCTCGACCTCAGCGCGCTCCTTGTCAGCGAGATCCTTTCGGTTCCCCTTGTCGTACATCTCTACCGATTCCCGGCGCCGCTTGATTCCCTTGCGCAGCACGTCGAGTACGTCATCGTCGGTGGGATCGGCTCGGAGCTCGATCCGCTTGTTCTTGACGTCCGACAGAATCGTTCCCAGCAGCAGCACGCCGGCCTTGTCCTGCGCCTTGCGTGCCGTATTCAGATCAGCCTGAAGCTTGTCGCCCAGAGCCGACATTACATCGCGCGATGACGGCGGTTCTTTCGCGTCGCCGCGTTCATCTTGCGCTTGCGCTTCTCGCTCGGCTTCTCGTAGTGGCGATGCTTGCGGAGATCCGCGAGGATTCCCGCTTTCTCGACCTTCTTCTTGAAACGCTTGAGCGCGCGCTCAAAGTTCTCGTCTTCCTGAATGATGACTTCTGACAAACCCGATTGCCCCCTGACCCGTGAATATCTGAGCGGTTGATATGCAGCCTTTAATAATAATCTCAGCCCGGCGGCCACGCCATGTTTCGGCCGCCCAGAACGTGGGCATGGAGATGGTCGACCGTCTGCCCCGCGTCGGGGCCGGTATTCACGACCACCCGGAACCCCGAATCGAGTCCCTCCAGCCTCGCCACCTCGGCCGCCAGAAGGAGCACCTCCCCCAATTCTCCAGGATCCCGTGCCTCGGCGAGCGAGGCCACGTGCCTCCGCGGAATGACGAGCACGTGGACCGGGGCCTTCGCGTCGAGATCCCTGAACGCGATGGCGCTATCGCTTTCGGCGACAATCGTGGCGGGGATCTCCCCCCGTGCAATCCGGCAGAAAATGCAGCTGGGAATCTGGTCAGCCATCGAACTCACTCCTGGATTTGACTGCCCGAGTCCAGCATGGCCCGGGCCACCGCCACGCCCGCGATCGCGGCCGTCTCGAACCTCAGCACCGACCGGCCGATCGAGACTGCGGCGAAGCCCGCGCCAGCGAGCGCGGCCAGCTCGTCGGGCTCGAACCCGCCCTCCGGACCCACCGCGACGACGACCGGAGTGGATGTTGCAGTCGCCGAGACAGGAGATCCTGATCCGTCGAGCACCAGCCGGAGGCCGGCCGGGCACGCAGCGAGCGCCCGATCAGGGGTCGCTTCGGGGAATATCTCCGGCAGCCACGCCGACCGGGATTGCAGCAGCGCGCCAATCATGCGCGTCCTCACCTTTCCCCGGAAAGTTGGACCATCGCCCCGCGGGGTCACGCTCCGTGACCGATGCCACAACACCGGCCGCCAGCTCGCAATGTTGAGCTCGGCGGCCTTCTCCGCGAGCCACAGCATGCGGTCACGATCCGCTACGGGCACGAGCAGGTGAATCGCGGGCGGAAGCGGGACTTCCCGTGAATCATCCACCTCCACGAGAGCGTTCTTTCGGCCAAGCCGAACGAGCGTGCCGGATGCAGTTCGCCCAGCGCCGTCGCGCAATCCAACGCGATCGCCGACACCCAGCCTGAGAACCGAGATGTGTTGCGCGTCACCTTCGGAGAGCGGCACCTGCGAGCCGACGGCGAATGCGTCCTCAACGAAGAAGGCGGCGCGATCGACGAGTGTCACGGCGTCCGTTGCACGGCGAGGCTGAGCCAGTCGCCTTCCACGTCCTGCTGCGTCACACTCAGCCCCGCGCGGCCGATTGCGCGAATCATGAGATCACGCTCGTCGACGAGTATTCCGCTCAGCATCGCCACGCCATCATCCGCAAGCGACGCGGCGATTCCCGGCAGCAGCTCCATCAACACCGACGACACGATGTTCGCCAGAATCACCCGCACCGGAGCTACGAGCACCAGCAAAACCGTGGCATCACCAACAAGATACCGGATGGCCTGCTCGACTCCATTCGCGCGGATGTTGTCCATCGCGCTAGATTCGGCGCCGTCGTCGATCTCGATTGCGGCAATGCGCGACGCCCCAAGTTTTGCTGCCGCAATGGATAGAACGGCACTGCCGGCGCCCAGATCAGCGACGGTGTCGCCGCTCTGAATGGTGTGCTGCATCAACCGCAGCATGCCACGAGTGGTGGGATGTTCGCCGGTACCGAATGCCATGGCAGGATCGATCACGATCGTCGACGCGGGATCGAATTCCGCGGCGAGCCACGGTGGGGTCACTACGAGCCGGCCGACGTGATGCGCACCGACGCTCGCGCGCCATTCACTCCAGTCCACGGCGGGCACATCGTGCACGGACACGACCGCGGACGGATCCGCGGCGCGAACCGCCGCGACAACGGCGTCTGCATCTTCGTCGGGAGGAAAGTGCGTCACCAGCGCGTCGCCATCCTCGTGAACTCCCTGGGATCCGGCATCGAAAAGAGCCGCAGTCACCGCATCACGATCGACGCACCGTTCGACTCGAACCGCGCGCCATGGTTGTGTCACGCGCCGAGTGATTCCTTGACCTTGGCCCAGAACCCGCGCTCGCGCTTGGCGGGCGCCAACGGTCTGATCTCATGCAGTCTGCGCAGAATCTGCGACTCCTCGTCGCCAAGCATGTCCGGCGTCCAGAGCTGCAACCGAACGTGAAGGTCTCCGGTCCCCGATCCATTGATGCGAGGCAGACCTCTTCCGCGCAGATGCAACACCTGGCCGCTCTGCGTCGCTGCAGGTATCCGCAGGGTAACGGAGCCGGTTACGGTCGGCACCTCGACATCAGCGCCGAGCGCCAGTTGTGGATACGTAACGAGCACTTCGGTGAGCAGGTCCTCGCCGTCGCGTTCGAAGCGCTCATCCTCATCGACTTCGAACACGACGAGGATGTCGCCGCGCGGACCCCCACGCGGTCCCGCATTACCGACTCCGCGAAGCGTCATGTACTGACCCGTCGCTACGCCTGCCGGCACCTTGATACGCACCAGTTCCTCTGCGCGCACGCGGCCCTCGCCGCGACACTTGCGGCACGGCGACGCGACGATCCTGCCGTCACCGGCGCAGTTGGGGCAGACGGACACGCTCACCACCGGCCCGAAGAACGACTGCTGCGCACGACGCACTTCGCCCGCGCCTTTGCACGTTGGGCAGGTGGTGATGTTGGTGCCGGGCTCCGCGCCCGTTCCGCTGCACTGGTCGCAGGGGTTGAGCAGCTTGATCGTCACGGGCTTCTCCACTCCCGTGGCGACTTCCTGCAGCGTGAGAGGCAGGCTGATGCGGAGGTCGGAGCCGGTTCGCGTCTCCGCCGCACTGGTGCGACGGCCAAAGAGATCGTTGAAGCCGCCCATGCCGCCCAGATCACGCATGAAGATGTTCAGCGCTTCCGAGAGGTCAACATGATGGAATCCGCCGCCACCTCCGCCACGCAGACCGGCCTCGCCGTACCGATCGTAGGTCGCGCGCTTGTTCCCATCACGCAGCACGTCGTACGCCTCGGTTATCTCCTTGAACTTCTCCTCGGATTCGGACGAGCCGTTGTTACGGTCCGGATGGTACTGCATCGCCAGCTTGCGATACGCCTTCTTGATGTCATCGTCCGACGCGTCGCGAGCAACGCCCAGGGTCTGGTAAAAGTCTGCCATGCTTCGTGCTATGCGTTAGTCGAGCAGGTCGGTGACCAGCTGCGAGGTATGTGTAACCAGTGAAATTATCTTATCGTACGGCATTCTCGTGGGTCCAATCACGCCAATGACGCCATTCAGGGAGCCAACCCGGTACTGTGCGGTGACAAGCGTGAAGTTCTCGAGCGCCGGATCGCCATGCTCATTACCGATCGTAATGCTGACGCCGCTCGACTCGCTTCGCTTCCGGAGCACCTCGGCGAGATAATGCCGGGTCTCGGTGAGCGCCACGAGTTTCCGCATGCTGTCCGCGGTTGCAAACTCCGGCTGCTCCGCCAGGACGGATGCGGCGCCGAGAACGACTTCGTTGGCTGAATCAAAAGCGGCGTCGAAAATCTGCTCACCTTCCTCGACGAAAACGTTGATGAGCTCAGCGGCGCCGGCGGGGGTGTCGCGCAGGCGGAGCGCGAGCGAGTTCCGGACTTCGCGCAGGGTGAGGCCCCCGAGTCGCTCGTTGAGCACGAGGGATACCTCCGCAATCGCTTCATCGGCGACCTGGCCGCGCGCGTCCACGTAGATGGTGCGCACGCCGCCGCCCTGAATGGAAAGCACGACGAGCAGCCGATCCGACGCGAGCCGGACCAGCTCGATGCGCTCGAGTACGCTGGCGTCGAAGCGGGGACCGAGCGCGACTCCGAGTTCCTGGGTGATGATGCCCAGACTCTGCGCAGCGCGACGAAGGATGTTCTCCACGGCGGATCCGCCGCTCGAGATCTGCACTGACAGCCGGTCGCGTTCCGCGGTCGTGAAGGATTGCAATGGCAGAATCGAATCCACGTAAACGCGGTACGCGACGTCCGTGGGAACGCGACCGGCGGACGTGTGCGGGTGGAAGAGGTATCCCTTCTCTTCCAGGTCGCTCATGGTGTTTCGGATTGTCGCGGCGGATACGCCCAGGCTGAACCGACGCGCAAGCTGACGCGAGCCCGCTGGCTGGGCGGTCGCGACGTACGTCTGGATAACGGCCTCGAGCACCATACGCTCGCGGTCGGTTAGTTCGGCAAGTGCCATAAGTGCAATAGTATCAATGACTTCCGGCGAGTGTCAAGGACGAGGCGAGCGCATCCAGGCGCAGAAATCCCATCGCCGTTAGAACGATCGTCCCATTTGTTGTCGTTGCCCAGCCCGCTCGGACCCAAGGACGAGCGAGCGCAAGTTCCGCATCTGTGGCGCGGAGGCCGGCGTTGGTACGCAGACCTAAGTACACCCTTTCGGAGGCCCTGTTCTCTTCGGTCAGTGTTTCGGAGCCTCCGACGGCGGGCATGCCGGCCCGGAGCCGCCGTTCCCAATCTGCATGTGCGGGCACGTTCCAGCTACGAACGGCGCCATCGAAAGAATGTGCGGAGGGGCCGAGTGCTGCGTAGGGGACGCCGGTCCAGTATGAGGAATTATGGCGTGATCGCTTTCCTGGTCGCGCGAAGTTCGAGACCTCGTAGTGCTCGAATCCAGCGGCTCCGAGTCGTTCGTGAGACAGCATGAACTCCATTTCGTATCGCTCTTCGGGCGCCTGAATCGCTTCGCCGCGCAGAGTCCAGCGTCCGAGGGGCGTGTGTGGCTCGACCGTGAGACCGTAGAGGGAGATATGATCCGGTTCGAGTTCCAGGGCACGGTCCAGATCGGACCCCCAGTTGCGCTCGAATGATTCGGGAAGCGCAAAGATCAGGTCGAGGGAGAGGTTTTGGATGCCGGCCGCGCGGAGATCAGCGACGGCGGTTCCGACCTGTGCAGCCGAATGAGTGCGGTGCATCCATTCCAGAACGGGTGGTGCAAAAGACTGCGCGCCGAGTGAGATACGGTTGACACCGGCGGCCGCCCAGGCCGATGCGGCGGCGGGCGTGACGTCATCGGGATTTGCCTCAATCGTGATTTCGGCATTACTGGAGACGTGAGCGGCGGACCGCACAAGACGCAGGACATCGGTGATGCCGGCACCGAGGCGTGAAGGCGTTCCTCCGCCGAGGTAGATGGTATCGAGGTTCCAGTTTGTAGTGAGTTGATGTTCCAGTTCGAGCTTGAGTGAATCGATATACGAAGTGACCGGAGTGACCTTGCGCACCGCGATGGAGAAATCGCAATACGAGCAGCGTCGTCCGCAGAACGGCACATGGATGTAGAGGTGGCGCACGGTGCCCGCGTCGGTCTCGCTCATCGGCGCGCTATGGCGCCACCTGCCGAGCACTCGAGCAGGCCCTGAATCTCGAGTTGTGTGAGCGCCGCGAGTGCGCGACTTGCCGGCCAGCCTGTTCTGAGGATGACATCGTCGCTCGTTTCCGCCGCGTGTTGAGCCACCGCATCCCAGACCGTAGCCTCGTCTGCGCCGAGGGGCGGCATTGTGCGTCGCGCATTGGCCGCGCTGAGATTGGCCAGAGAGAGCGCGTCGTCGATGGAAGCGATGACGTGAGCTCCGTCGCGGAGGAGCTGGTTGGCGCCCTGACTTTGGGGTGAGTCGATCGGGCCTGGTACAGCGGCCACGTTGCGTCCCAGCTCTGCCGCGTTCGTCGCCGTGATGAGCGCGCCGCTCCTGGCGCCTGCTTCGACAACGATCGTTAGACTGCTGAGCGCCGCGATGATGCGATTGCGTCGTGGGAAGCATCCCGGGAATCCATCGCGACCGCGGGGAAACTCGGAAAGCACCACGCCTTTAGTCGCGATTTCGTCGTAGAGCCAGCGATGTGTACGCGGATAGATCACATCGATGCCGGCTCCGAGCACTGCAGCGGTGACCCCACCACACTCCATGGCGGCGCGATGTGCGATTGCGTCGATACCGAACGCCATTCCGCTCACGATGCAGGCACCGGCGGAGGCAAGCGCGGCGGACAGCTCGCGTGTTACGCGTTCACCGTATGCGGTTGGTTGGCGGCTGCCAACGATGGCTACGCAGGGACGGGACAGGACGGAGATGTCGCCGGTGAAGTGAAGCTCCGCTGGACTGGAACCGGCTGATGCGAGCTCGCGCGGCCATTCCGGAGCGTCGCGACGGACAACACCGTACGCGTGCGAGCCGGTCACGGCAGAGGCGCGTTGGCTGCGGCGGGTTTGGCCGCCTCCTGCTTCAGACGGAGCAACTCGCTCCACCACGCCGCGAGGAGTGGCGAGAGCCCATCGCGGTTGGCGGCACTTATCGAGAAGATTCCGAAGGCGCCTGGCGCCTCGATTGGCGGAACGTAGTCCTCGCCCATGAGATCGAGCTTGGTGAACACCACACAGAACGGTTTCGCGGCGAGCTCTGCGCTGTACTTGCCGACCTCCGTTCGCAGCTGGTCGTATTCCGCCTGCCAGTCCATGGCATCGATGGGAATGAGCATCGCGAGGATGCGGGTGCGTTCGATGTGGCGGAGGAACTTGAGGCCGAGCCCGCGTCCTTCCGCGGCTCCTTCTATGATGCCGGGAATGTCGGCGACGACGAACGTGCGGTAATCCGAAAGCTGAACGACGCCGAGGTTGGGCTGCAGCGTGGTGAACGGATAGTCGGCGATCTTGGGGCGTGCTGCGGAGACGACCGACAGCAAGGTTGACTTCCCCGCGTTGGGCTGACCGAGTAGTCCGATGTCGGCAATGAGCTTGAGTTCGAGTTCGAGCGCACGCTCCTCGCCGTCCTCGCCCGGCTGCCATTCGCGCGGCGACTGATGGGTGGGCGTGACGAAGAACGAGTTTCCCTTGCCGCCACGGCCGCCCTTTGCGATAACGAACTCCTGACCATCCTCGAGGACGTCGGCGATGATCTCGCCAGTAGCCGCGTCGCGGACGATGGTGCCGGTCGGAACGGGGAGGAAGATGTCCTTGCCGCTGCGGCCGGTCATGTTGGAACCCATGCCGTGCTGGCCGCGATCCGCGGCCCACTCGTCACGGTACGTGTAATCGAGCAGCGTTGCGAGATTGGAGTCACCGCGCACGATCACGTCGCCGCCTCGGCCACCATCGCCGCCGTCGGGACCGCCCATGGGCACGAGGCTTTCTCTGCGGAACGACTGGCAACCAGAGCCGCCTGATCCTGCCTTTACGCGCACTTTCACGTTGTCTATGAACATCGTCAGCTCTCCTTGATGCGATTCAATTCTTCGCGCGCGGCGGCGAGCGCCTCGCGAGGTACGATGTCCGCGAGCGCCGACAGCGCCAGCGCCAGATCTTCTCGGCTCGCCCCGCAGTTCAGCGCGCCTCTTAGGTGCGACTTGAGCTGCGGCATCTGCTCCGATGCTGCGCACGCGCCGACAATGCAGAGCTCGCGTTGTGCGAGAGTGAGTCCAGGACGGGACAGGACCTTTCCGTAACCGTCCGTGATCATCCATTCATCCAGCGCTGGATGAAGCTGCCTCACGGAGTGGCGTAATGCCGCGTACTTCCGACCGTACACGGTACGACAGGCCTCCTCGCCTCTCGCGCGTGAGGTATCGATGTCAGGTTGTTCAGGAAAGGTCGTGTCCAGGTGCACAGCTCCTGCTGCTGTCTCATCCGGTACTTCGCCGCTTACTTCCCGCCAGACTCTTGCCGCGTTGAGTGTTCTCGGAAAGCCAGCGAACAGATACGACTGGAGCACGACCTCATCCACCTGGGTGGTCGGCGCGACGCCAATGGACTCCGACATGACGCGACGAGTGATCGCGATGGGGGAGCCGGCTATGGTCGCCGCTATGCGCACGAGTGCGCGCATCGCGTCGGAGGAAAGAATCTGCTCGTCCATCGTGTGAACGTTACGCTCGCTGATCACTGACGCCACGGCTGTGCTGCGCGCGACGCATCACATCATTGCGCGGACGACAACCTCGCCCACGACCTCATGACGCGTGTCGCGCACCGGTTTGCGCGCGATGTCGGCGAGTCGTTGTGGAAGTGATTCCGGGAGCGCCCCAAGCTGTTGCAGCAGCGCGAGGAGGGCCGGATACTGCGCACGCGACGCACCGTCCTCCACTTTTATCGCGATGCCGACACCCTGAGAAACAATCGCCGCCGAGTGGACGCCTTCCGCTCCGATCTTGCAGAGAACGCCTGGCGCTTCCTCCATCAGGACCGTGTCGAACCGGTCGGTGCCGCCAATGAGAAACGGGTTCGCGAGCAT
>JBBRBY010000004.1:0-92189 GCA_038205315.1 Gemmatimonadales bacterium | reverse complement strand
AGTAATCCCAATGCGCCATCGGAAGGCTGGTCGTCAACTCCGCCGCACGAGCGAGCAGCGTCTCGCCCTGCTGCGCAACCTCGCCACCTCGCTCATCGAGCAGGGGGCCATCGAAACAACCGAAGCCAAGGCCAAGGAGCTCCGTCCCTTCGTGGAGAAGCTCGTGACCAAGGCCAAGGCCGGCACAGTGCATGCGCGCCGGCTCGCCGGTCGTCACATCCACAAGCGTGGGGCGGCGGACAAGCTCTTTCAGGAATGGGGACCAAAGTTCGCCACGCGCGCCGGCGGCTACACCCGTATCCTGAAGACCGGCCATCGCCTCGGTGATGGTGCGGAAATGGCTCGCATTGAATTCGTGGAGAACTGATCATGGCCATCGATCGTCACCGCTGCTACGTCTGCAATAAGGGCGTCACCTTCGGTAACAGTGTGTCGCGCGCAAACAACCGCGTTCGCCGGACCTGGCGTCCGAATCTGCAGGTCATGCGAGTCCTTGATAAGGACGGGAAGATCATCAAGGTCAAGGTCTGCACGTCGTGCATGTCTGCCGGTAAGATCCAGCGTGCTCCGCGTGGTGTCCTCGCAGTCGCCTGAACTGCGACTGTTGTTGTCAACGAGCTGATTGTTGATTGTGCGGGGGGGCCCTTCAGGGGCTCCCCCGTGCTCTTTTTCACACCGTCCCCTCGACATGGCCCGAGTGCTGATCACCGGCGTTGCCGGACAGGATGGCGTTTTTCTCGCCGAACAGCTGCTCGCCCGCGGCGACACCGTCATCGGCACAACCCGCGGCGATCCGCTGGAGGTGACCTCGCGGTTGTCTGCGGCGGCAAGTGGGGTGCAGCTGCGCGAGCTCGATCTCCGCGACGCCCGCGCCATCGATGCATTGATCAAGGAGATCGCGCCGGATCAGGTGTATCATCTCGCGGCACCCGCCGTTTCGCAGCTGGCGTGGAAGTCACCCGCCGATGCGACCGATGCGCTCTGCACGGTGCCGGCACGGCTGCTCGAGACCATCACGCGGCACGTGCCCGACAGCCACGTCGTCTTCGCTGGTTCCTGTCAGGTGTTCGGCCCCGACTCCGTGGCGCCGCAGAACGAGGCAACGCCGTTCACGCCATTGACGCCGTATGGCGCCGGGAAAGCATATGCAGCGATGCTGGCGGCGGCGTTCCGCGATGGTCGCGGGCTGCATGCCTCCACGGCAGTGCTGTTCAATCACGAGAGTGCGCGTCGTGGGACTGATTACGTCACGATGAAGATCTGCCGCGCGGCGGTGCGTATCGCAGCCGGCGATCGAACGGCCACTCCGCTCTCGCTGGGCGCCTTGGACGTGATCCGTGACTGGGGGCACGCCCGCGATTACATGAGCGCTCTGATCCTGATGGCAGATGCGGCGGAACCGGGCGATTACGTGATCGGCACCGGCGTTGGTCGGACGGTGGCCCAGTTCTGCGAAGCGGCATTCACCCGCGTGGGGCTCGACTGGCGGGTGCACGTGACGATCGATCCGACCCTGTCCCGGACTGGTGACGTGTCGGCACTGGTGGCTGATGCGCGTCACGCGCACGACCGCCTGGGCTGGGCTCCGACAACCTCGTTCGAAGCTCTTCTGGATGAGATGCTCGATGCGGCGAGGAGCGCCCTTGGCATATCTGGCAAAGGTCAGGGATAACCCGAGCTTCTCGCGTCTGGCTGCACGGCAAGCCGCCCCAGCTTGGGCACTGCCGTGGCTATATTTCACGGCTGACCGTCAGCCTTTCCCGTTCCGCCCGTTTTGCGTCCATGCCGAAGCGCACTGACCTGCACCGCATTCTCATCATTGGCTCCGGCCCCATCGTCATCGGGCAGGCCGCTGAGTTCGACTACTCCGGAACGCAGGCTGCCAAGGCGCTGCGTGAAGAGGGGTATGAGGTCATTCTCGTGAATTCGAATCCGGCGACGATCATGACCGACCCGGAGATGGCCGACCGCACGTACATCGAGCCGGTCACCCCTGAGTTCGTGGAACGGGTGATCGCGGCCGAGCGGCCCGATGCGTTGCTGCCAACCATGGGTGGTCAGACGGCGCTCAACGTTGCCCTGACTCTGTACGACACTGGTGTGCTCGACAAGTATGGCGTGCAGCTGATCGGCGCCAATGCTCGCGCGATTCGTGTGGCTGAGGATCGACAGGAGTTCGCGGCGGCGATGGCGCGCATTGGACTGTCGGTCGCGAAGGGGGGCTTTGCGCACACCTGGGACGAGGCGAATGCCCTGCTCGAAGACACGGGCTATCCGGCGATCATCCGGCCGTCGTTCACGCTCGGGGGCTCCGGTGGCGGTGTGGCGTACAACCGTGATGAGTATGAGGCCATCGTGCGCCGCGGGCTCGACGAGTCTCCGACGACGCAGGTGCTCATCGAGCGCAGCCTGATCGGCTGGAAGGAGTTCGAGCTCGAGGTGATGCGCGACTGTGCCGACAACGTGGTGATCGTCTGCACCATCGAGAACCTCGATCCGATGGGCGTGCACACCGGTGACTCGATTACCGTGGCACCGGCGATGACGCTCACTGATCGTGAGTACCAGACGATGCGCGACGCCGCCTGCGCCATCATCCGAGAAATCGGTGTCGAGGCCGGCGGCTGCAACATCCAGTTCACCGTCAGCCCGACCAGCGGTGAACTGCTGGTGATCGAGATGAATCCCCGCGTCTCACGCTCGTCGGCGCTGGCATCGAAGGCCACGGGTTTCCCGATCGCGCGCATCGGCGCCAAGCTGGCCGTCGGCATGACGCTCGATGAGATACCGAACGACATCACCAGGACGACGCCCGCCAGCTTCGAGCCGGTGCTCGACTACGTCGTGGTGAAGTGTCCGCGTTTTGCTTTCGAGAAGTTTCCGGCGGCCGACGCGCGCCTGACGACGCAGATGAAGAGCGTTGGCGAAAGCATGGCGATCGGGCGCACGTTCAAGGAGGCGTTGCAGAAGGGCCTCCGAGCACTCGAGACTGGCCGCGCCGGCTGGGACGTCGGGCCGCGCCTGATCGACGATCGGTTGGTCGATGACTCGATCGAGACACTGCGCGGCATGCTTCGTCAGCCGACACCCGAGCGCATCTTCCAGGTCAAGCGCGGCATGCAGGCCGGCATGAGTGACGCCGAACTGTTCGAGATCACCGCCATCGATCCCTGGTTCCTCGCCCAGATGCGCGAACTGCTGGACGCGGAGCTCGAGTATGCTGCGATGAGCGACGTGACGCCGGCGTTCCTGCGGCGTATGAAGCGGATGGGTTTCTCCGATCGTCAGCTCGCCGCGCTGCGCAGCGAAACCGAGCGCGCCGTCCGTGATCGCCGCCATGCGATTGGCCTGCGCCCCTCGTACAAGATGGTGGATACCTGCGCGGGGGAGTTCCCCAGCGAGACGCCGTATCTCTATTCGAGTTATGACGAGGAGAGCGAGGCACCGCGCAGTGGCCGTAAATCCGTCGTGATCCTCGGCTCCGGCCCGAACCGTATCGGGCAGGGCGTGGAGTTCGACTACTGCTGCGTACGCGCGGCGATGGCGTTACGTGAGCAGGGGTACGAGACGATCATGATCAACTCGAACCCCGAGACCGTCTCCACCGACTTCGACGTCTCCGACAAGCTGTACTTCGAGCCGCTGACGCTCGAGGACGTGCTGGAGATCGTCGAGCGTGAGCAGCCGATGGGTGTGATCGTGCAGCTCGGTGGCCAGACACCGCTGAAGCTCACGCGCGGTCTGGAAGCGGCGGGCGTGCGCATTCTGGGCACGTCACCCGATGCGATCGACGTGGCCGAGGATCGCCGTCGTTTCGATGCGATTGCGCGCAGCCTCGGCATCAGGCAGCCCGACAATGGCACCGCGACGAGCGTCGAGGAGGCCGTGACGATCGCTGGCGGCATCGGCTACCCTGTGCTGGTGCGCCCGAGCTACGTGCTGGGTGGCCGCGCGATGCAGGTCGTGTACGATGACGCCTCGCTGCGCGATTACTTCGAGCGCGCGGTGCGGGTGTCGGAAGAGCGACCAGTGCTGATCGACCGGTTTCTGGAGGATGCGTTCGAGGCCGATGTCGATGCGATCTCCGATGGTGTGACGACGGTGATTGGCGGTGTGATGCAGCACATCGAGGACGCCGGCATTCATTCCGGCGATTCAGCGTGTGTCCTGCCTCCGTATCTGATCGGCGAGGACGCGCAGGACACCATGCGCCGTCACACGGTGGAGCTCGCGGAAGCGCTTGGCGTCGTGGGTTTGATCAACGTGCAGTACGCTGTGAAGAACGGCCTTGTGTACGTTCTCGAGGTCAACCCGCGCGGAAGCCGCACCATCCCGTTCGTCTCCAAGACTATTGGAGTTCCACTTGCATCGATAGCGGCGCGTGTGATGGTTGGTGAGAAGCTCGCCGACATCGGCTTTACGGAGGAGATCATTCCGCCGTACGTTGCTGTCAAGGAAGCCGTGTTCCCCTTCAACAAGTTCCGCGAATTCGATCCCATTCTTGGCCCGGAGATGCGCTCGACCGGTGAGGTCATGGGCACGTCGGAAACGTTCGGGGGCGCGTTCTACAAGGCGCAGCTCGCGGCAGACAACGGCCTGCCACACGATGGCGCGATATTCGTGTCGGTCAACGACTCCGACAAGGCCTCCGTCACGCCCATCGTGCGGCGCTTTCACGAGCTCGGTTTCGGCATCCACGCCACGGAGGGAACCGCGCGTCATCTTCGCAAGCTCGGGATACCCGTGACCCGAGTTTACAAGGTTCACGAAGGGCGGCCGCACGTGATCGACCTGATCGTGAACGGCACCGTGCAGTTGCTGATCAATACGCCCATGGGCAAGCGCGCACAGGAAGACGACTACACAATGCGCCAGGCCGCGATCGCACACCACGTTCCATACACCACCACGCTGTCTGCCGCGAACGCCGCGTGCGACGCGGTGCTCGCCATCCGGTCGCGGCCGGCTTCCGTGACGTCGCTCCAGGAATGGCACGCGCGCATCGACCATCCCGTGGCGGCACTGTGAACGATTCCGCGGTCATTCATCCGTCCGCGTTCGTGGACGAGGGCGCCGTTATCGGAGCGGGTACGCATGTGTGGCATTTCTGCCACGTGCTGGGCGGTGCAGTGATCGGCGAGCGATGCTCGCTGGGGCAGAACGTCGTCGTGATGAACGGGACCCGTATCGGCAACAACGTCAAGATTCAGAACAACGTCTCCGTGTACGAGGGCGTGACGCTGGAAGATGATGTGTTCTGCGGCCCGTCGATGGTATTCACGAACGTGATAAATCCACGCAGCCATGTTTCGCGGAAGAACGAGTATCGCAAGACTCTGGTGAAGCACGGCGCATCCATCGGCGCCAACGCGACAATCATCTGCGGCGCGACGCTCGGAGAGTTCTGCTTCATCGGCGCCGGCGCGGTGGTGTCCAAGGACGTGGCGCCGTACGCGCTCATGGTGGGTGTGCCTGCGCGGCGCGTCGGGTGGGTGTGCGAGTGCGGCGAAAAACTGCCGGATGGCGTTGCACCGGGTTGCCAGGCGTGCGGCAAGCAGTACGTGAATCACGGCGACCGGATCGCGCGTGTCTGAGCCGCTGCGCGTCGCCGTCGTCGGCTGCGGCAGGATAAGCCGGAATCACTTCGAGGCGATCCGCCGAGTGGATGATCTCCAGCTCGTCGGCGTCGCGGACACCGTATTGGAGCGCGCCGTGAACGCCGGCGTCGCCTACGACGTGCCGGCGTTCGATTCGCTGCGTGCGATGCTCGACGCAGTAGAGTGCGACATCGTTACGATTGCCACGCCATCCGGCATGCATCCGGCGCAGGGAATCGACGCAGCGGAGGCCGGCAAGCACGTGGTGAGCGAGAAGCCGATGGCGATTTCTCTTGAAGGCGCGGACGCTGTGATCGAGGCGTGCGAGCGGAACGGTGTCCGACTGTTCGTGGTGAAGCAGAATCGGCTAAATCCCGCGATTCAGCTCGTCAAGCGAGCGGTGGAGAAGGGGCGTTTCGGACGGATTCACTCCGCCAACTGCACCGTGAGATGGGCGCGTCCACAGGATTACTACGACCAGGCACCGTGGCGGGGGACGTGGGCTATGGACGGCGGCGCGTTCATGAACCAGGCGTCGCACTACGTGGATCTCATCCAGTGGCTTGCGGGTCCAGTCGAAAGCGTGATGGCCATGACCGCGACGCAGCAGCGAAAGATCGAAGCGGAGGATTCAGGCGCCGCAGTGCTGACGTTTCGGAACGGAGCCATTGGCGTGCTGGACGTGACGATGCTGACCTATCCCAAGAACCTCGAAGGCTCGCTAACGATACTCGGTGACCGCGGATCCGTGAAGATTGGAGGCACCGCAGTAAATCGCGTGGAGACGTGGCTGTTCGAGGACTATGATGATGACGACAAGCTCATCGAGGCCGCGGCAACCACGCCGCCAAACGTATATGGGTTTGGGCACGAGGGTTACTATCGCAACGTTGTGAGCGTGCTGCGCGGAGAGGCCGCGCCCGACACTGACGGGTCGGAGGGTCGAAAGTCGCTCGAGATAATCGTCGCGATTTATGAATCGGCCCGGCGAGGGGTCGCGGTCACTCTCGCCTAGGCAAAGCGCGTTCTCAGGAGCCCCGCACGTGGGCGGTTATCGTGTCGGTGGCACCGTCTTCCTCCTCCATAGAACGCGTGTCCGCAATTGCCCGCGACTTCCTCGGTTCCGAGAGCAGCCTCGTCAGAAACCTCTGGCCTTCGGCGACTCGCTCCACCTCGAGCGCAATCGCCTCCACTGCACGCTCCACTCGCTCCATCCTGGCGTCCGCGGCCTCGGCGGACGCTGGCAAGCGGGATACGTCGCCACGCTCCATCCGCCGCGCGAAGGATCGCGCCAGCGGCAGTCCGATGCCGAAAATCGCAGCTAGAGCGACCACTGTACCGTCTCGAATGAGGGTATGGGCCGTGTATGAGTCCATCGGTCATGTCCTTCCAAAAAGGGACGGGCTGGGAGTGACATCCCAGCGCTGAAAATAATTGACTTGGACGGCTCCGACCGGCGATCTTTAAAGGCTGTACGACAGCTTTTTCGCTTTCCGGGCGGTCCCCGCCACATTACCACGACTCCATGGCCGTACCCCTTCTAGACCTCAAGGCCCAGCACGGCACCATTCGCGACGAAGTTCTCGCCGCGATCATGCCAGTCGTCGACGGCCAGACATTCATACTCGGCGAACCGGTCGAACGGCTCGAACGCTCGGTTGCTCAACTGTCCCACTGCAGGCATGCGGTCGGCTGCGCCAATGGAACGGACGCCATCGTGCTCGCCCTGCGCGCACTCGACATCGGGAAGAACGACGCGGTGATCACGACGCCGTTCACCTTTTTTGCGACGGCCGGCGCGGTGCACAATGTCGGAGCCCGGGCCGTGTTCGCCGACATAGATCCGGAAACCTTCAACATCTCCGTTGAAGCCGCCGCCGAAGCGGTGCGCAACGAGCCGGACGCGAAGGCCGTGATCGCTGTTGACCTGTTCGGCCAGATGGCCGCGATCGACGAACTCACGGCAGAACTTCCCGACGGCGTCCCGGTGATCGAGGATGCTGCTCAATCAATCGGAGCGAGTCGCGAGGTGGGCGGCCGGAAGGCGATGGCAGGCGAGCTCGCCGCCATCGGTACGTTCAGCTTCTTCCCGTCCAAGAATCTCGGTGGATACGGCGACGGAGGGATGGTCGTCACTCAGAGCGATCAACTCGAAGCACGACTGCGCCGTCTCCGCGCGCACGGAAGCGTGAAGACCTACTTTCACGAGGAAGTGGGCTACAACAGCCGCCTCGATACGCTGCAGGCCGTCGTGCTCTCCGCAAAGCTTCCTCATCTCGCGGCATGGAGTGCCGCGAGGCGGCGGAACGCATCCATCTACAACGATGCCTTCGCCGACCTCGATGGTGTGCGGACTCCCGTTGTGGACCCGCGCAATGAGTCCATCTACAACCAGTACACGCTTCGCGCCGCACGCCGCGATGAACTTCAGGAATTCCTGAAGCAGCGTGGCATCGGCAACTCGGTCTACTATCCACTTCCGTTGCACCTTCAGCCATGCTTCGCGTACCTCGGATACGAGGCCGGGGATTTTCCCGAGAGCGAGCGTGCGTCGAAGGAAGTTGTATCGCTGCCGGTGTACCCGGAGCTCACCGATTCACAGCGCGACGAGGTAATCTCGGCGGTTCGCGCTTTCTACGGCCGTTGAGGGCCCTACTACCGAATGGATAACAAGCAGCTTCTTCTGGACAGTATCGCCGATCGCTCCGCCGTCATCGGCGTCGTCGGACTCGGCTACGTTGGATTGCCGCTCGCCGTGGAGTTCGCGCGCGCGGGCTTCAAGGTCATAGGCTTCGACGTCTCCCAGCGCGTCACCGACATGCTCAACTCCGGCAAATCGCACATCCAGGATGTGCCGGACAGCGATCTTGCCCAGGTCGTTGGAAGCAAACTGTTCGAGGCGACCACCGACGCTTCGCGGATCAAGGAGATGCAGTGCGTCTCTATCGCGGTCCCCACGCCACTGGTCAAGACGCGTGATCCCGACATGAGCTACGTCGTCGCCGCGACCGCGACGATCTGCGAGCACGCGCACCCGGGGATGCTCGTCGTCCTGGAGAGCACCACGTATCCCGGCACCACTCGCGAGCTGATGCAGCCCAAGCTCGAAGCAGCGGGCCTCAAGATCGGCAGTGACGTATTCCTCGCCTTCAGCCCCGAACGTGTCGATCCGGGTAATCCGGTCTGGAATACGAAGAACACTCCAAAGGTCGTTGGCGGCATCACGCCTGCCTGCACCGAAGTCGCAAGCGCACTTTACCAGAGCTGCCTCGATACGATCGTCCCGGTCACGTCCACGGAGACCGCTGAGCTGGTGAAGCTGCTCGAGAACACGTTCCGCTCGGTCAACATCGGCCTTGTGAACGAAATGGCGATCGTCTGCGACAAGCTCGGCGTCAACGTGTGGGAAGTGATCGACGCCGCCGCGACCAAGCCGTTCGGTTTCATGAAGTTCACGCCCGGCCCCGGAATCGGCGGACACTGCATTCCACTCGATCCGCACTACCTCGCGTGGAAGATGCGCACCCTCAACTACAAGACGCGCTTCATAGACCTCGCCAGCGAAATCAATTCGGAGATGCCCGCGCTCGTTGTCGAGAAGGTCGCTCGCGCGCTCAATGACGAACGCAAGTCCGTCAACGGCAGCAAGGTCCTCGTGCTCGGCGTCGCATACAAGAAGAACATCGACGACATGCGCGAAAGCCCTGCACTCGACGTGATCAAGCTGCTCGAGGGCCGCGGTGCCAACGTTACCTTTCACGACCCCCACGTGCCGTCGTTCCGCGAGGACGGCCACACATTTACTGGCGTCGATCTGACCGACGCCGTACTTCGAGGCTCCGACGCGGTCGTTATCGTCACCGATCACGATTCCGTCAATTACCAGCGGGTGGTGGATCTCGCCCCCGTGGTGGTGGACGCTCGCAACGCGACCAAGGGGATGACGTCCAAGACCGGCAGAATCGTTCCGCTCTCGTAGCCAGGGATGAACATTGCGGTAATTGGCACGGGCTACGTCGGCCTCGTCGCGGGCGCTTGCCTGGCCGAGACGGGCAACGCTGTGGTCTGTGCCGATCTGGATGAGGGCAAGATCGGGATGCTGAAGCAGAACGAGCTCCCCATCTTTGAACCGGGCCTCGATGCAATCGTGGAGAGAAACCAGACCGACGGTCGTCTCGTCTTCACGACCGACGTGGCCGGAGCCATTCGTGCATCGGAGGTCGTCTTCATTGCCGTCGGCACGCCGCCTGACGAGGACGGTTCCGCCGACCTGTCGCATGTTCTCGCCGTCGCCGAGACGGTGGGGCGGTGCATGCTTAGGGAGACGGTTATAGTCACCAAGTCCACCGTTCCCGTGGGCACGGCACCCTTGGTGAAGCAGGCGGTCGCGCGGCACGCTGGCTTTCCGTTCCACATCGTCAGCAACCCCGAGTTTCTCAAGGAAGGCGCCGCAGTCGAGGACTTTCTCAAGCCCGATCGCGTCGTGCTCGGCGTCGAGAGTGACGTCGCCCGTGCTGTCATGGGCGAGCTGTATGCTCCGTTCGTCAGAACCGGGCGCCCGGTCATCTACATGGACATCGCCTCGGCGGAGATGACCAAGTACGCTGCCAACGGCATGCTGGCGACGCGCATCGGCTTCATGAATGAGATCGCGGCGCTGTGCGAGGCGACGGGTGCCAATGTGGACGAGGTCCGCCGTGGCCTCGGCAGCGATACGCGAATCGGTCCCAGCTTCCTGTTCCCCGGACCCGGTTACGGCGGCAGCTGCTTCCCGAAGGACGTCAAAGCCCTCGTCAGAACCGGCGCACTCGCGGATGTGCCGTTGTCGATTCTGGCAGCCGTCGATAGCTCAAACGACAGGCAGAAGCGCCGCCTTGGCGAAAAGGTGCTGGAAGCGTTCTCTGTCGAGAAGACACGTGAGTTGGCGCATGCTAACACGTTGCCGGTTAGTGCTTTACAGCCTTCGAATGACAAAGTGCTTGAGAATATCCACATCGCGCTCTGGGGGCTTTCCTTCAAGCCCGGCACGGATGACATGCGCGAGGCGCCGGCGCTCGTGCTTGTCGATCAGCTGATGCAGTGGGGCGCGACGGTTTGCGCGCACGATCCGGCTGCGATGTCCGAGGCGCGCCGGAGACTTGGAAATGCCGCTGGAAGGATCAGCTACGCTGAAACGGGTTATGATGCGCTGCGGGGCGCCGATGCGCTCGTCATTGTGACAGATTGGAACGAATACCGGCACCCCGATTTCAATCGCCTGAAGAGCAGTCTCAGGCGGCCCATAGTCATCGATGGACGCAACCTTTACGATCCGCGTAAGATGTCTGACGTGGGGCTCACTTACTACTCGATAGGGCGCGGATCGGTCGCTGCCCGGGAAGCAACCGCGTGAATCGTGTTCGCAGCTCGCTCGCAGTCCTAGGATCGCTGGTCGCGCTCGCTGGCGCCGGCGGGTGCCACTCCGGCTTCGATCCCAAGGTGTACGCGGCAAGTCCGCCGGCGCTCTTCGCGGCCTCGCTCAAGCAGTTCAACCAGCATCACTATGAGGAAGCAGCGAAGGGGTTCGAGCAGCTCACGCACGACCTTCCGGCGCGCGACGCGCTGCTGCCGCTGTCGTACTACTATCTTGGCGAGTCCCAGGAAAAGCAGGGCGACCACCTGCTCGCTGCGCAGAGCTTCACGCGCATCTCCGACGCCTTCCCGGACGACAGCCTCGCCCCCGTGTCGCTACTCGCCGGCGGCCGCGCCTATGCCAGGATGTGGTCGAAGCCGGAGCTGGATGACACCTATGGAAAGTCCGCCATGAGTACCTTTCAGTCGCTGGTCTCGCTCTACCCGGACTCCAAGCTTGTGCCGCAGGCTGATATCGATATGGCGCGGCTCGATAACATGTTCGCCACGAAGGATCTGAACGTTGGCGAGCACTATCTCCGGCGCAAGGCGTACGATTCCTCGATCATCTATCTGAAGGACGTCATCAAGCTTCACCCGAACGCGACGGCAACCAGGAGAGCATATCTCAAGCTCCTGGAGGCGTACCGGGCCATCAAGTACACGGCCGACGCGACGGACCTCTGCGCCGCGGCACTCAAGGTCTACCCCAACGACAGGGAGGTAAGTCGCCAGTGCGGATCGGTGTCTTCGGCGGCAGCTTCGACCCCCCGCACGTAGGTCACTATCTCGCGGCCGTCGACGCTGCGGAGCGTCTGGAGCTTGACCGCATAGTGTGGGTTCCGGCTGCCCAGCAGCCGCTCAAGACAGCCACGCCTCACGGGGCGTCGGCGGAGGCACGCTTTCGCATGGTCCAGGCGGCGGTGGCGCCCTGCGCGCTGTTCCGCGCCAGCCGGATCGAAATCGACCGGGCAGGGTTATCTTACACGGTTACGACGGTCGAGGCGTTCGCTGAAGAGTACCCGGACGACTCGCTCTTCCTGCTGGTCGGTGAGGACGCCTGGTCGCGCTTCTCGGAATGGCACGAGCCCGATCGAATCCGATCGCTCGTTCAAATAGAAATTCTTGCGCGTAGCACGGAGGGCGAATACTCCGGCCGCGTGATCGAGGTGTCATCGACCGAGGTTCGGGAGCGTGCTCGCTCGGGCCGCTCGGTGCGCGGCTTCGTGCAGGACGGAGTTGCTGAGATAATCGAATCGGAAAGGTTGTATCAATGGCAACACAAGTAACCGGCTTGATCAAGAGCGTCTTCGGCACCCGGCACGACCGGGAGCGGAGGCGCGTGCAGCCGCTGGTCGATCAGATCAACGCGGAGTACGAGCGCCTGCAAACGGTCTCCGAGGAGGAGCTTCGCGGACAGACCGCGAGCTTCCGCGCGCGGCTGCGCGAGGCCACCGGGGACCTCGAGCGACGCGTCGCTGCGCTCAAGGAAGCCAAGCATGTGGCGACTTCGGCCGTCGAGCGTGAGCGGCTGGACGACGAGATAGGCGGTGCCGACGGTCGGGGCGGCCTGGAGGGTGACCTGCGCGCCGTAGTAGCGCGAACGCTCGATGATCTCCTGCCGGAAGTGTTCGCGACCGTGCGCGAGGCAGCGCGGAGGCTCCTGGGAACCGACGCGTCGGTCACAGGCCGCGACGAAGTCTGGAACATGGTCCACTACGACGTACAACTCGTGGGCGGAATCCAGCTGCACCGTGGCCGCATCGCCGAGATGGCGACCGGCGAGGGAAAGACACTCGTAGCGACGCTCCCGTTGTATCTGAACGCGCTTCCAGGCAAGGGAGCACACCTGATCACGGTGAACTCGTACCTCGCCCGCCGCGACTCGCAGTGGATGGGTCATCTTTACGCGTACCTCGGGCTCAGTGTCGGGTGTCTCGATGACACGGAGCCGGGAAGCTTCGAGCGTCGCGCCGTGTACGAGTGCGACGTCACTTACGGCACGAACAACGAGTTCGGCTTCGACTACCTGCGCGACAACATGGTTGTCTCGCTGGACCAGCGCGTTCAACGGACGCATGCGTACGCGATTGTGGACGAAGTGGACTCGGTGCTTATCGATGAGGCCCGCACTCCGCTCATCATATCCGGGCCGGTCGGTAACGAGATCGACGAGGAGTATGCGCTCCACAATGGCGGCGTCGCGAAGCTCGTCCGCATGCAAGGGGAGCTCGCCAACACGCTGACAGCCGACGGCGAGCGGGCATTGCGCGATGGTGATACGGACACCGCGGCGGTACTGCTTTACAAGGCACAGCTGGGTGCGCCAAAGAACAAGCGGCTGCTCAAGCTGCTCAACGAGTCCGGCGTGAAGCAGCTCGTACAGCAGATGGAGCTCAAGCACATCGCGGATCGCCGCGTCACCGCGAGCCGTCAGGAGCTGCGGGACATCGAGGACGACCTGCTGTTCGTCCTGGATGAGAAGGGCCATCAGGTGCACCTGACGGATCGCGGCATCGACTTCATGTCGCCGAACGATCACGACCAGTTCGTGCTCCCCGACATCTCGCAGCAGGTGCACGAGATCGACCACGCGCACGATCTGTCGCCCGCGGAAAAAATCGAGCGGCGCAACGGAATCAATGCGGAGTACGCGGCGAAGTCCGAGAAGCTTCACATCATTCACCAGCTGTTGCGGGCGCATTCGCTGTACGAGCGGGACGTGAACTACGTGGTCCAGGAAGGAGAGGTGCTCATCGTCGATGAGTTCACGGGCCGTACCATGCCCGGTAGGCGCTGGTCGGAGGGACTGCATCAGGCGGTGGAAGCGAAAGAAGGCGTGAGCGTCAAGGGTGAGACTCAGACTCTCGCCACGATCACGATCCAGAACTACTTCCGCATGTACGACAAGCTTGCCGGCATGACCGGCACGGCAGAGACCGAGGAGTCCGAGTTTCACCAGATCTACAAGCTCGGTGTCGCCGTCGTTCCGACCAACCGTCCCGTGATCCGCGACGACCGCAACGATCTTGTCTTCAAGACGCGCCGCGAGAAGTACAACGCGATCGCCGAGGAGACGCAGCGGCTGCACGGGCTTGGATTTCCGGTGCTGGTGGGAACGGTGAACGTGGACGTGTCGGAGACGCTGTCCAAACTGTTCAAGCGCGCCGGCATCCCGCACAACGTTCTGAACGCGAAGTACCACCAGCGCGAGGCGGAGATCGTGGCGGAGGCAGGCCAGCCGGGAGCCGTCACAATCGCGACCAACATGGCCGGCCGCGGTACGGACATCAAGCTGGGGCAGGGTGTCACCGAGTCCAGGCCTTCGCAGGTCAAGGATGACGAGGGCCGGCTCGTTGACACGATGGAATGCGGTGGACTGCACATCATCGGCTCGGAGCGACATGAGTCTCGGCGTATCGATCGCCAGCTGCGCGG
This sequence comes from Gemmatimonadales bacterium, assembly GCA_038205315.1. Classification (GTDB taxonomy): domain Bacteria; phylum Gemmatimonadota; class Gemmatimonadetes; order Gemmatimonadales; family Gemmatimonadaceae; genus Fen-1247. The sequence goes on along the minus strand of JBBRBY010000004.1, from coordinate 77,763 downwards.
ACGCGCCGGTCGTCAGGGCGATCCTGGCGCCTCGCAGTTCTTCCTTTCTCTGGAAGACGATCTCATGCGGCTCTTCGGATCCGACCGGATCGCGAAGCTCATGGACGCGATGGGTGCGAAGGAAGGCGAGGTACTCACGCACTCGCTGATCACACGGTCGATCGAGCAGGCGCAGAAGCGGGTCGAGCTTCAGAACTTCCAGTCGCGCAAGCGTCTGCTCGAATATGACGACGTGATGAACCAGCAGCGCGAAGTTGTTTACTCGCTTCGCTCGTTCGCGCTGGAGGGAGGCGAGGAGCTGCGTGGCGAAGCAGAGCGCATGATCGAGAAGGCCGTCGGCACGCGCGTCGAGCGCGCGCTTGCGGAGACCGCCGAAGACGGCGTGTTCGACATCGAGCTAATCCGCCAGGAGCTGATGCAGAGCTACATGCTCGTCGTGCCGCAGTTCGAGAAGGCGGGGGAGTACCCGACCTCAATTCCGTCCGCGCGCCAGGCAGCAGTGGATGCAGCACTCGCGGCGTTCAGCGCCAAGATGACCGGGCTCAACGAATTCGCGGGTCGTCTGCTCTCGCTGGTCATGTTGAACGTGCTGGATGAAAAGTGGAAGGACCATCTGTACGACCTGGACCAGCTTCGCAATGCGATTCACTACAGGTCGTGGGGACAACAGGACCCGCTGGTAGAGTACAAGCAGGAGGCGTACACGATGTTCGTTGACCTTATGCAGGACGTGCATCACACGTTCACTGAGCGGTTCGCGCGTGCGCAGATCGTGTTCGAGGGTGGCCAGCCAACCAACGACGAGGGGATGCGTGGCGGATCGGATCCTGCGGGGCCGTTCGCGAGCCAGCAGCCGGCGCCTCAACAGCGACCTCCATCGCGGCATTACAACGCACTCGGAATTCTTGAGGACGACGCGCCGGAGACTGCTCAGTCGGTGGGGGGCACGAACGAGGACATGGACATCGGGCCGGCGGAGACTCCGTCGGAGGATGTAGCGACGACGCGCCCCGATCCGGCCGTTGTCGGTCTTGGACGCCAGCGCTCGCTCACGCCAACGGCGCCCGCGGGCGTGCCAGGGATTTCCGGTGCTGCAGCGGCCGGCTCCGACTGGACCAACGTCAAGCGCAACGATCCATGTCCGTGCGGATCAGGGAAGAAGTTCAAGAAATGCCACGGTGCGGTGATGGCGTAACAATGTGAGGGCGAGTCGTAACGGACTCGCCCTCCACTTTTTATTGCCGTTCGCAGTCAGTCGAGCGAGCGCCGCAGTGAATCGACACCACGCGCCGTTCCGCACGGATGCTCGCCTGGCGGCGACGCGTGTATCTCTCGAGTGACTCTAACTCGGAGCACGCATGGCTGTGGCGATACGCGAGATACCGGTTACCGAACGGCCCAGGGAGCGGCTCAGGCAGCATGGCGCGCAGGCACTCAGTGCGGTCGAGCTGGTGGCTATCCTCATCGGCTCGGGCGGAGAGGGACGATCCGCAATCGACCTGGCTCACGATGTGCTCGCGGCGTCGCAGGGCTCGCTACGCCGCCTATCTGCGCGGCCAGTCGCGTCGCTCACGGCCGTTGCCGGCGTGGGTCCGGCGCGCGCCATCACCGTGCACGCTGCGCTCGAGCTCGGCCGCCGAATGCTGGCGGAGCAACGGGAGCAGGGAAGACCCATGCGCGAGGCAAGAGATGTCTTTGATGCCTACTCTGCCCGCATGCAGGATCTCCCCGTCGAGGAATTCCACATCGCTACCCTCGACGCGCAACACCGACTTGAGAACGACATTCTCGTCACGCGCGGCATTCTCAACTCGTCGCTGGTGCATCCGCGCGAAGTGTTCCGGCAGGCGATCGCGGAAAACGCGTTCGCCGTCATCCTCATCCACAACCATCCCTCCGGCGATCCGAGTCCGTCACCCGAAGATCGGATGGTGACATCGCAGCTCGTATCGGCGGGCAAGCTTCTGGGTATCGACGTTCTGGATCACATCATTGTCGGTCGCGGTCGCTTCACGAGCTTTGCGGAAAGTGGGATCCTGGTATAGGCCGCATCGCGATCCCGCCAGTCTGGTGCCGCGGGCCTTCGCCGCAGCTCGGCGATGCCTCTCCGGGTGCGGTTTATGGAGGCCGACGTGCTCCCGGCCAGGACGCGCACGAATGCCGTGGCGGGACGCGGGCAACAGTCGTGACGGGACATGGCTGTCGGGGGGCAGGCCCTGCCGGTTTTCCCGGTGGCGCCGACCCATCATATTGAATGATGGCCGCAAGCGTGGTAAGCCCGGATCCGGTACCGGGCGCCGAGGTGATTCCCGGCTGGGACTTCTCCAGCGATCCGCTTCCCGAGCGTATCGATCTGGAGCAGCTTCTTCGCGCCTACCGTTTCAGCGAGGAGGCCCACCGAGGTCAGAAGCGCAAGTCGGGTGAGGATTACGTCCTCCACTGCGTCGCGGTCGCGAAGATCCTCGCCGGCCTCAACCTGGACACGACCACTGTCGTGGCGGGACTGGTTCACGACGTAATCGAGGACACGCGCTTCACGCTCGTCGACATCGAGCAGGAGTTCGGAAAGGAAGTCGCAGCGATCGTGGACGGTCTCACCAAGATCGAACACCTGCCCGCGCACGCGCCGCGTGAGGCGCAGGTGGAGAATTATCGCAAGCTGCTGCTGTCGATCGCGAAGGACGCGCGCGTGATCATCATCAAGCTGGCGGACCGGCTGCACAACATGCGCACGCTCGAATCCCTTCCCGAAGAAAAGCGGCGGCGTATCGCACAGGAGACGCGCGATCTTTACGCGCCGCTGGCGCACCGTTTCGGAATGGCGCGCGTACGCTGGGAACTCGAGGATCTGGCGTTCAAGCATCTGGAGACCGATGCGTACCGCGCCCTCGCCAAGCTGGTCGCGCAGAAGCGCGCGGAACGCGACGACCTTGTAGAGCGTATGCGGGAGCCGCTGACAAAGGACATGGCGCGCGCCGGCATCACGGACGTGGAGATCACCGGCCGCCCCAAGCATCTCTGGTCCATCTACAAGAAGATGATGAACCGGGACAAGCCGTACGAGGAGATCTACGATCTTCTCGCGATCCGCGTGCTTGTCAACTCGGTTCCCGACTGCTATCACGCACTTGGCGTTATTCACGACGGCTGGACTCCGGTGCAGGAGCGCATCAAGGATTACATCGCGCAACCCAAGTCGAACGGCTATCAGTCGCTGCACACGACCGTGTTCGGGCCGGGTAAGCAGCTGTTCGAGATTCAGATACGCACGCGGGACATGCACCGGACGGCAGAGTATGGGATCGCTGCGCACTGGCGGTTCAAGGAGAACGCGCGTAACGCGGACGAGCTCGATCGGCACCTTCAATGGTTCCGTCAGATTCTCGAGCTGCAGCTGGACGCAAAGACGCCTGACGAGTTCCTCGAGTTCCTGAAGCTCGACCTTTACCAGGACGAGATCTTCGTCTTCACGCCCACCGGTGACGTCATCCAGTTGCCGAAGGGGGCGACACCGATCGACTTCGCGTTTGCGGTTCACACGGAGGTGGGCCTTCACTGCAACGGCGCTCGAGTCAACGGCCGCATGGCGCCGCTGTCGCGTGAGCTGAAGAACTCCGATACCGTCGAGATCATCGCGTCGCCGTCCGCGCGCCCGAACCGCGACTGGCTTGCGCACGTTCGCACCGGCCGGGCGCGTCACAGGATCAAGCAGCGGCTTCGGATGGAGGAGCAGAAGGCGTCCATCAAGCTCGGCCGCGAGATGATCGACAAGGAAGCGAAGCGCCGACGCGTTCCGCGACCGACCGATGATGACCTCGACACCGCTGCGAAACATCTCCGACTGACGGACAAGGGACACCTTGTCAGTGCCGTCGGACAGGGCGAGCTCAGCGGGCGCGACGTTATCCGAAGTCTGCACCCGGAGATCGACACGGGGCTCGAGCCGCCGCGGCCGAACCGGCTCGAGCGGCTCGTTGATCGCGTGCGTGGCACGGGCCGCGGCGTGCGCATTCAGGGTGCGGATGGCCTCCTCGTTCGCTACGCTCAGTGCTGTCAGCCGGTTCCGGGAGACCCCGTTTCTGGTTATGTTACACGTGGTCGAGGCGTGAGCATTCACCGCGCCGACTGTCCAAATCTGATGTTGCTTGACGACGAGCCTGAGCGCAGGCTCGAGATAGACTGGCAGGAGGTTCAGGGTGAGAGATTCCTGGTCCGGCTGGCGGTCGAGGCGAGCGACCGGAGGGGTCTGTACGCAGACATTGCGACCGCCGTGAGCGAGACAAAAACCGACATCCGAAGCTTCGAGCTCAAGAGCGAGGACGCGCGCGTCTATGGCGTGATCGAGGTACAGGTCGAGAACCTTCCCCATCTGCGCAAGACTCTTCGAGCGATCCGGCGCGTCAAGGGCGTCACCGAAGTATCGCGTCGGGAACAGACGTCCGAATAGGGCCCCACACAGCCCGACTATCGCATCCTTAGCGGCATGGTGCGTGCTCAATTGAGGTGCGAAATGTCAGTGAATTATTCCATCGGACTCGAACGTCCGTTGATCGTGCTGTCCAATCGCGAGCCGTACGAGCACGTACACTCGTCGAGCGGTGTCATTGTCAGCTCACCGGCCGGCGGCCTCGTCTCGGCCCTGGATCCCATTCTTCGTCTCACGCACGGTACCTGGGTAGCGTGGGCGTCCGGCAGCGCCGATCGCACGGTGGCCGACGATTACGGCCGGCTCGGTGTCCCGCCGGCTGAGCCGTCGTACACCCTCCGGCGCGTCTGGCTGTCCGAGCAGGACGTCGAGGGATTCTATCTCGGATTCGCCAACAGCGCGCTCTGGCCGCTGTGCCACATGTTCATAAGTAACGTGGACATCCGCCGCAGCGACTGGCAGAGCTACGAGCGCGCCAATCGAATCTTCGCAGGAGCGGTGGTTCAGGAAGCGCAGCGTGTCGGCTGCGCTCCGATGGTCTGGGTGCACGACTATCACTTCGCGCTCGCTCCGGGCCTTATACGAACGGAAGTGCCTGACGCTCTCATCCACCACTTCTGGCATATTCCATTTCCGCCACCCGATGTCTTCTCTCTGCTTCCGAAAGGGGTCCAGACGGACTTCCTGCGCGGCATGCTTGGAAACGATCTGATTGAATTTCAGACCGACGGCTTTGCCTGCAATTTCATGGAGTGCGTTGCACGTGCACTGCCCGAGGCCCGCGTCGACAAGGGCGAGCATTCAATAGTTCTGGATGGCCAGGAAACGCACGTTCGTGCGTTTCCAATAAGCATCGATGTGGCGGATTGGGACAGGATGGCATCGCTCCCGCACACCGTCGACGTCGCGAAGACGCTGCGTAGTCGCTACGCGTCCGGTTCCCGGCAACTTGTCGTGAGCGTGGACCGAATGGACTACACGAAGGGGATAGTACGCCGACTGCATGCACTGGAGCACATGTGGCTCAACACGCCCGAGCGCCGCGGAAGCTTCACGATGCTGTTCGTCGCGACTCCATCGCGTACTGACATACCCGCCTATGCACGTCTCGAGCGAAGGGTGTTCGACGAGGTGGATCGGTTGAACGGGGAGTTTCGGACCGCGGACTGGACACCGATCGTCGTCGTCCACGACAACGTGGACGCCGATCTCCTCGCAGCCGTGTACCGGTCGGCGGATGTCTGTGTCGTGTCGTCCTTACAGGATGGAATGAACCTTGTCGCAAAGGAGTTCATCGCCTGCCGGAACGACGAGCGGGGCGTTCTGGTGCTGAGCAGGTTCACGGGTGCCGCCGACGAGCTTGCCGAAGCGATTCTGGTCAATCCGTTCTTCATCGATGCGTTCTCGGACGCGCTGGCGCTGGCACTCGACATGCCCGACGGCGAGCGGCAACGCAGGATGGTCGCATTGCGAGAGCGGGTGTCTGGCGCAACAGTCGGGGACTGGCTCGAAGCGGTCCTGTCCGCGGCCGAGTCAACCCGCCATCCGGTTGAGGGAGAGATCGCCATCCTGTGACGCCCACAGACCCGAAGTCGCTGGTCGCCCGGCTCGATGGTTCGCCCCTCATAATCATGCTCGACATCGACGGAACGCTCTGCGAAATCGTCGAACGTCCGGACGATGCCACGGTTCCCTCCGGCGTGATGGCATCACTGAGCCGATTGAACGAGCTCCGCGATCGCGGCGTGCATCTCGCGTTCGTCACCGGACGATCCGCCGCGGACGCGACGCGCATGATCACCGTCGATGGTGCCGTGATCTATGCGAATCATGGGAGCGAGCGCATCGACGGCTCAGGAAATATTCGCGAGCCCCGAGGCTGGAAGCTCAGTGGGCCAATTCTCGCCGAAGCTTCGCGGCAACTTGCCACGCTGTCAAGCGAGTTCCCGGGAACCAGCCTCGAAGACAAGCGATACTCACTAACCTTTCACTTCCGCGGAATGGATTTCGAGCGGCTGCCGGACCTGACCAGCCGCGTGATGGAAATCACCGACGATGACGCTCTGCTCACCGCGTTCGGCAAGGCCGTCATCAACATCGTTCCGGCCGGTGCGCATGACAAGGGCGACGCGGCACTGGAGATAGTCCGTGACATTGCTGGTGAGCCGGCAGCCGCGGGTACATCGATATTGTTCGCCGGCGACGACGTCACGGATGAGGATGCGTTCCGCGCGCTCGAGAACATTCCTGGAGCGGTAACCGTTCGGGTTGGGTCATCTGGTGGCAGCACGACTAGTAGCGCGGCTGTGGAGACTACGGCGCGCTACGCGGTGAGCGGTACCGCCGCCGTGCATCGTCTGCTGAAGTTGCTCGTGGAGGCGCGCCAGTGACGGCCTCCAGCCCTCAGGCACCGGCGGCATGGTCATCGGCGTCAACCGCCGGTGGCTACGCGCCCATCTCCGCCTACGGCGTGATTGGCGACATGCGGACCGCTGCGCTGGTGGGACTGAACGGTTCGATAGACTGGTGCTGCTTCCCGGATTTTCCGTCGTCGTCGGTTTTCGCCGCTATTCTCGACGCGAGCAAGGGCGGGCGATTCCAGATTTCGCCGGGAGGAAATTACACCAGCGAACAGCGCTATCTGCCGGCCACGAACGTTCTGGTAACGACGTTTCACGAGAGTCGCGGCGCAATGGAGCTGCACGACTTCATGCCGGTGGGAGCCGACGGCCGGCGGCCGGGCTTTGCGGAGATCCACAGACGCGTCACCTGTACGCGCGGAGAGATCGACGTTATGATCTGCTTCTCGCCGGGCTTCGACTACGCCGTACGCCCAGCCCGCCTGATACCGAGGCGCAACGGCATCCTCGCCACCGACGATGACAAGGAAGTGGCGGCGCTCTCCGCTACCAGCGATGTGTGGTGGGAGATCACAGAACTTGGCGCGACCGCCAGACTCAGACTGGCCGCCGGCGACTCGGTGTGGTTCGTGCTGCGCTACGACGACGACGAGGTGCTTCCCATCGAGTCCTACAACTCGCAGCAATGCATGGACGAAACCATTGCGTTCTGGGATCGTTGGGTATCTACCATCAACTACGAGGGTGCGCACCGTGCCGTCGTGCAGCGCTCGGCTCTGGCGCTCAAGCTGCTGTGTTATCAACCGACCGGCGCCATCATCGCGGCCCCGACAACGTCACTGCCCGAAGAGATGGGAGGGACGCGCAACTGGGACTACCGGTTCATCTGGTTGCGCGATGCGTCGTTCACGCTCGATGCGCTTCAGGGACTGGGCCAGCGCGAGGAAGCGAGCGCATTCATGGCCTTCCTCCGCCGCGTGACCCGCAAGGCCACCGACGCGCACCTTCAGATCATGTATGGCGTTGATGGTTCCCGCGATCTCCCCGAGCGCACACTGCCGCACCTGTCGGGCTATCGTGACTCAGCGCCCGTTCGTGTCGGCAACGCCGCCGTAGAACAGCTGCAGTTGGACGTGTACGGAGAAATCCTCGCTACCGCCTACACCTGGAGCCGGACTTCGCCAATAGGCGAGGGAACCTGGTGGTCACTCACCCGTCTCGTGGACTGGGTCGCCGAGCACTGGCGCGAACCCGACAGCGGAATATGGGAAGTGCGCGCGAACGCCGAACACTACGTGATGAGCAAGGTGATGTGCTGGGTGGCTCTGGATCGCGGCATCCGCATGGCGCGCGAGTTCAATCTTCCGGCTGACGTGGACCGCTGGGAAGCCGCGCGCGACGCCGTGTGGGCCGAGGTGATGGAACGCGGTTGGAGCGAACGCCGCCAGAGCTTCGTCCAGTTCTTCGGAACGGAGGCGCTCGACGCCGCCAATCTCATTATTCCGATCGTCGGATTCCTTCCCCCAGATCACGAGCGCGTGAAATGCACAATCTCTGCGATACTGAGCGATCTCACCAGCGAGGATCGTGAGCTCGTCTATCGTTATCGCAACGACGACGGTCTGCCTGGCGAGGAGGGCGTCTTCTCCATCTGCACCTTCTGGCTGGCACAGGCCCTAGTGCTGTCGGGCGAGGCGGAGCAGGGCGAGCGGATTTTTTGCAGGATGCTCAAGCACGCCAACCATCTGGGCCTGTACAGCGAGGAGCTTGACCCGAAGTCGGGCGGATTCGCGGGTAATTTCCCGCAGGGCCTCACGCACATCGCGCTAATCAACTGCGCGCTCGCGCTTGCAGCCGTGGGTCGCGCGTAGACGGTTACTGAGCACGTTTCGAACACTCGTTCCTCGCGGGATCTTCGGTTAAATTTCGGTACTCATGGTAAAGTTCGATCTGGTGGCCCCTTTCACGCCGGCTGGTGACCAGCCCAAGGCAATTGCGGAGCTCAGCCGCGGCCTGGAGCGAGGCGACAGGTTTCAGACGCTGCTCGGAGTAACTGGCTCCGGAAAGACCATGTCGATCGCCAACGTCATCGCGGCACATGGCCGGCCGACACTGGTCCTCTCGCACAACAAGACGCTCGCGGCCCAGCTCTATGGCGAGATAAAGTCGTTCTTCCCGCACAACGCGGTCGAGTATTTCATCTCTTACTACGACTACTATCAGCCCGAGGCGTACGTGCCGACTACCGACACGTACATCGAGAAGGACGCGTCCATCAACGAGGACATCGACCGCCTCCGGCTGCGCGCCACTTCCAGCCTGATGGAGCGCGAGGACGTCATCATCGTGGCCACGGTGTCGGCGATCTACGGTCTTGGCGATCCCGTGCAGTACCGCGAGCAGATGGTGACGCTGTTGCAGGGACAGAAGATTCCGCGCGACGACATTCTGCGTTCGCTCGTCAAGATTCAGTATGGCCGCAACGACGTCGCATTCGAGCGCGGCACGTTCCGTGTGCGAGGCGACACGGTCGAGATTCTGCCGGCCTATGAGGAACAGGGCGTGCGCATCGAGCTATGGGGCGACGAGATCGAGCGTATAAGCAAGTTCGATCCGCTCACCGGCAACGTCATCGCGAGTCTCGAGCGCGCCGCCATCTATCCTGCGAAACACTTCGTCACGAGTCGTCCCACCATCGAGCGCGCGGTTCGGCGCATTCAGGCGGAGTTGGCCGAGCGGCTCATGGAGCTGCGCACTACGAACAAGCTCCTCGAAGCGCAGCGGCTGGAGTCTCGCACCAACTTCGACATCGAGATGATGCTCGAGATCGGAACGTGCGCCGGAATCGAGAATTACTCGCGACACCTGTCAGGCCGTGAAGTGGGTGAGCGTCCGGCCTGTCTCTTCGACTACTTCCCGGATGACTTTCTGGTCGTGGTGGACGAGTCTCACGTGTCGCTGCCGCAGATCGGCGGCATGTTCAATGGCGACCGTGCGCGAAAGCTGACGCTGGTCGACTACGGCTTCCGTCTCCCCAGCGCGCTCGATAATCGTCCGCTCACCTTCGATGAGTTTCTCTCGCTCACGCCGCGTGCGATCAATGTTTCCGCGACGCCCGGTGACATCGAGCTTCGCCTGAGCGAGGGAGTCGTGGTCGAGCAGATCATCCGTCCCACTGGACTCGTCGATCCGGAGATCGAGGTACGTCCGGTACGGGGCCAGGTTGACGATCTGCTCAACGAGATACGAATCCGCGAAAAGAAGAACGAGCGTGTCCTCGTGACGACGCTCACCAAGCGGATGTCCGAAGATCTCACCGACTACCTCCAGCAGATGGGCGTGAGGGTGCGCTACATGCACTCCGATATCGACGCGATCGAGCGTGTCGAGATCATCCGCGGCCTTCGGCTCGGCGACTTCGACGTGCTGGTCGGAATCAACCTGCTGCGTGAGGGTCTGGACATGCCCGAGGTGTCGCTGGTCGCGATTCTCGATGCGGATCAGGAAGGTTTCCTGCGGAGCGATCGCTCGCTGATCCAGACCACCGGGCGCGCGGCGCGTCATCTAAACGGCCGAGCCATCTTCTACGCCGATCGCATCACCGGCTCGATGAAGCGCTGCATGGATGAGACGGCGAGACGCCGGGCCACTCAGGTAGCCTACAATCTGGAGCACGGCATCACGCCACGAAGCGTCATCAAGAGCACCGATCAGGTGAGGTTCATCACGCGCGTCGCCGACGCACGTTCGGAGCGCCAGGACCGCCAGGCTGAGCAGACGCGGAGGGTCGCCGAGTCGTCACCGGAGTATGCGAAGATCGGTGACATCGACACGCTCATCAAATCGCTCGAGGATGACATGAAGGTGGCGGCGAAGGATCTCGATTTCGAGAGTGCGGCGCGCATCCGCGATCAGCTTTTCGAGCTGCGCGCACAACGTGACGCGAAGGCGAAGAAGTCGTCGCCGTCGCTCGCGGCGCTGAGGAACGAATAGTGGACGCACAACATCACACCGTCCCGCCGCGAGCGGATCGCGGCCACCTCGTCGTGTCCGAAACGGAGCTCATCGACTGGGGCGAAAGGCTCGGCGCAGAATCGCATCCCAGTCTTGTGATCGCACTCACGGGCGAGCTTGGCGCGGGCAAGACGACGCTTGCGCAGGCAATCTGCCGGGGCTACGGCGTGACGGAGCCGGTTACCAGTCCCACGTACGCGATTGTCCACGAATACTCCGCGCCAAGGTCGCAGGTGTATCACGTGGATCTCTACCGACTGGAGCGGCAGGAGGATCTCCAGCAGATCGGCTGGAGCGACATCATTGCGTCCAACGCCCTTGTGATCGTCGAGTGGCCGGAGCGCGCTGGAAGTCTGCTTCCCGCCGCGCATGTGCCCATCGCGCTCGACTACGCCCCCGGAATGCCGGATCGCCGGCTGCTCCTCGCCGGATGACGGGCGAAATTCTGATCGTCGAGAGCGCGGCCGAGAACGGATCGACAGCGATAGCACGCGATGGGCGCCTTGTTGCCGAGGTGACGTTTTCTTCGCGTAACCCGCTTACTGGAACGCGCACCGAGGCGCTTGCGCCGGCGGTGGCGAGTGTCCTTCAACTTGCCGGTGTCAGCGCCGCGCAGCTTGGCGCGCTTGTATGCGGTACGGGCCCCGGCGGATTCACCAGTCTTCGGTCAGCCGCTGCGCTGGCGAAGGGAATCTGCTCGGTCACCGGCGCGCCGCTGTACGTTGTGTCATCGCTGGCGGTGCTGGCGTGGTCAGCGGCGCAACCGAGTGGGCGATACGTCGTTGCGATCAGCGCTGGCCGAAACGAGTGGTTCGCCGCAGACGTGGAAGTTGACGGCGCTGCTGTCACGCTGGGCCGCCAAAGAATAATCGGTGACGACGCGCTGCGTCGTGGCGCCGCGGCGAACGGGGCGAAGCTCATCGGAGCGTCGCTCGACGTCGATACACCGGCGACTGCAGCCGCGGTTATCGCTCATCTTCAGGAAGTAGAAGCCACCGGACCGGTCAGTCTGGATTCGTGGGAACCGGATTACGGCCGGCTCGCCGAAGCGCAGGTGAAATGGGAGGCGGTGCACGGCCGCCCGTTGCCCATTTGAGCGACGGAATCCACGATGCCGTGCGATCCGACCTCGCCGCTATCGTAGTCATCGAGCGCGCGTCGTTTGGCGATCCATGGTCCCGCGCGATGTTTACGCGATACCTCGATGATACCGCCCATTACGTGTTCGTAGTCACGGCGCTGGCGAACCGCGTCGCCGGTTATGCGCTCGCGCAGTGCGTCGCTGACGAAGCCGAGCTGCTGAACATTGCGGTCGATCCCGGGTTGCGAAGCAGGGGCGTGGGTGGTGCGCTGCTCGACGCGGTGATGGTTCGGACCCGGCAAGCGGGTGCTGGCGAAATGTGGCTGGACGTACGGGCATCGAACGGCTCGGCGCGCGAACTATACCGGGCGCGCGGATTCGGCGAGATGGCAGTACGCAAGCGATATTACGAGTCGCCGCGCGAGGACGGAATTGTCCTCAGAGCGGACCTTCGCGCGGGTTCGCCGGCGGGTCGCAATGATAGGGTTATGGAAACCGATCAGGGCTTGATGCCGGCATCGGTAGAACGGATACTTTCACGGGCGAGTCACCTTCCTCGCCAGGAGACAAAATGAGCCGAAGCCTTAATAAAGCGATGTTGATCGGAAACGTTGGTCAGGACCCCGAGATCCGCTCGACCACAAACGGTGGCCGCGTCGCCACGTTCTCTCTCGCGACTTCGCGGACGTGGAACGGACCCAGCGGCGACCGCCAGGAAAAGACCGAGTGGCATCGCTGCGTCGTCTGGAACGCTGGCCGCGGTCAGGCGGGCGAGAAGGGAATGGGACTGGCCGATGTGGTCGAGAAGTACGTCAAGAAGGGCGACAAGCTCTTCGTCGAAGGCCCGATCGAATATCGCCAGTGGCAGGATAAGGAGAACCAGACGCGTTACACCACGGAGATTCGTGTTCGCGAGTTGGTGATGCTGAGCGGTCGCGGCGGTGGAGGTGGAGATTTCGACGGCGATGCAGCTCCATCACGCAGCGCGCGGCCGGCATCGGCGGCCAAGAGCAACTCAACCGCCACCGGCGGAGAGTTCGAGGACTTTCCGGCGGCCCTGCAGGATGAGGATGACGATCTGCCGTTCTGATGGACTGGTAGCGACGGAAACACGAGACGGCTTCAGGAACTGAACCGATCTCGTCGGGCCGGACCTGCAACGGCTGGCGAACGCAAACATGCGTCCGCCAGCCGTTGCTGCATCCGCGGTGAAGTTACAGCGTAGCGGTCTCCGCCTTACTCCTCGCCGTCGTCGCCTTCTACGGCATCGAGGTTGATCGACGACTCCGCCAGCGCAGTTAGCGTCTCGTCAGTTTCTCGCTCCTCATCCAGCGTTTGTTGCAGTAGGCGCGCATGGTCTTCGTAGCCCAGCTGCCTCGCCCAGGTGCGCACCGTCCCGTAGCCAGCCATCTCGTAGTGCTCCACGTGCTGCGCCGCGGAGATGAGTCCGGCGTCCAGTGCTTCAGGATCCGGGCGCTCCTTGATCAGCTCGGCGCCCTCCTTGATCACTCCTTCCATCCCCACGCACTTCTTCCCCCGCGGCGTCTCGCCCAAGGACCGGCAGATCTGCTCCAGGCGCTTGACGTGCTGCTTTGTCTGTCGCTCGTGCTTGGTGAATCCCTGCTTCAGCTGCTTGTGCGTTGCAGCCCTGATCATCTTCGGCAACGCCTTGAGGATCTGGTTTTCGGCGCTGTAGAGGTCCTTGATCTCATCCACGTACAGGTCGTAAAGGGTGTCGATCTCCATGACTCTGGTCTCCTTGGCTGGTTGCGAAATCTTGCTCGGAGGTCAAAGCAAGTGGTGTGCCCCTGAGAGACGGATGGACGGTTCGCCCGGAGCGTGTGCGCATTGTCGCGCAACGGTGCGACAAGTTCGCTGCAACGGTGCGACAAGTTCGCTGCAACCCTTTGTACGATCGCAACATCTAATCGCCTGGAAGCGCATGTTCCCGACAATTACCAAAGACGCCAAATGCATCTATATCAGAGAGTGGCAGTAGTCGCGCTATTGCTCGCACCCGCCGTTACGCGTGCTCAGGACAGCACCTCCTCCATCCATCCACGCACGCCGCCTGTGGCGCAGGCGCAGCGCCTGAGGGGATCGATTTCGCTCGACGGCAAGCTGGACGACGCGGCGTGGCAGACAGCCAAACCGATCACTGATTTTACACAATACCAGCCGCACGAGGCCCAGCCGCCGGCAATGCGTACGGAAATACGGGTGCTGTACGACGACAACGCGATCTATATCGGCGCGCGGCTCTATGATTCACTCGGCGCGAAAGGAGTTCGCGCGCCACTGGCGCGGCGCGATCAGCTGCTCGACGGCAACGGAAATAACGGCTCCTTCAATTCACTGACTACCGACAAGCTCGTGGTGGTTTTCGACCCGTACCATAATCATCGGGACCAGGCACTCTTCGAGGTCAATCCGGTCGGGGTCAAAGGCGACCAGTTCGACGGAGATCCTTCCTGGGATCCGATCTGGCAGGTGGCGACCAATGTGGATTCGCTCGGATGGACGGCAGAGATGCGAATCCCGTTCTCGCAACTCAGATTCTCGCGCGACAGTCTGCAGACGTGGGGCATGCAGATCTGGCGCTACGCGGACCGACTGAACGAGCGCGACATGTGGGCGTTCTGGCGCGCGAGCGAGGCTGGCGGCCCGGCATACTACGGCAACCTCGAAGGGTTGCGCATACCCCCACAGCCGAAGGCATTCGAGCTGCTCCCGTACGCGCTCTCCAGTCAGGCGTTCAAGTACGCAGCGCCTTCGGACCCCTATCACACTTCATCCACGAACAAGATGTCGGCCGGCCTCGATCTCAAGTACCTCCTGACGTCGAACCTCACACTGGACGCGACCGTGAATCCCGACTTTGGCCAGGTCGAGGTCGATCCAGCGACGATCAATCTCTCGGCTTATGAAACGTACTACGACGAGAAGCGCCCATTCTTCGTCGCGGGTAGCAGCGCGTTCGACTACGGCGGGATGAACTGCAACTTCTGCAGCAACACATCGAGCCTGGATCTGTTCTATTCGCGGCGTATAGGTCGCGCTCCACAGCTGAATGGCTATGTAGATGGCATCGCCGCATACGACAATCTTCCCGACAAGGCCGCGATACTTGGCGCGGCGAAGGTGACCGGACGCACCGCCAGCGGGTTTACAATAGGGATGCTGGATGCGCTCACAAACCGGGAGAACGCAACGTACGTGACCACACCAGGCGGGCCCGAGTTCACGCAACAGGTCGAGCCGCTGACGAATTACTTTGTCGGACGCGCGAAGAAGGAGTTTCGCGACGGCGCAACGATGGTGGGTGGAATGCTGACGTCCACGGCGCGGCAGATGAGTGACACTGTTCTCAGCGACAGGCTTCGCAGCCACTCCGAAGCGGCTGGCATCGACTGGGATCACCGCTGGCACCAGCGCGACTACTCGTGGATCGGCTCCGTGGCGACATCCAGCGTTGCCGGTTCGCCCCAGGCCATCCAGCTCACCGAGCGATCGAGCGCACACTATTTCCAGCGCCCGGACCGGCGCGTTCAGAGCGACGGCCTGTTCGGGACATCGTACTACACCGGCGCGACCGCGCTGCGCGGCTACGGCCTGTACACCAGGCTGGCCAAGAACAATGGAAACTGGTTCTGGGAAACCGCGCAAAACTGGCGCAGCCCTGGTTTCGAGGTGAATGACCTGTCGTACCTCAACCGCGCCGATTACAGGTGGATGAACTTCAATGTCGGCCGCCAATGGTCCACCCCCGGAAGGTTTTACCGCAGTGCCGTCATACTTGGCGGCGGGCAGCAGCAGTTCAACTACGACGGTGATCGCACCGACGAGCAGGCCCAGTTTTACGCCAGTATGGAATTCCTGAATTACTGGCGTCTCAGAAGCATCGGGGTTTACCACCCGGCCGTCCTCGACGATCGGCTGACGCGCGGTGGTCCCGTAGTCATACGCTCGGGGTACAGGGATGGCGTGCTGCAGCTATCGACTGACCCGCGCGATCGGGCCGTATTCAACATCAGCGTCGAAGGCGCTCCCGGCGTTGGCGCATCGACACACATGCTCACGGTGTCGCCAGGGGTGGCGCTCAAGCCGACGTCCAGCATGTTCATCAGCCTCACGCCCACGTTCGCCTCGAGGGAGAGCGACGCGCAGTACGTGACAACGCAGGCCGATCCAACGGCGACTTCCTTCTATGGTAAGCGGTACGTGTTCGGCTATCTGCGCTCGACAACGTGGTCTCTTGACACACGCGTCAATTGGACGTTCACACCCAACCTCACGCTCCAGCTCTATGCGCAGCCGTACTTCGCTTCCGGCGACTACTCGTCGTTCCGGGAATTCGCAGCACCACGCACGCTCAACAAGGTGGTGTACGGACGCGATGCCGGTTCCATTACACGAGCTCCTGCGACTTCGGCATCCGGCGCAGTCTACACGGTTGACCCCGATGGATCCGGGCCGGCGAAGTCATTCTCCTTCGGCGATCCCAACTTTGCGTATCGCTCGCTGATCGGCAATGCCGTCCTCCGTTGGGAGTATCGGCCCGGCTCAACCGTTTATTTTGTCTGGACCCAGAACCGGTCCGGCGACTCTTCTGTTGGAAACTTCGATTTTACTCGTGACCGCGCTCTCCTGCTTCGCGACCGGCCGACGAACGTATTTCAGATCAAAGTCAACTACTGGATTGGCCGGTAGTGCCTCTGCAAAGCGAATGGTAGATTGAGGAGTACGGCAAACAACGGAGATCGCATGAACAATGCAGCTCATGTCGCCGCGCCGCGCGAGAGTGTCCTGGGCCTTCTGGCGGGATTCGCGCGAAGGTTGTCCTACGGTCAGTTGTCGATGGTGGCTGCCGTGAGCGGTGTTGCGGCACTCATTGCGACGGTCGCCGCAGGCGGCTCCTGGGTGCTTCTGGGCATCTGCTTCATTGCCTGGTCCTTCGCCAGTTGGGGGATGCTCTTTCACGAACCCACTCCGCACGGCGGGACCGCACGGCTCGTCGAGTTCATCATCGTGGGCTCGGCTTCAATCGTGGTCGTAATCCTGTTGACGGCGGTTTTTTTCTGGGCGCTGGGGCCTCGCTGGATGCTCTAGCGGGAGTCGACTGACCCAGTAGGTGCTGTCGGAACGGCGCACGAACGGCCTTTGGCCAAGCGCGCCGTACGCCGACACTCCTAGAATGTCGGAGGTCGTTGCTCTCATCCTTGCCCGGTCGTCCTCAAACGATGCCAAACAGACTCGCCACAGCCACGCGTGCGGCTTTCCTCGCCGCGGCCCTCGCCTCGGTCGCGCCGGCCGCGCTCCGCGGGCAGGACACCCTAGCCACCAGGGACGCGGTTCGTTCCGCGCCCGCCACCGTGAAGCACACGGTGAAGCCTGGCGATACACTGTGGGACATCGCGAAGTACTACTTGAAGGACCCGTTCAAGTGGCCGCAGGTCTTCCATGCGAACACCGACATTGTAAAGAACCCGCACTGGATCTATCCGGGGCAGGTCCTCACTATCGACGGCGATGCGGTCAAGCCGGAGATCGCGGCACAGGCGTCGGATGCCGGCGTTGTTGTTGCCCAGATCCAGACTCGCGCACAGGAGCCCACGGTCTTCGCCACGGCGGAGGCCACGACGCCAAGACGCGCCGTCCGATCAACCACAATCCCGCCGGCTCTAACGGTCCGCCCCGGCGAGTACGAAGCGGCGCCATACGTAGTATCGAGTAAGCACTCCACGCGCCTCGGAAAGGTGATCGGTGCGGTCGACATCCCCGCGCTCGGACTGTCGTCGGACGCAGGATTCAAGCTGTTCGACCGGATCTACGTGAGCCTTCCAGCCAACGGCTCGGCGGCGGTGGGAGATCGCGTGATAGTCGCGCGGGACGGCACCGAGATTCCCGACATCGGGCGCGTTGTCGAGCCCACTGGCGTCCTCCGCATCGACTCTGTGGCTGGCCCCGGAAGAGCCATAGCGGTGATTGAGCGCCAGTTTGGCACCATCACGCCTGGAGAGGGAATCTTCGCACCTGGACAGTCGTTCGAAGCAACGAGCACGCGCCCGGTTCGTGGCGATTATCCGCTTACGGCGAAGCTCGTCTGGATTCAGGGGGCTCCCAGACTGCCCTCGGTGCAGGCGTATGTCGTGCTTGGCGCATCGGAGTCGCAGGGCGTGAAAATGGGGGACCAGTTCACGCTGCTCGACGATCGGTCGCGCGCCGACGGGCGCCCGGCGCCAGTCGAAGGCACTGCCACGGTGACGATCGTTCGCGTGACGTCCATCGCGGCGACTGGAATCGTCGTGAGCCAGATGCAGCCCGAGATTCGCGTCGGAATGCCGACGCGTCTCTCGGCGAAGATGCCCTGAGCCGATCCCGCCGAGTGTGACGCCGGCTTAGATTTGGCGTTTTGCCGACGGAGCTTTAGTGAATCAGATATTGGTCTGGGCTCAACTTGGCGTGGTACCCACCACGCCAACAGAAATGATCCTGCACGGAACGATGGCAACCAAGATCGTGCTTGGGGTTCTCGTCGTGCTTTCACTTATCAGCTGGGCGATAATGTTCGCGAAATGGCGCCAGTTCCGGGGCGTTACTCGCGATTCAGTCGTCTTCATGAACAGTTTCGAGCGGGCGTCCTCTTTCGAGGGTGTCGTCGATGCCGTTCGGCAGTCGGGTGACGTGCCCCATGCTCGTCTGCTTCGTCGCGCGAGCGATTTTCTGCGCGACGTCACCCCCGCGATGGCGGCGACTCCGGGAAGATCGGCCAAGTTCAGCGGCTCGCAGGTTGAAGCATTGCGACTGGTTCTGGACTCCGAAACGAATGCAGCGCGCGATCGCCTCTCTCGCTACGTACCATCGCTCGGAACCATTGGCTCCGTGAGTCCGCTCATCGGGCTGCTGGGCACCGTGCTCGGTGTTGTGGAGGCGTTCATCGGAATCGCGTCGCAGGGATCCGGGAACATCGGCGCAGTCGCTCCCGGTGTCGCCGAGGCACTCATTGCCACCGCTGCCGCGCTCGCCGTGGCAATACCGGCTGTCTTTGGATACAACCTCTTTGCGAATCGCCTCAATCGCATAGACAGCGAACTCGAAGGATTCGGGACCGAACTGATTGCGCTTCTCGTTCTCGAAGGGCGCATCTAGATGGCGAGCCGACGCCGAAGGGGTGTGAAACTCGCGCTGAACGCGGAGATCAACGTCGTGAATCTCATCGACGTGATGCTGCTGCTCATGGTGATCTTCATGATCACCGCGCCCATCATGCAGGGCGGCGTGGACGTGTCGTTGCCCAAGGCCGAGGCCAGGCCGCTCGATGCGAAGACCGGTCTCGTCGTGAGCATCGACAGGTCGGGCACGATCTTCGTGGACAAGGACCGGCTCACGTATGAGGAATTTCGCGCTGCGTTCAAGGCGCTCGCCGAGCAGCACGGAAAGGGCGGAGTGTACCTCCGAGCGGATCAGGGTGTACCGTATGGTATGGTGGTCAGGGTGCTGGCAGTTATGCGCGCAAGCGGTTCCACCGACGTCGGTCTTGTCGCCGAGCCGGAGGATACGCCGCGTTGAGGAGTCGTGAGCCTGAAGGCGGGCTCGCGAGCGGGATCGGTGTCTCCGCCGTCGTACACCTCGCGATCATAGGACTGGCGATCTGGGCCCTCCGCCCCGGCCCGCCAGTGGTGCTTCCGCCAATCTACAAGGTCAACATCGTGGCGGCTCCCCCAGGGCCGCGTGCGATCGGCGAGGTGACCAACACGCCTGCGCCGACGGTGCCAGCGCCCACGCCGCCGAAGATGCGCGAGACACCGGCGCCGGTCCCTCCAGCACCGTCCAGGGCGGCGCCAGCTCCGGTCACGCGCGCCACTCCGGTGGAGGCAAAGCCCAAGCCGGCACCGGCCTCCAGGGCGCCGAAGGCGGGTGGCGGACCAGTTGGCGGACGCGGCACCGATGTCGCCACCGTACAGACGGCAGGGATCGATTTCCCGTTCCCTGGTTATCTAAACAACATCGTACGACAGATCGCGCTCAACTTTCGCCCGAAGAATCCAAACTCCCCGCTGAGTGCAACGGTGTCGTTCCTGATTCACCGAGACGGGAGTGTCACCAATGTGAAATTTCTGACACGATCCGGGGTTTACTCGTTTGATCTGGAAGCGCAGGGTGCGGTGGAGCGGGCCGCTTCGGCGTTTGGTCCGCTACCCGACGGTTTCCGCGATGATGTCCTTCCCGTAGTTTTCAGCTTCGACCCACGATTTCTGCAGTGATGCAATTGAAACGATTCCATGTTGCCGGCCTGTCCCTGGCGGCGCTCGCGCTCGTGCCACTCGGCGCGCGCGGCCAGAACCCGGTGCCCGAGGGCGTCAGGCTCGGCCTTAACTATGCGCTCGGCACCAAGCCGGGCGTGCTCGTGCTTCCCGCGGATTCCGTGGGCGGCGATTCGGTACGCGCGATTCTTCAACGCGACATCGATTACGATGACCGCGCGAACGTCGTGACCCTGGACGATGCCTCGGCGCGCGCGATGATGCCTAAATCGGGCGACAAATTCAATTATCCGCTCTTTGCCAAGCTTGGAGTCGTGGCGATCCTTCGGCCCGAGCACTCTATGACCGGCATCAACATCACGATGTATGATGTCGCGGCCAGGCGTCGCATCCAGGTGGGCGCATTCCCGCTGCTTGCAGCGCCGAATTCTCCGGAGTGGAGAATGGCGCTCCACCGCGCGAGCGACGAGGTCGGGCGCTGGATTTTCGGCACGCCGGGCTCGGCTGCTACCCGCATCGCGTACAGCGGCGGTGACAAGCAGATATGGGTGATCGACAGCGATGGAGAGAACGCCCGCAAGCTTACCAGCCTTTCGCTCGCGATGTCGGCCGCGTGGAGTCCCGACGCCAGCAGGATCGTTTTTTCCGGCTTTACGCCGTCCGGCTCGCAGATAGCGGTACACAGCTTCGTCACCGGCGATCTGCACTGGTTGAGCGGTACGGCGCGCGGGCTGAACATCACGCCGGCGTACTCACCGGATGGCGCGATGATCGCATACGCTAGCGGCTCTGACCACGGAACCGACATAATGGTCATGCACGGCGGGGAAGCGGTTGCGTCGCGCACGATCACCGTGGGTCGGGGAAGCGACAACACGTCGCCCAGCTACAGCCCCGATGGACGTCAGATCGCCTTTATGTCGGGCCGGGCCGGGCATCCGGAGGTGTACACGATGGATGCGGACGGTACCAACGCGTCGTTGCTGACCGAGTTCACGTATGGCGAGCAGGCCTACAGGGCGTCTCCGGACTGGGCACCCGACGGACGCAGAATCGCGTATGAGTCGCGCATCGACGGTAACTTCCAGATAATGACCATCGATCTCCGGGACCGGTCCACCAAGCAGTACACGAGTGACGGGCAGAATGAGGATCCGAGCTGGGGGCCCGATGCCAGACACATGGTGTTTTCGTCCACGCGCACCGGTCCCCGGCAACTCTGGGTGCTCGATGCGGAATCCGGTCGCATGCGGCAGTTGACGCACGCGGCTGGCGCAAGGCTGCCGGCCTGGTCGCCCACTCTCAAACCCTAACCTCGAAACATCATGCATCTGCGCACAACTGTAATGGCACTCGCAGCGCTTGCCGCGACTGCGGCGTGTCACAAGACTCCGGCGGCTCTCGCGCCGACGCCGGTAAACAGCGATTCGTTGGATCGCGCTCGTGCTGATTCCATCGCGAGAGCGAACGCCGCCCGTCAGGCGGAGATTGCTCGCGCGCAGAAGGAGCAGGACAGTCTGCGGGCAGTACGTGAGCGTGAGCAGCGCGAGGCCGCGCAGAACGCGGACGCAATGAAGGTTTTGTCGGCCACTATCTATTACGACTTCGACAGCTCCGCACTCACGGAGGCCGCGCGGTCGCTATTGCTCGCGAAGGTTCCGGTGCTTCAGGCGCAGCCATCGATTCGCGTGCGGATAACCGGTCACACTGACGACCGTGGCTCGTCGGAATACAATCTGGCGCTGGGTCTGCGGCGCGCCGCCGAGGCCAAGGCGTTTCTGGTGAACAACGGAGTCGACGCGGGCAGGCTCGCCATCAGCAGCATGGGGGCGGAAATGCCGGCGACGCAGGGCGACAACGAAGAGGCGTGGTCGCGTAACAGGCGCTCCGAAATCGCGCCGACCGGAGGACCGAACCAGTGAAACGGACATTGATGGTCGCACCGCTCGCGATGCTCCTGGCTGGCTGTTTCGCCACGCAGCAGGACGTGCAGGTGCTCCAGGGTGACATCAAGACACTGCGGAGCGAGCAGGCGGCGTCGGACTCCGCGCGGAGACTGCAGATGGATCGTGCATTGTCGAGTCTCCGCCTCGCGAACGACTCGCTTGCTGCGATCGGAAATCGGTTGACACGCTTTCGGTCCGACGTGACGTCGAGCATGGCATCCGTGCAGCAGCAGCTCCTGCAGGTTCAGGAGCTCACTGGACAGAGCCAGCGCCGCATTCAGGAGGTGAGAGCGTCGCTGGAGGAGCGCCAGAGTGCGACGGCACCGCCGGATTTGAACGGTGTGGCCGCGACGCCCGGGCCGAACGCGCTGTTCCAGGTGGCGCGCGAGCAGATGATGCAGGGCAGCAACGCGGCTGCGCGCCAGGCATTCCAGGATCTCATAACAAAATATCCAAAGGCTGACGTCGCCCCGGACGCGCAGTTCTACATCGCGGAGACGTATGCCGCCGAGAACAATGCGGCCGCCGCCGACTCGGTCTATGCGCAAGTAGCGGCACGGTACGCGGGATCGCCGCGCGCGGCGACCGCGATCTACAAGCGTGCCGTCGCGGCCCAGAACTCCGGAAACGGAGACAGGGCCAGAGAGCTGTACAACACGCTCGTCAAGAAGTATCCGCGCTCGGACGAGGCGGCGTTGGCGCGAGACCGCATCAAGACAATCAAGTAGGCGCGAGGAAGATCGTGGCGCGATCCGGCATTTCTGGCGGCATGGCCGAGATGGCGTTCCTCGATCACCTCGAGGAGCTGCGGCAGCGGCTGTTCAAATGCGCTGCTGCTTTCGCAGTGGGTGCGATCATCGCATTCGTGCTGTTCACCCAGCTCCCGAACTTCGATGTCATCGAGTTTCTGTCGCGGCCCATCACGCCGTATCTGCATGGCCAGAAGCTGGTGTATCTGCATCCGGGGGATGCGTTCCAGATAGTTCTCGACGCCGGCTTCGCGCTCTCCTTCGTCATCGCGTCGCCAGTGATTCTGTATCAGCTCTGGGGCTTCGTCTCGCCCGCGATGTACTCGCACGAGAAGAAGATGGTACTGCCCGTTCTGGGCGGAATCGTGTTGCTGTTCGTCGCCGGTGTCGCGCTCGCGTTCACCGTCATCCTGCCGATGACGATACAGTTTCTGGTGGGCGTCGAGTCGCGCGCGCTGCAACCCATGATCGCGGCCTCGGAATATTTCGGCTTCGCGATCTACATGTGCCTTGCATTCGGGGCTGCGTTCGAGCTACCCATCGTCATCATGGGTCTCACCGCGATCGGACTCACGAATCCAAAGTTTCTCGCCAAATATCGACGCTACGCAGCCGTGGGTGGCCTGATAATTGGAAGCTTCATCACGCCCGATCCGACAGCGATGTTCGCGATCGCGATCCCCATGTACGGACTGTTCGAGTTGAGCATCGTGCTGTCTCGCATGGTATTCCGGTGGCGCAGGAAACGTGAGGAGGGGCCGGAGCCGCCGGAACCACCAGAGTCACGGTCAAATCTCCCACCGCCTCCACCCGCCAGGCAGGAGCCGCGGCGGCTGGGCGCGCCGGCGTGAGCGCGCGAGGCTGGTCGCCCGTCGTGTCGCACAGGCTGATCGGTGCGGCGCTCGTCGGTGCCACACTGCTGGCGTCGCCGGCGCTGGCGCAGCGCGGCGGAGCTGACAGCACACGCAAGACCAGCCAGAGCGGCAACACGTTCAAGGCCGCAGCGGACACAGTACCGCGGAGTTTGGCGCCGGCTGCGCGCCGCGACAGTGCGGCGCGCGATACGACCCGGCGCGATTCGCTGCACGTGGTGAAGCCGCTGGTGAAGCCGCTGGTGAAGCAGCTGGTAAAGTGGGCGTCTGATTCGGATTCTGTTGCCAAGTCGCTGATGGCGCTGCCAGGCTACCGGGCCACGAGGTACCAGGGTGACAACGTAACCTTCAATGCCCTGACCAAGGCGTTGCGCATTCAGGGCAAGCCTGCGGCCGTTGGACGAGAACAGACAATCGTCATTGGCGACACCGTCATCTACAACGATTCCACCAAGCTCGTCACCGCAACGGGCGATACAGTGATCCTTCACGATCCGTCGCAGCAGACAGCGGATGTCATCGCGCGAGGACGGGTGACCTACAACGCTGCGCTCGGCCGCGGATCGGCGACGAACATCAGTACCTCCGTCGAGAGTGGACAGACTTACTATCTATCCGGCAAGGAGACCGCGTTCGTTCGCGATACGAGTCCGGCGAAGCACAGCGCGTATTATGTCCGAAATGGAATCATCACGAGCTGCGATGACAGCGTCCCCGATTACTACTTCAAGTCCAACGAGATAAAGTTCGTCTCCAAGAATCTGCTTGTAGCCCGTCCGGCAACGCTGTATGTGGCAGGCGTACCGGTATTCTGGCTGCCGTTCCTGTTCCAGGATGTGCGCAACGGTCGGAGAAGCGGAATCCTTACGCCTCGGTTCGGCCTCAGCGAATTCGTACGCAACAGCTCGTCCTACAGGCGTCACGTGGAGAACCTGGGCTACTACGCCAACCTCGGCGATTACATGGACGCCGAGGCCTGGTACGACTGGCGCAGCAGCGCCCGAAGCACTGCAACGGATCCTGGCTTCTCCCGTGTGAACGGACAGTTTCGTTATCGGTGGCTCGATAGGTTCATCACGGGCGGAATCGCGGCCAACCATCTGGCGCAGACCGGCGGCAACAACAACACGGCAGTCACCTGGTACCATGCGCAGGAGTTCTCGTCAACCAGTCGGTTCAACGCCAACGTCAACTTCACGACGAATACCTTTGCGCTCAGGCAGACCACCTTCAACCCGCAGCAGCAGCTCTCGGCGATCAGCTCCGACGTGCGCTACAGCCGCAAGGTCGGCCCGTTCTCGATGGATCTGGGCGGCCATCGAGATCAGTACTCGGGGCGCACGCAGATACAGGAGAACTATCCGACTGTCAGCCTCACAAGCCCGACGCTTGCTCTGACGCACTGGCTTGACTGGACGCCAAGCCTGAACTTCCAGCGTTCCGCCAAGGAGAACATGGATGAATCGCAGGCCGTTTTCTACCGGTACTTCGCAAATTCGTCAGGCGTGTCGGACAGCTCCCGGATCAAGGCGTCCGAAGTAACTCAATCCACGTCCCTCAGCACGCCGGTGATCATTCACGGTTTCCGGATCGATCTCTCGGGCAATCTGCAGAGCCTGGCGCTGAACCATCCCGTGACGCGCACCTTCGTGAGCCCGACCGATACAACGCAGCGCTACACGCGGACGTTCGCGCACTCGGCAACTAACCAGGCGGACTTCAACTTTGCATTCAGCCTGCCCGGTTTCTTTCCCGGAACGCTGAACATGAACCCTTCAGTGAACTTCACGAACGTGTACGCAGGCTCGTACTTCGTGCAATCGGAGTTCTCAGGCGGGCAGTGGGTGCATCAGAGCAAGCGCCCGAACTTTTCGCTGGGGATTTCGCCGACGCTGTTTGCATTGTTCCCGGGGTTCGGGCCGCTTGCCAGGATACGGCACTCGCTAACTCCCAGAATCAGCTTCGCCTACGCGCCGGCGGCCTCGACGCCGACGGCGTATCTCGCGGCAACGAATCATTCGGCCGGCGGCTTCCTTGGAGCGCTACCGCAAAACGCCGTGACGTTCGGGCTGTCCCAGGTGTTCGAGGGGAAGCTCCGTTCCGATACGGGATCGTCCGCCGAGGGGCGGAAGATCAAGCTGCTGGCGCTCGATTTCTCGTCTCTGACCTGGGATTTCGAGCGTGCGCGGCAGACGCACCGCACCGGACTGACGACAAACTCGTTCACGTACGGAGCCACCTCGGACCTGCTTCCCGGCTTCGCGTTCAACAGCACGTACTCGCTGTTCCAGGGCGATACGCAGAGCGACACGGCCCGGTTCAAGCCGTTCCAGGAAGGAATCAATGCTTCCTTCACGATCAACGGGCAGAGCGGGATATTTGGCGCCATAAGCCGGCTGTTCGGGCATGCGACCAGCGTACCGTCGCAGTCGCAAAGCATCGAACAGACCGCACAGGACGAGCTGAATGCGCGGCTGTCGTCGATGCCCATTGCCGGCAGCTACGCGCGCGACCAGCAGTACAGGGTCAACGATACCCCCGGGTGGACCAGCCAGATCAGTTTCTCCGAAACGCGCCAGCGGCCCCCCCTGGGCGGACGAGTTGTGAACTACGATCCCACATTGCTGTGCAATCAGTACTCCTCGAACCCGATTCTATTCGAGACCTGCAAGCAGCAGTCGCTGCTCAATCCGCAGACTGCGGTGAGCAATGTGAACGATCCGATCGGCGGCGGCGTCTTCGTGAGAATCCCGCCGCGCGAGACGATAAGTGCCAACACATCGTTCCACATCACGCAGAAGTGGGCCGCAAACTGGGGTACGCTTTACGACGTCGCGCACCACGCGTTCGCCAGCAACCAGGTTTCCCTGCAGCGCGACCTCCACGACTGGCGAGCGATCTTCTCGTTCAGCCAGAGTCCGAACGGCAATTCCTATTTCAGCTTCATGATCGGCAACAAGGCACAGCCGGACCTCAAGTTCAACTACGACAAGCCGACGTACCGCCAGCAGGACATCCAGTAGCCGTTGCTCTCCGCCAGATTCGCACCGTGGGACGTTCCGATCTTCCTGGCGAAATACGCGTACCTCACCCTCGTCAGGAAGCCGATTCTCGTCCACTTCGAGGTCACGCTCCGCTGCAACGCGCGCTGCGACTTCTGCGATTACTGGAAGACTGATTCGGCGGAGCGCGAGCGCGAGCTCGCGAGCTTCGCCGATGCCGCGCGCTTCTTCAACCCGATGATGGTGACGTGGACCGGCGGGGAGCCCACACTCCGTCGCGATCTCGAGGATCTCGTCTCGGCGGTCGATCGCGCCATCCGCGTCAAGTACATGACGCTGATAACTCACGGCGGCACGCTCACGCCGGAGCGCGCCGCTTCGCTATGGGATGCCGGCATCAATCAGTTCAACATTTCGCTGGACTTTCTGGACCAGCGTCACGATGACGCGCGCGGGATTCCGGGACTGGTGGAGAAGATCATGCGCAACGTGCCGGCGATGCGTGAGCGCGGAATCGACGCGATTCGTTTCAACACTGTCATCAAGCGCTCGAACCTGGGCGAGTTGATTCCCATCGTCCGCCGCGCCGCCGAGCTCGGAGTGGGTGTCAATTTCAGCTGTTACACAGACAGCAAGAACGGCAATGCGGACGGGCTCATCCCTGCGTCCGAGGTGCGCCTCCTCGAAGAGGTCGTGGCCGAGCTTCTGGCGTTCAAGCGGGAACGTCGCGGGATCATCACGAATTCGGATTACTACCTGGAGCAGATCCCGAGGTACGTCCGGGGCGAGACCACAGAGCCCTGCCGGTCGGGAATCAGAACCATCCATCTGGACCCAGCAGGCTACGTGAAGCGCTGTCCGGACTTCCCGGTGGACTTCCACTGGCGTGACTTCCGGAAGTACGAACCAGTCAACTGTAACGCATGCTACTATGCCTGCCGGGGGGAGGCTCAGGCCCCTCTCCGAATCTCGAGAATTCGCGATGTGATGGCTTCGCCGCTCTCGCGGTGATGTGGCTCCGGCGGGTCATTCTGGCCCGGGTGTGGCGGGTTCGTTAACTTCCTCTCGACATGTCCAAATCTGCCCAGCTCAAGAGGAAAGCCGCGGAGTTCGAGCAGAAGCGGCAGTACGATCGCGCGCTGGCGTCATACGCCCAGGCCATCGAGGCAGCGGCGGGAATCCCGGAAGAGCTCGACATCCCTCTCTACAATCGCGTGGGAGACCTCCACCTTCGGCTGGGCGAACTCGACAAGGCGGTCGCTTACTACGAAACAGCTGTCGACCTCTACGCTGAAGGGGGCTTCTTCAACAATGCGATAGCGTTGTGTAACAAGGTGCTGCGCCATTCCCCGGGCCGCGCGGTCATCTATTACAAGCTTGGCAAGATAAGCGCGAAGAAGGGATTCACGTCTGACGCGAAGCAGAACTTCCTCGAGTACGCGACCCGCATGGAAAAGGCCGGCGACTTCGACGAAGCGTTCCGCGCCCTCAAGGAGTTTGCCGACCTCTGCCCCGGCCAGGACGACGTTCGCCTCATGCTCGCGGAGCAGCTCGCGCGGGCAGAACGCACCCAGGAGGCGCTCGAGCAGCTGCAGATCGTGTATGAAACCATGCTGTCGGAGGACAGAGGGCGCGAAGCGACAGCCACGCTCGAGCGCATCCGCGCGCTCGATCCCGACTTTGCACCACGCGTGGGCCTGTCCCGGCAGGAAGCAAAGCGGGAGGGTCTCGTATTTCTCGATCTCGAATACGGCAGGCGGGGCGCTCCGGAGAGAATGGACGCGCCGGCCCCCGATCCGGAGCATCCACTGACTGCGGAGGCGTTCGGCAACGTCACGCTGCCCTCTGCGGCTGACGAACGGGCCGGTGCCGCGTTCGACGATTCGCCGCTCGCCGGCCTGACTCCCGTAGAGGATCCGATCGGCTCCATGACCTCGGAACAGGAGAGGGGACCGGGCCCAACGCTAGCCGAATTCGATCTCCCGAACTTCGACACGGCGCCGTCCGCGAACGACATCACGCCCATGGACATCGACCACACGTCGTTCGACACGTTCTCTGGTGGCACGCTCCACGAAGGGGAAGGAGACGTCGCGGCGGCGGACGGCGCGATCAATTCTGACACCTTCGACGCGGGCGATGGGACGCAGATCGAGCGGCTTGAGGTCGGGGATCAGTTCGAGAACGGCGACTCCATCGCGGATACGCTCACAGGGTATGTTGCTTCCCTCTCGGCAGACGTCGGTGCGGTGGAAGGTGGGTTGCCAGGAGATCTGGGTATACTTCCGCCCGAGGCGATCGATGAAGAGCAGACCCCGCCCACTCCGCGCGCCGATGACGATTTCGTCGATCTGAATCAGTGGCTCCTCGAGGGCGAACCGCCCAAGAACCCGCGCATGACCGCGGAAGACGAGACGCAGACGCTCGGCGAGGTGCAAACCGATTTCTCCGAGATGCTCGAGACGTTCAAGGCCGGCGTGGCCGCGAACGTGGACGAGAGTGATTCGGACAGTCATTACGACCTGGGCGTTGCTTACATGGAGATGGGCCTTTTCAACGAGGCCATCGCGCAGTTCCAGAAGGCGATGCGCGGCGATGCGACGCCCGAGCGACGCGTGCGCGCGTACGAATCGCTCGGACAGAGCTTCATCGAGAAGAACGAGTATGAGGTGGCGTTGAGCTCGCTGGGCGGAGCGCTCAAGGAGTCCGGCCTCACCGACACAAAGCTCGTGGGTGTGCTGTACCTGCTGGGCTACGCCAGCGAGAAGCTGGCGATGTGGAAGGATGCAGAGGCGTTTTACCGCCGGGTGTTCGCCGTGGACATTCACTTCCGCGACATCGGTGAGCGCCTCAAGCGCGCGGCGGAAATGGCGTGACCGCGCACACCATGGACGCCGTGCACGCGGCCGGCAGGCTGCGAACGGCGACACTGGAACAGATTCAGGCTCCGGTCGAGAAGGAACTCGGATGCGTGCGGGATGTCATGGAGCACGCAATCACGCGCAACATTCCGATGCTTGCCGTCGCCGCCCGGCACCTGCTCGCGATGAAGGGGAAGATGTTCCGTCCGACCCTGGTACTTCTGTCGAGCCACACCGCCGGTGCTCCCAACGGCGATGCGATAGTCGTCGCGTCGGTGGTGGAGATGGTTCACCTCGCGACACTCGTGCATGACGATGCGGTGGACCACTCGATGCTGCGCCGCGGAATGCCGACGATCAATTCGCTGTTCAGCGATCAGATATCGGTGATCATGGGCGATTACCTGTACAGCACGGCCCTGACGCAACTTGTCGCGTTGGAGAACATGCCGGCGATGCGCGTGCTCATCGACGCGTCAACGCAGATGTCCGTTGGTGAGCTGTCCCAGCTTTCCACGGTGGAGCCGCTGGCCTTCTCCGAAAAGGATTACGAGTTCCTCATCCGTTCCAAGACGGCCTCGCTCATGTCGGCGGCCTGTCGTGTGGGCGCGATGTGCGGAGCAGCCGCAAATGCGGACGCACTGGCAGAGTACGGCGACGCGCTCGGAATGGTGTTCCAGATAACCGACGATCTGCTCGATTTCACGGAGGAATCGGATACCACTGGCAAGCCGAGTGGTCTCGATCTCCGGGAGCACAAGATGACGCTGCCGCTGATCGCCGCATTGCGGTCCATGAAACCCGCTGAGCGGGCTCGTGCGAAGGCTCTGTTCGATCGGGTCGAACCGTCAGACGAAGAGGTTGCCGACATTGCCGGAGTCGTCCTGGAGCGCGGCGGGCTGGAATACGCCCGACATCGGGCCGGAGAATTTGCCGAGAAGGCCCGGACCGCCCTCGAGAGTCTCCCGCCATCAGAGGCGCGGAATGCGCTGGATGGGGCTATCTTCTACGTAATGGAGCGACACGCCTGATGCCACCACGCGGCGCTTCCCGCAAGGGCGCATTCTTTTACGGGATGGTGCTCGCCACCGGCTTCATCGCCGGCGGCCTCCTCACGCAGGTCTCTCGCCGGTTCCTGCCTCCGAGCGCCGTGAAGGAATTCTTCACGACCGGGGTGACTCCGGCACTGGGGCCGCTCACCGTGGACCTGGTAATTCTCAAATTCGCGGTGGGGCCGGTGGCCGTGGATGTGTCACTTTTGAGTCTGCTGGGGGTACTTTTGGCGTATCTTATAGCGCGATCGTTATTTTAGAGATCGTTATTAGCAGTAGCTGAACGTTTTTCCCTCTCGGAGTCGTCTATATGCCGCATTTCAGCTTCATGGAATTGGTGATCATCATGGTGGTGATCCTTCTTCTGTTCGGCGCCAAGCGCATTCCGGAGATAGCTGGTTCCGTAGGCAAGGGCATCAAGGAGTTCAAGAAGGAGATGAACGAGGTTGAGCGCAACGTCACGAACCGTGACGTCGGGCCTCCGCCGCGGCTCACGGCTGACGATCTGCAGAGCCCCGTGACTCCTTCCGAGGTCGATGCTGAGCAGCGCGAGCCGCGCCGTCTCCTTTAGGCAGCGCTAAAGTAATCGAGAATATTCTCGGTTTGCCCGCCCCGAAACGCCGGCGGCGAGGCGCCAGGAATAATGAAAGGGCGGCGAACCCAGTGGGGTTCGCCGCCCTTTCATTCTTGGCACGCTCCGCGTTACGAATTCGCGCGGCGCAGCGAGGCCTGAATGTCCTTGCGACGGTCAGTGATCTTCGCGGCGGATCGGAGGTCCGTCAGGAACTCCTGGATTCGTCCCTGCTGCATGGACGACAGATACTGACCACGGAGCTTTTCCTTGGAAGCGTCGAATGCCTTGCGGTCTGCATCGACGCGCCGATCCACCGAAATCACGTACACAGCCTGGTCGGTAAGGATCGGCTCGCCCACGGCGCCGACCGGCAGCGCGAAAGCGGCACCGACCACGCGTGACGCATCGGGCAGGGAGGGAAGTCCCGACACACGTGTGAATGCGTCGGTTTTCGTGACGCGGGTATTGAGGACCTGGCCTGCCTGCGCGATGTTGCTCGCCGACGCGGCGATCGCAAACTTCCGCGCGGGATCGACTTCGCTCTGCACCGCCTTCTCGCGAGCGAGGAGCGCGCGAACGTCGCTCTTCGCGGCATCGAGTGATGGTGTGCCGCCAGGCGTCAGTGCGTCAAGACGGGCCATGTAGTACCCGTTCCCGTCGTCGTACAGATCGCTGCTCTCGCCCACCTTCGCACCGAACGCCCACGCAGAGACACTGGGAATGCTGGCGCCGTTGTACATGAGCGGCTGGTTCTCGGTCACGTCGGTCGTGAACGTCTTGAGACCGAGCGCCTTGACGGCCGCGTTGAACTTGTCCGGTGTTTCCGCCGACGCGGCCATCTTGGAAAGACTGTCGGCCTTCCGATCAGTCCGATCCGCGTTGGAGTCGCTCTGAACGATCTTGAGCAGAATGTGGTGCATCGCGACGGTGTCACCGTTGCGCGAGTCTAGCCGGATGAGATGATACCCGAACTGGGTCACCACCGGTCCGGACATCTCGCCTGGCTTGAGCGCCGCCGCGGCCACTTCAAACGCGGGAACGAACCGGCCCTTGATGCCCTTACCGAGGTCGCCACCCCGCACGGCGGAGCCGGAATCGGCTGATTCTGCCTTGGCGATGTCCTCGAACTTGGCGCCCTTCTGAACGCTGTCGCGGATCGCGAGAATGTGGTCCCGCACGGCGGCGCTATCCGCTGCGGTGATGATGCGCGGGATTACCGTGACGGTGACGCGCGCCTTGCCGGTGCGCGCCATGTCCTTCTTGTGTGCGTCGTAGTACGCGCGGATCTCCGCATCGCTCACCGCGGCCGCAGCGATCGCCGCATCGTTCGGCGTGAATGCGGCGTACGTGATCTGCGCGGTGTCGTGCGCGTCGCGATAATTCATCCAGAGCGATGCGTCCGAGATCCAGAGTCCCGAAGTTACCTGCTGATAAAGCTTCTGCTTGGGAATCGCGTCACGGTAATAACTCTCGAGTTGCAGCAGCAGCCCGCTCTGCTTGGCAGTCGGGCTGGCCAGAAAACGCTGATACTTGGCGAGATCGAACTGGCCGTTGGTCTGAAGCTCCGGCGACTGCATGAGCTGGGGCGGCGGGCTGTATTTCGCGGCGTTCGTCAGTTCGTCGACGGAAACCGATACTCCGCGCCGGCGCATCTCCTGCCGGAGCAGCGCCTCGTCAACCAGCTGATTGTAAGCCTGGTCCTCGATTGCCCGGCGCTCGTCGAGCGACACCTGCTCGCCGCTGCGCGCCGAGCGTTGCTGCTCGAGCTGGGAGGCCAGCTGCTGCCAGTTTGTGACGAGAATGTCCTCCCCGTTTACCGTGGCTACGGCAGTGGTGGATGTAATCGGGGCGCTTCCGAAAAGCCCTGACGACTCGTATAGAAGGAATCCGCCGATGAACGCGACGGTGACGAAAATCCAGATGTATTTTGCGGAACTCCGCATCGACTGTAGCATAGCCCGGTAAGCTGTTCCCCAGAGTGGACAAAATCAAGGTTACGGAAGTATCTTCTCCCTCAGACGCCGCAGTCGGCGAGACAAACGTTTCCCCCCTTGAGAGGACGTTGATGGCCGACCCGAGCCGGCTTGACGAGCTAAAACGGAAGTTCGAGGAGAACCCAAAGCGGTATTTCGCGCCGCTGGCCAACGAGTATCGTAAGGCCGGCGAGCCGGAGCTCGCGATCGAGTTGTGCCGCACGTACCTCCCGCAGCAGCCGACGCACATGAGCGGGTACATCGTGTACGGTCAGGCGCTGCACGACGCAGGCCGGTCGGACGAGGCGGCGGCGGTGTTCAAGCAGGCGCTCACCCTCGATCCCGAGAACATCATCGCGCTTCGTCAGCTCGGCGACATTGCTCGCGACGACGGTGACAGGGGCGGCGCCATGCGCTGGTACGGGAAGGTGCTCGAGCTGGATCCCCGGAATGAGGAGATCGCGTCCTACATCGGGTCCCTGGCCCAGCCAGGCACCGCAACGTCCCGGTCCGGGCCCGAGCGGCAGAGTCCTCCGAGGATCCGTCCGGAACCAGCGCCCGACGAAGCGGCGGTGCGGCTGGAGGACATCGTCGCCGAGCCCGACACCGTTCAGCCCGACTTCACGGGCGAAGCCTCAGCGGCAGCGCGGGCGACGCCGGAGTGGGAAGCGGAGTTTCAGGACACGGCCGGCAGTGCGTCCGGCTTTGATCCGGAAGAGCCATTCGAGGTGACACAGTGGCCAGATGGCTCGGATTCCGATGATGGAGCCGATGAACCGACTCCGGTACTCGAGGGCCCGTGGCACTCCCGCGTGGACTCGCCGGAGAGCGGGCCGGAGAGCGGGCCGGACGCTGGCGAGCCCGTTGAAGCACCACTCGAAGAACCCGTTGAAGAGCAGGACGACGCAGCGGCGCGACAAACCACAGAGACGGGTGATTCCGCCGACGATCGGCAGGAAGAACCGGCGGCACCCACGCCGAGGCCGGCTTCCAGTGTGTCGCCGTTCGTGACCGAGACCCTGGCGGAACTGTACGTGCAGCAGGGCCTGCACGGGGAGGCTCTGGTCATCTATCGCGAGCTGGCTCTCCGGCGTGATGATCCGGCACTGCACCGCCGGATCGCCGAACTCGAGGCGGCGGGCAGCGCGCAGCCACGCGCGGAGTCGGTGCGCGACTTCTTTGTCCGCATACGAATCGCACGTCCCTCCGACCGCGGACGGGACGAGGAGCGACCGTCCGCCGACAGCGAGTCGCCGCTCGCGAGCCTGTTTGGCTCGCCCCCAGCCGACGCGACGGATCTGGCAGCTGCGCAACGCCTCTCCGGCGCATTCGCGCCTCCTCGTTCCGGCGATTCGCATCGCTGACGCGAAGGAGGCCGCCGTGCGTATCGCCGTCATCAACGGCCCCAATCTCAACCTGCTTGGCATACGCGAGCCGGAGATATACGGCGCTGAATCGCTCGATGACATTGCGGCGAATCTGCGTTCCGTCGCCGCGGAGCTGGGCGTCGTCGTAACCTTCTTCCAGTCGAACGGCGAAGGGGAGCTCGTGACCGCAGTGCAGCAACTGCGCGGCGCGACGGACGCAGTGATCATCAACGCAGGCGCGTACTCGCACTCGAGCCTCGCTCTCCGCGATGCCTTGTCGGCTATTGCGCTTCCGTTTGTCGAGGTCCACATCTCGAACGTCCATGCCCGCGAGCGGGAGCGTCACCGGCTCGTTCTCGCCGGCAAGGCAGTGGCCGTGGTCTGCGGCCTTGGAAGTTACGGCTACGAAGCGGCGCTCCGCGGCCTGGTTCGACAGCTTGGCGGCCGCGGCCGATGACCGATCGTCGCCCCGCGCGCGTGGCACGAATGGTGGATGCCCTCACTCAGAATCACCTCGATGCGCTCCTCGTCACGGGTCGCGCGAACATCCGCTATCTCACCGGCTTTTCGGGTTCGAGCTCGCTGCTTCTCGTGACCGCGCGCGACAGCGTCCTGGTCACGGACTTCCGGTACCAGACCCAGGTTGCCGACGAAGTGGGAGATGTTTCGCGAGTGCGTGTGGAAGCGACGAATCTCTGGGATGGCCTTTGGGCGGAGCTCTCGCAGCTGCCCGGACGCGCGGTGATCGGGTTCGGTTCGGCGCACGTTACTCACCGTGATTTCCAGCGATTTCTCGACGACGCCGCTGGCGCTCGCTGGCAGTGGCGGCCCCAGGGTGAGATCGTCGAGGCCCTGCGCGAATCAAAGGATGAAAACGAGGTGGCCCTGATCACTGAGGCTGCGGGAATGGCCACCCGTGCACTGTCTGCCACGCTGCAGCAGGTGAAGGTCGGGCTTACCGAGCTCAAGGTCGCCGGGATTCTCGAAAAGGCGCTACGGGATGAGGGGAGCGAGGCCCATCCGTTCGAGACGATCGTGGCTTCGGGTCCGCGCTCGGCGCTGCCCCACGCGCGAGCGAGCGGGCGTGTCATCGAGTCCGGCGATCTGCTGCTTCTGGACTTCGGCGCCGAGTGCGGGGGCTACTGTTCCGACGTCACACGCACCGTCGTCGTCGGACGTGCCTCGGACGAAGTCCGGGCCGTTTACGGGATTGTGCGGGAAGCGAACGAGCGCGCCGCGAGCTCCGTTCGAGCCGGAATGACAGGTTCTGGCGCGGACGCCGTCGCGCGCGATTATATATCTGCGGCTGGTTTCGGCGAGGACTTTGGCCATTCGCTCGGCCACGGGATTGGACTCGAGGTCCACGAGGCGCCGCGGCTGGCGCGTATGGCCGCCGCGAAACTCCTCACCGATACGGTCGTCACCATTGAACCGGGCATCTACAGGCCGGCGTGGGGCGGCGTGCGCATCGAGGACGACGTATATCTCAGCGCGGAAGGACCGCGCATACTCACCGATTTTACCCACGATCTGCTGGAGTTGTCTGCGTGATTGATCTGCGCTACGTCAAGAAGTTGGTCGATATGCTGGATGAGTCGAGCGTGGACTCGATCGAGATTTCGACCGAGAAGGGGATGAAGATCCGAATTTCGAAGACGCCGCAGCAGCGTGGAGCGATCGGAATGGCCGCGCCAATGGCCATGCAGCTTCCCGCCGCAGCGCCCGCCGTCGCGCCGGCGGCGATCGCTCCAAGTCCGGAGAGCCAGGCCGCCGCGCGCGCGGATGAGGCGCGCGCGAACTACCTGGAGGTCAAGTCGCCGATGGTGGGAACGTATTACTTCGCGCCGGAGCCCGGGTCCAAGCAGTACGTGAACGTCGGGGATCGCATCTCGACGGGCCAGACACTGTGCATCATCGAGGCGATGAAGATCATGAATGAGATCGAATCGGAATTCGATGGCGTCGTTCGCGAGATACTGGTGGACAACGCTCAACCGGTAGAGTACGGCCAGGTTCTGTTCCGCATCGATCCGAACTCGTAGGTCACATCATGGGCAGCACCGTTGAAGCGGGAGCGCCGGCGAGCGCATCGTCGTTCGACTACAAGTCGATCCTGACGCAGATGGTCCGGCGTAACGCATCCGATCTCCACATCAAGGTCGGTCGTCCCCCCACGTTGCGTATCAACGGGGATCTCGTGCCGCTGGAGCTTCCGGCGGTTCGCCTGGAAGACGTCCGTCACATCGCCGAGCAGACGATGACCGCGCGCAACATGAAAGAGTTCACCGAGCTCAAGGAATGTGACTATGCGCTAGGCGTTCCGGGTGTGGGTCGTTTCCGCGTGAACGCCTATCAGCAGCGTGGCACCATCGCGTATGCCTTTCGTGTGGTCCCGTTCCAGGCCCGTACGGTGGCCGAGCTCAACCTGCCGGCTGTGGCGGAAAAAATCGCGCTCGCGCCCCGGGGACTCGTGCTCGTTACCGGGATCACGGGTTCCGGCAAGTCCACGGCGCTCGCGGCGATGCTGCAGCACATCAACCTAAACCGCTTCGCCAACATCATCACGATCGAGGATCCAATCGAGTTCCTCCATCGCGACATCAACTCGCACATCAATCAGCGCGAAGTCGGCAACGACACGACGACGTTCGCCCAGGCTCTGCGCAGAGTGCTTCGCCAGGACCCTGATGTCATTCTGGTGGGCGAGATCCGTGATCTTGAAACTCTGGACACTGCGCTCCAGGCAGCTGACACGGGCCACCTGGTCTTCTCGACGCTGCATACGACCGACGCAACGCAGACGATCAACCGAATCCTCTCGTTCTATCCGCCCAACCAGGCCGGCGAAGTTAGGTTCATGCTCTCGAGCGCGCTCCAGGCGATCATCTCGCTGCGGCTCGTGCCCAGGAAGGATGGCACTGGCCGCGTTCCGGCCGCGGAGGTGCTGATCAATACGCAGGCGGTGCGTGATAACATCCGCGACGTTGAGAAATCGCTTCACATCCCGGATCTCATCCGCGAAGGAACGGTGCACTACGGCATGCAGAGTTTTGACCAGAGTATCATGCACTGGTACACCAGCGGCGTGATCAGCTACGAGGCTGCGCTGAATGCGGCGACCAGTCCAAGCGAGTTTGCCTTGCGCGTGCAGGGGGTCGCTGGCGCCAGCGACACAACCTGGGACGCGTTCACCGAATCCGGTAGCTGACGCAGGTGTTCAAGAAAGTACTAATAGCCAACCGCGGAGAGATCGCACTTCGCGTGATCCGCGCCTGCAAGGAACTCGGCGTCCAGACGGTAGCCGTGTACTCCGAAGCGGACCGCGAGTCGCTGCACGTACGCTTTGCGGACGACGACGTGTGCATCGGTCCCCCGCCGGCCCGCGAATCATATCTCAACATCCCGCGCCTCATTGCGGCTGCGGAGATCACCGGCGCCGACGCGATTCACCCCGGTTACGGTTTCCTGGCAGAAAACGCAGAGTTCGCGGAAACGTGCGCAGCCTCGAACATCACGTTCATCGGGCCGACCGCGGAACAGATCCGCGTCATGGGAGACAAGGCCTCCGCGCGCCGCGCGATGCAGGCAGTCGGAGTCCCGATCGTGCCCGGATCTCCGGGTCCCGTCGAGGACGTTGACGAGGCGCTTCAGTTCGCGACGGGCATCGGCTTTCCTGTGATCATCAAGGCGTCGGCGGGCGGCGGCGGAAAGGGGATGCGCGTTGCTGCTGACCCCGAGGACTTTGCGCGCGCGTTCCAGCTGGCGCGCTCCGAAGCACTTTCCGCCTTCGGCAACGGCGATGTGTACGTCGAGAAATATCTCGCGCGTCCGAGGCACATCGAGTTCCAGATCATGGGCGACTCGCACGGTAACGTGATTCACCTTGGTGAGCGTGACTGCTCCGTGCAGCGCAGGCACCAGAAGCTGATCGAGGAGGCGCCGAGCCCGGCGCTCACGCCGGAGCTGCGGCTGGAGATGGGCGACGCGGCGGTCCGCGGCGCGAAGGCCATCAACTATGTCGGCGCAGGAACGATTGAGATGCTGCTGAACGAGGACAACTCGTTCTACTTCATGGAGATGAACACGCGAATCCAGGTGGAGCACCCGGTCACGGAGATGCTCACCGGCGTGGATCTGGTCAAGGAGCAGATCCGGGTCGCGGCTGGCGAACGGCTGAGCGTACTCGAGCTGCCCGAGTTGCGCGGACATGTCATCGAGTGCCGCGTGAACGCGGAGGACCCGTCGCGCAACTTCCAGCCGTCGCCAGGTCGCATCGATGTCTTCCATCCGCCTGGCGGACCCGGTGTCCGGCTCGATACGCACGTGTACACGGGGTACAACGTGCCTCCGTACTACGATTCGCTGCTTGCGAAGCTCATCTGTCAGGGTCGTGACCGTCCGGAAGCCATCCGCCGGATGCAGATCGCGCTCGAGAGTTTCATCGTCGAAGGAGTCACGACCACGATCCCATTCCTTGCGCGCGTGATGCACAACGCCGAGTTTCAGGCTGGCGAGGTGGACACGAAGTTCCTCGAGCGCGAGGGTGCCGCGCTCATTGCTGAGCTCACTTAAGGACTGGCATTTTGCGGTTGGACGTATACCTGACGGCCGGCGAACTGGACGATGCAGACTGTGCCGGTCGCGCGGTAGCCGTAATCGATGTGTTGCGGGCCTCGACGACGATCGTGACTGCGCTCGCGAACGGTGCCCGGGCGGTGGTGCCGTTTGCCGATGCCGACGAGCTCATGACGCGCGCGCGGCAGTTTGAGCGCGGCGATGTGCGCCTGGCCGGTGAGCGGAGGATGCTGCCGATCGAGGGCTTTGACCTTGGCAATTCGCCCGCACAATTCACGAACGCGACGGTTGGCGGAATGACCGTGCTGATGACCACAACGAACGGCACCCGTGCGCTGGTCGCTGCACAGGGAGCCGCCGACATCGTCGTTGGTGCATACACAAACCTCTCGGCGGTGACGGCGATGTTGCGGGCTGCGCTGCGCGGGGGGACCGACGTGATCCTCGCTTGCGCCGGCCAGGACGGCCACTACGCGCTCGAGGACGCAGCGTGTGCTGGCCGCTTCGTGAGGACAATCACGCGGCGCCTATCCAATGTCTCGATGAATGACGCCGCTCATTCGTGCGCGCTGCTCGCTCGCAACTACGGCGATGACATCGGAAGTGTCTTCATGGACGCCGCGCATGGACGCGCGCTCTCGGCAGCTGGTTTCGACGAGGACATTGCGCTCTGTGCCGCAATCGATTCCCATCCGTTGGTGCCGGTGTTCACGGAGCGCCAGCTTGTCCGGCTGGGCGCCGACAGGGACCGATGAGTTGATGGAGTCGGCGCTCAAGCGCGAGATCCAGGCGATCGCGCTTCTCCTGCTCGCCGTGTTTCTCGCGGGAGCGCTCATGCTGCACGGCTGGAGCGAACTTCAGGGAACACCCGCCGCCACGGGGAGCTTCGGATCGGTCGGCGCGGGCGCGGCATCAGCACTCATCGCCGTGTTCGGCTGGACGGGTTCGTACTTGCTTCCGATCGCGCTCGGAGTGCACGCCTTGCGCGTGTTCGGCCGTCTGAGCGGCGGGAAGGATCGGTCCTGGCTCATCTTCCTGCTCGGAATGGTGATCGTGCTTCCGTTCGGCGTGGCGCTGTCGATGGGCGCCACGCGCGAGAGCAACGTGTTCGCCGGAGTAGTCGGGGGGCTTATCGCCTTCTACACCACGGCGTTCACCGGTCCTGTGGGAGCGTGGCTCATTTTCCT
The DNA here is from genome assembly GCA_038205315.1 of Gemmatimonadales bacterium. Lineage (GTDB taxonomy): Bacteria > Gemmatimonadota > Gemmatimonadetes > Gemmatimonadales > Gemmatimonadaceae > Fen-1247. The sequence continues at coordinate 37,460 of JBBRBY010000004.1, read as the reverse complement.
CCTGGCGCTCAGCGTCCTTGCCGCAGCAACGCTGTCGTGGAATCCGATCCGGATGATCATCGGCCGCAACGTGGCCGCGCCCGCCGCGACGACGGAGCAGGCGGCCGCCCTGGACGATACATATCAGCCGCCGCGCACTCGCAAGAAGCGACTGCTCGCCCAGGAGCTGGAACCTGATCCGGATGAGATGCCGGTGATCGACGAGGCATTGGCCGTTCCGCTCGAGCTGCGCAAGGACGAAACGCGCCGCCGGCGCGGCGGGGAGCGCGGCGCACGGACCGCCGAAGAGCGCGTGGCGGCGGAGATCGAGTCCACGGAGATCGGCCAGCAGCGGTTTGATGACGCCGATCTTCCAACGCCGGATCTGCTGACGGCGCCGGTTCCGCGAAACGCCGATGCGAACCGGCGCGATCTCGATGCCGCCGGCCAGCGGCTGATGGACGCGCTGCGGACGTTCCGCGTGGACGGTGAGCTGGTTGGGCGAACGACGGGTCCCGCGGTCACTCAGTTCGAGATCGAGCCGGCACCGGGCGTCAAGGTGCGACAGATCGCGAATCTAGCGAACGACCTCGCGCTCGCCATGCGTGCGCAGAGCATCCGCGTTGTAGCGCCGATCCCGGGTCGCGGCGCGGTGGGTGTCGAGGTTCCGAACCCGGTGCCTGAAATGGTCGCGTTCCGCGAGCTGCTCGAGTCTCCGGACTTTCAGTCCGCGCGCGCCGCACTTCCGATCGCGCTCGGGAAGGATCTCGCCGGCAAGCCCGTGATCGCCGATCTCGCGAAGATGCCGCACCTGCTCATCGCTGGCGCAACCGGTTCGGGCAAGTCGGTCTGCGTCAACACGCTCATCACGAGCCTGCTGTATCGCCACACGCCTCGCACGCTTCGCTTTTTGATGGTCGACCCCAAGATGGTCGAGCTTTCCGTGTACAACACCATCCCGCACCTGCGCCACAAGGTGGTCACAGACAACCGCGACGCCGCGGCCGTGCTCAAGTGGGCGGTGTACGAGATGCAGTCGCGGTACGAGCTGCTGGCGGCCAACAACGCGCGCAACATCCAGGACTTCAACCGCAAGGTTACCGACAAGGTCCCGCTCAAGAAGCCCAAAACTCCAAACGTCGGCTTCGAAAATCTCGAATACACCGACGACGTGCTTCCGTACATAGTCGTCATCATCGATGAGCTCGCGGACCTGATGATGACGGTACAGGGCGAGGTGGAAACGCCGCTCGCCATGCTGGCGCAGAAGGCGCGCGCAATTGGCATTCACCTGATTCTCGCGACTCAGCGGCCAAGTGTGAACGTCATCACCGGATTGATCAAGGCGAATTTTCCGAGCAGGATCGCATTCCGCGTCGCGAGCCAGATCGACAGTCGCACGATACTCGACGGCATGGGGGCGGAGTCACTTCTGGGAAATGGCGACATGCTCTTCATTCCCCCGGGCAAGTCGGAACCAGCCAGGCTTCAGGGAGCGTTCATCTCGAGCGAGGACACCGAGAGTCTGATGGGATGGTTCGACGCTCGCAGGAAGGCCCGCAGCGCTGGCGTGGCTAGAGCGGATGACACGCCGAGCGAGAGCGACATTCTCGAGGCGGTGCGACGATTGGAGGCCGAGCGCTCCGGGTCCGGCGACGACGGTGATGGTGGCGAAGACGGCGATCGCGACAAGCTGTTTCGCGAAGCGGCGGAGATCGTGATCCAGAATCAGAGCGGGTCCACGTCACTGCTGCAGCGGCGCCTGAAGATCGGCTACGGTCGCGCCGCTCGGATCATGGACCAGTTGCAGCTCGCCGGCGTGCTGGGTCCGCAGGACGGCCCGCGCGGACGCGACGTCCTCGTGGGCTTGGAAGACCTTGACCGAATAGCGCCGCGCTGAGCGCGACGCGGCGCGTCAGTCGGCGCGCGGCTTGACGAGGTCGGTCGAGCGGAGCCCGTGATACTCCTTCTGCTGGGCTTCGACCCACACGTCGTACACGTAAGGGTCCATGGAGCGCTGCGTCCGGTCGTCCGCCATGCTGGCGAAGCTCTTCGTGATACGTCCGAGTGGCTTGCCCGGAACGCTCGTGATGCGCACGTGATCTCCTACCGCAATGCTTGGCATTCAAAAACATAGCTACCGTGCGGTGAAACTGTGTAGCGGCATCATGCCGCCTGCGTAGTTTCGCACGAAGCGGTTTGATGTGTGCCGTACGCTACTGCTTCTGCCCGTTCGCTGTCGCACCGATACAATGCGATCATGTCGGCGCATCGGCAGAGTCTGGGAATCAGAGGTGAGGCGATCGCGGAGCGATGGCTCCGGTCCAAGGGTTGGTCGATAATCGACCGGCGCTTTCGCAGCGGACACCGCGATCTGGACATCGTCGCGTGTCGCGAGGAGGCTGAGGAGCCGGGCAGGCTCGTTGCTTTCGTCGAGGTGCGGACGCGGCTCAGTACGGACTACGGGACCCCAGCCGAGTCGGTGGGGTGGAAAAAGCAGCGCGAGCTGGCCCGCTCGGCGAGGGCGTGGCTGGCTTCGAACAGGCGTTCGGGAGATCGCTATCGGTTTGATGTCGTCGGTGTGTTGCTGGGAAAGGGAACTGTCCGTATTCAGTACGTTCCAGACGCATTCTGGCTGCGGAAGTTCGGTTGATTTTCGGGTGGATAGTTCGTATTTTGTTCGGGGCCAACGCGGTCTTGCATGAGTGTCAAAATCCAGCTGCTTTTGCCTGGAAACACGAATCCGGATCCGCCAGTCTTGGGTTATCTTACATCAGCGAAAAGGAAAGGGGATCAATGGGCGTTTCCACCATGCAGGACGACAAGAAGAAGGCGTTGAACCTCGCGGTGGCGCAGATCGAGAAGAACTGCGGCAAGGGTTCGATCATGCGGATGGGCACCGGCACCGCCGGAGTGCGCGTCGACGCAATCTCGACTGGCGCGATCAATCTCGACGCCGCTATCGGGATAGGTGGAATACCGAAGGGCAGAGTCACGGAGATCTACGGACCTGAGTCGAGCGGAAAGACCACGTTGTGTCTGCACGTCGTGGCGAACGCTCAGAAGAACGGTGGTGTCGCGGCGTACATCGACGCAGAGCACGCGCTCGACACGGAGTATGCGGGCAAGCTTGGCGTGGACGTGGAGAATCTGCTGGTGTCGCAGCCGGATACCGGCGAGCAGGCGCTCGAGATCTGCGAGATACTGGTGCGGTCCGGTGCGGTGGACGTGGTGGTGATTGACTCGGTCGCGGCACTGGTTCCCAAGGCCGAGATCGAAGGTGACATGGGCGATTCGCATGTGGGGTTGCAGGCTCGTCTCATGAGCCAGGCGCTTCGCAAGCTCACTGGCGCGATCGCGCGCTCGAACACGTCTGTCATCTTCATCAACCAGCTGCGCGAGAAGATCGGCGTGATGTTCGGTAATCCCGAGACGACGACGGGCGGAAAGGCGCTCAAGTTCTACGCCTCGGTTCGGCTTGACATTCGCCGGATCGGACCGGTCAAGGACAAGGAAGACGTGGTGGGTTCGCACGTGCGGGTGAAGGTCGTGAAGAACAAGGTTGCGCCCCCGTTCAAGCAGGCGGAGTTCGACATCATGTACGCGGAAGGCATCAGTCACGCGTCGCTGGTGCTCGATATCGCCGCTGAGAACGGGATCATCGACAAGTCGGGCGCGTGGTACAGTTATGGCAGTCAGCGGATCGGGCAGGGCCGGGAGAATGCGAAGCTGTATCTCAAGGACAACGCACCGCTGATGGCTGAAGTCGAGACGAAGGTGAAGAATCTGCTTGGGATAACGGCCACCGGAGTGGTCGTAGCGGAGCCGGAGGCGGTCGAGGAAGTCTAGACGCCCTGGGATTCTCCCTGGCAGATAAACGGATGTGTCGCCGAGTTGGTGCGGTTTGTAGTAGATGGGGCCCGGACTCCCCGCCTAATGCGAATCGTGCCGGCTCGGCGACTGTCGCATCAGGATGACACCTGTGGCGCAGTCACCATACAATCGCGCGCTCGGCCTCCTCTCCGCGCGCCCCTACTCCATCCGGCAGCTCCGGCGAAAGCTCATCCAGAAGGAGATCCCCGCCGCTGAAGTTGACGCGGTAATCGAACGGCTCGTCGGCGCCGGGCTACTTGACGATTCGCGCTACGCCCTGGCGTACACCCGATCGAAGCTGCTCGGCCCTGGAGCGTCGGCTCGAAGGATCGGTCAGGACCTGAACCGACGCGGCGTTAGCACCGAGATATCCCGGGAAGCGATCGCTTCGGTGATCGACGAGGAGAACGTGGACACGCGAGCGGTGCTTGCGAAGGTTGCGCGGAAGAAGCTCGCGTCCATGGGTGAACTGGAACCGGTCGTCCTGAAACGCCGGCTGTTCGCGTTTCTCGCTCGCCGCGGCTACGACGTCAATGAGATACGCGACGCCATGGCCGCGTTGGGGAAGGACGCGGCGCCGTAGCCCGGCCAGTTTCCGCCAGCCGCACGAGATCTCGTCCCCGCGCGAGATGCTGGTACAGCCACGTCTATATTTCAGGGCTATATGCTATCGTCTGAAATTCGCTCCCGGTTCCTGCAGTTCTTCGAGCGCGAGGGACACCGGATCCTGCCGAGCTCGTCGCTTGTCCCGACTGACGACCCCACGCTGCTTTTCACGAACGCGGGCATGGTGCCGTTCAAGCAAGTCTTTCTAGGTAGCGCTGAGCCGCCGACGCCGACGAGGCGTGCGACCACCGTGCAGAAGTGCGTGCGGGCTGGTGGCAAGCACAATGATCTCGAGCAGGTCGGTCACACCGCACGGCACCACACGTTTTTCGAGATGCTCGGGAACTTCTCGTTCGGCGATTACTTCAAGCGTGAAGCCATCGAATTTGCGTGGAACTTTGTGACCCGCGAGCTGGGACTCTCGCCCGAGGTTCTCCGAGTTACCGTGTTCCGCGACGATTCGGAAGCGCGCTCACTGTGGAAGGAGGTCGCCGGTCTTAGAGACGATCACATCTTCGGCCTCGGCGAGAAGGACAACTTCTGGCAGATGGCGGACACCGGACCGTGCGGTCCGTGCACGGAGATCTACGTGGATCTTGCACGCATCGCCGCGGACTGGCGCGCTCCCACAGGCGCCGCCGGCGCATGGACAGATCCCGGCGTAACAGAGTTCGCTACCCACGCATTCGTGGAAGCCGCCGAGGCGGGCCGCTTCGTGGAGATCTGGAATCTGGTGTTCATGCAGTTCGATCGGCAGCAGGATGGCTCACTGTCGCCTCTGCCGCGGCCGTCCGTGGACACGGGTGCCGGCCTGGAACGGATCGCCGCCGTGATGCAGGGTGTCGCGAACAACTTCGACACTGATCTGTTCGCACCGTTGATCGCGGCAGTGGAAGCGCAGACCGGGAAGGGTGACATAGCCGATCCGGAACAGAGAATCGCGGCGATGCGCGTGATTGCGGACCACGCGCGATCGATCGGATTCCTGCTCGCTGACGGCGTGTATCCGTCGAACGATGGACGCGGTTACGTGCTTCGGCGAATCCTTCGCCGTGGTGTGCGGTACGCGTGGCTGCTCGGTCGCCGCGAGCCGACGTTGACTCGCGTTGTGGAGGAAGTGATTTCGACAATGAGCGCTGTGTATCCGGAGCTTGAGCAGCGCCGGCGGCACATCCTGGACACGACACGCGCCGAGGAGGAACGGTTCCTTGCGACGATCGCTGGCGGGATGCAGCGCTTCGACGAGCTCGCGCCGCCCGCGACGACGCAGGAGCGCAGCATCGCCGGCGAGGACGCGTTCAAGTTGTACGATACGTACGGGTTCCCGATCGACCTCACGGAGCTCATGGCACGAGAGCGCGGGTACCTGGTTGACATTCCCGGCTTCGAGCGATCGCTCAATGCTCAGCGGACCCAATCCCAGGAGGAGCGGAAGTCTCGCAAGCTGGGAGTTGCCGCCGACGATCTTGGTGATGCCTCTGCGTGGACGGATGTCGAGTCCTCGCTAAGCGACGTGATATCGGCCAGCAGCTTCATCGGATACGGCGCGATTGAGAGCGACACCGAAGCGATCGGCGTGCGCACGCTCAGTGACGGCAGAGTTGCGGTAGTGTTGCGCGAGTCGCCGTTCTATGCCGAGTCGGGCGGGCAGGTGTCCGACACCGGAGAGATAGAAGGGGGCGGTTGGCGCGTGTCGGTGGAGGACGTTCGCAAGCTGGATGGCAAGCCGGTCGCGATCGGAACGGCACAGGGTTCCGTCGCTCGCGGCCGCGTGCGCGCGCGAGTACCGCGAATGACACGGCTCGACACGGAACGAAATCACACGGCAACCCATCTGCTCCATGCCGCATTGCGCGAGGTGCTGGGTGACCACGTTCATCAGGCCGGATCACTTGTGGCGCCTGACAGGCTGCGGTTTGATTTCAGTCATACAGGCCCGATGACACCAGAGCAGATCGGCCGTTTGGAGGACATCGTGAATCGTGGCGTACTTTCTGCGACCCCGGTCACGACCACGGAGCGGCCGTACAAGGAAGCCGTAGCCACAGGCGCGATGGCACTGTTCGGAGAGAAGTACGGCGACGTCGTGCGCGTGGTGGACATTCCCTTGCTTTCCACGGAGCTTTGCGGCGGAACGCACGTGCGAAACACCGCGGAGATCGGCCGATTCAGCATCGTGAGCGAGTCCGGCATCGCCGCGGGGGTTCGCAGGATCGAGGCGATAACCGGCACGCGGGCATACGATGCGGACCGGGGGAGAGAGCATGTGCTCGAGAACCTGGGCGACGTGGTGAAAGCGTCGCCGGCGACGCTGGTGCGGCGAGTGCAGTCGCTCATGGAGGAGCGGCGCGCGCTGGAACGGCGTGTCGCTGAGCTGATGCGCGGTAGCGCGACGGCGGCTGGCAGCCCGCTGCACGAGTTGCTTGACGGTGCCGCCTCCGTGGGCGGACTCAGGCTCGTAACGCGCGAGGTTTCGCTGGGCGACGCAAAAATGCTGCAGGAGCTTGCCGAGGCTGCGCGCGACAGCACGCCGGAATTGATCCTGGTACTGGTGAGTGCCATGGAAGGCGGGAAGAACGCGCTCGTGGTGGCGGCCGGCGAGACTGCGCGGGCTCGTGGCGCGAGAGCTGACGTCATCGTGAAGACATTGGCTCAGGAATTCGGAGGTCGCGGCGGTGGCAAGCCGGCGCTGGCACAGGGAGGCATTCCGGATGCGGCGATGTTCGCGCAGGTGCTGGCTCGCGCCGCGGCGATTGTCGCGGAGCAGGTCGCGTGAGTTCGATGGAACCGTTGGGCGAGTGGATGGATGCTGCGCTATCGGCCGCACCGGCCGATCTCGCGATCCGGATGCGCGCATCGTTGCCGGACGGGTGGCGCGACATTCCCGTAGAATCCGCTGCACCCGTCCTCGTGGATGCAGCTGCCGCGGAACTCAGCGTCCTGCTCGCGCGTGGCTGCGACACTCGCTGGGCGGCGCCCGGGTTGCTGACCGTTGATGCGCTCGTCACACACGCGTGCGAGCTGTTTGCGATCGCAGGCACCGACATGGACGAAGCCACGAATTCCATCATGGAGCGGCTCGGTCGGGTAGGGAAGGCGACCTCCCCGTGATAGTGATCCTGTTCACGGGCGGCACGATCGCTATGCGCAACGATCCTGTGGCCCGGGGCAACACACCCGCGCTATCCGGTGCCGAGATCGTTAGGGCGACGCAGGGCATCGACAGCACGAGCGCAGTGGAGACCGAGGATTGGGGACACTTTCCCGGGCCGCACATGTCCATAGAGCGCATGTGGGCGCTCCGAAACAGGATCGCGGAGCATCTCTCGCGCGATGAAGTGCGCGGTGTCGTGGTCACGCACGGAACTGATACGCTCGAGGAATCTGCATACATGGCGGCGCGGTCACTCAGTCCCGCGAAACCCGTAGTGTTTACGGGAGCGATGCGGACGCAGAGCGATCTTGGCTGGGACGGGCCGGCCAATCTTTTCGAAGCTGTACATGTGGCGGCGAACCCCGTTTCCGTCGGACAGGGTGTCATGGTGGTGCTGAGCGGCCAGATATTCACCGCGCTCGATGTAACCAAATCCAACACTCAGCTGCTTGATGCATTTGAGAGTCCGGGACTGGGCCCGATCGGCTACCTCGACGAGGGCGAGGTGATCTTCCGGCGCGAGCTGCCTCGGGCGCTTCCGGCGATCGTACCGGACGCGCCCGCCACTCCGGTCGACGTGTTCTTCGCTGTCGCGGGAGCGGATTCGAGATTGCTGGATGCGGTGCGCGCCGAATCACGCGGTGCGGTCATCGCGGCGATGGGTCGCGGAAACGTACCGCCCGAAATGATACCCGGCATCGGGCGATACATCGCCGAGGGCAAACCTGTGGTCATCACGTCCCGAACGGGCGGCGGAAGAGTGGGTCACACGTACGCGTATCCTGGTGGCGGGCGCACCCTAGAGGACCTCGGCGCCATCCTGGCGGGGTCCAGGCGACCGCAGCAGGCGCGCATCGATCTCATGCTAGCGCTGGGTGGGAGTGCTGACGATGCGGATCTTCGGACGCTCTTCGCAGCCTGATTGGCGATGCCTCTGCTTCAGCCGCCGCAGAACGTCGTCGCCATCACGCGCGTGCTCGAGGACGCGGGTTTCGAGGCGTGGTGTGTTGGCGGTGGCGTGCGAGACGCGCTCCTCCGCATCCCCAACCTGGACTGGGATCTGACCACGAGCGCAAGGCCGCAGCAGGTGCGCAGATTGTTTCGCCGCACAGTACCGGTGGGGATCGAGTTCGGCACCGTTGGTGTGCTGGACGAGGACAACGTCATGCACGAAGTCACGACGTTCAGGGCTGATGTGGAAACGGACGGACGCCACGCGGTCGTGCGGTTCGGCGAATCGCTGGACGAGGACCTGGCCCGGCGTGACTTCACGATCAACGCGATCGCGTATTCCCCCTCGCGGGACGAGTTGCGGGACCCATTCGACGGCCGCGCCGACATAGAGTCCCGAACATTGCGCGCTGTTGGAGTTGCGAAGGAACGAATGCGCGAGGACCGGCTTCGTGCCCTTCGCGCAATCCGGTTTGCAACGCGGTTCGACTTCACGGTGGACGCGGCAACGTGGCAGTCGATCGTCGCAAGCGCGCCACATCTGGGCCGGCTGTCGCCTGAGCGCGTCCAACAGGAGATAATAAAGACGATGACGCAGGTTGCGCGACCGAGCGGAGCCTTCAGGATGTGGCGGGACAGCGGCGCGCTTAGCGAGCTGATACCGTCACTCGCCGGCATCACGGACACCGAGTTGCTGGCGCTCGATCATCTCCGCATGCCGCTGCTCCGGCGCCGCCCGCAGCGATTGCAGGCGCGTCTTGCGGGGCTGTTCTCGGCGGCACGGCCTGGTACGGTTCTGGCGACTCTCAAGGCACTTCGGTTCTCCAACGCCGACGCCGGCTGGATCGCCGGCCTCGTGGATCGGTGGCACGACATGGGGCGGAGTATGCGCGAGGCGATGATGCAGACCGAAGCACCGGAGGATGCGGTACTGCGCGGCTGGGCCGGCCGAGCCGGACGGACGCGTCTTCCGCCGCTCCTGAGGCTTGCGGATGCGCACTGGTGGGCCGAGCGAGAAATCGGCAGGAATGCGCCGAGCCGCTCGCGGGTGGAGTCTGTCTACAGACGCGCCGTACTCATCGCGTATCGTGATCCGGTGGAAGTGTCGGATCTCGCCGTCAATGGCAAAGACCTTTTGGAGGCCGGGATCACCGGGAAGCGACTGGGAAATACGCTCCGTGCTCTTCTGCAGTACGTTCTGGAAGACCCAGCGCGAAATACGCGTGAGGACCTGATGCGCCGTGCGGAGGCAATGTTGTGATCTTTCGTGGAAGGACACAGCACGTCACGGTTTGGCGACGGTTCAGGTCCGGCCAGGACGGGTTCACGTTCGAGGAGTCTCCCGAAGGGCACTTCGAGGCGCATGTTGCCACGAACGCCGAGCGCGCCGTCGATCTCATGTACGTTCTCACCGAGCATCTACCGCCCGCGGTTGACGTGTCTCTCTCGAATCGGCGCACCGGCGAAGCTTGGGGCGGTACCGATATCGCTCTGCCCGACGTGCGCGACGTCATTGCGCGGCTAAAGATTCCGCTAGCGACTTACGCGGGCGTGGATATCTCGATCTTCACGCCCGACGATCAGCTGTCGCTCACCGCGCAGCTAGATCTCTACGCGTATGGGCACAGCGATCGCTGGCTGTATCTGCTCCAGGCGCGCGGTCTCGAGCAGTACCGGGCCGTCGCCGAAAAGGCGTGGCGCGGGCAGCCGTGGGATCGCGCTCCTGCTCCGGTGCTGTCCGCAGCGCTCGCCGCGGCGGCGGAGCGGCTCTCGCTCAGCGCCATAGCGTGAATATCGCCGCTCTCATAGCGGCCGTCGTAGCGGCGCTCGCGAACGTGGTCGGTGCAGCGCTCGTAACGGGTCGTCGCGTGTGGAGCGCGCGGGACATCGACGTGATGATAGCGTTCTCCGGCGGTTTCATGATTTCCGTGGCTGTCGTGGACATGATTCCGGATGCGATCACCGCGCACGGCATCACGGCAGGATGGATGGTGCTGGCGGGATATCTTGCCGTGCATCTCACGCAGCATACGCTGGTTCCACACTTTCACTTTGGCGAGGAGACGCACCACGTTACGCGCGCTGTGGGAATCTCCGCGCTGATCGGTCTCATGCTGCACATGTTGATGGACGGCGTGGCGATAGCGAGTGGCTTTGCGGCCGGTACGACAGTGGGCATCCTCGTCGTGGCGGCGATCATTCTCCACAAGCTTCCTGAAGGATCGACGGTATCCACGCTGTTCATCGCCGCCGGCTTCGGACGCGGCAAGGCACTCGGAGCCGCCGCCTTGCTGGGCCTGGTGACCGTCGCCGGAGCGATGCTCACGGAAGTCATCGCGCCGCTTTCCGAGTACGGCCTGGCGCTTTCGGGCGGAGTGACGGTCTATGTTGCTGCCTCGAACCTGGTGCCGGAGTTTCAACACAAGCACGACTGGCGACTACCGGTCGCCTTCTTCGGCGGCTGCATTGTGTTCGGTGCGGGACATGCGCTGCTGGCGTTGGCATAACAGCCCCCAACATGCCCAAGCCGCACCGGAAGAAACCAGAGCCCTCGTTGTTCGCCGCACCGTCATCCACGCAGCCACTCGCCGCGCGTATGCGGCCGCAGTCGCTGGATGGGTTCATCGGTCAGGAGCATCTCCTGGGCAGCGGGAAGCCATTGCGTACCGCCATCGAACGCGGCACTGTGGGGTCGATGATTTTCTGGGGACCGCCTGGCACCGGGAAGACGACGCTAGGCCGCATCATCGCGCAATACACGGATTCGGAATTCGTTCCGTTCTCCGCAGTGACCGAAGGCGTACCACGCGTGCGCGAGATTGTCGCGGAGGCGGCGGAGCGACTTCAGCTCGGCCGCCCCACGATCCTTTTCGTCGACGAGATTCACCGCTTCAACCGTGCGCAACAGGATGCGTTTCTTCCGCATGTGGAGCAGGGCACCATCACGCTGATCGGTGCGACGACGGAGAACCCATCCTTCGAGGTCAATGGCGCTTTGCTCTCGCGGATGCGTGTGTTCGTCCTGGAGTCGCTCACCGAAGGAGACCTGGCCGCGGTGATCGATCGCGCGCTGTCGGACTCCGAACGCGGCCTCGGATCCCGGCGCATTAAAATGACACCGGACGCTCGCGCCGTGCTCGCGCGCGAGAGCGACGGTGACGCGCGTCGCGCACTCACCGCGCTCGAAGCGTCGGCGTCCGACGTGGGCGACGACGGCGAGATCACGGTCGATACAGTGCGGGACGCCCTTCAGAAGCGCTTCGCGCTGCACGACAAGAGCGGCGAGGCGCACTTCAACCTGCTGTCGGCACTGCACAAGAGCTTGCGCGGCAGCGACCCCGATGCGGCGCTCTACTGGGCGGCGCGCATGATCGAGGGCGGCGAGGATCCGATGACGATTTTCCGCCGCTGCATCGCGATGGCGGCGGAAGACATCGGCGTCGCCGACCCCCAAGCTCTGCAACTCGCCGTCGCGGCAAGGACCGCGTATCACGTACTCGGTCCGCCGGAAGGTTACCTGCCTCTCGCCGAGATGCTGGTCTACCTTGCGACGGCGCCGAAATCGAACTCGTCGTACGTCGCGCTCGGCAAAGCCATGGAAGCTGCCCGCGAGACGCCGGGCGAGGGTCCGCCAATGAACGTGCGCAACGCACCGACGCAGCTCATGAAGGAGTTGGGCTACCACGCCGGCTACAAGTACGCGCACGACAGCGAGGACGCGTACATCCCACAGGAATATCTACCCGAGAAACTTCGCGGGTCAGTGTTCTACGAACCGGGTCCGTTCGGCTTCGAGAAGGACATCGCGAAGCGACTCGCCTGGTGGGCAGAGCTGAAGCGTACAACGGAGGCCGATCAGTAGTGCTTGACTGCGCGGTGCGTGACGAGCGCGTCCACGATGCGAGCCGCCGCGTGCCCGTCCCAGCCAGCCGGACGTGGCGGCATATTGCGCCCGACCGCGGCGACGGATTCCAGGTATGCATCGAGGATTCCGCGCGGCGAAAGGGGCCACGGCGCCATGCGGTTCGTCCCCTGGATGATCGTGACCGGGCGCTCGGTCTGTTCGCGCAAGGTGACGCAGGGAACACCCAGCGCGGTTGTTTCCTCCTGAATTCCGCCCGAGTCTGTGAGAACGCAATGCGCACCATCGGTGAGGGCCAGCATCTCCGTGTAGCCAAGTGGCTCGAGAACCGTCAGTGGTGTCAGCATCGGCCGCAGGTGGAATCGCTCGATGTTCTTGAGCGTTCGCGGATGCAGCGGGAGCACCACCGGCAACGATTCCGCGACCAGCGCTAGTCCTTCCAGCACGGCACTGAGCGAGGCCGCATCGTCCACATTTGATGGCCGGTGCAGCGTCGCCGCGACGTAGTGCTTTCGTCGAAGTCCCAGGCGTTCGAGAGTATCCGTCGCTCGTGCCACCGGTAGTTGCTGCATGAGCGTGTCGATCATCACGTTTCCGACGAACACGATCTTCGACGCCGGCACGCCCTCGGCGATGAGATTCGGCGCGGCATCCTCGGACGGCGTGAGAAGCAGGTCCGCCAGCCGGTCGGTCACCACGCGATTTATTTCCTCAGGCATGCGCCGGTCGTTGCTGCGAAGTCCCGCCTCGACGTGTGCGATGTGTCCGTGCGTCTCCGTGCGAAGCTTGGACGCTACCAGCGTTGCTGCCATCGTCGAATTCACATCACCCACGACCAGGAGCCAGTGGGGATGCACCTTGACGAGCACCGGCTCGAACGCCTCCATTATCCGCGCTGTCTGGACGGCATGACTCGCGGTTCCGACGCCCAAGTGGTACTCGGGCGTGCGGATGCCCAGCTCCTTGAAGAACGTGTCCGACATTGCCGCGTCGTAATGCTGGCCCGTGTGGACCAGTACGGATTCGTGGCCAGCCGCATCCAGCGAGCGCAGGATGGGCGCTACTTTCATGAAGTTCGGGCGCGCGCCGGCGACAACCAGAACCTTGAGATGATCACTCGAAGTCATGCGGGGTAAGCTATGGGAGCACCACACAATGTCCAACCAGCGGCACCTTCCGTGCAGGAGAGTCGGGCCATGAAGAAAACATTTGTGATTTTAGTTGCGAGCGCGCTGGTGGGATGCGCCTCCATGGGTGTCGGCGGCTTCCGCGCACCGATCGTGAACTTCAATGATCTTCAGGTCGAAGGCATCGGCACCAAGGGTGGGACTGTGGATGTGGTGCTGAGCATATACAATCCGAACGGGTACAGGCTCGATGCGTCACGCCTCACTTACCACCTGCTGGTGGACACAACCGCCGTGGGTGACGGCGTGTACAACACGCGGTTTTCGGTGCAGAGCGGCGACTCCACTGTTGTCCGTCTTCCGGTGAGCTTGAGTTACACCGGTCTCGCGGCGGCAGCGAAGCAGCTGCGCGAGAAGGGATCGGTCAACTATCGGGTTCTGGGCGACGTGACGGTGGGGACGCCGGTCGGTAATTTCACTCAGCCGTACGACCGCACTGGAAGATTCTCCACGCTATCCGGGATGACGCACTAGAGATTGTCACGAGAACTCATCGACCTCGCCGCACCAACCGAGCGGGCGCTCCTCATCGGAGCGCCTCGTAAGGGTCGGAACGCGAGGCACAGGACCGCTGAACATCTCGAGGAGCTCGCCAGACTGGCCGACACCGCCGGTGCCGAAGTGGTCGGAGAAGTGGTGCAGCAGATCGAGCGACCGAATCCCGCCACGTACCTCGGCAAGGGAAAGGTTCAGGAGCTCACGCAGACCATCGCCGACAAGGACGCGACCCTGCTCCTGTTCGACGACGAGCTGAGTCCGAGTCAGGGCAAGAACATAGAGGATCTCACAGGCAAGCGGGTGATGGACCGCGCCGAGCTGATACTTGACATCTTCGCCACTCGTGCGCGCAGCGCGGAAGCAAAGATGCAGGTCGAGCTTGCGCAGCTTCAGTACATGTTGCCGCGTCTGACGCGCATGTGGGCCCACCTCGAGAAGTTTCGAGGCGGTATTGGCGTGCGCGGTCCCGGTGAGACGCAGCTCGAGACCGACCGCCGCCTCATCAACCACCGCATCAAGGTGCTCGGTCAGCGTCTTGGCGAAGTGCAGAAGTCGCGTGAGGTACAGCGTGGCTCGCGACGCGGCGAGTTCCAGGCGAGTCTCGTCGGCTATACCAATGCAGGTAAGTCCTCCATCCTCAGGTCACTCGCGAAGGACAACACGATCTTCGTCGAGAATCGCCTGTTCGCCACTCTCGATCCGTTAACGCGCGAGGTCGAGCTGGCGGACGGCGAGGATGTCCTGCTGACGGACACGGTTGGCTTCGTGCGCAAGTTGCCTCACCAGCTGGTTGCCAGCTTCCGCGCCACGCTCGAGGAAGTTCTCGAGGCGGATGTGCTGCTGCACGTGATCGACGTGTCTGATACGCTGTGGGAGGAGCACCGCGCTGTGGTGGTGGAGGTTCTCTCCGAGCTTGGTGCGAATCACAAGCCGGTGATCAACGTATTCAACAAGGCCGACCTCCTTCCGGCGGATGAGCTGGAAGCCGTGCGAGATCGCGTAACGGCACTCATTCCCGATGCCGTTTTCGCGAGTGCGCTGGAAGAAGATGGTCTGGACGCGCTCAAACGGGCGCTTCTCCGGCGCCTGCGTGCGGAGCGCCGAGTGGTCGATCTGCGAGTGTCGCTTGCGGACGGGCGGCTGCTCGCCGAGCTGCACCGAAGCGGCGACGTGCTGGCGCAACGCGCGGAGGGAGACGACATGATCGTGTCTGTCCGGCTCAGTCCCGAAGCGCTCGGGCGATTGGGAGCGCGCGCTGTAACGGCGTGACCAGCGCAGCCCATGTGTGACGATCCGGGCCGCGCGAGTTACCGGCCCGCTGATTTATTCGTCACAGGTACATGCGCGTCGCACGTCGCACCTTTGTCCTGCTGGCCTTCCCATTCTTCCTGATCGATTGCGCCGGTCTGGGGCCGGCGTTGCGCGCCGAGCGATTCGCATCGCTCCCTGCGCCCGCGCAAGCGGTAAATCGCGGTTCGGCCGAGGTCGACCAGGCCCGCTGCGTTTCCGGTGCTGCCGCATCCGACGAATCTGCCGCACACGCGCCCGCGTCGGCGCGGGGCGGCTCGTTTGAGCCACGCTGGCGGGACGACGGCGCTCGCATCGTAAGGGTCCGAATCGAGAACGCACCGACACTTCCCGGCTGGACGAGCGCCAACCGGGCGGACATCGTCTCCGCTCTCGACGCGTGGCAGCTCGCCGGTGCCCCGGTGACGTTCGTGATCGTGGCCGGTGAAGAACCGGCTAACGTCATCGTGCACTGGATCGACAGGTTTGACGCCAGGTACGAAGGGTGGACCACGGTGACCTGGAACCATGCGGGCTGGCTGGAGAGTGGCGACGTGCAACTTGCCCTCCACAGTCCTGCCGGGAAGCTCCTGGCCCCAGTCGAACGTGAGCAGGTCGCCTTGCATGAACTGGGGCACGTGCTCGGCCTCAGCCACAGCGGAAGCCCGGCTTCGATAATGTCGCCGGTGGTTCGCGTGACGTCCATCGCCCCCTTCGACGTGGCCGCGCTTCGTGCGCTCTATCAGGACCCCGACGTGGCCCTGATCGGTAAAGTGCCGGCGCAGTCGGCTTCATGCCGGCCCGCCTGAGGCCTCCGATCGGCAATTTCGTCCTAAGATATGGCGGGATCGTGTCGTAACTTAGGTGTATGCAACTCGATCCAGTCGATCCTGAAGCCCCGCTCACACTACGCGACGAGGACGCGGAATGCGACGACGTTCCGGGCGACAGGAAGCTGCGCACGAAGACGAAGAAGCGGCTGGAGCGGCTGACGAAGCTCCAGGAGAAGCTCTACGCCGACGGAAGATACGGGGTATTGATAGTCCTCCAGGGCCGTGACGCTGCCGGCAAGGACGGCACAATCCGCAGGGTCTTCGGTGCATGCAATCCGCAGGGATGTCAGGTCACGAGCTTCAAGGAGCCCACTCCGGAGGAGCGGCGTCACGATTTCCTCTGGAGAGTCCATAAGGCGGTACCGCCACGCGGAATGATCGGAGTCTTCAACCGCTCGCACTACGAGGATGTGCTCGCCCCGCGTGTAAACGGAACGGTGGCAAGACCGATCTGGATGTCGCGGTACGACCAGATAAACGACTTCGAGCGAATGCTGGTTCAGAACAACGTGATTGTCCTGAAGTTCTTCCTTCAAGTTTCCTGGGCGGAGCAACGCGCGCGGCTGTTCAAGCGAATCGAAACGCCGGACAAGAACTGGAAGTTTCGTGAAGGCGACCTGGACGACCGCCGGCGCTGGGACGCGTTCGCCGAGGCATACCACGACATGCTCCGGCGGACATCGACGCGGGAGGCGCCTTGGTATATGGTCCCCAGCGATGACAAGAAGGTTCGTGATTACTTTGTCACAGGTGTCGTGGTTCGCGCGTTGACAAAGCTGAAGCTGCGCTATCCCGAGGCCGAGCCCAACGTCCTTCTCAAGGCCGAGCAGATTCTATCAGGATGAGCACCATCTCCAGAAATACGAAGGTCGGTTTTGCTGGACTCGGCGCGATTGGCCGCCCGATGGCACGGCATGTTGCCGGCGCGGCGACGCTGGTCTTATGGAATCGCACCCGGTCCAAGGCAGCGGAGCTTGCGGAGGAAACCGGAGCTCGAGATGCCGACTCACCAGCCGACGCCGCGCGTGACGCAGACTTCTTCCTGGCCTGTCTCCCGACGTCGCTGGAGGTGGAAGCCGTACTGTTCGGACCCAGCGGCGCTGCCGAGACACTCGGCCGCGGATCGGTCGTCGTCGACTGCACCTCAGGCGATCCCGCGACGTCGCGAAAAATCGCGGCGCGGCTCGCGGACGTCGGTGTCGAATATCTGGACGCGCCCGTGAGCGGAGGTGTTGCCGGCGCAGAAAACGCGAAGCTCACCGCCATGGTGGGCGGGAACGCGGACGTACTCGAGCGCGCCCGTCCAATCCTTGCACTGTTTGCGTCGAACATCGTGCACTGCGGGGCGGTCGGAAGCGGCGCCGCGGTCAAGGCTGTAAACAACGCGCTGCTCGCGGTTCACATCTGGTCCACGGCCGAAGGACTCGCCTGCCTGTCCAAGCTTGGCGTGGATCCCGCCGTGGCATTGGGCGTGATCAATACGTCGAGCGGTCGCTCCAATAGCTCGATGAATCTCTTTCCCGAACGCGTGCTGACGCGCGCCTTCCCGCGGACCTTTCGCGTGGCGCTTCTGGACAAGGACGTGCGGATCGCGGCCGACATCGCGCGGGACACCGAGACTCCGGCAGAGCTGTTCGACCTGACGGCACGGCTGTTCGCACAGGCGCATCGGGAGCTGGGCGAGGAGGCCGACCACGTGGAGGTCGTCAAGATCGTCGAGGGACGCGCCGGAACGATCATCCGGGCAGAGACCGCGTAACGGGCACCGGCTATATTTGAGCCGGATGACCGAGCATACAGAGACAATCCTGGATTCGAGTGCGGTCGAGCGTACGCTGCGCCGTATGGCTGGTGAGATAGTCGAGGCGAACGGCGGCACAGAAAACCTCGTGATCGTCGGCATTCAGCGTCGCGGAGTCCAGCTGGCCGACCGGATAGTCGCTCTTATCCACGCCAGTGAAGGCGTAACTGTCCCCCGCGGCGCCCTGGACATCACCCTCTACCGCGACGACCTCCAGACGATCGGTCCGCGACCGGTCGTCGGCTCGACCCAGCTTCCGGGCGCCATCGACGGAACCAAGATTGTGATCGTCGATGACGTCCTGTTCACGGGCAGAACCATTCGGGCCGCGCTGGACGAGCTCGCAGATTTCGGCCGGCCGGCTCGCATCGAGCTGGCTGTGCTCATAGACCGCGGCGGGCGCGAGCTGCCCATTCAGCCGGACATCGTTGGCCGAAAGGTTGATGCGCGCGCCGATGACAGGGTGGATGTCCAGGTGGATGAACTCGATGGCCGATCTGCCGTTGTCCTGGTTTCCAAGCGCTTCGAATGACAGCTGCGGCCCCGCTCGGGAAGGATCTTCTTGGACTGGAGCCGCTCAGCGGCGAACAGATAAAGCTCATCCTCGACACCGCGGAGCCGTTCAAGGAAATCAGTGAGCGGGCAATCAAGAAGGTCCCGACATTGCGCGGATCGACGGTCGTGAATCTCTTCTTCGAGAACTCGACCCGAACGCGTGTTTCCTTCGAATTCGCAGAGAAGCGTCTGTCGGCGGATACGGTGAACGTTTCGTCCGGCGGTTCCAGCGTGGCGAAGGGCGAGACGCTGGTGGACACTGCCAGGAATCTGGAGGCGATGCGGATTGACATGGTGGTGATCAGGCATCCCGCTTCCGGTGCAGCCGCGTTCCTGGCCGAGCGCATCGAGTCAAACGTGATCAACGCGGGCGACGGTACGCACGAGCACCCGACACAGGGACTGCTGGACCTGCTCACACTGCGCGATCACTTTGGCAGGATCGCGGGATTGCGCGTGTGCATTTGCGGTGACGTATTGCACTCCAGGGTAGCGCGGTCGAATATCTGGGGCCTGAAGAAGCTCGGTGCGGAGGTCGCGGTTTGCGGACCGCGATCACTACTTCCACGCGCGATCGACGAGATGGGCGTGACGGTGTTCACGCGCATCGAGGACGCGATCGAATGGGCCGACGCACTCAACATCCTGCGCTTGCAGCTGGAGCGGATGACTGGCGGATACATTCCGTCGCTCCGTGAATACAATCGCGTTTTCGGAGTGTCGCGCGAGAGACTGGAGCGTGCACCGCGCGACGTGCTGATCCTGCATCCGGGCCCGATGAACCGCGGAGTCGAGATCGACTCCGACGTGGCGGACGGGCCACATAGCGTAATCCTTCCGCAGGTGACCAACGGTGTCGCGGTGCGCATGGCCGTGTTGTATCTGCTGTCGGGCGGACGGCCCGAGCTTGCTGAAGCCGCGAAGACCGGCAAGGTGGTGAACTGATGGGGCCAGTATTGCTGCGCGGCGGGCGCGTGCTCGATCCATCACAGGGGTTGGATCGCGTGGCTGACGTTCTGGTCGCGGATGGATTGATAGAGGCGATCGGCGGCGACATCGGATGCCCCGACGGAGCGATTGTTGTCGATTGCGAGGGACTGATCGTGTCCCCCGGATTTATCGACGTGCACTGCCACCTGCGCGAGCCCGGTCGTGCCGATGTAGAGACGATCGCCAGCGGGGCAAGGGCCGCAGCGGCGGGCGGCTTCACCGCGGTCTGCGCGATGCCGAACACGGATCCGGTAATCGACAATCCGGCGGCAGTCGGTTTCGTGGTGCAGCAGGGAAGGCGCGCTGGTGCAGCGCGGGTTTATCCGATCGGTGCGATCTCCGTGGGGCAGTGCGGGGAAGCGCTTGCCGAGTTCGGCGAGATGGTCGATGCCGGCGCTGTCGCCGTGAGTGACGACGGGAAACCGGTAGTCTCGGCCCAGCTGATGCGGAGCGCCCTGGAGTATGCGCTCACGTTCGGTATTCCGGTGATCGATCATTGCGAAGAACCGACACTCGCGGCTGGCGGCGCGATGAACGAGGGCCTCGTGTCCGCACGCCTCGGCCTGAAGGGAATTCCGGATGAGGCGGAAGAGATAATGGCCATCCGCGACATCCTTCTCGCCAGGCTCACACGCGGACACGTTCACCTCGCGCACATGAGCACCAAGGGCTCCGTCGAGCTCATCCGGTGGGGAAAGGAGCGCGGCATCAACGTCACCGCCGAAGTCTGCCCGCACCATCTGTCGCTGACCGAAGAAGCGGTGGAAGGTTACGATACGCATGCGAAGATGAACCCTCCGCTGCGCACCGCCGAGGATGTGGCGGCGCTACGCGAAGCGGTGCGTGACGGTACAATCGATCTGGTGGCGACCGACCATGCTCCGCACCACTATGACGAGAAGGAACGTGAGTTTCAGAACGCACCCAATGGAATAGTCGGGCTGGAAACCGCGCTCTCGGTGGTAGTGGACAGTCTGGTCGTTCCGGGCCACATTGATTTCAGCACACTTGTCGAGCGCATGTCGTGCGGGCCCGCTCGTATCTTCGGCTTGCCGGGGGGAACCATGCGCTCCGGCTCGCCAGCTGACATCACGATCTTCGACCCCAGCCGGCGGTGGACTGTGGATCCTGCGAAATTCATCTCGAAGGGACGCAACTCACCCTACGCCGGCATGACGCTGACCGGACGGACGATCACGACGATGGTTGCGGGCGACATTGTCTACACTCTGAATGAGCAGAGGGACGGGAAATGACGACGACTGACACGGAAGCGATGTCCGCGCTGCACCAGCTTCTCGACGAGCGGCAACAGTATCAGGCCTGGCTCGCGACGCTCGAGAGCCGACGGAGCTCGACGCCGCCTCACGTCTACGACCGGGTTCAGAAGGACTACGTATCGCGCCTTGATCGCGTCATGCAGAGTCTCGCCGAGCGTGCGGGCCAGCTAAACAGCACCATGGAAGCGATGGCCACCGAGCTTTCGGCGCTGCGGCAGCACGAAGCGGATCGTACAGATGAGCGTCACGAGGCGGAGCTTCGCGCGGCCGTCGGCGAGTTCGCTCCCGACGACTGGGAGCGGCGGCGGGCGGACGCGGACAGCGACCTCGAGCGCATCGCGGCCGAGCGTCACGCCCTCGAGAGCGAGTTGCAGGAGCTGCAGCGCATCGTTGCGCTCACCGGTGCGATCGATGGACCCAGCCAGACTCAGGGGGTATTCGAGCGCGACCCGGTATCCGACGCGCGACGCGACGCAGGCACCAGCGCGAGCTCACCGGGTTCCGACGAATCGGGGGGTGCACCCTCGATCGATGAATTCGTTGCGGAATGGAATCCGCCGCAGGTGCGCGGTGCGCATGCGGAAAACGTTCGCGGCCCGGACACCGAGGATCGCGATCCCGCCACCCTCGGCGACGACATCATCCCGGCGGCACAGATGGGTGGAAACCCTGTTGGCGCGGCGGGCGCGGATTACGGCATAGCGAACGGGGTGACCGGGGCCTCGGATGGAATCTCACCCGCGCGCGCGCCGGCTGCGCTTGGCGACTCGCGGCGGGACACCGACAAGACCCTCAAGTGTCCGGAGTGCGGTGCCATGAACTACGCGACCGAGTGGTACTGCGAGCGCTGTGGCGGGGAGCTTTCGACGTTCTAGTGTCGTGATCACCGCGAGGCGAACGGGTCACCACGCTGGCGGTGGAGCGTGAGCGGATGAAAACGAAAACGTGGAGCGCGGCTGTCGCCGGCCCCACGCGTGCATGATCGAACTTTGAGGCGGACGCGCTGTTGGCGCGTCCGGCAGGTCAGGCCGCGGCTTTCTTCGCGGCCTTCGCCATGCGGCTCTTCTTGCGAGCGGCCGCGTTCTTGTGAACGAGGCCCTTGCGAGCGGCACGGTCCAGAAGAGTGACGGCTACAGCCATCGCTTCTGGGGGCGAGTTTTCGGCTCTGGCCTTCTTGAGTGCAGTGCGGAGAGTGGAGCGCTGGGCGCGATTGCGCACCTGCGCCGCACGTGACTTCCGCATATTCTTCTTCGCGGACGCGATATTCGGCATGACTGGGCTGGTTAACTCGATGAAGCGAAAGCGTTTCCGATTCGCGACTAGCCTCGTAAATTAGACGATCACCATAACCGAGTCAAGTTGGACAAAGTCACCACGATCCTGTTAGTAGGCCCCGTACTTCTCTTTTCCATGGTTGCCCACGAGTACGCCCACGGTTGGGTAGCCCTGAAAAACGGCGACCCCACGGCATACCAGCTGGGGCGCCTCACCTGGAACCCGCTGAAGCACATCGATCCGTTCATGACGATTCTGCTTCCGATCTTCCTGGCCATATCCGGGGCACCGATCCTCGGGGGGGCGAAGCCCATTCCGGTGAATCCGAGGAACTACCGCCACTTCAAGCAGGGTGACATCATGGTCTCCCTGGCTGGCATCACCACGAACATCCTGCTGGCATTTGTGTTCGCGGCCGTGGTCCCGCTGCTGTACTTCCCGGGGATTGCAATCCCCGGGGCTGAGAACGGCTTCGCCATCCTGCAGCGAATGTTCATCTATGGGATCCAGATCAATCTCATTCTGGCGGCGTTCAACCTGCTCCCGATTCCGCCCCTGGATGGGTCGCACGTCTTCAAATACGTCCTACCGCCGGCGTGGGCGCTTTCGTATGAGCGAATCAGCAGATTCGGCCTGCTCCTCATATACGCGCTGCTCTTCCTGGGCGGGCCGCTGCTGAGCTGGTGGCTGTATCCGGCGGAAGCCATCACGAACTTCCTTTTCAGCCTCTCAGGCGGCTTTCTGCTTCCGTGGCAGGGCGTTCTGTGACGATTGCGGAACTGGAGGGCGCGCTGCATGAAACGGAGGCCGAATCCGCGGGAAGGGGCTTCATCGTCGAGCTTCCCGAGTTTTCCGGGCCGCTCGACCTGCTGCTCTCCCTGATCCGTGATGAACAGGTGGACATCTACGACATTCCGATCGCGCGAATCGCGGAGCAGTTCCTTGCGCGGATTCACGGGATGCCCATCGATGATGCCGCCGAATATCTGGAAATGGCAGCTCGGCTGCTCCGGATCAAGGCACAGATGCTGTTGCCACGGCCCGAGGGCCTGGAGGCGTGGGAGGATCCGCGCGCAGAGCTGGTTCGACGACTGCTCGAGTATCAGCAGGTGCGCGAGGTCGTCGACGTGCTGGAGCGGCTGGGCGACGACCGCCGCAACCGGTTCGCGCGAACCTACGTTCAGGTTCAGGACGAGCCCGTCGACCGCGAAGATCGTCCATTCGCGGCCACGCTTGCCGATCTGTTCGCCGCTGTCGACCGCGTGCTGCGTCAGGCAAAGCGCCCAATAATTCACGACGTCATTCCGCGTGCGCTCGATGTGGATGGTGCCATGCAGTCGATTCGTGCTGTGATGGCGCGTCGTACGCACGCCCGCTGGAGTGACATCGTGCCGCGGGATGCGGAACCGTGGCAGATACTGTCAGTCCTTCTGGCGCTGCTCGAGCTGGCGAAGAGTGGCGAGCTGCGCATCGCGCAGCCCAAACCGTTTGCATCGATGGAGTTGAGTGGTGACACCGCTAGCTAGGTTGCTCGAGGCAGCGCTTTTCGCAAGCGCTCGACCAATTTCATCGGACACGCTGAGCGAGCTCGACTCGGAAGCGACGCCGGCGGCGATTTCGGCGGCGCTGGACGAGATTCGCGAGCGTTACGACAACGAAGGCCACGGTGTGGAGTTGGTGGCTCTCGGCAACGGATGGCAGATACTCACGCGACCCGAGTACACCGAGGCCATCGAGCGCGCGCAGCTTGCGGCGCGGCCGCAGCGGCTCTCCGGCGCGGCGCTCGAGACGCTGGCGATAATTGCGTACCGCCAGCCGATCGGCAGGCTCGAGATCGAGGACATTCGCGGCGTTGGTGCGGGTGCGATCCTCAAGTCTCTGCAGGAGCGCGGTCTTGTGGATGTCACGGGACGAGGTGAGGGAATGGGCCGTCCGCTGCTGTACGGCACCACCCCGCTGTTCCTTGAGCATTTTGCGCTGCGTCACCTTGGTGAGCTGCCGCGCGCAGACGAATTGACGGTGGCTCTCAGGCCGGCGATGTCGCAGGCTTCGTGACGGGTGAAGCCATGCGCGTGCAGCGTGCGCTCGCGCGCGCTGGCATTGCATCGCGCAGGAAGGCCGAGGAGCTGATAGCCGCCGGACGCGTCACGGTGAATGGCGAGGTAGCGATGATCGGCCAGGTCGTCGATCCGGGGTCGGACAAGATTCTTGTTGATGGACGACGCGTGGGGGCTCCGCCCAGGACCGTCTGGCTTATGCTCAACAAGCCAACCGGCGTCGTGACCACGCGTAGAGATCCCGGCGGACGGAAGACGGTGTTCGACCTCGTCGAGGATCACCCGGGGCTCACGTATGTGGGGCGGCTGGACTACCTGACCGAGGGCGTTCTCCTTCTCACGACCGACGGCGCCGCGGCGCACGGGCTCACGCATCCGAGTCACGAGGTGGAACGAACCTACGTCGCAACGGTACGCGGAGATGCGATCGCCGCGGCTCGCGAGGCCATGCGGGGAATCGAGCTGGAGGATGGCACGGCGAGACCATCGGCGGTGAATGCCACGGCCATCCCAGGCAGACGGCATTACGAGTTCCAGGTCACGCTGACGGAGGGACGGCACCACGAAGTGCGGCGCATCTGCGCTGCCCTCGGATTGGAAGTGGAACGACTGGTGCGTACTACGTTTGGTCCGATACGCCTCGGCTCGCTCGCAAGCGGAGCGAGCAGGCCGCTCAACAAGCGGGAAACAGACTTACTCACATCACTGGTCAAGCAGCCACCACATGGAAGACACGGTACTGGTCAACGCGGTAATCGGTGAGGTTGGGAAGCGAGTCGTAGGGCAGCACTACATGGTGGAGCGATTGCTGGTCGGGCTGTTGACCGGCGGTCATGTGTTGCTCGAGGGTGTTCCGGGCCTCGCGAAAACACTCACCGTTCGGACGCTGGCCGAGACCATCAATACGAGCTTTCAGCGAATCCAGTTCACCCCTGATCTGCTTCCGGCCGACGTAATCGGCACACAAGTGTACGACCAGTCCACGGGCAGCTTTTCCGTGAAGAAGGGCCCGATCTTCGCCAACATCGTGCTCGCGGACGAGATCAACCGGGCGCCAGCCAAGGTTCAGGCGGCGCTGCTCGAAGCCATGCAGGAGAAGCAGGTCACCATCGGCGGCACCACGTACCATCTGGAAGAGCCGTTCCTGGTACTCGCGACCCAGAATCCCATCGAGCAGGAAGGCACGTATCCTCTGCCCGAAGCGCAGATCGATCGCTTCATGCTCAAGCTGTTCGTGGGTTATCCGACGCGTGACGAGGAAAAGGAGGTGTTGCGGCGCATGGCGGGCAAGGACGAGATTCCCGTGCATCACGTCGCGACCCCGGAGGCGATACTTGCCGCACGCAAGCGTATCGGCGAGCTGTACATGGACGATCGCATCGTGGATTACATCGTGGACATAGTGGAGGCGACGCGTAATCCGAAGGACGCGAACCTCCCGGATCTTGCGCCGCTCATCGAATACGGCGCGAGCCCGCGAGCCACGCTTGCGCTGGCTCAGGGTTCCCGAGCCATCGCCTTCCTGCGTGACCGCGCGTACGTCACGCCGGACGACGTCAAGGCGATAGCGCCGGACGTGCTGCGTCACCGCGTGCTCATCACGTACGAGGCGGAGGCGGAGGATGTCACCAGCGACAACATCGTGTCGCGCATCCTCGACGCTATTCCGGCACCGTAGTCGCCATGCTCGATTTCCTGAAGCGTCGCGTAACGCAGAAGGAAGCGCCCGTTCCGCGCGCGGTGCGGATCTCGCCCGAGATACTGAAGCAGGTAAAGCGTGTAGAACTCAAGACGCGCGGGCTCGTGGATGCGCTATTCGCGGGCGAGTACCGTTCGGTTTTCAAGGGGCAGGGAATGGAGTTCGCGGAAGTGCGCGAATACACGCCCGGCGACGAGGTACGCGCGATCGACTGGAACGTCACCGCGCGAATGAACAGGCCGTTCGTCAAGCGCTACGTCGAGGAGCGCGAGCTCACGATCGTCCTCGCGCTGGACATCTCGGGCTCGGAGAGCTTTGGCAGTGTCGCTCGCTTCAAGAGCGACATGATGACGGAGTTTGCCGCCGTGATAGCTCTCGCGGCTGTCCGCAACAACGATCGTGTCGGTCTCATCTTCTTCACGGACCGTATCGAGCACGTGGTGCCGCCGCGAAAGGGCAAGCGTCACGTGTTGCGCATCGTGCGCGACCTTCTCGCATTCGAGCCCAAGGGAACCAAGACCGATCTCATTCCGGCGCTGGAATACATGCAGCGTACTCTCCGCCAGCATACGGTGATCTTTCTCGTCTCGGACTTCCAGGACGAGGGATACGAGCACGCGCTCAAGGTGCTGGGCCGGCGTCACGATGTGGTCGCAGTCACACTGAACGATCCCGCAGAGCAGGCACTCCCCAGCGTCGGTCTTGCGCGCATGCGTGACCCGGAGACCGGAGAGTATCTCGAGGTGGACACGACCGACCGCCGCGTGCGCGCTGCCTATGCAGAGCACGTCTCGGCTGAGCTCGCCGTGCGCCGCCGCGTGCTTCGTCGCGCGGGCGTGGACGAGGTCGAGCTCACGACCGATGGTACCGTCATTGAGCCGCTGCTCAGGTTCTTTCGGACACGCGAGACGCGTGCGAGGCTGCGCTGATGATGCGGCGCTCGCTGCTCTCGCTTCTCGCGGCGTCGATCGGAGTGATCTGTTACGCGGCGAACGCGACCGCGCAGGTTCAGGCCGGAACGGCGGTGCGTCCGGAAACGACGACCGTGGGCCAGCATTTTGTCGCGACAGTCGTTGTGAAAGTTCCTGCGGGGATCCGCGTCACATTTCCGGCACGGCCGGACAGCGCGGCGCATGTAGATTCTGCGGGGCCGTCGGTTCGGCGTGACTCCTCCGTCGGCGGCTTCACCTACGCAACGGCGAACTATACCCTCGCCGCGTGGGATACTGGATTTCAACGAATAGGCCTTGACACCCTCACCGTCGTAACGAGCGCAGGTGCGCGGCTCGTTCCACTCAACGGATTTCAGGTATACGTACGCTCCGTGCTGCCGCGGGACACCGCGCTCCGGAAGCCGAAGCCGTTCCGGCCAGTCGTACCTGTTCCAGTGTTCAACTGGCTGCCGTGGCTCATCGGAGCGCTTATAGCCGCAATTGTTGGCGTACTCATCTACGCGTGGCGCAGGTGGCGCAGGTGGCGCGAGCGCCGGGCTCGGGGCCTGACTCCGTTCCAAACGGCGGAGAAGGAGTTTCGCAGGATCGAGTCCGAAAACCTCATCGCGGCGGGAGCGCCGGAGCGTCACGCCGTATTGATGGCGGCCGTAATGCGTGTCTACCTGGCGTCCGTGGTGCCACCCGCGATGCGCTCCGCGACGACGCATGAACTCGCCATTCGGCTGCGCCCGGCGAACGCCGTGCCGTTGCAGCGTGTGATCGCCGTTCTGGACGAGACCGACAGAATCAAGTTTGCGCGCGAGCGCTCGACTGCAGATCGTGCGCGCGACATCGGCGCCGAGGCAAGGGCGATCGTGGCAGCGGTGAATTCCGCGCTTGAGGCGGAAGCGGCGGCGCTGGAGAAGGCAGCGTGATCCCGTTTACGACAGTTCAGATAATTGCACCGTGGGCACTGCCGCTGCTCGTCGCGCTGCCCGTCTGGTGGATTCTTCGCGCACGCCGCAGGCCGCCGGCGATTACCTTTTCGCGCACCTCGACGCTTGCGCGCGGCCCGCACGTAGGATCGGGCGTGGAGCGGCTGCTCTTCCTCCTCCGAAATCTCGTGCTGATCGGATTGATCGTTGCACTCGCAAGACCACGCAGCGTCGGTCACGCAGAAAATGTCACGACGCAGGGAATCAACATCGTGTTGCTCATTGATCTGTCCAGCTCGATGCTCGCCGAGGATTTCCAGCCGTCGAACCGGATTGAAGTGGCCAAGGCCACCGTCAAGCGATTCATCGCGGGACGCTCTTCGGACCGCATAGGCCTGGTCGCATTCGCGGCGGAAGCGTTGACGCAGGTGCCGCTTACCACGGACTACCCTGTCCTCATGCAGGCGGTGGACAACCTGCAGGCCGGTCAGCTCGAGGATGGGACGGCGATCGGAACGGCCATAGCGACGGCGGCCAACCGGTTGCGCAACGCGCCCGGAAAATCGAAGGTCATGATCCTCCTAACCGACGGCGTGAACAACCGGGGAGACATAGACCCTATGACGGCCGCGCGCGCGGCGGCGGCGTTCGGGATCAAGATCTACACTATTGGAGTGGGCACGCAGGGCATGGCGCCGGTGCCGGTCGGTCGCGGAGTGTACGGCCTTCGGTTCGAGAATCAGCCGGTCGAGATCGACGAGGCGCTGCTTGCGAACATCTCACGCATGACGGGCGGCCGGTACTTTCGCGCAGTGGATGCGTCTGCGTTGCAGAATATCTACGGGCAGATCGACGCGCTGGAGCGCAGTCCGGTACAGTCGTCCACATATGTGAGATACACCGAGCTGTTCCGCTGGCCGTTGGGAGTTGCAGTTGTTGCGTTGCTGCTGGAGCTAAGCGTGGCAGCCGTGCGAGCGCCGCTACCATGATGCGCTTCATGGAGTGGCCATGGGCGCTGGCGCTGGCGGTGATTCTTCCCGCGGCCGGTGCTGCGGCGCTCATCGCGGGACGACGCTCACGAGTACGCCGTCTCGCAATGCTCGGAACGCGCGCCATGCTGGCCCGGCTTGCCCCGATCGGAACCCGACGCGGTCGGTGGCACAACGCGCGCATCGTTCTGGCACTTGCGCTCCTCGGCACCGCCGTGGCAGGACCACGCTGGGGTCAGGAGAGCTCGACCGTGAACAGGAGTGGCGTGGATGTTGTACTCGCGCTGGATGCGTCATTGTCGATGACGGCTGCCGACGAACAGCCGTCGCGACTCGCGAAGATGAAGCAGGTCGTGCGTCAGCTGCAGGCCGAGTCGCCGGATGACCAGTTCGCACTGATCGCCTTCGCAGGACGGTCGTACATCCTCACTCCACTGACCTCCGATGATGGCGCGCTCGCGCTGTACCTCGACAATCTGGACCCCACCGTCGTCGGCGAGGCGGGAAGCTCCCTTTCCAGCGCCATTCGGCAGGGCACGGCGCTGCTGAGTCTGGGAAAGGGAAACGGAAACAAGGCGATCGTTCTCATGAGCGATGGCGAGGCCTTCGAGCCACTCGGTGACGTGGTGACGGAAGCCAGGAAGGCCAGAGATGCCGGCATAGAGCTAATCACCGTGGGATTCGGCACGACGCGGGGGACGACGATACCAGTCGTGATGAATGGTGTGACGAGCGTCAAGCGCGATGCTGGTGGACAGGTGGTGGTGACACAGTATCACCCTGAGTTTCTTCGCGCGGCCGCGGATTCCGCCGGTGGCGTCTTCATACCGGCCGATGCTTCCAACAAGGCCGCGAGGATCCGGACCGCGATCGAGCGACTCAAGACTGCAGCGCACGCAGTGCAGACCGGTACCGACCTGCGGCCACGGTTCCAGTGGCTCATCGCGCCGGCGCTGCTTCTGCTCCTCCTCGATACGCTTCTCGCGCTTCGTTCACGACGGCGGCTCGCAGCGGCGGCGATCATTGCCACCGGCAGTCTCGCCGCATGTTCCCCGTCGGGAAAAGCTGAAATATTGGCGTACAACCGCGGCACAACGCTTCTGGCCCACGATTCGCTCGCCAGCGCGGTGCCAATCCTCGATTCCGTGGAAGCGCGGCACGGGAAGCTGGCGTTCAACGCGACGTTCAACTCGGGATGGGCGTATCTTGTTACCGGACGCAAGCTTCACGGTGATACTGCAGCTGTGCCGCTCGACAGCGCGCTCGCGCATTACAGGCGTGCGCTGACACTGATCCCGGACGACCTCGACGCAAAGTGGAACTACGAGCTCGCGCTCCGCGTCCACAAGCAATCGGGAGGCGGTGGCGGAGGCGGTGGAGGAGGAGGAGGTGGTGGTGGCGGTGCCGCGCCACAGCCGCGACCATCGGCCGGCGGACTGGGAACGCAACAGGCCGATGCGGTTCTAAACAACGCGGCACGAGAGGAGCAGGACGTGCAGGGTAGAAAACAGCAGAAAAACGTGCCGCAGCCTCCGCCACGCGGGAAGGACTGGTGATCGGTCTTGTCCTGGTAGTGGCACAGATCGGTGTCGTGCAGTTTCAGACGCACGTCTCGCCCGATACGGTCTACGCGGGCCAGCAGGTGAACTACGATGCTGTAACGCTGGTCGACGACGTAGCGCGTAAGCGGCTGCGCGCCAACCCGGTGTTCACACCCGCGGACGTGTCGGGCGTCACGCTCTATGATTTTCCGTTCGACACGGCGGCAATCACGACGGTCATGGTGAATGGCGCACCGTTTCGACGTTTCGCATACCATCGAGCGATGTTTCCGCTCCTGCCGGGAACCTACACCGTGGCGGCGGCGACTCTGAAGTACACGCTTCCCGACGGCGACGACTACTTCAGTCCACCGCGCACATTCGCAACGACCTCACAGGCGGTGACCTTCACTGCGAAGGCACTTCCGGCGGCGGGACGTCCGGTCGCATTTGCCGGTGCCGTTGGGGAGTTTCGCGATACGTTGATCACCGACGGCAGCGCGCCGCGTGTCGGCGACCCCTTCACCGTGACGATGCGTCTGTCCGGCGCCGGCAACCTTCGGCTTCTCGCGCGACCGGCGCTTCAGGTAGACTGGGCGTCGCTGGTTCCGGGAGACGAGCGGGTGGTCTGGGATTCGAGTGGCGCGGTGGTCCGCGGATCGAAGGAATTCGACTGGGTCGTGACACCACGGATCGCCGGAGACATGGTTCTTCCAGCAGTTCGCTACGACTTCTTCAATCCGACCAGCGGGCGGTATGAGCTCGCCATGACGCCCTCCATCCCGATGACAGTTGCTGCCGCTACGGCAACGTCGGCGGACAGTGTTACGGTTCCGAGGGATACCATCGGCGACACACCGTTTCCAGCTCTCATGAGGCTCATCCGCGCCAATTCGCTGGTGGTGGCCGTGACGGCGTCGGCAGTCGCGATCGTTATGTTCGGCGTTCTCCTGCTACGGCGACGAAAGCCGGGCGACGCGGACGAGGAGGATTGACCACGGCGGCGAGCACGGCCGCTTGTAGTTGCTCGGCTGGCGCGCTACGATCAACTGCGTGCCCGTGATCAGCGTTCTTCCAAGTGCCGTCGCCGACCAGATAGCCGCTGGCGAGGTAGTCGAGCGTCCGGCTTCGGTAGTCAAGGAACTGATCGAGAATTCGCTCGACGCCGGCGCCCTGAGCATCGAGGTAACGGTTCAGGATGGCGGACGATCGCTGATACGCGTGAGCGACGACGGATCCGGCATGGACTCCCGGGACGCTGTCCTGTCGCTGGCCCGGCACGGGACGTCCAAGATCCGCACATCCGCCGATTTGAGTGGCGTGAGGACGTTTGGTTTTCGCGGAGAGGCGCTCCCTGCGATCTGCTCGGTCTCGAGGATCAGCATCGAAACGGCAACGTCGGACGGTGACGGCACTCGCGCTGAAGCACAGGGAGGCGAGGCACCGCGGGTGACACCTGCACAGCGCCGTCGTGGCACCACGGTGTCGGTGTCCGATCTGTTCTACAACTCGCCGTCCCGTGCACGGTTCCTTCGCGGCGCACGCTCCGAATGGCGAGCTATCTCCGAGTCGGTCACGACGCTCGCGCTGGTGCGGCGGGATGTTCGCTTCGAGCTGACACATGATTCGCGTAGAGCGCTCGCTACACCGCCGGCCGCGTCACTCCGGGTGCGGCTCGGCGCGCTCTGGGGAGTGCCGTATGCCGACGGGCTCCTAGACGTCGATGACGTCGCCGGTGTCATCCACGTGAGTGGGCTCGTGGAGCGGCCTGCGAACGTCGGCACCGCGACCCGCCGAACGTTTCTTAGTGTTAATGGTCGTGCCATTCGGGATGCGGGAATCGTGCGCGCGGCGGAGTCTGCGTTCCGCTCTACCATCACCGCGGGAACAAGGCCGTCGCTGTACCTCGAGATCGCTCTACCGGCGGAGTCTGTCGATGTGAACGTGCATCCGGCAAAGGCCGAGATTCGTTTTCAGGACAGATGGACCGTCGAGCGCGCGGTCGAGCGTGCCGTCCGCCGCGCACTCGGCACCTTCGACAGCTCAGCTGCGATGGGCCGATCGTTTTTCGGAGGGGTGGGCGCCACCGCGGTCACCGCGCCCGCGGTGGACGAGGCAGACGTCCTCTCGGTTCGGCGCGACGATACGCCACTCTTTCACGCGGCGAACGGCCCCACGGCGGCAAGAATCGATAGCGACGCCGGCGGCGCTGGTAGTGATCAGTCGCCCGCACCGGCCGTTGCTGTGGATACGAGCATTCCCCCGCTGACACAGCTCCGCCGCACGTACATCATGTTCGAACATGACGAGGGCGTCGTCCTCATCGACCAGCACTCGGCGCACGAGCGAGTGTTGTTCGAGCAGTTCATGCGTGATTTGGAGAGTGGTGCAGCCACCGCACAGCGGCTGCTGCTCCCGTTCACACTCACCTTCGGTGCGGACGAGCTGGAGGCGTACGACGAGAATCGACAGCACTTCGACAGGCTCGGATTCGAAATCGAACCTTTCGGGGGAAACGCACTCATTGTCCACGCGGTGCCGCTTCCGCATCCTCGATTCGACGCCGAGCGCTGCCTTCGTGACACGATAGCCGCACTTACGGGTGATCGCGCTCCGTCATCTGCGGCGCGGCATGAACGGCTGGTGGCGACCATTGCGTGCAAGGCCGCGATCAAGAGCGGTGACGCGCTTTCGGAGAGCGAGATGCGGGCACTCTTCGCCGCATTGAGAGACACCACGCTCCCTGCGCATGACGTGCACGGACGATCCACCATAGTCCAGCTGGCATGGGCCGAAGTAGACAGGCGTTTTGGAAGGCTCTGAGATTCGGGTCATTGTCGGACCTACAGCCGCCGGCAAGTCCGGGCGCGCGATGGAAGCAGCGAGACACCAGGACATCGCGATCATTTCCGCCGACAGCCGCCAGATTTACCGTGGATTCGACATCGGAACTGCCAAGCCCTCTCCTGAAGATCTCGCCAGCGTCGTACATTTCGGTGTGAACGTCGTCGAGCCTGCCGAGCACTACAGCGCCTACCAGTGGGCACGCGACGCCGCGGACTGGATCAGGAAGGCGCGCGACATGGGAAAGGTTCCCGTAATCGTTGGCGGCACGGGTTTCTATATCAAGTCGCTGTTCGACCCGCCATTCGATGAGCCACCCGTAACGGATCTTGGCTTCACACCGGTTTACGAGATTGTGGATCCAGGCGCGTCACTACGCGAGCACATCGAAACGAGAATTGATCAGATGCTGGCCGCTGGCTGGCTGAACGAGATCTCTCAGCTCATGGAACGAGTCCCGGCCGACGCAATCGCCTGGAAGGCGTCGGGTTACCGCGTAATGCGTGCTCACGTGGAGGGCAGCATCTCTCTCGACGCAGCGCGTGAGCGCGCAATCATCGACACGCGCCAGTACGCCAAGCGCCAACGCACCTGGTTCAGACACCAACTCTCATGAACATTGGAATAACATGCTACCCGACGTACGGCGGCTCGGGTGCGGTCGCCACCGAACTGGGTATCGCGCTCGCCGAGCGCGGTCACGAGGTGCACTTCATAAGCTACAGGCAGCCCTTCCGGCTCCCGTCCTTCCTGCCAAGGGTGTTCTTCCACGAGGTGCAGGTAGGCGAGAAGTATCCGCTCTTTGAGTTTCCGCCGTACGATCTCGCGCTGGCGGTACAGATGCACGAAGTGGTGAAGGCACACGACATTCAGGTGCTGCACTGCCATTATGCGATTCCGCACGCGACGAGCGCTTGGATCGCTCGTGAGATGCTCCGCGCCGAGAAGAAGAACGTTGCGGTGGTGACGACCCTGCACGGTACCGACATCACAATCGTCGGCCAGGATCCGTCGTTCCACGCCATCACCAAGTTCTCGATAGAGAAGTCCGATCGCATCACCGCCGTCTCCGACTTCCTGCGCGACGAGACGTTCAACGCCTTCCACTGCACGGGCTGTCGCGTGGCCGTGATCCCCAACTTCATCGATCCGGCTGTCTACAACCGCGCTCGCTACGACGACGCTGACGGGCTGCCCTTCACGAACATGAGGAAGGTCCTCATGCACATCTCGAATTTCCGGGCGGTGAAGCGTGTGCGTGACGTGGTGCGAATCTTTGCGGGGGTGGCGGAGCGCGTTCCGAGCGTGCTGGTGATGGTCGGTGACGGCCCGGAGCGCCCCGCGGCGGAGGAGGAGGCGCGCGCCCTCGGCGTTTTCAACTCCGTCTTCTTCCTTGGCAAGATCGATGCAGTCGCGCCGCTGCTCGCGGATGCCGACCTCTTCCTGTTGCCAACGGCGAGCGAATCGTTCGGCCTGAGCGCGCTCGAAGCGATGGCGTCTGGTGTGCCCGTTGTGGGCAGCAACTCGGGCGGGCTGCCGGAAGTCGTCACAGACGGTGTGACGGGACTGCTCTATCCGCCCGGTGACGTGGCCGCTATGACATCGGGCGCGCTCTCGATCCTGACCGATGCCACCCTGCACGCACGCATGGCCGCTGCCGGAGCAGAGGATGCGCGACGACGCTTCTCGCTTGACACGATCGTATCGCAGTACGAAGAGCTGTACAGAAGGGCCATCGAACAACCTTCCGACGCACACTGATCACTACACATGCCAACGATATTCCAGGCGCTCGTACTCGGCCTCCTTCAGGGATTCGCCGAGTTTCTCCCGATAAGCAGCTCCGCGCACCTCACGCTCGCGCCGTGGCTGTTCAACTGGCCCGATCCAGGACTGTCGTTCGACGTCGCACTGCACTTCGGCACACTGATCGCCGTGATCTGGTATTTCCGCGCAGAATGGGTCGCTCTGATTCAGTCTGCGTGGCAGATTGTCATGACGCGAAAGATCGAGACCGTCGAGCAGAAACGTGCCGCGTTTCTCGTCGTCGCGACGATACCGGGAGGCATATTCGGGCTGCTGCTGGAGAAGAAGGCAGAAACAGCCTTTCGTAGTCCCGCCCTCATCGCCAGCGCGCTCATCGTACTCGGAATCCTCCTGTGGCTTGCGGATCGTTTCGCGCGCAGCGATCGTCCCATCACGCGAATGACGTGGACGGATTCGATAGTGATCGGTGCGGCGCAGGTCTTCGCACTCATTCCGGGAGTGTCACGCTCGGGTTCCACCATTACGGCGGCTCGCGCGCTTGGGCTCGACAGGAACGGCGCGGCCGCCTTCAGCTTCCTGCTCAGCATGCCGATCATCGCCGCAGCCGTGATACTGAAGGGTCCGCACCTGTTGCGGGAGTCCGGCCTCGGTATGCCTTTGCTTGTAGGAGTAGTTGCGTCGGCGATAAGCGGGTGGCTTGCGATATCCGTGCTGCTCAGGTATGTGAGCCGCCATTCATACGGAGTGTTCGCGATCTACCGCGTAGTATTGGGTTTGGCAGTGCTCGCGATCTATTTCGCTCGCGGTGGCTGACGCTATCCGCGCGGCGGCGTACGACGGCGTCAGCGCTGCGGATCTCGCTGGGCGATGCGGTGCGGCTGAAGTCGCGCTGTTCGACGTTGTCGGATCGACCATGGACGAAGCTCACACGCTCGCGGCGAGAGGCGCCGCCGAAGGGACTGTCGTACTCGCCGATGCGCAGGCCGCGGGACGTGGTCGCAGCGGGAAGCACTGGTCATCGCCTGAGCGAGGGATCTGGATGTCGTTGCTCGAACGACCGTCAGATACTTCTTCGCTGGACGTTCTGTCGCTTCGCATGGGGCTCGCGGCGGCGCGGGCTCTCGACGCGTTCTCGGCTGAGCCTGTGAGACTCAAGTGGCCCAACGATCTCTACGTGGACGATGCCAAGCTTGCCGGCGTGCTCGTTGAAGCTCGCTGGCGCGGGGACCGGCTGGACTGGGTGGTGATCGGACTCGGCGTGAACATGCACCAACCGTCCGAGGTCCGGGCCGCGGCTGCGCTCGAGGCCGGCACGTCGCGAAGCGAGGTGGTGTGCGCTCTGGTGCCCGAGTTGCGCGCAGCCGCGGAGATGACAGGGTCGCTGACGTCTGAGGAGATGGACGAATACGCTGCGCGCGATCTGGCGCGCGGGAAGCTGTGCACCGAGCCGCTTCGCGGCCGGGTGCTGGGAATATCCGAAGTCGGCGAACTGCTGGTGGAGATGGCCGATTCGACTGCGCGCGTCCGAAGTGGATCACTCGTACTCGAAAACTGGGACTGATCAATGCTTCTTGCCATCGACATCGGGAACACGGAAACCACGGGTGGCGTCTTTGATGGAGATGTGCTCCGCGCGCACTGGCGGCTGACCACGGCGGCTCCGCGGACATCGGATGAGATGCGCGTGCTGCTGCTGCAACTCGTGGCGGCAGAGGGCCTTGACGCCGCCGCGGTGAACGGGGTCGCTCTTTGTTCGGTGGTACCTCAGATGACGCAGAGCTTGGTGGATGCGTGCGACCTCGCGTTTGGTGTGACGCCGCTCGTCGTCGATTCGCGATCCGCGCTTCCGATTACGCTGGACGTGGACGAGCCAGCGACGGTTGGAGCGGACCGCGTCGTCAACACACTCGCCGCCAGCCAGCTGTATCGGCGTGACTGCATCGTCGTGGACATGGGCACGGCTACGACCTACGATTGCGTGAGCGCGGCCGGCTCCTTCTTTGGTGGCATCATACAACCCGGCGTCCAGACCTCTGCCTGGACCCTGTTCTCGAAGACTGCGATGCTGCCGACCACCGCGCTCGCCACACCCGCGCGCGCCATCGGGACGAACACCGCCGACTGCATTCGAGCGGGCGTGGTTTTCGGGGCCGCGGATTCGATCGATGGCCTGATCCGGCGGATCAAGGCAGAGTGGCCGCACCCGGAGGAGCCATACGTGGTAGCCACGGGCGGCCTGGCGGAGAGCTTTCGCGCCTTCTGCGCGGAATTCGACGCAGTGGACCCGGCTCTCACCCTGAAGGGGCTCAGGTTGGCTCACGGCGTTCTCTCGAACAGGTGATCGAAGGTCCGTAAGGGTTGAATGAAGGGGCCGATTGCCTTATCTTTCGGTGTTAGCACTCGCCGTCGGTGAGTGCTAACGAACTTTCCAACTCTTCCAATTACATAGAGGCGCTCTATGGCAGACAAGACCGCCACCACCGTCAAGCCGCTCGCGGACCGTGTGGTCATCAAGGCACTCGAGGAAACCGAGCAGATGCGCGGTGGACTCTTCATCCCCGACAC
>JBBRBY010000003.1:0-104128 GCA_038205315.1 Gemmatimonadales bacterium | reverse complement strand
AGATGGTGATGCCGGGCGACAACGTCCAGATGACGATCGAGCTGATCACGCCGATCGCGATGGACGAGGGCCTCCGGTTCGCGATCCGTGAAGGCGGCCGCACCGTCGGTGCCGGCGTCGTCGCGAAGATACTTCAGTAACCAGGACTCGCATAATGGCTGGCAAGATTCGCATTCGGCTCAAGGCTTTCGATCACGCAGTGATCGATCAGGCATCGGCTGACATCGTGCGCACGGCTGAGAAGACCGGCGCATCGGTTTCAGGACCGATTCCGCTCCCCACCAAGACACAGCGCTGGACGGTTCTCCGTTCGCCGCACGTCGACAAGAAGTCGCGGGAGCAGTTCGAGCTCAAGACGCACAAGCGCCTGATCGACATCCTCGATTCAAAGGCGCAGACTGTTGACGCGCTGACGAAGCTGGATCTGCCGGCTGGTGTGGACGTCGAGATCAAGGTCGAGTAGAACTACAATGATTGGAATTATCGGAAAGAAGCTGGGCATGACCCAGATATTCAACGAGCAGGGCCAGCAGATCCCGTGCACGGTCGTCGAGGCGCCACCGAATCCGGTAGTGTTCGTGACCAACAAGGACGAGTCCGGCTTTGCATCGGTTCAGCTCGGCTTTGGCACGCAGCGCCTTGCGCGCGAGTCCAAGCAGGGTGAGCGCGATCCGCGGGGCCGCCGTGCGAACAAGGCTGAGATCGGTCACGCCGCGAAGGCTGGACTTGAAGCGCCGCCGCACACACTGCGCTCCTTCCGCATCGACGACGCGCCTGGCAAGGATCCCGAGATCCCGGCTTACAACGTTGGTGACCTGATCGACCTGTCGATCTTCGCAGTTGGCGATACAGTGAAAGTCACCGGCACGACCAAGGGTCGCGGCTTCCAGGGTGTCGTGAAGCGTTGGGGCTTCGGCGGCGGACCGAACACGCACGGTAACACCAAGCACCGTCGTCCCGGTTCCATCGGACCCGGCACGGATCCGTCGCGCGTCATCAAGGGCAAGAAGATGCCCGGTCACTATGGTGACGAGCGTCACACGCAGACTCATCTTCGCATCGAGAAGATCGATGCCGAGCGCAACCTGATCTACATCCGCGGCAGCATCGCCGGTCCCCGCAGCGGGATCGTGATGATCCGC
The DNA here is from genome assembly GCA_038205315.1 of Gemmatimonadales bacterium. Lineage (GTDB taxonomy): Bacteria > Gemmatimonadota > Gemmatimonadetes > Gemmatimonadales > Gemmatimonadaceae > Fen-1247. The sequence continues at coordinate 102,986 of JBBRBY010000003.1, read as the reverse complement.
AAGCAGGCTTAATCATGGCTGACACAGAAACGACAGAGCAGGAAGTGACGGTGCGCAGCGCGGCGGCCTATACGGCCGGCGGTACGCAGCGGGACGCTGTCACGCTCCCGACCGATCTTTTCGACGGCACGATCAACTTCCCGGTGATGCATCACGCCGTCAAGGCGTATCTGGCGAATCAGCGTCAGGGCAACGCGTCCACCAAGACGCGCGGCATTGTCACCGGCGGAAACCAGAAGCCGTGGAAGCAGAAGGGAACCGGTCGTGCTCGTCAGGGCTCGACGCGTGCTCCGCACTGGGTTGGCGGTGGTACGGTCTTCGGTCCGTCGCCGCGTGACTACACGATGGCGACGAACAAGAAGGTCAAGGTGCTCGCTCGCAAGAGCGCCCTCAACGCTCGCGCTTCCGAGGATTCTCTGTACGTGATCGACCGGTTCGACTACGATGCGCCCAAGACGGCCCAGCTCGTCGGTCTGCTGGAGTCGCTGGGCGTGAGCGGACGCAAGGTTCTGATCCTCACGGACGGCGTGAACAAGAATGTGTACCTGAGCTGCCGCAATCTCCCGACCGCTCACGTGATGCCGTTCTCGGACGCGTCCACGTACCACATTCTGTGGAGTGACGTGGTGCTGGTGGAGTCGGGTGCGATCGGGCAGTCGCTCTCTCCTGTCGCCGAAGGGGACAAACCGGTGCGGAAGACCACTTCCAAGACCGTGAAGACCGCCAGGAAGGTTCCTTCGGCGAAGAAGTCGGCAGCGAAGACCGCCGCTAAGAAGGCCACCGCAAAGAAGGCCGCTCGGAAGACCACGGCCAAGAAGACCACGGCCAAGAAGACTTCGGGCACGAAGCGTTCAGCGGCGAAGACCTCGGCTAGGAAGAGGAAGTAAACCATGGCAACACTGTACCGTACCGTCGTCCGTCCGATCATGACCGAGAAGACCTCGGCCGCATATCAGGATCGCCAGGAGTACACTTTCGAAGTGGCATCCGACGCGAACAAGACGGCGATCAGAGCCGCGATCGAGAAGCTGTTCGGCGTGACTGTGACCGGGGTTCAGACCATGAACTGCCGTGGCAAGACGCGTCGCGTGGGCCAGTCGATCGGCAAGCGTGCGAATTGGAAAAAGGCCATCGTGACGCTGAAGCAGGGCGACACGATCGACATCTTCGAGGGTTAAGCAGCCACCATGGCAATCCGTCAGTTCAAGCCGGTCACGAAGAGCTCGCGTTTCCGCTCCGTATCGGACTTTGCCGAGATCACGCGCAGCACGCCTGAGAAGTCGCTCGTGGAGCCGCTTCCCAAGTCTGCTGGCCGCGACAATCACGGCCACATCTCCATGCGCCGCCGCGGCGGTGGTCACAAGCGTCAGTATCGCGTGATCGATTTCAAGCGCAACAAGTCGGGCATGCCGGCGATCGTCGAGCACATCGAGTACGATCCCAACCGCTCGGCGCGTATCGCGCTGGTCAAGTACGAGGATGGCGAGAAGCGTTACATCCTGCATCCGAAGGGGTTGAGCGTAGGCGATACCGTGATCTCGGGACCCGGTTCCGATACGCGTATCGGCAACGCGGTTCCGTTGCGCGAGATGCCGCTGGGTACCGACGTGCACAACATCGAGCTCAAGCCCGGCAAGGGCGGTCAGATGGCGCGCTCGGCAGGGATGTCGGCGCAGGTAGTCGCGAAGGAAGGCGAGTATGTAACGCTGCGTCTCGGCTCGACCGAGGTGCGGCTGGTACACGGAACGTGCATGGCGACTGTCGGCATCGTCGGCAACGCCGAGCACGAGCTGCTCTCGCACGGAAAGGCCGGCAAGTCGCGTTGGCTCGGCAAGCGTCCGAAGGTTCGTGGCGAGGTCATGAACCCGGTGGATCACCCGCATGGTGGTCGTACGCGTGGCGGTCGTAACGTCGTGTCACCGTGGGGCAAGAAGGAAGGCGTGAAGACACGCCATTCGAAGAAGCCGTCAACACGGCTAATCGTGCGCGGCCGTCGCCGCGGTAAGGCGACGCAGTCTTAAGACGGGTAATCGATAATGGGACGTAGTGTTCGCAAGGGTCCGTTCGTACACGAGTCGCTGCTGGCGAAAGTCGACACGATGAACGGCCGCAACGAGAAGAAGGTCATGAAGACGTGGTCGCGCGCGAGCACGATCCTCCCGGACTTCGTCGGCCATACATTCGCCGTGCACAACGGCAACAAGTTCATCCCGGTGTATGTGACGGAGAACATGGTGGGGCACAAGCTTGGCGAGTTCTCGCCGACGCGGCTCTTTCGTGGTCATACCGGCAACAAGGCCGTGGACAAGAAGGCGTCGGGCGTACCGGCCAAGGGTGGCAAGTAAGATGGCCGCCACTCCTGTGCTGACGCCGCGTGCGCGCGCCATCCAGCGCACCACGCGCCAGTCGCCATACAAGATGCGCCTAGTGATCGATCAGATCCGTGGCAAGAACGTGAGTGACGCGCTCGCGCTGCTTCGCTTCTCAAAGAAGCATGCGGCGAAGCAGATCGAGAAGACACTTTCGTCAGCGGTCGCGAACGCCGAGTACAAGGCGCGCATCGCGAACGAGGCGATCGACCTCGACATGCTGGTGATATCGCATGCCGTGGTCAATGAGGGTCCGTCGCTCAAGCGGTTCATGCCTGCCGCGCAGGGACGTGCCACGCCAATCCGCAAGCGTACGAGCCACGTCGAGATCTACGTGTCCGAGCGCGCCGCGAAGGCGAAGCCGGCTGTGAAGAAGACGACGGCGAAAAAGACTGCTGCCAAGAAGACGACGGCGAAGACTGCCGCGAAGAAGACGGCCAAGAAGTCCGAGGGAGACAAGTAATGGGACAGAAGACACATCCGATCGGCTTCCGCCTAGGTGTCTCGAAGAACTGGCGCTCGCGCTACTATGCGAACCGCGACATGCCCGCGATGCTCAAGGAGGACGCACTCCTCCGCAAGTATCTGCATGCTCGTCTCGGTCATGCAGCGATCAGCGACGTCACCATCGAGCGCAAGCCTGGCAAGGTCGTCGTCACGATCCACACCGGCCGTCCTGGCGTGGTCATCGGTAAGAAGGGCACCGAAGTCGATCAGCTGCGCGACGAGCTGAGCCGTCTTTCCGGCAAGGAAGTCGGGATCAACGTCGAGGAGATCAAGCGGCCCGAGCTGGATGCACAGCTCGTGGCCGACAACATCGCGAATCAGCTTGCGCAGCGCATCTCGTTCCGTCGCGCGATGAAGCGCGCGGTGCAGAGCTCCATGCGAATGGGCGCGCTCGGTATCAAGGTGAAGTGCGGTGGCCGTCTCGGCGGCGCCGAGATCGCACGAGTGGAGGGGTATCACGAGGGTCGTGTGCCGCTTCAGACGCTGCGTGCCGACATCGATTACGCGACCTCGACGGCGAAGACCACGTACGGCACGATCGGTGTCAAGGTGTGGATCTTCAAGGGTGAGATCGTCGAGGATCGTCGCGGCAAGACTTACTCGACGGACGCATAGGAGACATTGAGATGCTGAGTCCGAAGCGGGTAAAGTTCCGCAAGATGTTCAAGGGTCGCACCAAGGGATTAGCGACCCGTGGATCGAAGGTATCGTTCGGCGATTTCGGCCTGCAGGCTCTCGAGCCCGGCTGGGTCACGAACCGTCAGATAGAAGCGGCTCGTGTAGCGCTCACGCGTCACATCAAGCGCGGTGGCAAGGTGTGGATTCGCATCTTCCCCGACAAGCCGATCACGAAGAAGCCGGCCGAGACACGAATGGGCAAGGGAAAGGGCTCGCCCGAGGGTTGGGTGGCTGTCGTGAAGCCGGGAAGAATGATGTTCGAGCTGGAAGGAGTGACGCTGGAGATCGCGCAGAAGGCAATGGCGCTGGCTGCCGCGAAGCTCAGTGTGAAGACGAAGTTCGTGAAGCGTGAGGAGGCGCATTCAGATGAAAGCTGAAGAAATCCGCGAGATGGTCGATGGAGACGTCGTCGCGAAGATCAATGAGCTCGAGGAAGAGCGCTTCCGGCTGACGTTCCGCTCTGGAACCGAAACGCTGGAAAACCCGCTGCGTCTGCGGTACATCCGGCGCGACATCGCGCGGCTCAAGACGGTGCAGAACGAGAGGAAGCAAAGGAATGGCTGACATGACAAACGGCGCCGGTTCGTCCGAGGGGACACAGCTCGAGACGGAGACACGTAACGCGCGCAAGGTGCGCACGGGAAAGGTCGTGAGCGACAAGATGCAGAAGACCGTAGTGGTCGCCATCGAGCGCCGCGTGAAGCATCCGGTTTATGGCAAGATGATGACGCGTACCAAGAAGCTGAAGGCTCACGACGAGGAGAACTCGGCGAAGCTCGGCGACACGGTACGGATCATGGAGACGCGTCCACTGTCCAAGGACAAGCGCTTCCGAGTGATCGAGATCGTCGAGCGCGCACGCTAACGAGATACTGCGATGATCCAGCAAGAATCAATGGTGAAGGTTGCCGACAACTCCGGCGCGAAGCGGGCACTCGTCATTCGGGTACTCGGCGGTACAGGCCGCCGGTACGCCGGACTTGGCGACGTCGTTATCGTGGCGGTCAAGGACGCGCTTCCTAACGGTACGGTGAAGAAGTCGGACGTGGCGCGCGCCGTGGTTGTGCGCACGGCCAAGGAGACGCGCCGCAAGGACGGCTCCTACATCCGCTTCGACGAGAACGCAGTCGTGATCATCAACGACGCCGGAGAGCCGCGCGCCACGCGCGTGTTCGGACCGGTCGCCCGCGAGATCCGCGACAAGAAGTACATGAAGATCGCCTCACTGGCGCCGGAGGTGCTGTAGCATGCGTGTATTGAAATATCGGAAGACCGCCAAGGACCGGCTCACGACCGACCGCCATGCGGCGAACGTCCAGCGCGTGCAGGTGCACGTCGCCAAGGGTGACACCGTTCGCGTGGTTCGGGGAGACGACAAGGGCAAGGAAGGTACCGTGCTCCGGGTCTTCAGAAAGAAGAACCGCGTCCTGGTAAAGGGCGTGAACATCGTGAAGAAGCACCGCCGGGCGACCAGCGCAGAGGAAGAGGGCGGAATCCGCGAGATGGAAGCCCCTATGGCTGCGTCGAACGTGATGCTCATCGATCCGAAGTCGGGCAAGCCGACGCGCGTCAAGGCGCGCACGGACAAGGACGGTACGAAGGAGCGCGTCAGCGTAAAGAGCGGCGACTCGATCCCGATGGCGACTCGCTAAGGAATAGAGCAAATGGCAAACAAGCAAGACAACAAGAAGGGCGGCGCCAAGGGCGGCGCCAAAGGCGGCAAGGGTGGAGCGAAGGCCGGGGGCAAGTCCTCCGCCAAGTCCACACCGCCAAAGACGTCAGCCAAGAGCTCGACCAAGGCAGCATCCGGTCGTGGGACAGAGCGCAAGCAGCTGCTCCCGACGGAGCACGCCGGATCCGCGCTCGCGGTTCCTGCGCCGCGCCTTCGCGAGCATTACAGGTCGGCCGTTCGCACGCGCCTCACCAATCAGTATGGCTTCGGCAACATCCACGAAGTCCCGACGATCGAGAAGATCGTCATCAACTGCGGCGTGGGCGAGGCCATCCGCAACTCGAAGGTTCTGGACGTCGTCGTTGATGAGCTCGCGCTCATCACGGGCCAGCGCCCGGTTCGTCGCAAGGCGAAGAAGTCGATCGCCAACTTCGGCCAGCGTGAAGGCCAGGAGATAGGTGCGTCGGTGACGCTGCGTGGGCAGCGCATGTGGGAATTTCTGGATCGTCTCGTGACGGTCGCCATTCCCCGCATCCGCGACTTCCGTGGCCTCAATACCCGCGCCTTCGATGGCCGCGGCAATTACACGATGGGCGTCAAGGAGCAGATGATCTTTCCTGAGATCAACTACGACATGGTGGACGAGATTCACGGCATGGACATCACCTTCGTCACCACGACGAACAAGGACGATCAGGCTCTTGCACTTCTCCGCGAGCTCGGCATGCCGTTCCGCGGTGATGAGAAGCCCGTCATCGTACACGGTTAACCGAAGAGCACAATGGCGAAGACTTCAAAGATCAAGAAGAACGAGCAGCGTCGTGCCACGGTCGCGAAGTACGCGACCAGGCGTCGCGACCTGAAGGCGATCATCAAGAACCCGCTGTCGACTGCAGAGCAGCGCGCCGATGCGTACACCGCTATCCGCAAGATGCCGCGCGATGCGTCGGTGGTGCGGATTCGGAATCGCTGCGAGTTCAGCGGTCGTCCGCGTGCGTACCTCCGGCAGTTCGGACTGGCGCGTATCGCGTTCCGGGACATGGCGCTCGCGGGATTCATCCCCGGCGTCCGCAAGGCGAGTTGGTAGCAGACCGGGTCCAGGCACAGACGCCTGCCCGTACACCCAAGCAGCCCCGCACGTCCGGCGACGGATACGACGGGACGAGGTAGAGTAGATCGATGAGTATGACAGATCCAATTGCGGATATGCTGACGCGGATCCGCAACGCGTGCCGGGCGAAGCATCGCCGGGTTGACATGCCTGCTTCCAAGGTGAAGTCCCAGATTGCGCAGATCCTGAAGGAGAATTCCTACATCCAGGACTGGCGCACGCTCGAGACCGAGGAAGGCCGCCAGATCCTGCGCGTAATTCTGAAGTACGCTGTGGGCACCGGCCAGCCGGTCATCCGTGACCTGCAGCGCGTCTCCACGCCGGGGCTCCGACGCTACGTCGGCGTCACCGAGATTCCGCGCGTCCGCAATGGACTCGGAATGGCGATCCTCAGCACGTCGCGCGGAGTCATGTCGGACCGCCAGGCGCGCCAGCAGCGCACCGGCGGCGAACTCGTCGCGCTAGTCTGGTAATCGAGCAAACAATGTCACGTATCGGAAAGAAGCCGGTCCCCGTTCCCGCGAACGTCACGGTGACTCTGGACGGCAATCATGTGAAGGTAAAGGGCCCCAAGGGCGAGCTCGAGCGTTCCATCCATTCCGACATGAAGTTGTCAATGGAAAACGGCGAGGTCGTCGTCGCGCGTCCTTCGGAAGAGCAGAAGCACAAGGCGCTCCACGGCTTGAGCCGCACGCTTGTCGCGAACATGGTCGAAGGTGTCTCGACCGGGTTCTCCAAGACGCTCGAGCTGGTGGGTGTCGGTTACAAGGCAGAGGTTCGTCCGTACGGTCTGCAGCTCGCGCTGGGCTTCTCCCATCCGGTGGAATACAAGTCACCAAAGGGCATCAAGCTCAGCGCGCCGATTCCGACGCAGATCCTAGTCGAAGGCGCCAACAAGGAAATCGTAGGACAGGTTGCCGCGGAGCTCCGCAGCCTCCGTCCGCCCGAGCCGTACAAGGGCAAGGGAGTCAAGTATCAAGGCGAGCAGGTTCGCCGCAAGGCCGGCAAGGCTGGGGGCAAGTAAGCGATGAAGAAGCCGCAGACCCGCGAGCAGTTCCGCGCCCGTCGTCACTTTCGCGTTCGCAAGAAAGTGAACGGTACAGCCGAGCGTCCTCGCCTCGTCGTGTTCCGCTCCGAGAAGCACATCTACGCGCAGCTCGTGGACGACAACAAGCAGCACACGTTGATGACCGTGACGGACAGCGGCATCGACGGCAAGAAGGTCGAGAAGTCATTCGAGGTCGGTAAGAAGATCGCAGCGCGCGCCAAGGATGCAGGCGTGACCAGCGTCGTCTTCGACCGTGGTGGTTATGTGTATCACGGCCGCGTGAAAGCGGTGGCCGACGGTGCCCGCGAAGGCGGGTTGGAGTTTTAATGGCTGACGAACAGAATCAGGGCGGCGCGCCAGCCGCGAGCGGCGGCGCAGCGAGCACGGGAAGCACGGGAAGCACCGGTGGTTCCACGGGCGGTAGTGCTGGCGGTAACACTGGTGGTAACACCGGTGGTAACACCGGTGGTAACACCGGTGGTAACACTGGTGGTCCAGGGCGCAGCGCGCGCTCCGGCGGTGGCCAGCAGCGTGGTCGTGGCGGTGCAGGCGGCGGCCGTGGCGGACCTGGCGGCGGCCGTGGCGGACCTGGCGGTGGCCAGAACCGCGGTGGCCCTGGCGGCGGTGCAAACCGCGGCGGCGGACCTGGCGGCGGACGTGGACCGGGTGGCGGTCGCGACGGTGCACGAGGTGGCGAGCGCGGCGAAGGCAGCGATCTCATCGAGAACGTCGTGGCCATCAATCGCGTGGCGAAGGTCGTGAAGGGCGGACGCCGCTTCTCGTTCAATGCGCTCGTCGCAGTTGGCGATGGCGCCGGACGGGTCGGCTTCTCCACCGGAAAGGCGAACGAAGTCTCTGAAGCGGTCCGCAAGGCCGTTGAAGCGGCTCGTCGTCACATGGTGTCCATCCCGATGACGGGCGGAACGATTCCGCATGCAATCGTAGGACAGCATGGAGCCGGCAAGGTTCTCATGAAGCCAGCGGCACCGGGTGCCGGCGTGATCGCCGGCGGCGCGGTTCGCGCAGTGATGGAGTGCTGCGGCATCACGGACATTCTCACCAAGAGCCTCGGTTCCACGAACCCGCACAACATGGTTCTCGCGGCACTCGATGCGCTGCAGCACCTGACTACGGTCGAACAGATCGCGCGTGAGCGCGGCGTCGAGCAGAGCTCGCTCGGCTATCGCTCGCGCGCCAAGACGAAGGTGGTTGCGTAATGGCCAGGACATTCGTGTGGCACCCCACAAGGGGCCCCAAGACGACAGACAAGCTCCAGCCGGCCGGTAAGGGTCGCGTGGAGATCAGGCAGGTTCGCAGCAAGATCGGGCATTCGTGGCGCATGAGACGCACGCTCGAGGCGCTCGGACTCAAACATCCGCACGACGTCGTTGTCCATCAGGACTCGCCGTCGCTGCGCGGTCAGATCAAGCGCGTGCGTCACCTCGTGACGATCGCACCCGCCAAGGAAGAGGCGTAAAGACATGGCAAGCAAGATCGGTCTTCATAACCTGTCGTCCGCACCGGGCTCGACGCGCAATCGCAAGCGCATCGGCCGTGGTCCGGGCTCGGGTACTGGCAAGACGTCAGGCAAGGGACACAAGGGAATGAAGGCTCGCGCGGGCCACCATGGCCCGGGCGGCGGCAAGCCCCAGTTCGAGGGTGGTCAGATGCCACTCACGCGCCGGCTTCCGAAGCGCGGGTTTACGAGCCCGTTCCGCGTCGAGCATCAGGTCGTGCGGCTGGGCGACCTTGCGCAGTTCGAGGGCAAGGAGATCACCATGGAGCTGCTCGTGGAGGCTGGTATCGTCCACGGTGGCAAGGGTGACGCGAAGATCCTGGCCAACGGCGAGATCACTCAGGCCGTCAACGTTCGCGGTCTCAAGGTAAGCAGCGGCGCGCGCGAGAAGATCGTCGCCGCCGGCGGAACAGTCGCATAGATTTCAGAAGGAACCGCTCGCAGGGTTTCGGTCACTTGTATCGCGTCGCGTGCGGGAGCGTTGCCACCGGGCATTCGCCACTCGCACCGGCGCTTCGCGATTCCGGCGCGCAAGCTTCCCGGCTTCGTCCTTTTGGTAGTTTCGGGTGGCACGGCCACCGTCTGAGGAGACTCTTCTAATGGCGCAGACAAATCCCGCATCGGCCGTCGCGGACATCACGCGCAATACCGAGCTGTGGGATAAGATCAAGTTCACCTTCCTCTGCCTCGTGCTCTACAGGCTGGGATCGCACATCACAGCCCCCGGCATCGATGTCGTCGCACTTACCGACTTCTTCGCGAACAAGGGCGGTGGCGGACTGCTCGGCCTGTACGACCTTTTCGTCGGTGGCGGACTTTCCCGCGCGACGGTGTTCGCGCTCGGTATCATGCCGTACATCTCGGCCTCCATCTTCATCCAGATCGCCGGCGCAGTGCTGCCGCAGGTCGAGAAGATGCAGAAGGACGAGGAAGGCAGAAAGACGATCAATCAGTGGACGCGCTACATCACCATCGGTCTTGCGATCGTGCAGGGATGGGGCTTCGCGCTGTTCACATCGTCGCTGCAGAACGCCGTCATCAACCCGGGCCTCGCCTTCAAGCTTCAGATGGTCCTGTTCCTCACCACAGGCGCGATCTTCGTCATGTGGCTGGGCGAGCAGATCACGGAGCGCGGACTCGGCAACGGCGCGTCGCTGATCATCTTCTTCTCGATCGTCGAGCGCTTCTGGCCGGGCATCTTCGACACGTTCAAGTTCGTCACAACGCAGGCGATCGGGCCGTTCTCGCTCATCCTGCTCGGCTTCATCATGGTTGCGGTAGTCGCCGGTACAATCGCAATCACCATGGCCGCGCGACGGATCATGATCCAGATTCCGCAACGCACCATGTCGCGGGGCCGTCAGCGCGAGGCGTCGCGCAACTTCATCCCGCTCCGCATCAACACGGCGGGCGTGATGCCGATCATCTTCGCGCAGTCGGTGATCGTGATACCGGGCGCATTCGCGCAGTTCAGCGGCAACCCGTACATGCAGCAGATTTCGGAGCGGATGCAGCCGGGCACGTGGCTCTACTTCGTGCTCTCGGCCGTCTTCATCGTCTTCTTCACGTACTTCTACACCGCGATCATCTTCAATCCCGTGGATATCGCGGAGAACCTGAAGAAGCAGGGCGGATTCATTCCCGGTGTGAAGCCGGGCGCGAAGACCGCCGAGTATGTGGACTCCGTCATCTCGCGGATCACGCTGCCGGGCGCGATCTTCCTGACGTTCATTGCGCTGCTGCCGGTGTTCATCGCCGACATGATCAACGTCCCGTTCCGGTTCGGCGGCACGTCGCTACTGATCGTGGTGGGCGTTGCGCTCGACACCATGGCGCAGATCAACCAGCACATGCTGCTCCGCAAGTACGACGGATTCATGAAGAAGGGCCGCGTGAGATTCCGGGGGCAAAGCGCCTTCGCGGGGTCCTGAGCCGATGAATCGCTCGTGATCATCGTACTGCTGGGGCCACCTGGTGTTGGAAAAGGTACTCAAGGCGAGCTGCTTGCAGCTCGCCTTGGCATTCCCAAGATCGCCACGGGTGATCTCTTCCGCGCAGCCGTTCGAGAGGGCACGCCGCTCGGCCTCGAAGCCAAGCAGATCATGGATCGTGGTGATCTCGTTCCGGATGCAGTGTTGCTCGGGATTCTTCGCGAGGCGATAGCCGCCCCCGAGGCAGCACGCGGAGCGATACTCGACGGTGCGGTTCGAACCGTTCCGCAGGCCGAAGGGCTGGCGCAGAGCCTCGGCACGATCGGGCGTAAGGTGGACGCCGTGCTGCTGTTCGAGGCGAACCACGACGAGCTGATCCGCCGCCTCAGCTCTCGCACAACGTGTGACGTGTGCCACACTCCCTACAAGCGGGTTGAGCCCGCAACGTCGTGCCCCCGCGGCGACGGTGGCCGGCTGATCCGTCGCAAGGACGACGAACCGGAAGCCATCCAGAACCGATTGAATGTGTACGAGGAGCTTACTGCTCCCGTGGTCGGCTGGTACGAACAACATGGAGTTCCGGTGCAGAGGATCGACGCGATTGGCGAGGTGACGGAAGTCACCAGTCGCGCGGCGCGAGCGCTCGAACAGGTGCAGCACGCCGGCTGACGCCGGCCGCACCGCCCACCCAATGATCCAGTTGAAGTCTGCTCGGGAGATCGAGATAATGGCGCGCGGTGGGCAGATACTCGCCGGCGCAGTGCAGCTCGCCGAGCGCGAGGTCAGGGCGGGAATGACCACGCTCGATGTGGATCGCCTGGTGGAGAAATTCATCCGGTCGCACGACGGCGCCAAGCCGTCATTCAAGGGACTGTACGGGTTCCCCGCAAGCGTCTGCGCGTCGATCAACGAGGAGATCGTGCACGGGATCCCGAGTTCCAAGCGGACAATCCATGATGGCGACATCGTTTCGATCGACGTGGGCGTGTTGCTCGACGGATACCATACGGATTCCGCGACCACGATCGCCGTGGGCGATGTTGGCGCTGAATCACTTCGCCTCCTGGAAGTGACCCGTCAGGCGCTGGACGCCGGCATTGCGGCCGCCACTCCTGACAATCACATTGGCGACATTGGCGCCGCAGTGCAGAAGGTGGCGGAGAGCGCGGGTTTCAACGTCACGCGGGATCTGGTCGGACACGGCATCGGCACCACGTTTCACGAAGACCCGCAGGTGCCGAATTATGGCAAGCCGAAGCGCGGCATCAAGCTTTCACCCGGACTCACGATCGCGATCGAGCCGATGGTGATGATTGGGAGTCACAAGACGCGCCAGCTCGCGGACGAGTGGACAGTTGTCACCGCAGACCGCTCTCGTGCAGCGCATTTCGAGCACACCGTTGCTGTTACCACCGACGGGCCGCGCGTTCTGACCAGGCTGGCAGCTTAGAGTAGTCATCCGCGCGCGGCTACTGGAGCGTCCCGCGGCCGAAAGCTGCGACTTCTTTTTCAGAGTGCAGCGTTCACCAGCCCGGCAACGCTACTCGCCACCGATTCTGCGGCAGCCGCCAGTGCGAGTGTCTCCTCGACCGCGCGCTCCGATTCCGGAGAATTTCCAATCTCACGCGCGTTGACCCTGACGTTGTAGCCCGCGCCCGTACATGCGGCGCTGGCCAGCAGCGCGGCGACTCCGGCATCGGTTATCGCGTTGGTGTTCCCGCTGGTGGCCACCTGCAGGGCGAACTCCGCGACTTTCGACGCGGCGCGAGCCACTGACAGCGGAACTAATATCGCCTCCAAGAGAGCGTCACGCAGAGCCGAGTTCCGTTGCGCAAGCAGCTCCGGTGTGTCGTGGCGAAGCCGCCGCGCGTCGATAACGCGCGCGTATGCCTCCGAATCCCGCGCCGCCAGCACCTGCAGCTCGGCCGCGAGCTCGCGGGCGGCCGACCGCAGCTGTTGCATCTCCGGTTCAACGGCGGCGTAGCGCTCGCGCCCGATAGTAATGCTCGCGACCATGGAGATCAGCGCCGACGCGAGCGACGCCGCGATGGCCGCGACGCTTCCTCCGCCCGGAAACGGATCTCCGTCGCCGACGCTTGCTACGTACTCGCGCACGGACTGTCCGAACCGCTTTTCGAGCAGAAGGCGCTCCAGCACGTGCGATCCAACGTCGTCTCGGAGCCCGATGGATCTGGACGCCAGCTCGAATGCGGCGCGCTCCGGAACCAGGCCGATGAGCTCCGTCCACGTCACATCAAGTCCGCGCGCGCGCGCCTCACGCTCGACCGCAGCATAAGCGTCGGCGACGCTGGTCTGCTCGATGTCCACGAGGTTCATGGAAACCTGCGCCTGACCATCGACCTCGAGTCCCAGCGCCTTCACTCCCGGCAGCCCGCCGTTCGACTCGCGCAGGACGCGCGCGATGTCTCGCGCGGCTGCGATGTTCGCCGCCGCTCCGATGTAGGCGTTGAAGGCTACAAGAAACGGACGCGCACCAATGGCGACGGCGCCCGCGGTCGGATGCAGCTCGCGCGGTCCGAAGTCGGGAGCGCGCTCGGGGTCGTGCGCGATCGAGTCTTGAAGTTTCTCGAATCCGCCGCGCCGCACGTTCGCAAGATTGCGCCGCTCCGGATTCGTCGCCGCGCGCTCGTACAGAAAGACCGGGATACCGAGCTCCGCGCCGACGCGCTCGCCAACTGCACGCGCTACCGCGATGCAATCGTCCATTGTCGCTCCATCCAGCGGCACGAACGGAACGACATCAGCGGCACCGATTCTCGGATGCACGCCGCTGTGTTCGCGCAGATCTATGTGGTCCCTGGCCGCACGGATGGCAGCGATGGCAGCGTCCACCATCACGTCCATTTCCGCGACGAAGGTGATGACCGAGCGGTTGTGCCACGCGTCGGCGGTCACGTGAAGAATCGAGACGCCTCCGACGGCGGCGATGCGGTCGCGGATCGCGTGCACGATGCTCATGTCGCGTCCTTCGGAGAAGTTGGGTACGCACTCGATGAGCTTCATGCAGCGTCGCTCGAATCGGCACGATTGAGCACGTCGAGCAGCCACGCGTGCATCACGGGATTGCCGGCGACGAGCGGCGACGAATGAATGCCCGCGCTGTTCCCGTTGATTTCCGTTACGAGCCCGCCAGCCTCGCGCACCAGCAGGATGCCCGCGGCGATATCCCACGGCGCGAGCTGGAGTTCCCAGAACGCGTCGAACCTACCAGCGGCAAGCCACGCGAGGTCAATCGCCGCCGAACCCACTCGTCGGATTCCGGCGGTGGCCGCTGCTACCGGCACGAACTGCTGGGCGTACCTCGCAGTGGCCGCCCTCTCGCCGAACGGGAAGCCAGTGCCGATCAGCGCCCGCGATGGCTCGGCGATCTGCGATACATGGACCGGCGCGCTGTTGAGGCGAGTGCCCGACCCGCGAACCGCGGTGAACAGCTCGTCGTGTGGAATGTCGAGCACCAGAGCGACAATGGGCTCGCCATCCAGAACAGCGGCGATAGAAACCGAGAAGGCGGGGAGCCCGTGCAGGAAATTCGTGGTTCCGTCGAGCGGGTCCACGACGAAGGCGAGGCCACGGGGCGTGGGCTCGTTCGTCCACGATTCCTCGCCCAGGACGCGCATGTTCGGAAAGTCCGCACCGAGTATGTCGGTGAGTCGCTCACCGATGATGCGCTCCGAGGTTGTATCGATCTCGGTGAGATAGTCGGCGGCGCCCTTCGTCTGCCAGACCAGCGCGGACCTGCGCGACGCGCCTTCGCGAATCACCGACTCGGCCGCCCGCGCGGCGACCGTCATCGCGTCGAGTATCTTCGCAGTTGCTTGCGCATCTAGATCGGTATCTGCCTGGCTCATCGGCTCGAATTGTATATTTCGCACATGGCACGTGTATTCAGCGGCATTCAACCTTCGGGTGAGCTGCACATTGGAAACTACCTTGGCGCGATCCGGAACTGGGTAGTGCTGCAGGACCAGTTTGAGTCGTTCTTTGCGATCGTGGACTATCACGCGATCACGGTGCAGTACGAGCCGGACGATCTGCGGCGGCGTACTCGTGACATGGCGATGTCGCTCGTTGCCGCCGGTGTGGACCCGGCCAGGTGCACTCTCTTCATCCAGTCGGCGGTCCCCGAACATACCGAGCTGGCGTGGATTTTCAACACTGTCACGCCCATGGGTGAACTGGAGCGACAGACCCAGTTCAAGGATAAGTCGAGCAGGCAGGGGAGTCTTCTGGCGGGGCTGTTCAACTATCCCATTCTGATGGCGGCGGACATCGCGCTGTACATGTCGGACCTCGTGCCGGTCGGTGAGGACCAGGTTCAGCATCTGGAGCTTTCACGCGAGATCGTTCGGCGCTGGAACGCCAAGTTCGGCGTCGACTACTTCATCGAGGCATCGCCGTACCTGACGCCGACACGCCGCATAATGGGTCTGGACGGTCAGGCCAAGATGTCCAAGTCACTGGGCAACACGATCGGTCTTCTGGACGAGCCCGATGTGGTGTGGGAGAAGCTTCGCCCGGCGGTCACCGATCCTGCACGGGTGCGAAAGTCGGATCCCGGTACTCCGGAGATCTGCAACATCTATCAGATCCACAAGGCGTTCAGTCCGCCCGACACGGTCGAATACGTTGCAGCGCAGTGTCGCAGCGCCGGCTGGGGCTGCATCGACTGCAAGCGTGTCCTGCACGCGTCGATGGAAGCGGAGCTGGTTCCGATTCGTGCGCGCGCGGCCGCGCTCCGAGCCGACCCCCATTCGCTTGACGATGTCCTCGCAGCGGGCGCCGAGCGCGCAAGGGAAGTCGCCGGCTCGACGCTGTCCGAAGCGAAGCGCATTATGGGCCTGCTCTAGGCCCGGTGGAGCGAAGCGCGGCTGGCCCCAGGGTCGATGTCGCAGCGGGTCTGTTCCGCGCGCTCGCGTCGGAGGCGCGGCCGGCTGGTTCGGCGGCCGAAGGGAGGGCGCGAGAGACATGCGCGGCGTGGCTGCGCGAATCCGGTTTCCAGGTGAGCGAACGGTCCTTCACGTACTCGGCGTGGCCCGGACGATACGGCACCGCGGTGGTTGGAGCGATACTCTTCACGCTGTCGGCGGGATCGCTGGAGTGGATCGGATTCGAGCCCAGGCTCACCGGCACGATCGCCGGTCTCGCACTATTCGGAGCGGGCAGCGCCGTGGTTTTCGGCGCGTGGCTGGCCCGTTTCGGCACGCGCGCCCTCAAGTGGAGCCGATGCGCTGGGACTAACCTGGAAGCTGCACGTGGCGTACCGGAAGTGTGGCTCGTTGCGCACCTGGACAGCAAGAGCCAGCCGTGGTCGCTACTGCTCCGTGCCTTCGCCACGGTGTCGACAGGGCTGGCCTGGATCGGGGTACTCGGGCTGTGGGCGTGGATCCGGACGCTCGGCGGAGACGGCGCGGATTCGGCGATGTTGCTGCGGATTGCTTTCGCGATCGCGGCACTGGCTGGCGTCCCCCTGGTGATTTCTCGCGTCGGCGCGCGCGGCACCGGCGCCCTGGATAACGTGAGTGGGGTGGCCGCGGTCCTGGTGGCGGCGAGGATGGCCGCAACGGATGCCAATATCGGCGTTCTGATCACGTCGGCGGAGGAGCTGGGGCTTGCTGGAGCGCGTGCGTGGCTCGTGGGCCGACGGAAGGGAATCGTCATCAACTGCGATGGCGTGGATGATACTGGGCCGGTTACCATTACTGCGGGCAGACGCGGAGCGAGATGGTGGAGGGAAATCGCGGCGCGCGCGATCACGGAAACAGATGTATGCTTCAGCTTTCTTCTGCCAGGCGTCCTTCTGGACGCCGTCGCCTTCGCGGACGCGGGGTGGACGGCGTGCACCGTAAGCAGGGGCGGCTTCGGCTCACTGGGCCGAATTCATACGCGCCGGGACACGCTGGAGCGGATGACCGGCGGCGCGATCGATGAAACCGCAAGAATCATCGCCGCTCTCAGCGGTGCAATCATTGCAGGGGGATAGGCTTTCGTACAGTTGAGCGAGGGTAGCAAGCACATGGATCAACAACCGTTGAGTGACCGGCGAATGAGCGCACTGGACGCGTCCATCGCGGATGCGAGCACCGACGCGGTGCCCGCGGCAGAGTCCACGGCGGGGGCTCCGGAGGAAGGTAAGTACGTGTACTGCATAATCCGGCATACCATGCAGCGGGATTTCGGTGACATAGGCATTGGCGGCCAGTCGCACGTGTACACCGTCAATCACGGCGAGCTAGCGGCGGTCGTGAGTGATACGCCGATAGTGATTTACGATCCAACCCGCGAGAACGTCCTCGCGCATGAGTTCGTCAATGAAACGGTCATGCGTGAGTTCACCGTGATACCCATGTCATTCGGAACCGTGTTCCGGTCCGAGGAAGACGTTGGCCAGTTGCTTCGTTCCACTTACGAGGCGTTCACGGACGTTCTTGAGAAGATGAAGGACAAGATCGAGTTCGGCGTACAGATTCGATGGGACCGGGGTCGCGTTGTGGAAAGCATCGAATGCGACAATGACGAGATCCGGAAGCTGAAGGAGGAGATCACTCGCAACGCGGCATCCTCCACGTACTTCGCCCGCATGCAGCTTGGCCGCCTGATAGAGGGCGCGCTCGAGGATTGCGCCAGCCGGTACTCGGCAACGGTACACGAGGAATTGAAGCGAGTCTGTGTCGCGAGCCGGAGCAACAAGGTCATTGGCGACAGGATGATCATGAACGCGGCGTTCCTTGTGAATAGATCGGACGAAGAATCCTTCGATGAGTCGGTCAAGGATCTGAGCCGCCGCTTCGAGAATCTGTTGACGTTCAAGTACACGGGGCCGTGGCCGCCGTACAACTTCGTCAACATCAAGCTCAAGCTCGAGAAGGCGGACTAGCGTGGGGCTTCTGTCGTCGATCCTGCTCGCTCCGTTCACCGGACCGTGGGACGGGACGTTGTGGACACTCGACAAGGTGCGTCGCGCGGTGGAGGAGGAACTCACCGACGACACCGCGTTAAAGGAGGATCTCATGCGACTGCAGCTGGAGCTCGAAGCTGGCGACATCGATGACGACGAGTACATCGTCCGGGAGGGGGCGATCATGGTGCGATTCCGCGAGGTGCGGGACTGGCGCGAGAAGCTGGGGATGGCTGTCGGCGGCGGTCCCGTGCGTGTCGCGCGCGACGACGACGAGTCACGTTGAGATCCACGGTTGCCTATGTCTACTGCATTCTCGCGTCACCGATCCCCCACGCGCTTCCTGCCGGCATCGACGACGTGTGCACGAAAGTGATCACGCTCCCGGGGAGAGAATCGCTGCACGCTCTCGTTGCATCGCTCGACGCCGGCGAATACGCTGCCGATGCGGTATCGGATCGGCTCACTGACTCTGCCTGGCTCGCGCCGCGCGCCATGGCTCACGACTCTGTCGTGACGTGGGCTGCGGATCATGGCGCGGTGATTCCGTTTCGGATGTGGGTCATGTTCAGCGACGACGACGCGGTGCGCAGCATGATGCACGACCGGGCGGATGAGTTCACATCCGCGATCGAAGCGGTGAGCGGCGCTCGCGAATTCGGTGTGCGCGTCTTTGGCGAACGGGCGGCGCTTGAAGCGGCTGCGGAAACCATGGACCTCGATCTGGCGCGACTCGAGCGACAGGCGGCGGAGGCTACGCCGGGCCAGGCATACCTGATCAGGCGAAAGCTGGCCGAAGGACGGAAGGCAGCGGCGCGCGATGTGGCGGCGCGCATATCCGACGACGCGCACGCGCGGCTCGCGGAGCTATCCAGGGTCAGTCAGCAGCGCGCTACCGCGCTCGCGAACGATCCCGGCGTGATTCTGGATGGGGCGTACCTTGTGGAGGATGACCGCTACGAGTCGTTCCGCTCGCTTCTGACGGCAATAATGGCTGAGTATGGACCTTACGGTATCCGCTTCGACTTCACCGGCCCGTGGCCGCCCTACCACTTCGTCCGTGGCAGCTGAGGACCAAGCGGCGGAGGAGCTCCGGATCGGGACGGGCTCGCTACTGGGTGACGAGCCGGTGGATCTCAGCGACCTGCTCAACACCGTACTTGACCGCGGCGCGGTGGTCCATGGTGAAGTCACCATTGCGGTCGCGGACGTGGATCTGATCCGACTGAATATCGGACTGTTGCTGCAGGCCGTGGCGAGCGCGGAGGCACGGGTGCGCACTGGTGAAGCGCCCGCATCCCGATCGCTGGCGGGCAAGATGGGTGCGCTGCCGCACCTTCAGGCCGGGCGTGCGCCGGCGCCGGTTTTGGACGGGAACAATGCATCTGAAGGGCCCCCAGCAGTGGCCACGCCCAATGTCAGCATTGCGGATCACGGCCCGGCGCGATCGCTCAATAGCGTGGCGCAGGGACTCCCGGAGCGCATCAACGCCGACGAGGCGGGCCCCGAATCCGGGCTGGCGCGGTTGGTACTGACGCTCATCGAGGTGCTTCGGAAGGTTCTCGAGCATCAAGCGGTTCGCCGCATGGAAGGTGGTAAGTTGAGCGAGGCGGAAATCGAGCGTTTGGGACTGGCTCTTGCTAGGCTGAACGACCGGATGGGAGAGCTGAAACGCGTTTTCGGGTTGACGGAGGAAGATTTGCAAATCGATCTCGGCCCTTTGGGCCGTCTCAAGTGAGGATCCAGGTTGCCTGAACTCGCTTCACCATCGCGCAGCACCGGTCTTGTGGAGATCCTCGATCGCGTCCTGGACAAGGGGCTCGTGATTGCTGGTGACATCAAGATCAATCTCGCAAACGTCGAGCTGCTTACCATTCAGATCCGACTGCTGGTCTGTTCGATAGACAAGGCGGAGCAGATCGGAATGAACTGGTGGCGTTACGATCCGCGGCTCACGAACCAGGCACCAGCTGCTCCGTCGCTGGCCTCCCGGGACATGACAGACCGGCTGGACCGGATCGAGCGCCAGCTCGCCAAACTGTCTTCTTCTGAATAGGGGGATTCATGCCTGTTGAGCGGTCACCGAGCGGAAGCTCACTGATAGACATTCTCGATCGGGTTCTGGACAAGGGAATCGTGATCGATGCGTGGGTTCGTGTGTCGCTCGTGGGCATCGACCTGGTAACCGTCGAAGCGAGGATCGTCGTCGCGTCGATCGAGACGTACCTCAAGTATTCTGAAGCAGTTGGAATCACGCAACCAATGTCGCGTCCTCGCGAACTGGCCGCCGCCGATGAGCTCGAGCGCGTTCAGACCGAAAACGCGGAGCTCCGCCGCCGTCTTGACCAGCTCGGCGCATGACCGTTCGACTGTAGCATCCTTCGACGGTGACGCCAGTGGATGGCTGGATTCACTTCTCGAAGCGATAGCGACAGCTCCGGAGTTCAACGCTGCGGCGAGGGAACTGCTCGCGCGCGTCTGCGAGCGGTCGGGTGCAACGAGTGGATACGTGATGGTACTGGATCCGGTTGCTCGCGAGCTTCGGCCCGTTGTGACTCTCGGGCTGGCTGAGGAAGCGCTCCCGACCGTCAGGACGCTGGATGATCCAAACGACCCGTTCATCGTCGCGCTGCTCGGCCGGAGCGTGGTGGCATGCGAGAAGGCACCGGCGCGGTCCGGTCTGTCGCGGCGGGCGCACGTAACAGCGACTCCGTTTCCGCAGCCGCGAAGAATCGATGCACCCCGCTTCCTGGATCCCGACGAGGCTGCGCGGCTGCTGGCGAGCGCATGTCTGGTGGAATTCGATAGCGAGTGGTCGCACGACCCCGCGGCGCGATCCGCGTACTCGCCATTCGGAGTGCTCGTGATCGAAACTGATCTGCGCGCCGGCGAGCTGGAGCTGCTCGCGCGTGCGGCGCGCCTCGCCGGGCCGATTCTGGCGTCCGCTGGCGCACAGGATGCGCACCGGCAGCGCGCGGACGAGCTCTCCGAGCAACGCACCGTGCTGACGTCAATCGTGAACTCGCTTCCCGACCCAATCGTAATAATCAATCACGAACGTCAAATCGTGGTGCAGAATCGCCGGGCAGAGCATCTGCTGTCGGTTCGGGAGCATGATTCCGAAGGTCGTCGCCGCGCGGTGGAGATCAACAACCTGCTGCTGACCTCGCATCTGTCCAAGGATGGAGTCGTTCCCGGTACCGCTGCGGCAGGCGACGCGCGCGAGCTCAATATGGTCGATCCCGATGATGGTACCGACCTGCTCTTCGAGGTTCTCGCGCAGCCGCTGGACGAGGACGAACGCGCGACAGTGTCCGTTCTGCGCGACGTCACGGATCTGCGGCGTGCGGCCAGTGAGTTGGAGCTTCAGGTGCAGCGCGTTCGCCTGGCCGAGTACGAAGCCAAGCGGGAGAGCGATCGCCTCAATCTCATTCTCACTAATGTCGCGGACCCCATCCTCGTCACCGACGACAGGGCAAACATCATCCTCATGAACCGTCAGGCGGAGCTGCTGTTCGGTTCCGCCACCGCCAACATTGGCTACGCGACGGGCGACCGGTCCACGGCTGTCCGATCGAATGACACGCGGTTCACCACCTTCATCTCGGATTTCAGTCTCAGTCCGGAAGCGGAACGCCGCGAAGACATGGAGTTCGTCCGCCCGGGTGATGCTCCAGCAACAATCCCGATGGAAGTCGTCGCGGGCAAGATCGTGGACCGGCGGGGCGAGCCTCTGGCGATTGTTTCCGTGCTACACGATCTCACTGAACAGGCGGAGAACAAGCGGCTTTACAGAGAGCTCAAGAATTTCAGCAGCGAGCTGGAAGCACGTGTCCGTGCGGCGACCGCGGATCTTGCTGCCCAGAATGAACGCCTGCAGTGGCAGTCCGGCGAGCTGGAGAAGGCGAGCAGACTAAAATCGGAATTTCTCGCCAGCATGTCGCACGAGCTGCGAACGCCGATCAATGCGTTGATAGGCTACACGGCGCTGATGCTGGACCGAATCTACGGCGAGCTCAACGACCGCCAGGAGGAGGGCCTGACGCGAATCCGCGCAGCGGCGCAGCACCTTCTCGCGCTCATCAACGACATTCTCGACCTCGCCAAGATCGAGGCCGGCCGAATGCCGCTGCACCTGGAGGACACCATTCTGCAGGAGGTGATGCGGGAGGCGTCGGTCCAGATCGATCCACTCGTCAAGAGGAAAGCGCTCAGCTTTGAGTGGGTGGCTCCCCAGGAGCCGCTTCGCATGCTCACCGACCGGACCAAGGTCAAGCAGATCATGCTCAACCTTCTCTCGAACGCGGTCAAGTTCACGCACAGCGGCAACGTCCGTATCGTGGCGGTGCGCGAGGGCGATCTGGTGCGGATCGACGTAAGCGACACAGGTATCGGCATACGGAAGGAAGATCTCGCCGCGATCTGGGACGACTTCCGGCAGGTGGACCAGTCGCGAACACGGGAATTCGGCGGGACCGGTCTGGGTCTCAGCATCACCCGCAAGCTCGCCGGAGCCCTCGGTGGGCGCGTGAGTCTCACCAGTGAGTTCGGGCGTGGCTCGACGTTCTGCGTATATCTTCCGTTACGTAGCGAGCCGCACGTTGAGCACGACGGGTGACGACGGGTGACGACGGGTGACGACGGGACGGGCCAAGCGTTGACAGGCCGCCGTCGACACCTAGATTAAGAACACGCCCCGCCGCGCCAGACGGGGCGTTTTTGTGTTTAAGGGGTAACCATGTTTGATGCTGCTACGCGCACCGTCGTTGTGGTCGGTGCGCAGTGGGGGGACGAGGGGAAGGGGAAGCTGGTCGATGTGCTCTCCGAGCGCGCCGACTGGGTCGTCCGCTACCAGGGCGGCGCGAATGCCGGCCATACCGTGGATCTGGGCGATACGTCCTTCATCCTGCACCAGATCCCGAGCGGGATACTTCACCACGGAGTGAGGTGCGCCATCGGTAACGGTGTGGTGCTCGATCCGGAGACACTCTTCACCGAGATCGATGAGCTCATTGCCGACGGTGTGGACGTGGAGGGCCGGCTTTACGTAAGCGAGCGGGCCCATCTGGTGCTTCCGTACCACAAGCTCGTCGACTCGAGCAGCGCCGCGAGTCGCGCGATCGGCACAACCGGCCGCGGAATCGGTCCCGCGTACGAGGACAAGATCGCGCGGCGTGGCGTGCGGGTCCTCGACCTGCGACATCCCGCCACGCTGCGGCCCAGACTCGAAGCCGCGGTGGCGCACGCCAACGCGCAGCTGGCCGCGTGGGGAATCGCGGAGCGCGCCTCCGTTGATGACACGATCGCGCTTCTCGAGCGGCTGGCGCCGCGGCTTCTCTCGCTCGCGGAGGACGTCGGATTGGCGATACACCGCGCGCAGCGGAGCAATGCGGCGGTACTGCTCGAAGGGGCGCAGGGCTCCCTGCTCGATGTCGATCACGGGACCTATCCATTCGTAACGAGCAGCACCACGACATCGGGCGGTGCGGCCGTTGGCGTTGGAATCTCGCCGCGTTCGCTCGACCGCTGCCTCGGTGTTGTGAAGGCCTACACCACGCGCGTAGGTCAGGGGCCGCTGCCAACGGAGTTCGCGGAGCCGCTGCAGTCGGAGATGCGCAAGCTCGGGAACGAGTTCGGGGCAACCACGGGACGCGCGCGCAGATGTGGCTGGTTCGACGCCGTCGTCGTTCGTTACGCCGTTCGAGTGAACGGGCTCACCGATCTCGCAGTGACCAAGCTGGACGTGCTCGACACACTCGATGAGATACGATTGTGCACCGCCTACAGGGTGGGCGCAGATGAGTTCACGGAATTCCCTGGGGACCTATCGCTGCTGGAGCATGCTCAACCTGTGTACGAGACATTCCCGGGATGGCGCACCTCCACGGCTGACGCGCGCACACTCGATGACCTGCCGGTCGCAGCGCGTGATTATCTCAGTCGAATCGAAGCGCTAGTAGAGGCACCCATTACGTACGTCAGCGTCGGAACACGGCGTGACCAGATCATTGGACTTTAGCACATGAATTACCCCGACGTGATGGAGAAGCTCGTCTCGCTGTGCAAGCGGCGTGGCTACATCTTTCAATCGTCCGAAATATACGGCGGCGCCGGTTCCGTCTGGGACTACGGTCCGCTCGGCGTCGAGCTCAAGAAGAACGTCAAGGACCGCTGGTGGAACGCGATGGTCCGCTCCCGCGATGACGTTGAGGGGCTCGATGCAGCGATATTGATGCATCCACGCGTATGGGAGGCGAGCGGTCACGTCGCCGGATTCGTAGATCCGCTCGTTGACTGCAAGACCTGCAAGGGAAGGTTTCGCGCCGACAAGCTGGAAGATGCCCGGTGCCCGCGCAAGCCGAGCAAGCACCCGGGAGAGTTTGCCGAATGCCAGCTGACCGAGCCGCGCCAGTTCAATCTCATGTTCAAAACCTTCATGGGTGCTGTGGAAGAGACCGCCGCAACGGTCTACCTGCGACCGGAGACGGCGCAAGGAATCTTCGTGAATTTTCTGAACGTGCAGCAGTCGATGCGCCAGAAGGTGCCGTTCGGCATCGCGCAGATCGGAAAGGCTTTCAGGAACGAGATAACCCCCGGGAACTTCATCTTTCGGACGCGCGAGTTCGAACAGATGGAGTTGCAGTTCTTCGTGGAGCCGGAGAAGTCCATGGAGTGGTTCGAGTACTGGAAGGCAGAGCGGATGTCATGGCACCGCGCGCTCGGACTCAGCGAGGCCCGTCTCGAATTCCATCAGCACACGCCGGCGGAACTGGCGCACTACGCCAAGGCTGCATTCGACGTGCAGTTTGACTTTGGTGGGACGCTGGGCTTTCAGGAGATCGAAGGTGTACATAACCGCGGCGACTTCGACCTTCGCAGGCACACCGAGTTCTCCGGCCGGAAGCTCGAATACTTCGATGCACAGAACAACCGGCGTTACACGCCATATGTCGTGGAGACATCCGTCGGCGCCGATCGTGTGACTCTGGCGCTGCTCGTCAATGCGTACCGTGAGGAGAGCGTCGAAGGCGAGGAAGAAGGGCGCGTGGTGCTGGGACTCGATCCCGCCATCGCGCCGATAAAGGCCGCAGTCTTTCCGCTCACCAAGAAGGATGGCCAGCCGGACATGGCCCATGCAATCGCGAACGACCTGCGGCGAGAATTCACGGTGGACTACGACGAATCCGGGAGCATCGGCAAGCGATACCGTCGCCAGGATGAGGTGGGCACACCATTCTGCATCACGGTGGACACCGAGTCGGCGTCGCAGAACTCGGTAACTGTGCGTGACCGCGACTCGCTCGCACAGGACAGAGTGGGTGTCACCGAGATTCCGCGGTATCTGCGCGACAAGCTCGCACAATGAACCTCGAGTACCTTCGCCGCCGCGCCCAGGCGTTCACGGAGGAGGTGTCTAGGGAAGGCTATCTCGCGTACTCGGGTCTCAAGACCGAGGCCGCGCTTCAGCAAATCTACGCGCGCTATCCTGACATTCTCGGTGACGAGGCGCTGGACGGGTGTCGCGCGCGATTCCAGGAAGCCGCGCCGGGCTCGGAGGATGCGCGCGCGGCGCGCATGATGCTTGAATGGCAGGCGGAGTCCCGGGTAGCACGACAGCTGGCGGAGCTGGACGAGCGCGAGGTCGTGCTCGAAAACGAGTCGATAGTGCGTCTCTCCGACAGCCGCATCATCCCGTATCAGCGCGCGCTGATCGAAATCGCGAACAGCGAGGACGCAGCCGAGCGGGAAGCAATCGACGCCGCGCGCGCCAGCGTCGTCGGGAAGGCGTTTGCGCCGCTGCGCCTGGAACGGCTACAGAGAGAGCGCGACGCGGTCGAGTCGCTCGGCATCGCGAACGGGTACAACGCCACGTTCGAACTTCTGAGCGGGATCTCTCTGGAGCATCTTGCGGGCGCGTGCGAGGCCTTTCTCGATGCGACCGCAGCGATGTGGAGCACGGTGCTTGAGGAGAGGCTGCGGGCCTTCGGAATCGCGCGTGCCGATGCGACGCGCGCGGATTCTCTCGCCCTGGCTCGGCGGCGCGAATTCGACGACGCGTTTCCGGGCTCCGTGATGGAGTCCGTCATACGGCGCAACTGCACCGAGATGGGCATCGATCCGACGGCGGACGGACGCATCACGTTCGACATCGGCGACCGGCCAGGCAAGCGCGCGCGCGCATTTTGTTCGCCGGTGCGCGTACCGGAAGAGGTGTACCTGGTGCTCCGGCCTCACGGTGGGCAATCGGACTACAGGACCTTTCTACACGAGCTCGGACATGCGCTGCACTTCGGCAATGTCCGGGACGATTACCCATTCGAGTATCGCTGGCTCGGAGACAACTCGGTCACCGAAGGCTTCGCAATGCTGTTCGACCATCGCATCCAGCAACGCGAGTGGCTGCAGCGGTACACAGGGCTGGACAGATCGCGTACCGAAGCGTTCCTCCGGCTCGCTGGATTCGAGGAGCTCCATTTCGTGCGCCGGTACTGCGCCAAGCTTCTCTACGAGATTCAGGTTTATTCCGGTAACACGGGCTGGTCTGCGCTGCCGGAGCTTTACGCGGAGACACTCGGCGCCGCGACGGGGTTTCGGTACAGGACAGCGGATGCGTTCGTTGATCTTGATTCCCGCTTCTATGCCACGCGCTACCTCCGCGCGTGGCAACTCCAGTCGGTCCTGGATGAGGCGCTCGTCGAGCGCTTCAACGAGGACTGGTGGCGCAATCCCGCTGCAGGGCCGTGGATCGTTGGAGAGATGTTCGCGGAGGGGCAGCGAGAGACCGCGAACGAGCTGGCGTTTCGCATCGCCGGGCGCGACCTGGGCTTTGCACCGATCACGCGAGGGATAGAGGCGCTCCTCGGCGGCTGACGTCCCCGGTTTGGCCGGCGCCGGACGCCCCCGGATTGGCCCGAGACGACTGGCCGCCGCGCGGCGAGGGCCGTTAGATTTCGCACATGGCGCAGACCGACAGAACACTCCAGGAGACGCTGACCACGCTGGGGCCGGCGGAAGTGCTGGACCAGGCTAAACGCTTTTTCGCGCGTCGCAATTCCATCTACACCGCGTTCCCCGACATGGAGGGACCGACATTCGTCTCGATGCGGGGCATGGGTGGCGAGGAGGTCGTGATCGGCGTTTCCGAACGGAACGGTGCAACTGTCGTGCGTGGATCCACTTACATGTTCGATCAGCAGGTTGCGCGCTTTCTCTCGTCGCTTCCGATTGCGGAATCGCCGCACGTGGGCGCCATTCCGAGCGAGCTTCCGGAGTCCGCCGAGAGCCTCGCATGAGCGGCAGGTTCCCCAACTCGTTGCGCGCGCGCCCCGGTGTGATAACCGTCGGCGACAGCAACAGCGGTTCAGTTGTCCGCTTCCGCGTGGAGGCCCCGGAGGTATGGGATGTGGTGCGTATCGACGCTCACGGTGCCGACTCCGTGCGTACCGCCAAGATCTGCGCGCTGAATGCGCTGGTCCCTGACGCGCTGTTCCCGGACGAGTTCTCCGTCAAGCTTGCTGGAGTGGAGATATTCGATGAGTCGCGCACGCTGGTCGACGCTGGCGTGGTAGATGCGTCCACCCTGCTGGTGGCTCGTCGGAGACGACGCCCCGTCAGGTAGGCGATCCCGGGCACGGCGTCAGTTCTTCACGCGCCGTGGCCCAACTCCCACCTTCGCCGATGCATCCCACCGCGTTCGTTTCCAGTTCCGACTGTGGTCGCCACGACACCGGTTGGGGACACCCGGAGCATGTCGGCCGTCTGGTCGCCATCATGCGCGCAGTGCGCAACGACTACGAGCTGTTCCCACTGCTGTTGCACACGCAGGGCAGGAACGCGACGATCGAGGAGCTCTGTCTCGTCCATGATCGCGATTACGTGGAAAGCGTTCGCGCGATCTGCGCCGCGGGAGGCGGCCGCCTCGATGTCGACACGGTATCGAGCGAAGGGTCATGGGATGCTGCGACCGCTGCGGCGGGCTGCGTGCTCGACGCCGTGGACATGGCGTTCGACGGTCGCGCGGTGCGAGGCTTCTGCGCCGTCCGACCGCCTGGACATCATGCCGTGCGCGACCGTTCGATGGGGTTCTGCATCTTCGGGAGCGTGGCGCTTGGGGCGCGTTACGCGCGCACGAGCCACCACGCTGACCGCGTACTCGTAGCCGACTGGGACGTGCACCACGGAAATGGCACCCAGGCGCTGGTCCAGGACGATCCGGGCATCCGGTTTCTGTCGATGCATCAGTGGCCGTTCTATCCCGGGACCGGGGCTGCCTCCGACATCGGTCCGCACTCGAATGTACTTAACGTCCCCCTGCCGCCAGGGCTCCCGCCCGAGGAATATGTGGAGGCGTTTGAACGGGCGTTCGAAACTAGCCTCGCCGAGTTTCAGCCTGATTTGATAATGCTGTCGGCCGGCTTCGACTGTCTCGCCAGCGACGCGATTGGCGGTTTCACGCTCGAGATGGAGCATGTGGACCGGCTGACGCGGTTCGTGGCTGCGCGCGCAGACGACCAGTGCGGCGGTCGCCTTGTGAGTGCGCTCGAGGGCGGTTACACTCCGGTGCGGCTCGGCGAGGCGGTGGTGGTACACCTTCGCGCACTCGCCGGCCTGCCGGCCTCCGGGTAGCTTTCGATGGAGATGTCTGAAGGCAACCGAACCACGCCCGCTCCCGCGGTACTGCGGCTGGTACAGATGGCGATCATCGATCGTTGGCGCGCCACGGGGGAGGATCTCTACCGTGAGGTGGCGAGGCTCGCCGAGATCGCGCAGGGTCAGGAGATCGTGGTCGCGGGGTGCGGTCGCGGCGTGACGACCGAGTGGCTGGCCCACCGCACCGGCGCATCGGTGACCGGAGTCGATCCCGACGATGACGACATCCATCAGGCGGAGGAGCACGCGCGTGAGACAGGTCTGGGCCTCAGTTACCAACATGCCGCGCTCGACGACCTGCCATACGAGAGCAACGTCTTCGACGCCTCCATCGGCGAGCCCGAGATCGCAGCTGCTGTCTCCACGGAGAAGGCTGTCGCCGAGCTTGCCCGCGTGACGAAGCCGATGGGCGCAGTCGTGCTTCTCCAGCTCACGTGGAGCTCGGAGCTTCCTGCGTCGCGTCGGGAGCTCGTCGTCGAGCGTCTGGGCCTGCGCCCGCGCATGCTTGTGGAGTGGAAGCAGATGCTGCGCGACGCGGGCGTCGTCGAGATCAGAGTGGACGACTGGACCAACGAGTGCGACGACGAGCTCACCGGCAATGGAGCCGATAGTTCGCCGCGACTCAACTGGCAGGGAAAGCTGCAGGTGATGGGTCGGGCGCTGCGGAGATCCGGCTGGGCGGAAGCCCGCCAGGCGCTCGCGCGCGAGACGGAGTTGCTGCGCGACCTGTCGCGCGAACGCTCGATGAACTTCTCGATCATCAAGGGAGTGAAGTGGCCTCACGCGCTTCCTCAGAACGCGGCCGCGCAGGGTGGTTCGAATGGCTAGCGGAGCAACAACGGGCCTGTTGTTCTACGGAGTGATCGATGCCGACGGTCTCGATTACGATCTGCTGGACGTGCAACGGGTATCGCTGGTCGTGTACCGCGACCTGGCGGCCGTGGTAGCGCCTGTGCCGTACGTGCCTGTCACCCCGGGAGACGCGGAGTTGCAGGATTTTCTGGAGGTGCTCGATGCGTTGAGCAAGCAGGGTCCCGTCATTCCTGCGCCGCCCGGAACTGTATTCCAGAACGAAGCGGTGCTGTCGCGCTGGCTCGACGTACACTACGCCAAGCTGCACGAAGCGCTGAGCGCGATCGACAAGCATGATGACGGGCGGCCGCCCTACGACTACGTCCGAATGGTGCTGGGCTCCTAGCGTGTTCTGCCCTGGATGTGGTTCGTGGAACCGCGGGAACGCGGCGAGGTGCACTCGCTGTGACGCAGCGCTGCCGGCCGTAGCGGGCGGGCACGAGGAGAGGCCAGACGCGGACATCACGTCGCTGCGGCACGTCATCGGCGGGCGGTACAGTGTCTCGCACCGCATCGGGGACGGTGGCATGGCCACCGTGTATTACGCCATGCATACCGCTCTGGATCGCCCGGTCGTGCTCAAGGTTCTGCATCCGCATCTCGCGCGTGACACCGACATGCGCGAGCGGTTCCGGCGCGAAGCAGAGACCGCGGCGCAGCTGGTACATCCGCATGTGTGCACCATCATAGACTTCGGGATGACGGAGCGGCACGTGTACACCGTCATGCCGTACCTTTCGCGCGGCACGCTCGGCGACCGCATTTCCGGACGACGCTCGCTGGCGCCGGAAAAGGTCGCGGCCATCTGTGCCCAGGTTGCGAGTGCGCTCGATTATGCCCACAGGCACGGAGTGGTACACAGGGACATCAAGCCCGACAACGTGCTCTTCGACGAGGATGAGCACGCGGTCGTGACGGATTTCGGAATCGCCACGGCGCACTTCCGTGCGCGAATGACTGGTACCGGTCACGTGATGGGAACTCCGCACTACATGTCCCCGGAGCAGGCGCGCGGGAGATTGCTCGACGGGAGAAGCGATCTCTACACGCTCGGCATAGTCATGTACGAGACCCTGGTGGGCTTCGTGCCGTTCGACGGCGCCGACATCTACTCGATCACGTCAAAACATCTCGAAGAAACGCCAGTTGCGCCTGATATCGTGGACTCGCGCGTGCCCGAGGCGCTCTCTGCCGTGGTCATGCGCTGTCTGGCGAAGGATCCGACAGCGCGGTATCAGCGCGGCAACGAGGTGGCCGATGCGTTGATACAGTATCTGACACAGACCGGCGCGCCGAATCCCGAGAAGCGAAATGGCTGGTTCTCCCGGGTGCTGCCGGGTTTCGTGAGCAGCTCGTGAATATTTCGTGGGAGCGCATATCGCTGCGCACCAAACTTCCGTTCGTAATTTCGCGGTGGGGTTATCCGAGCCACGAAAACGTGATCGTCTCCATCACCGACGACGGCATTACGGGTATGGGAGAGGCGGCGCCGAACAGATATTACGGCGAGTCGCCCGACTCCGTCGTTGCGGCACTCGAGCGCTACCGCCCCATCGTCGAAGCGGCCTGCTCCTGGTCACTGGAGGGTACGGAAGCGGCACTGGCACTGGCGCTCCCAGGCAACGCATCGGCCCGGGCCGCGATCAGCTCGGCCCTTCACGACATTCATGCGCGCAAGCTGGGCGCTCCGCTGCATCGGGTGTGGGGTCTGGATGCGGCTCGCGAAACGCTGTCGAGTTTCACGATCGCGATCGACGACGTGGAAGGCCTGCGCCGCCGCGTGAGCGAAGCCGCCGAATATCCGATTCTGAAGATCAAGCTGGGGACGGAGCGCGACGAGGAGATAGTGTGCACGGTACGCGAGGCAGCGCCATCCAAGGTCCTGCGCGTGGATGCGAATGCCGCGTGGACTCCACAGCAGGCAATCGAGCGCTGCGCGATGCTCCGCGAGTTCGGCGTCGAATCCGTGGAGCAGCCCGTCGCCGCCGATGATATCGAGGGAATGCGGTTCGTGCGGCAGCGGTGCGGCATTCCTGTCATTGCTGACGAATCATGCCTGGTCGCCCGCGACGTGCCGAAGCTTGCCGGCGCATGCGACGCGGTCAACATCAAGCTGGCAAAGTGCGGAAGTCTCCGCGAGGCGGTACGGCTCGTGAATGTGGCGCGCGCCCACGATCTCGGAGTGATGGCCGGCTGCATGATCGAAACGTCCCTGGGCATCTCCGCGATAGCGCAGCTTGCGCCGCTGCTCGACACAGCGGACTTCGACGGCGCCGCGCTGCTCGCTGACGATCCGTTCGATGGTGTCACCATCGCGAATGGACTCGTGCGATTGCCGGAGTCTCCAGGACTCGGTGCGCGACTGCGGCCCGCCGCATGAGCGATACGGCGCGCCGTCTTATCGAGGTCGCGCTGCCGGTGCCGCTCTTCCAGACGTTCGTGTACTCGGTGGATGGCGATCATGAACACCAGGCTCGTGTCGGCAGCCGCGTGCTCGTTCCGTTCCGGAAGCGCCAGGAGATCGGTATCGTCGTGGCAGAAAACGCAGCCCCGCCGGCCCGCGGCAGGATCAGGGAAGTATCGGCGATCCCCGACGCGGAGCCGGCACTCGACGAGTCGATGCTTTCATTGTCGCGCTGGATATCCGAGTATTACGTGGTGCCGCTCGGTATCGTCACGCGATCCGTGCTCCCCGCGCTGCTGACAGGGCCCGCACACCCGACGCCCCGCCACAAGACGAGGAGAGTCGTGCGCATCCGGGACGATATCCCGACGCTGCTGCAGCGCGAGAAGGCGTTCGCCCGGGCGCCCCAGCAGCGTGCGCTCTTCGAGCTCCTGGAGTCACTCGGCGGCGCCAGCAGCGTCGAGCACCTGATGGAGCAGCTCCAATTTTCCGGATCGGTACTGAAATCCCTGGAGAAGCGTGCGCTGATCAGTATCGATCGCGAAAATGTGGAGCGTGATCCGTTCGCTTCACGCGTCGGACGGAAGGAGCAGAAGCACCAGCCCACCGCGGAGCAGCAGGAGGTCGTGCGCAGACTGAAGGAAGGCCGTCCAGGAGAGGTGTTTCTGCTGCACGGCGTGACGGGGAGTGGCAAGACGCTGGTATACATCGAGCTGCTTCGCGAGATCGTGCTCAATCGCGGCAGGACGGCGATCGTGCTCGTTCCCGAGATAGCGCTCACCCCGCAGACGGTTGATCGCTTCAGGGCGGTTTTCGGCAACGATGTCGCGGTTCTCCACAGCGCGCTCAGTGACGGCGAACGATTCGACGCGTGGCGTGCACTCAAGCGCGGCGACAAGAGGATCGCGGTTGGCGCCCGGTCTGCCGTATTCGCCCCGCTTTCCAATGTCGGCGCAATCATTGTGGATGAGGAGCACGAGTCCAGCTACAAGCAGGGCGAATCGCCGCGGTACCACGCCCGCGAAGCCGCAATTGTGCGCGCCACGCAGGAAGGCGCCATCGTCGTCCTCGGGAGCGCGACGCCTTCGCTGGAAAGCTGGTCGAACGCAACCGGCGGCAAGTTCACGCTGCTGACTCTGCCCGACCGCGTGGGCGGCGCGACGCTTCCACGGATAGATGTCGTCGATCTACGAAAGCGCGTTCCGGAAGCTGCCGCGCAGAGCGCCGAGGACGACTACCAGCGGGTCGTGGCCGCGCCGCTGGATGATGCGCTGCGGTTGCGCCTCGAACGCGGAGAGCAGAGCATTCTGCTGCTGAACCGGCGCGGTTACTCCGCGTTCGTCCAGTGTGATTCCTGTGGCAACGTTGCGACGTGCCCCAACTGCAGCATCACGCTCACCTACCATCGCTCGCCTGAGCGGCTGGTGTGTCACTACTGCATGCATCAGGAAGAGCCTCAGCGCGCATGCCGGCGCTGCGGCGGGGTGACGCTGCGCAGGCGGGGGCTTGGTACCCAACAGGTGGAGCGGCTTGTGTGCGAGCGCTTTCCATCCGCGAGGGTGGCGCGCATGGACGTTGACACCACGTCGGCAAAATGGGCGCACTCCGAAATTCTTGACCGCGTCGGTGCGGGCGAGGTCGATATCCTGCTCGGTACCCAGATGATCGCCAAGGGTCTCGATTTCCCCAACGTTACGTTCGTCGGCGTGATCGACGCCGACGTCGGAATCAACCTTCCCGATTTTCGCGCGAGCGAGCGGTGCTTTCAGCTCCTGAGTCAGGTTGCGGGGCGCTCGGGGCGCGGAGCCAAGGGTGGCGAGGTCCTGATCCAGACGCGAGTCCCTTCCCATCATGCGGTACGGTGCGCGGTATCCCACGACTACGCGTCATTCGTTGCCGAGGAACTGGAGGGCAGAGTGAGTCCCCCATATCCGCCGAACAATCGGCTGGCGAACATCGTCTTCAGCGGGCTCGTGGAATCGAGCGTCGCCGATCTTGCGATCGCGGGAACTGCGTGGCTCCGTCGCCTCGTACGCGCACGTGAGAGCCACGGACTTGCCATTGTCGGCCCCGCGCCGAGCGCCGTGGAAAAAATCAAGACACGCTGGCGGTGGCACGTGCTGTTGAAGGCCGAGCATCCGCACGAGCTCACACGCGTTGGCCGCTATTTCATGGAGCGGTTCAACATTCCGGCGAGAGACGGGCTTCGCGTCACGCTGGATCGCGATCCCGTCTCGCTTCTGTGAGCCGCGACGCATGAGATTCGCGCGAGACAGTGTGTCAAGGACACCGAGGCTGCTGCTCACCGCAGCGGTCGCGTTCATACTGGTTGCGTGCCCTTCGGCGACGCCGCACTATGTGCCGCGGGATGCATCGCTGAGATCGCTTCCGCTGTTCTTCTACCCGGCGACGGAAAGACCGAAGGCGGTGATCGTTTTCTTCGGGAACGACGTCGGGTTCTGGGAGGCGCACGACCGTCTGGCGCAAAGGTTCGCCTCCGCGGGGTACGACGTGATTGGACTTGACGTCAGGGCGTTCATCGAAAAACTTCCGGAACCTTACGCGGAGCGCATGAGCGCTTTCCGCTCGAGCATCGACGGAGTAATCGCGCGGTCCGTGCACGAGCTGAACGCCGACACACTGCCACTCGTCCTGGGCGGTCATTCGTTCGGGGCCGATCTCGCGCTCTGGACAGCAGTCAATGCACCACCACCGCGGATGATCGGCGTTCTCGCGCTGGGCCCGACCGCCAGAAGCCATTTCTTTGTGACGGCGTACGACCGTGCGAACCTTGGCGAGCCCACCGAGGCCGGCAGCTTCGCGATTGCGGACGAGATTCGCGCGCTTCCGGCCAGTGTGCGGATTGCGTTGTTGCGTGGGTCGGGCGACAGGCGGATCACCATCGATTCGCTCCTGAGGTCCGCGGGTGGCCCGCGGCTACGCTACACGGAGATCCCGTTCGCTTCGCACTCGTTGCGCTCACTCACCATCGCGGGTCCAATGGCGGAACGGGCGGTCGAATGGCTCCTCGCCAGATGATCGTCGCAACCGGTGATTGTACGAACGTGCTCCGCGTGCGAGTTTTGAAGCCATGAACGAGACCACCGAGCGTTTCTTCCAGGAGATCGCGGACCGGGTTGGCTACAATCAGGTCGCCGAGCTGTATCTGTTTCCGGTCATCCGACAGGCCGGCGTGGAAGCCGCCACCGCGATCGTTGCCGCGTATCCGGATCCCACGGTGGAATCTCACGAGCCGCGGCACGTTGTTTACTCCGCGAGCTACCGCTCTACGGTCAAGGGCACCGACCGCGGGAAATGGAGTGTCGAGATAAATGCCGAAGCGGACGCGCCGCTGGTCACGGTGCGTGAGGTAGTGCGAGGCGTGGTCCAGCGCAGCGGCGAGCAGTTCCAGCCGGAGCACATATCCGGCGGGGAATTCAGAGCGATCGTACCAGCTCCAGCAGTCGCGCAATCGGGACCGGTTTGAGCAGCACGTCGCAGCAGCCACCATCCAGGCAGCGCTGACGAAGTTCGTCGTCGTCGTGGCCGGTCAGTGCAAGCGTGGCACGGGGCGCGCAGCCGTCTGAGCGCAACCGTGCCAGCGCATCGAGACCGTCGCCGTCCGCCAGGGTAAGAT
The DNA here is from genome assembly GCA_038205315.1 of Gemmatimonadales bacterium. Lineage (GTDB taxonomy): Bacteria > Gemmatimonadota > Gemmatimonadetes > Gemmatimonadales > Gemmatimonadaceae > Fen-1247. The sequence goes on along the minus strand of JBBRBY010000003.1, from coordinate 67,695 downwards.
CCAGAAGCATGACGTCCGGCCTCCACGTGTTCCCAAGCCCCACCACGCTTTTGACGTCTGGTGCCACAGCCACCTCGTAGCCCGCATCCTCGAATAGAATGCGCAGCGCGGAGGCAGCTATCTCGCTGTCTTCAGCTATGAGCAGGCGAGTGGCTGGCAACGGGAATCGTGAAGATGAAGCGGGACCCTTCGCCGGTTTCGCTCTCGACCCAGATCCGTCCGCCATGCAGCTCCACTAGGCGGCGCGCGATTGTGAGGCCAAGTCCGGTCCCGTGATGCCGCCGCGACGCCGACGAATCGACCTGAGCAAACTCGTCGAACACCAGTTGCTGATGCTCGGCGGCGATACCAATTCCATCATCGCCCACCTCGATGAAATGCGCGGGAGCATCGCCGTCTCGATCGTACCAGGCGCGTACCCACAGGTGGCCGCCGGCCGGCGTGAAGTCGATCGCGTTACCGATGAGGTTGTTCAGTACGTGAGTAACCTTTTCCCGGTCCGCGGTCATGAGCGGGAGCGAGTCAGGAATCTGAGTCGCGACCGAGAGAAGCTGTCTCCTGGCGACCGCCTCATTGATCACGCTCACCTGCCTCACCACGTCCTCCAGGCTGAACTCACTCCTGTCGAGCCGCAGTCTGTTCGCCGTTGCCTTGGCATACGTGAGTATTTCTCCCACCATGTCCAGGAGCTGCCGGCCGCCCGAGATCACTGCGGCAACGCTCTCGAGCTGCCGGGCCGACATGGGGCCGAGAATTCCATCGCGCAGGATCTCGGCGTGCGTGATGATCGCGGTCAGCGGCGTGCGCAGATCGTGCGATATGTTCGACAGGAATTGCGTCTTGAGTGCGTCGCGTGACGCCAGCTCCGCGAGCTCCCGCCGCGCGTCGTGGAGCTCGATTTCGAGCGCCGCGACGCGAGTCTCACCGGATGCCGCGGCGTCTCTCACGTGCATCCCGGAAAGTTACACCCCGGCACTGACCTCCTCAACCAACTGCTGCCGCCGAAGCAGCGCCCAGTACCGGCCCTCCGCCGCAAGGAGATCCGTATGAGTGCCTCGCTCCACGATCCTGCCCTCGTCCAGCACCAGAATCATGGCCGCATCGCGAAGCGCGCTCGCTCTATGCGAGGCGATGACAGCAGTGCGCGCCGAAAGCGCATCGCGCAGGCCACGGAGTATCTCCGCCTCGGTGTGCGTATCCACAGCGGAGAGTGCGTCGTCCAGCAGTACGATCGACGGTGTCCTCGCCAAGGCTCGTGCGAGCGCAGCGCGCTGCTTCTGACCGCCGGACAGATTGATACCCCGCTCGCCGAGCACGGTGTCGTAGCCATCCGGAAAGGCGGAGATCGTGGTGTCCAGCTGAGCTATGTGCGCAGCCGTCCGCCACGCCTCGGGATCATCACCCGGTCGCAGGCCATAGGCAAGGTTTGCCTTGATGGTATCGCTGAACAGAAGGCTTTCCTGCGGGACGTATCCGATCTCGCGCCGGAGCTCGTCCAGCGGAACGTGTCGCACCGGCACTCCGTCGACGAGTACCTCGCCACGCTGGGGATCATACACGCGCGCGATCAGATCGATGAGCGCGCTCTTGCCGCTGCCGGTGGCGCCGACGATGCCGGCGATAGCTCCGGACGGAATCTCGAAGCTCACGTCATCGAGCACCCAGCGACGCGCGTCGTTGCCGGAAGTGGGGAAGTGAAAACTCACATTTCGAAACTCGATGGTCCGCCCGCCCCCGGTCGGCGGCAGATGGCGCTCCGGCGACACCATCAATATCCGGGGGCGCTCGTCGAGTATCTGAAGCAGGCGTCCCATCGAAGCATCACCACGCTGGAAGAGATTGATCACCCACCCCAACGCGATGAGCGGCCAGGTGAGCATGGTGAGGTACATGCCGAACGCCACGAACGCGCCGATCGTGATGGTACCACGCAGCGCCAGCAGGCCACCCGCGCCGAGCACGATCACGGCGCCCACTCCAGCGAGTGTGGAGAACAGAGGCTGCATGATCCCCCACAGCCGCACCAGCCCCATGTTTCGCGTGAGATATTCCTGATTCAGCTCGCCGAAGTGCTCAATCTCCGAATCCTCCTGGCGGTACGCGCGAACTATCCGCACGCCGGTCAGATTCTCCTGCGCATGGGTCGTGAGCGACGAAAAATGTTCCTGCACCGATTCGAAACGCACGTGAATGAGCTTCGCGAGTCGAACGCTTATGAGCGGCAACAGCAGCATGGGAAACAGCGCCAGCAGCGTGAGTCTCGCGTCGATGCGCGACATGAAGTAGAGCGCGAAGATCCCGCCGAAGATCGTGTTGGTGAGATACATGATCGCCGGGCCCGCGGTCATGCGCACCGCTCCGAGGTCGTTTGTCAGACGCGCCATGGTGTCACCCGTGCGGGTGCGGGTGTAGTATGAGGCGTCCAGCGCTTCGAGATGCGCGAAGAGATCGTTGCGCAGATCGTACTCCACCCAGCGGCTGAGGCCGTTCAGCCACTCGCGCATCGCGAACCGGAGCGCGCCGCCCACCAGCGCCGTTACGACGATGGCGCCGCCAAGCGTCCATACGTGGCGCACCGGATCGCCTGCCCGAATGGCGTCGATCGCCTGCTGAAGAATTCTTGGTATCACAGAAGTGATACCCGCAGACAAAACTACAAACGCAAGCCCCGCAACGAGTTGTGACCGATACGGCCGAAAATACGGTCTGAGCCTGCGTAGATTTGGAAGCATTCTGGCACACCGATTGCCCGCTAAACGTGGGTAAGTTCCGTCCACGCCCATTAAAGAGGAGTGTTGATGTCAAAATATATTCGTCGCGCGCTCACGTTAGCGGCCGCACCGGCTGTAGTCGCTGTGCTCGCGATAAGCGCGTGCAGCGGAAAGAAAGCGGATTCACTTGCGCAGGATTCGACTTTGAATCGGGACATTCAGATGGCGAACCGTGATTCAACGGCGCAACCGGCACTGACCGATGTTCCCGCCGTTGCGACACCGGCTCCGGCGCCCGCTGCAACTGCGCCAGCGCCGCGTCCCCGCGCGACGCCGACTCCGCGCAGAGAGCCGACGCCCGCGCCGCGTCCAACCACGAACACGACCGCAAGTGGCAACACGGTTACACGCACGCCGGGAGCGCGCGAGTCCGCGCTTGGTACCATAGCTGCCGGCACGTCGATTTCGCTCACTTCGAACTCGCGCGTCTGCACCAATACGAACCAGGTCGGACAGACCGTATCCGCCACGGTCGCAAACTCCGTGACGGGAAGCAATGGTGCCGTCATTCCCGCCGGTGCCACGGCCCAGCTGGAGATCACCGAGCTGAAGCGTAGCGACAACATGAACGACAAGATTCAGATGGGCTTTCGCGTCAGATCGATCACCTTCGGCGGCCACACCTATCCCGTGAGCGCGACCGTGAGCTCGGCGCAGGTTGATCGTGTAAGGAACCAGCCCGGAAGCAAGGACGCCCAGAAGGTCGCGACCGGCGCAGCGGTTGGCGCGATCGTCGGCCAGATCATGGGGCACAGCACCAAGTCCACGATCATCGGCGCGGGCGTCGGTGCCGCGGCTGGCGCTGGAACTGCCGCGGCAACCGCAAACTATGAAGGATGCGTGCCGAGCGGTGGCAACATCACCATCGCGCTGGACAACTCCGTTCAGGTTCATACCTGACCGGATCGGCTCCCGCGAAACAACACGAAGCCCCGCTGACCCCCGCGGGGCTTCGTGTCTGATGGGCATGCCGCCCGTCGCCATCAGCAACCAAGCGCGGTAACTTTCGCTGGTGCGAGACATCCGGGCCACCGAACAGCGCAATCCGCGCACCGCCAACATCGATCTCGCGACCGCGCGCGAAATTGTCGATCTCATGAACCACGAGGACGCCACGGTTCCCGGCGTCGTTGCTGGGCAGGCCGCCCAGATCGCGCGCGCCGTGGAGCTCGCGGTGGCAACGTTCAACGCGGGTGGCAGGCTGTTCTACGTTGGTGCAGGCACTTCGGGCCGGTTGGGTGTGCTGGACGCGAGCGAGTGTCCACCCACGTTCGGTACGGACCCGGATATGGTGCAGGGCATCATTGCCGGAGGTGTGCCCGCCCTCACGCGCTCGCAGGAAGGCGCCGAAGACAGTCCCGAACGCGGGGCGAGGGAGCTGGACGATCGCGCAATATCGTCGCGCGATTTCGTAATCGGAATCGCCGCTTCCGGGACGACGCCATTCGTGCATGGAGCGATACATCGCGCCCGTGCCGTTGGTGCCCGCACCGCGATCGTCGCGTGTACGCGGCCGCCAGAAACGCTGCTCGCCGCGTGCGACGTGGCGATCATTCCCGTCGTCGGGCCGGAAGTCGTTACGGGATCTACGCGGCTCAAGGCGGGTACCGCGACAAAGCTGGTGCTCAATACGATCACTACCGGCGCGATGATCCTGCTTGGCAAGACGTACGGCAATCTGATGATCGACATGCGCGCGACCAATGCCAAGCTCACCGATCGCGCGGAGCGAATTGTAATGGAGGTCACCGGCGCGTCGCGTGACCGCGCGCGCGAGCAGCTACTTGCGGCGGGAGGAGTGGTCAAGCAGGCGATCGTCATGCAGGCCCTCGGCGTGGATCGCGGGTCCGCGGAGCAACTTCTTGCAGAGCAGCGTGGAATCATCCGGCGCGTGATACCAGGCGCGCCGCCGCCCCCGCCGCCGCCGGTGAGCGATGCGTGATGCCGAGGGCGTGTACATCGGGCTGATGTCCGGAACGTCGCTCGATGGCATATCGGCTGCTGCGGTAAGACTCGGCGAGACCGGTGGCACTATCGCGCACGAGCTCCTTGCGTTCAGATCGGTGCCCTACACAGTCGCGCAACGCGAGCGGCTTCAGGCGGCGATGTCGGAGGCATCAGCCAGGGAATACTGCGAGCTCGGCTTCGAGATCGGCGAGTGGCTCGCGACGGCCGCCACCGAGGTGATCAACGCGACCGAACTGAAACCTGGCGATGTTCGCGCGATAGCGTCGCACGGTCAGACCATCTGGCACGTACCGCGTCGCTCCACACTCCAGCTCGGCGAATCCGCAGTCATCGCGGAGCGAACAGGCATCGACGTCATCGCGGACTTCCGCGTGCGAGACGTCGCGGCCGGCGGTGAGGGTGCGCCGCTCGTGCCCATGGCCGACGCAATGCTGTACTCGAGCTCGAAGGAATGGCGGCTGCTCCAGAACATCGGTGGCATCGGCAACGTAACTGTCGTACCTCCCGAAGGCCGAACGTCGCATGTGCGCGCATTCGATACCGGTCCCGGTGTCGTTCTCATCGATCACGTGGTGCGGTCGCTCTTCCCTCAACTGCGGTTCGATGAGGGCGGAGCCATTGCGCGCGTGGGGCGCGCATCGGAAGCCGTCGTTGAATCGTTGCTGCGTGATCCGTACTTCTCCCGAACGCCGCCGAAGTCCACTGGACGGGAATACTTCGGAGCGGACTTCGCCGATCGCCTCATCGCCATGCATGCCGGAGACGCCGCGCCAGAAGACATTGTCGCTACTGCGGTGGCGCTCACAGCACGCTCGATTGCTGCCGGGGTTCAGCAGTTCGTGACCGAACCCGTGTCGGAGCTGATCGTATCGGGTGGCGGCGCGCGGAATGCTGCGCTCGTGGAAGCGATGGGTCGAGCGCTCGCGCCCTTACGCGTCCGATTGTTCGACGATGTCTTTTACGATGGCGAAGCAAAGGAGGCGGTCGCGTTCGCGCTTCTGGGCTATCTGCATGTGTCAGGGCGACCCGGGAACGTTACCGGAGCCACCGGCGCACGCGGTCCGAGAGTCCTGGGGAAGTTGACCCCGGCGTAGTGGTTGGCGGAGCACTGCTTGGCTCGCCGGGCTCGAAGCGGGCAGCGACGACGGTGATGTTATCGTGACCGCCGAGCGAGTTCGCGTACCCCACCAGACGCTCGCACACCGTCTCCATGTTGTCGTCAGCGAGCGCGATGCGCGCCATGTCCGCCGGACCGACGAGATTCGACAGTCCGTCACTGCAGAGAAGCAGCACGTCTCCCGCTTCGGCACGTTCCCTGTACAGATCCGGGCTTACCGTCGCCTCGGAACCCAGTGCCTGCAGGATTATGTTGCGTCGGTCGCTCGTTGCAGCCTCGCCCTCCGTCATCTCGCCAGCGTCGATCAAACGCTGGATGAGCGACTGATCCCTTGTGATCTGTCGAGCATCGCCTCCGCGCACGAGATAGGCTCGGCTGTCGCCGACCTGCGCGATCGTGATCGTTGATTCGTGAACCACCGCCAGCGTCGCGGTGGTAGCCATCCCACGATGCTGCGGGTTGCCGACGGCATAGGTGTAGATAACATGGTTGGCCGCGGAAACTACTGCGCGCAGCGCTGCCTCTACACCCGCGGCCGTCGCGGGCCAGTCCGACGATTCGTAGCGGCGCCGCAGCTCGATGAACATCGTATCCGTCGCCATCAGGCTTGCGATCTCGCCCGACGCCGCCCCGCCAACGCCATCTGCAACCACAAGGAGCGCAGGCGTCTGGGGAATCGTTATCGTCGTCGTCGTTCCCTTCATCACCACGGCGTCCCGCCCGAGCGCGGCGACAAGGTACGAATCCTCGTTGAGGGTTCGTACGCGTCCAACGTCGGTGCGGCCGCCCGCCACCACGACAAGTGGTCGCGCGGGTTCGGACGGTCTGGGGGGTTCGCGGCCGGGCATGCGGAAGAATACACTCGCGGATGCTGACCGTCACCGTCTCAGTGACTACCTTATGTCGCATGTCTCGCCGTCACGCCGTACCGCGTCAGATGATTGTGGGCCTGGCACTGGCCGCGGCGTCGGCAGCCGGGTGCGCAAAGTCGCCGCCGACCGAAGCCCCTTCGCCGGTGCCCGCGCCCGGGCGCCCGACCGAGCCGCGTCCTGCGTCCGCGACGGTGACGAAGGCGGCGGTACCCGCGCCAAACCCCAAGCTGCCGCCGGTGCCCCAAGTAAACGGACCGCTCGCGCTCAAAGTTGTCTACCCTGACCGTAACGCGTTGGTCGCCTCGCGCGATTCCAACTTCATCCTCGGCTCTGTCGGCAACGGCAGCGCGGGCCTGCGAATCAACGGCGATCTGGTGCCCGTCTGGCCCAACGGATCCTTTCTTGGCTGGATTCCAAATCCGCCGGCCGATTCCCAGTGGTACGACATGGTCGCTTACACGCGCTCGGACACCACTCGCCTCCGGTATCCCGTCAGAACTCTCGCCGGCTTGGGGCCACGCACCGCCGTGCCGCCCGAAGTGACCCGATTCGACAATCCGCTTTTGGTCACGCTACGCGACGACTCGCTGGACCGGACCGTGAGCGACACGGACAACGTCATCATCGGACGGCCCACGCCGGCAGGGGATTACAAGTGGTTCCTGCTACCCGGCACGGAAGTCCGGCTGCTGGAATACCGAAACGACATGGCGCAGGTGCGCCTGGATGCCGGGCAGGACGTCTGGGTCCAGCGTCGAGTAGTGAAGCCGCTCCCCAACGCGAGCGCTCTCCAACCCGTGCAGGGCGAGAATGCGCGGCTTGTTCCCACGGGCGAAAGCGTTGATTTTGAACTCAACGTTGGATCGCCGCCCGCGTATGGCGTGAACGAAAGCGAGCGCGAGATCACGCTCACCCTGTACAACACGGTCTCCCCGCCGGCCATCGCGCAGGTCTCTGATTCGCTGATCGCGAGCGCGACTGAATCGGGCGACGCGGCTCGCAGTGTATATCGCTTCGCGCTGACCGCGCCCGTGTACGGCTACCAGGTGCTGTACGAAAACGGCGTCTTGAAGCTCCGTATCCGGCGTCCTCCCGTTGTTGACGCGGCCGCACCGCTGCGTGGCATGACCATCGTCGTCGACCCGGGCCATCCGCCCATTGGCGCAACTGGCCCTACGGGGTTGTACGAGCCGGTGCCGACGCTCGCGGTGGGCCTCAAGCTGCGTGATCTGCTGGAAGCGCGAGGAGCGACGGTGGTGATGACGCGCCTGACCGCCGCTCCCGTAGCGCTCGGTGACAGGCCGATCCTCGCACGTCGCGCGAATCCCAACGCCTTCGTCTCCATTCATCTCAACGCCGATGGGGACGGTCAGAATCCGTTCCGCGACAACGGCACGGGCACTTATTACTTCCATCCTCAATCCAGGCCGCTCGCGCGTGCGGTGGAAGACGCCCTCGTTCCGGAACTCGGTCTTCGTGACCGAGGCGTGTTCTACCAGAACCTCGCCGTCGCCAGGCCGACGTGGTATCCGGCGGTGCTTGCTGAAGGACTGTTCATCATCATGCCGGACCAGGAAGCGGCGATCAGGACATCGGAGTATCAGGAAGCCTACGCGCGCGGGATCGCCAACGGACTAGAGAAATATTTTGCGTCGCTCGCACACTAGATGATGGTTCTCGCTGCAAGCGGCGCGCGCTCCATCCGCCGGTCAGTCGTTGCATTGCTCGGATTCATCTGCGTCGTCGGCGCGGCGCGTAGCGCGCACGCACAGATTCCCTCCAACGAGACCTGGCGCACGTTGCGCACGGAGCATTTCAGACTGCACTTCACGCCACATCTCGAGCGCGAAGCGCGGCATGCCGCGGCGATCGCCGAGCGCGCGTATTCCAATCTCGCGTCGGAGCTCGTAACTCCTCGCGGCGTAATAGACATCGTACTCAGTGACGCGACCGACGCGTCCAATGGTTCCGCCACGGTCGTCCCTCGTCCTCTGGTGATAATGTTCGCTCGGCCGCCGGTGGACGAACCGTCGCTCGAGAGTTACGACGACTGGACGGTTCTGGTACTGCAACACGAGCTGACGCACATCTTTCACCTCGACCGCAGCCGCGGCTGGTGGCGGATCGCGCAGGGCCTGTTCGGGCGTAACCCGGTGCTCTTTCCGAACTACTACACGCCATCCTGGCTGACGGAAGGCATCGCCGTGTATTACGAATCCCGCTTCACCGCGGGCGGCAGGCTGAACGGAAGCTTCGAGTCCGCAGTCGCACGCTCGGCCGCGGTGGATGGAGCGCTGCCCGTGCTGGGTCAGCTCTCGCTCGCGACGTCGCGATTTCCGTATGGCCAGAGCGTTTACGTGTATGGCTCGTTCGTGTGGGAGGACCTGGCGCAGCGTCACGGGCCGGCATCGATACCAGCCTTCATCGAGCGCGCCAGCGCAACAACGATCCCGTTCCTGCTGGACAGGGAAGCGAAGCGCACCTTCGGCGAAACGTTCAGTCACGCGTGGCGGCAGTGGCGCGATTCGGTGTTGAGAGCAGTGAACGACTCAGCGGCGCTCGCGCTTCAGACCGGATCGGTGCCCGCGGCTTTCGCGCCGGCCGCAGGCCACGAGCTCGCTAACGGCGGCCGCTTCATCATCGAGCCGCGCTGGACCAGCGATACATCGCTCATATACGTCGCGAACGACGGGCGCCAGAGCCCGGGCCTTTTCGAAGCGGTTCGCGACGACTCTCCGGTCAGGATCGCGCGCAGGAACTCGCTCGACGTCAACGATCCATCGCCCAATGGCACCATCGTGTTCTCGCAGGGTGATTACGTGGACAGGTTCCACACGCGCGGGGATCTGTACATCCGCCGCGGCCAGGATGAAGAGCGGCTCACCAGCGATGCCAGGTTGAGCGCGCCAAGCGTGCGCGCCGATGGTGAGATCGTGGCGGTGCAGACTGTTCCCGGAAGCACTCGTCTCGTCCGTGTCTCCGCCGACGGAAGGACCGTCACGCCGATCACGACGGCATCGCTTGATACGCAGTGGACCGCGCCGCGATGGTCGCCGGACGGCACAAGGATCGCCGTCGTTCGAATCGTTGGCGCGCCGAACGAAATAGTTGTGCTTGATAGCGCCGGCAAGGTTGTCGGGATCCCCATACGCGAGTCCGCGGTAATACGATCGCCGGCGTGGCTTCCCGATGGCAGAGGCATACTGTTCACGTCTGACGTGGGTGGCGAATCACAGCTTCGAGTTGTCCGAGCTTCAGCCGGCTTCGCATCGGAGCGCGTCCTGCGGCTCACCGCGGAGCCGGGCGGAGTGTATGGCGCTGACGTCATCGGGCTCGGAGTCGATTCAATACGTGTGGCGACCACCGTGCTGCGCGGCGACGGGTATCATGTAAAGACGTGGACGGTGTCGGCGGCGACGCTCACGGCGCTTCTCTCGCGAGCCGCCTCGCGCGCGGAGCGCGACGGCGTGGCAATGCAGGACCCGCGCTGGCGCGTGACCGACGATACCAGCGCATCGACGTCGTACTCGGCGTGGCGGACGCTCGTCCCGGCGTACTGGTCGCCGACCTTCGCGCAGGTTGGATACGGACGAGGCGACGTGATCGGTGCGCTGACGGGAGCAACCGACGTCACCGGTCGCCACAGCTATCTCGCCCAGGCGGCGATCAACACGCACAACGATAATGTGGATGCGTCGCTTTCGTACTCGTACAATCGCTGGGTGAATCCGATGATCTCGACACTCGTGCGACAGTCGTGGTCGTATTCGAACATCACCGGTGGCGGCAAGAAGGTTGGAGACCTCGAGGAGCGAAGCCGTCTGGCGAGTCTTCACGCGACGTTCTCGCGGCCCAGAGTGCGGACCTACATGGCGGCCACCGTTGGCGCGGAGCTGGAAGACCGTCAGTACGGATCGAGTCCGAGCGTACTCCTGTCGCACCTGGATCCGTTCTATTCCGCGACGCACCATTACCCAACGGCGGTCGCGGCGGTCGTGTTCTCCAACACGCAGACTCCGTCGCTCGCGATCTCGCCGGAGGACGGTGTCACGATCACCGGATCCGTGCGACAGCGGTGGGAGCATTCACAGGGGGCGGCCGGGCGGAGCGCGGTGGCGATCGGGTCTGCATACAAGTCACTGGATCTGCCCGGATTCGCACACCACGTGCTCGCATTTCGCGCCGCGATCGGTGCCGCGGACGCGCGCTCGCCGAGCGAATATTCGATCGGCGGAGTGAGCGGCTCCGCGGTGGAGGTGGTGCCGGGTATCTCCTTCGGGAGCTCGCCGCGAACATTCCCGGTTCGAGGCTTTCCCGCGGGGGCGGAGACGGGGATACGCGCGTCATCCGCGAGCGCCGAGTACCGCCTTCCGCTGATCGCTCCGTCGCGGTCACTCGGATTGTTCCCGTTCTTTCTGGACCGTGCGTCGCTCTCCGTGTTCGGCGACGCCGCGAGAGCATCGTGTCCCGCGAGTGAAACTCCGGCGTGCTCCCCGTCGGCGAATGACGGCCCGACGCTGGCTTCCGTGGGAGCGGAACTGAACCTCGATTCGGCGCTGCAGTTCGATGTCCGCTACCGCTTCCGTCTAGGCGTGGCGCACCCGGTGAAGGCTGCGGCCTACGGTGGCGCGTCGAACCTCTCGGCGTACGCCACTCTGGGCCTCGCCTTCTAGTTGAGCCTGTTTGGGAGCCTGTTTGGCCGCCAGATTTTCGCGCGGCACCACGATCGATGCAGCCACGTGTTTGCAGGCAACCGGCCCGGATAAGTCCAGCCCGCTGGCGATCGGGGCCGACGGCTGAAAAGACCCGGTTTTGCCTAAACCCATACGCACCAAAGGGTTGACGGGGATGTTGGCAGAAGTGAGTCACAATTGTGCAATTGCTCGACAGTTGTTGACATCTCGTGGGGATAACCGGGCATCACAGATGTTCGTGACCGGTGCCACCTAAGTCTTTGTGCCGCAAGCAGTTAACTTTGCACTGGCGCGCAAACACGTATGGGTTTATTCTCACGACCCCTGACCCGATGACGTCCGAATTCGAGAAGTCCCTGGGTCTCCAGATGGCAGTTGAGCAGGCACGTTTGGTGGTACATTCCTCCGAACGAACTATCCCGCAGAGTTTCAGGTGAGAGAAGAGATGGCCGACGCAAGAACCCCGGAATCGCTGCCGACGGCGCAGCTGAATCAGAACGCGAGAACCGTGCTGTCCAAGCGATACCTGATCAAGGACAAGTCCGGGAGTCCCACGGAGCAGCCGGAGGACATGTTCTGGCGCGTTGCTTCGACTGTGGCCGAGGCGGACCGGCGGTATGGCGCGAGCGCTGGCGCGGTTACGGCGCTGGCGGAGGAGTTCTATCGCCTCATGACCGAGCGCCGGTTCGAGCCGAACTCACCCACGCTCATGAATGCCGGCAGGCCGCTGGGCCAGCTGTCAGCCTGCTTTGTGCTGCCAGTGGAGGACTCGCTGTCCAACGGACACAACGGCATCTACGACACCTTGCGCTCCATGGCGCTCATTCACCAGTCCGGTGGCGGCACTGGATTCTCCTTCTCGCGACTTCGCGGCAAGGGATCCATGGTGCGGTCCACCACGGGAGTCGCGTCCGGGCCGGTTTCCTTCATGAAGCTGTACGATGCCTCGACGGACGCGGTCAAGCAGGGTGGCACGCGCCGCGGCGCCAATATGGGCATCCTTCGGGTCGATCACCCGGACGTGCTCGACTTCATCACGTGCAAGGAAGATCTTTCCCAGATCACCAACTTCAACATCTCTGTCGGGATCACGAACGCTTTCATGAAGGCGCTCAAGGCCGGAGAGACGTACGACCTCATCGAGCCGTCGAATGGCGAGGTGGTTGGGAAGCTCGACGCCGCGATGGTGTGGGAAAAGATGATCGACGGCGCATGGCGCACAGGCGAGCCCGGCTGCTTTTTCATTGATGAAGCCGAGCGGTACAACCCGGTTCCGCACCTTGGCAAGTACGAAGCGACGAACCCGTGCGGAGAGCAGCCGCTGCTGCCCTACGACGTCTGCAACCTTGGCTCGATAAACGTCGGCCATTACGTTCGCGACGGCGTCATGAACTGGGATGCAATGAAGCGCGACGTGTATCTCGCGACACGGTTCCTTGACAACATCATCGACGTCAACAAGTACCCACTGCCGGAGATCGATGCGCTCTCCAAGCGCATTCGCCGAATCGGTTTCGGGGTGATGGGATTTGCCGACGCGCTCGTGCGCCTCGGCATTCCGTACGACTCGCCGGAAGGCGTCGAGTTCGGCCGCACGCTGCAGGAGTTCATCGACACCGAGTCCAAGCGTGAGAGCGAGCGTCTCGCCAACGAGCGTGGGCCGTTCCCGGAGTGGGCACGCTCCATCTTTGGCCCGGACGAGACCTGCGCGCGGGACGCGGCCGGCGAGCGCATCCGTCCCAAGCAGATGCTTCGAAACTGCAACGTTACGACGGTTGCGCCGACCGGCACGATCTCCATCATCGCGGGCTGCTCGTCCGGAATCGAGCCGCTCTTCGCCGTGGCGTTCATGCGGAACCAGGCCGGCGTCATGATGCCGGACGTTAACGAGGACTTCACCGAAATTGCCAGGCGGGAGGGCTGGTACTCCGAGAACCTGATCGAGCGGATCGCGAAGGAAGGCCACATCCATTTCCACGAGGTTCCGCAGAAGTGGCAGCGCGTATTCGTCACAGCCCACGACATTACTCCGGAGTGGCACGTGCGCATGCAGGCTGCCTTCCAGGAGCACTGCGATTCCGCCATCTCCAAGACTACCAACTTCCCGCACGCCGCGACGCCGGACGATGTGCGTGCGATCTATGAGTTTGCCTACAATCTCAAGTGCAAGGGAGTGACGGTGTACCGTGATGGCTCGCGGGACAACCAGGTCCTCTCCACTGGTGCCACGGCGCAGGCCAGCGCATCGCGCGACGAGAAGAACGACCGCCGCGAGATGGGCGAGCTGGCCGGCACGATCGCGGAGATGACGGCAGAGATGGAGCGGCTCAAGCAGGCGCTGTACGATGCGGAAGCGGAGAACCTTCAGCGACGGGTCAAGCGCTCGCGGCCGGATCGGCTTCGTGGTACCACCATTCGCAAGGAAACCCCGCTCGGCACGATGTTCGTCAACATCACCGAGGACGACAAGGGACAGCCGTTCGAGGTATTCATCAACCTCGGCAAGGCCGGTGGTGCGGCGATGGCCGACGCGGAAGCGATGGGCCGCATGATCTCGCTCGCGCTACGCTCCGGAATTCCGCTGCGCGAAGTGCACAAGCAGCTCCGCGGGATCAGCTCGGATCGCGCTGTAGGACTCGGACCGAACAAGGTGCTCTCGGTTCCCGACGCCATCGGTATCGCGCTGGAAGAGTGGACGCGCGAGAAGCAGGGAGTGCAGCAGGATCTGCTCTCCGCGGCGAACGCTGCGGCGCAGGGTCCGCGCGCAACTCCTGAAACGATCAAGGCGGCAAGCGATGTCGCTGCCGCGCAGGCGAAGATGCAGATGGGCTTCGATGTCTACAACAGCGGCGACGGGTTCATGCAGACGTGCCCCGATTGCGGATCGCAGCTGGAGCTCGCGGAAGGTTGCGCCAAGTGTCACGTGTGCGGCTTCTCGGAGTGCGGCTGAGACTGAGCGCTGCCGTTAAGAAATACCAAACACTACGGGCCGGCTCTAATGAGCCGGCCCGTAGTGTTTGCTGACCAGGATTGGTCGCCTAAGCGTCCGACCCTTGTGCGTGTCGTGACCTTGAAGCGAGCCTGCTACTTCGGCTTCTTCGTTCCTTCCTTGCGCTCCGCCACGGCTTCCTTGGCTTCGGACTTGGTACCTTCGTGGCCGACCTTGCCGACGATCGAGCCGTTCAGGGCGTTGACGTTTACCTCGTCAATGCCAGCTCTGCCATCCGTCTTCATGTCGAATGAATAGATGAGCCGCCCGTTCTCGCGCTCGAGCTCTTCGGACTGGACATAAGCCTTGGGCAACCGGGTGCGCGCGATGACGCGTGCCGAGTCGACTGAGATCTTGGCTTCCTTGGCAAGGTTGGCCGGGATATCGGACTTGGGCGTTGGGTGGGTGGGCTGCTGTGCACCGAGCGGGCCGACAGCGGCCAATGTTCCGAGTGCGATCAGGGAGGTAAGGACATAGTGCTTCATTGCTGCTCCATTGGAATGCATGAGGTAACGCGCGACCACTGTACCTGCTGTCGCTGTACTAACGATAGGGATCCAACCTGTCAGCGCCCTTACGAGACGATTAACAATCGATGAAAGTCGGGACGCGACAGCAGGCATCCGGTCACGTGCGCGCCGCGCCACTCGATTATCTTGCAGGCGATCCGAGGGTCCCGACCCAGAACGCAACGAGCCGCCATGCTGTTGATCGATAACCGCGACATCCATGACGCGCGCGTGAATCTTGCGCTCGAGGAGCATGTTCTTCGCAACCGGATGGGGACGGAGGATCTGCTGCTGTTCTACATCAATGCACCTTCCATCATCATCGGACGCAATCAGAACACGATCGAAGAGGTGAATCCGGACGAGGTCGCTGCACGGGGCATCACCGTCGTACGACGAATTTCAGGTGGGGGCGCCGTCTATCACGATCTCGGGAATCTGAATTTCAGCTTTATGACGCCGTCGGTGCACGGCAGGTTCAATCGCTACGAGCTGTTCACGCGGCCGGTCGTAGAGGTGCTCCACGATCTGGGTGTTCCTGCGGAGCTGGGTGGACGCAACGACATCCTCGCGGGAGGGCGCAAGATTTCCGGTAACGCCCAGTTCGCCCGACCCGACCGGATGTTCAGTCATGGGACGCTGCTGTTCGATTCGAATCTCGACGATGTGACGGCGGCACTCGTGCCGCGACCAGGCAAGGTTGAATCGAAGGGAGTGAAGTCCATTCGCAGCCGCGTCGCAAACATTGCCGAGTTCCTCGCCGATCCCATCACCGTCATCGAGCTGCGCGAAAGAATTGTGGAGCGCATCTTTGGAACCCGGGATCGCGAGTCCGTACCTTCGCTCGAGCTGACGGACGATGACTGGCGGGAGATCCACGCGCTCGTCGCGAAAAAGTACTCGTCGTGGGATTGGAATTACGGCGAGAATCCGCGCTGCAACGTGCAGACGTCGCACCGCTTCCCCGCAGGTGAGCTCGATGTTCGGACCAACGTCGAAGCAGGCCGCATCACCAGCATCCGCATCTTCGGCGATTACATGGGCCGCGAGGACGTTGCCGAGCTCGAGGGTCTTCTGCTCGGAGTGAAGTACGACCGCGAGTCGATCGGAGCCGCGCTGGAGGCGGTCGAGCTCGGCGATTACTTCGGAGACGTACCCGCGCCAGAAGCTCTCAGGCTGTTGGGCGGTTGATGCGCGGGCCTGGCCGACGCCGACACCGTTCGCTCGTACAGATTGAGGACGTGGCTGCGGTTGATTAGTCCGAGCAGCCGATTGCTTCGCCGGTCCACTACCGGGATGGACTCTGCCCCGCGAACGCCCATCTTCCGGATTGCTTCGAGCAGAGAATCAGCCGGCGATACGGACTCGCTCGGCTGCGCTATATCGCCGGCGAGCAGCAGCAGTCCCAGATGATCTCCGTTGCGCGCGAGCTGGCCGAGCTCTGATATCGTGATGATGCCGACGAGCGCGTGCGCATCGTCAACGACGGGGAAGTACATCTGGCCGGTGTTCCCGAGGTGTGAAAGAAGCTCATCGACGGGAGCGGCCTCGTCGATTACCTGAGGCGCTGCTTCATAGGCATCGTACACGTGCAATCCGGCGAGAACGTCACGATCGGTGCCGTGCTCGATGGATTCACCGCGGCGGCGCAGCCAGCCGCTGTAGAGCGAATCCTTGCTCAGCTTTCGCGCTACTGTATGACAGATGACCACCGTCAACATCAGCGGGACGACGATCGCGTAGTCGTTCGTCATCTCGAACACGAGAAGGATTCCGGTGATCGGCGCGTCGGTCGCACCGGCGATGAGCGCGCCCATTCCCACGAGCGCGTAGGCTTCCGGGTGCAGGCCCATGGACGGCAGCCCATGCGCGAGCGCAACACCGAACGCGCCGCCTGTGGCGGCGCCAATGTACAGCGACGGCGTGAACACTCCGCCCGATCCGCCAAGGTTAAGCGTGATGGAAGTTGCGAGGATCTTGCCCACCGCGAGAGCCAGCAGGCCGTACCATGCCATGCGGCCGAAGATATCGGCGTGCATCGCGAGGTGACCGTAACCGACGAGTCTTCCATCCGACGCGAAGACGAGGAGGCCAACCGTGGCGCCGCCGATCCAGGGCACCATCGATCGGGGAACGCGAAGCCGCCTCTCGAAGTCGCCAAACCAGAAATAGCTGCGGACGAACAGCGCCGCGACGATGCCGCACAGTATTCCGAGCAGGGGATAGAGCAGGATCAGCTCGCTCGGATGAGCGTAGCCGTACTGCTGCGGAATGCCGAAGGCGGGGTGATTTCCGAATACCGAGCGTGACACCACCGCCGCCATGACGCTCGACACAACTACCGGGGCGAAAGATCCGGCGGCGAGCGTGCCGACGACTTCCTCGAGCGCGAAGAATGCGCCGGCGAGCGGCGCATTGAAGGCGGCGCTGATTGCAGCGCCGGTGGCACACCCTACGAGCACGACGATTCGTGAAGGCGCGAATCGAAATGTGCGGCCGAGCCATGATCCTATAGCCGCAGCGAGGACGACTACAGGGCCCTCGTTGCCGGCTGATCCGCCCGCTCCGATCGTGATCGCGCTCGCGGCGGTACGCGCGAGCGCTGGCCGCGCCGGGATGTCGCCTCCGCGGCGAACCACGGCAAGCTGGACGTCCGGCACATTCATGCCGTCGTGGCCTCGTCCGACGCGTCGCATCACCCACCAGGCGAGTGCCAGGCCGGCCGCCGTGATGACCGGGCGATACGTGAGCAGAGCCACGCGGGGGAACTGCGACGTCGGGAGCCGGTAGAACGCCCAATACGCGAAGTCGATGCTCTTGTAGAAGGCGACGACGCCGAGGGCGCTGAGCACTCCCGTGACCACGGCGAAAATGAGGAGCACCGCATTTTCGCTCAACGCCTGGCCGTTGAACCAGTCGGTGACCGCCGTCCAGCCTGACTCGACCGTGGCGATGGCGCGGTGCAGGCCTGTCCAGTCCAGTCGGGGTGCTCGTCGTCGCATTACTGTGAATGTAACGTCCCCGTCGATGGCATCCCGGACGGAGCCGAGATGGTCCTGGCTTCGAGCGAATTGGCCACGCCACTGGCCGGCCCGGTTAGGCACCGCGCCTTGATAGCGGCGTTGAGGCGGCACCGCTCAGTGAGTGGCACGCAGCGCGAGAAGGGATCACACGAATGCCCGGCCGGCGTGCTGCCTTGTGTCGTTGCGGGCGCCTAGATTACCAGTCAATAGGGAACGCGGTACGCGGGGCAGGGTGTGACCTATCAACCAGGCGGGACAATGGACAAGCGGCAGTTGGAAGCTCTGGTGAAGAAGAACGCAGCAAAGGCGGCGTCGGCTACTTCCACTCGCAAGGGCTTCGGCAAGAAGTACGATGTAAACCTCAAGGATGATCCCATCGACGAGGCGAGTCTGAAGGAGCGCGAGCGAGAAGAACATTTCTTCAAGGAAATGCGCAAGCGCGAGTTCTAATCAGAACGCCGGCGCGCGGCCGCAACGATCCAGCCACGTGGTACGTACGTGGGGCGGTGCGCAGCTTGATCGCCGCACTATTCGGATTCCCAATCCTGCACCACGAGACGTGTAATGACCGGTAATTCCGACAGCGGACGCACACCGTCACGCCTCAGCCGTCGTGCATTCGTTGGCACGAGCCTCGCCAGCGCCCTCGCAGCAGCGGCCGCCGTCGCCGGAACGGCACGCGCGGAACCGGCGTCATCGGGCGCTGATCCGTTGGCAGCCCGCATGCTTGACGCGCCCCCGTTCGAGCCGGAAGAGGCGACCATCGCGCAGCTGCAGAGCTGGATGGCGTCGGGCCGCTACACGTCGAGAGCGATATGCGAGCAGTACCTCGAGCGCATCGCAGCGATCGATCGCGCGGGTCTCGGCATCCGCAGCGTTCTCAAGCTCAATCCTGACGCGCTGAGCATTGCTGAATCGCTCGACGCGGAGCGAAAGCGTGGCAGCGTGCGGGGTCCCATGCACGGGATCCCCGTGCTCATCAAGGACAACATCGACACGCACGACCGCATGACGACCTCTGCGGGATCGCTGGCACTCGAGCAATCGATCGCACCGCGTGATTCGTTCGTGGTCGAGCGATTGCGCGCATCGGGCGCGGTGATTCTTGGAAAGACGAATCTGAGTGAGTGGGCAAACTACCGGTCCACCCACGCATCGAGCGGCTGGAGTGGCATGGGAGGACAGACGCGGAATCCGTACGCGCTCGATCGCACGCCGTCGGGCTCGAGCTCAGGATCAGGCGCCGCAACCGCGGCAAATCTCTGCATGGTCGCGGTAGGAACGGAAACCGACGGGTCCATCACATCTCCGTCCGCCGTGCAATCCCTCGTCGGGATCAAGCCGACGGTCGGTCTGGTGAGCCGCGCCGGCATCATCCCGATCTCGCACTCGCAGGATACCGCGGGGCCGATGGCGCGAACGGTAACCGACGCCGCGATACTGCTCGGTGCAATGACCGGTGTCGATCCGCGCGACTCCACCACGGTGTCCGGTGCGTCGCATGCGCGTCGCGACTACGCCGCGTCGCTGGACCCGAACGGGTTGAAGGGAGCGCGAATCGGCGTGCCGCGCAAGAACTATTTTGGCTACAGCTCCGCCACCGATGAAATAATCGACCGCGCGATAGCGATGATGCGATCTGCGGGCGCCGTCATCGTCGATCCCATCGAGCTGGGCAGCGAAGGCGATGGCGAAGGCACGGTGCTGTCATACGAGTTCAAGGCCGACATCAATGCCTACCTTGCGGCGCTCGGTCCGTCGGCGCCCATGAAATCGCTCGCGGATCTGATCGCGTTCAACAAAGCACACCACAGCACGGAAATGCCGTACTTCGGTCAGGAAATTTTCGAGACGGCGCAGAAGCGCGGGCCTCTGACCGACCAAAAATATCTGAAGGCGCTGACCGAGGGACATCGTCGAGCGCGCTCCCACGGTATTGATGCGGCCGTCAGTCGTTACCGGCTTGACGCGATCGCCGCGCCCACGCAGCAACCGCCAGGGCTCATCGATCTCGTGAATGGAGACTCCGGCGGTGGTGGCAGCGCGACATCGCTTCCCGCCGTCGCGGGATATCCGCACATAACCGTGCCGGCGGGCTACTCGTTCGGGCTGCCGGTGGGGCTTTCTCTGTTCGGGCCGGCATGGAGCGAGGCTACCCTGATCCGAATTGCCTTCGCATTCGAGCAGATCGCGCGCGTGCGACGACCGCCCCGGTTTCTCGCGACCGCGGACCTCGCCTGATGCTGGGCGTACAGGTTCGCTGGCGCATCAGCGCGCGGGCGCGTATGCTGGCTGGGGTCG
This sequence comes from Gemmatimonadales bacterium, assembly GCA_038205315.1. Taxonomy (GTDB): domain Bacteria; phylum Gemmatimonadota; class Gemmatimonadetes; order Gemmatimonadales; family Gemmatimonadaceae; genus Fen-1247. The sequence goes on along the minus strand of JBBRBY010000003.1, from coordinate 47,451 downwards.
GAACTGCGCCGGCGCTTGACAGACGAGCGAGTCGCCGCTAAGCTCAAGCCACAATCGTAGTGTCGTGGTGATTTGCCGCCTATTGCAGCCACGTTAAACAAATCGCTAAAAAGCATGTAAGCCCGCGGCCGCCCGCGGGCTTTGTGTTTTTCTGTGAAGTGACAGAGTGAATTTGTTGACGTGGCGATAAGGCGAATTTGTCCGCGACGGTCTCCAACAGGATTCGCCATCATGTCGCCACTCCAGTCTGCCAGCCGTTCAACGCTTGATAACACGGTACCCCTTCCGCACCCTTCGCACGCGCCCACCGCGACTGCCAACACCCTTCGCCCGCGCTCGCTCCGCTGCAGGTTGTGCGGCTCTGGATTCGATCCGGCGCCGACTGCCGTGTGCGAAAACTGTCTCGGTCCGCTTGAAGCGGTGGACGCCGATCCATCCACGCTTCCGACGAGAGCGGAGATAGCGCAACGGCCGCATTCGCTCTGGCGGTACCGCGAGTGGCTGCCGTTCGACGGGGAGCCGTCGTTGTCGCTCGATACCGGCTTCACTCCGCTCGTGGACGCACCGGGGATTGCGCGAAGGCTGGGCGTCGCGCGCTGCTGGATCAAGAATGATTCTGTGTCGCACCCGTCGCTTTCGTTCAAGGACAGGGTTGTCGCCACCGCCATCAACGCAGCGCGCGCCTTTGGCCTCGATACGATCGGTTGTGCATCCACCGGCAATCTCGCCAACGCAGTTGCAGCTCAGGCGGCGCGAGCCGGAATGCAGGCCTGGATATTCATCCCCGATTCACTGGAGCGCGGAAAGGTGGCGGCGACCCAGATCTTCGCGCCCCACCTGGTTCGCGTCCGCGGAAATTACGACGATGTCAATCGGCTCTGCTCGATGGTGGCCGATGACTTCGGCTGGGGAATCGTCAACGTGAACCTCAGGGCGTACTACGGTGAGGGTTCCAAGACCATCGCCTTCGAGATCGCGGAGCAGCTTGGCTGGGCCCTCCCGACCGCCGTAGTCGCGCCCATGGCTGGCGGCTCGCTCATATCCAAACTGCATCGCGGCTTTCGCGAATTCACGGACGCGGGCATCGTGACGGGGCCACAACCCCGCCTCTACGGGGCGCAGGCCCTGGGTTGCTCGCCGATCGTTGACATGGTCCATGATGGCCGCGACGACGTGCGTCCGGTTGTGCCGAATACCATCGCGCGCTCCATAGCGATCGGGAATCCCGCCGACGGCAGGTTCGCCCGGGCGGCCATGGTCGGAACAGGCGGCTGGGCGGCGGCGGTCAGCGACGCCGATCTCCTGGAGGGAATCCGGATACTCGCCGCTGATACTGGTATCTTCACGGAGACCGCCGGAGGCGTTACCGTCGCCGGAGCCATGGCTCTGTCGCGTACGGAACACTTCAAAGCTGACGACGAGGTGGTGCTGTGCATCACCGGGAACGGCCTCAAGACACTGGAACCGATCGTGGATGCCCTGCCAGACTCGCCGTTGATTGACGCAAAGCTACGCGATGTCCGCGCTCTCGTGAGCGCGGCGTGACTTCCATAAACGTCGCGTCGCCCGGTCCTCCTGTTTCGGAGTCAGCGAGCCAGCTGGTGGTACGAGTGCCTGCATCCACGTCGAATCTCGGTGCGGGTTTCGACTGTGTGGGGATGGCGGTTGGCCGCTCGCTGCGGGTTTCATTGCGCGGCGTCGCCGCAGGTGACGGACTGGTAATACACCGCTCGGGAACGCTATCGAACCTGGAGTGCGATCCCGATGACGATCTCATCTGGCGCGGGGTCGTTGCGGCGGCGGTCGCATTGCGCAAATCACCGCCTGACGGACTGCAGATCGATGTTACGTCTGACATTCCCGTCGCGCGCGGCCTCGGTTCGTCTGCTGCCGCCGTCGTCGCCGGCGTCCTGCTCGCGAACGCAATACTCCGCGGTGGTCTCGATTCAGCCTCGGTGATCGACATCGCCGCATCGCTCGAAGGTCATCCCGACAACGTCGCACCATGTACGCTCGGCGGGGCGGTGCTCAGCGTGCGAACCGCCGGCCACCACTACCGTTCCGTTCGGCTGCCCGTGCACGCGGCGCTCAGATTCGTCTTCGTCGTTCCGGATTTTGAAGTGCGCACGTCGCTCGCGCGCGCAGCACTTCCGGCACAGGTCGACTTCGACACTGCCGTTACCGCTGCGGCGCGCGCGGCGGCCCTCGTTACCGGACTGCGGACCGGTGATCCCCGTCTCCTGGCGACGGCGCTCGACGACGTGCTCCACGTCCCGTGGAGACGGTCGCTCGTGGCAGGTTACGATCATGTAGTCAACGCTGCAATCGCCACGGGAGCACTGGGTGCGACGCTGAGCGGCTCCGGTTCCACGATCGTCGCGGTGTGCACCGCCGAATTCGCGGACGCAGTGCTGGATGCCGCGGTGAGTGCATGGCGGCTGGCCGGCATTCAGGCCGCCGGATTCGTCAGTGCCGCCCTCGCGCACGGTGCAGCCGTGGAGGACGGCCGATGATAGAAATGCGTACCAGCAATTACCCGGATACCCTTGATGCTCGGAGAGCATAGCATGTCAATTACAGTCACACTTCCCGCTGTGCTCGCGCGTCTCGCCGATGGAAACCGTGCGCTCGATGCGCACGGCGCAACCGTCGGCGACGTCGTCGAAGCTCTGTCGCTGCGATTCCCGTCGCTTGCCGCGCGCATCCGCGACGAAAAGGGCGACCCGTATCCGTTCGTCGTTTACTACCTGAATGACGAGGACATCCGCCTGACGAATGGCTTCGCGTCACGCGTGGCCGATGGCGATGAGATCAACCTCGTACCGGCGATCGCCGGAGGGTGAGTGACATGACCACGTCGGCCACACAGTCCGCATCCTCGCCAACGCCGGTCGACGATTCAGCTTCCCTCGATCGCGACGAGGTGTTGCGCTACTCCCGGCACCTGCTGCTGGATGAAGTTGGCATCGAAGGCCAGCGCCGGATCAAGAAGGCACGCGTGCTCATGATCGGCGCAGGCGGTCTCGGCTCGCCCAGCGCGCTGTATCTCGCCGCTGCAGGTGTCGGGACTCTTGGCATCGTCGACTTCGACGTCGTGGACGCGAGCAATCTCCAGCGCCAGCTCCTGCACGGCACGGCCGATGTCGGACGGCGCAAGACCGATTCCGCGAGAGATCGCATTCGCGATGTAAACCCGTACGTTCACGTTGAGACTTTCGAAGAGCGGTTCGAGCCCGGCAATGCGCTCCGGATCATGCGCGACTTCGACGTCGTCGTCGATGGAACCGACAATTTCGCGACGCGCTACCTCACCAACGACGCGGCGGTGCTTCTGGGCAAGCCCAATGCCTTCGCGTGCATCTTTCGATTCGAAGGACAGGCTTCGGTCTTCGGTGCCGCCGGCGGGCCGTGCTACCGATGCCTGTTCCGGTCCCCGCCGCCTCCGGGGCTGGTGCCCAACTGCGCCGAAGCTGGCGTTCTCGGCGTGCTCCCGGGCTTGCTCGGAACGATACAGGCGGTCGAGACCCTCAAGCTCATACTCGGCGTCGGTGAGCCGCTGATCGGCCGGTTGCTCCTGGTCGAAACTCTCGCGATGACCTTTCGCACAGTCACCGTGCGCCGCGATCCCGCGTGTCCCTCCTGTGGTGATCCCGCGAACGGCGGCGGATCGATCCGCAGTCTGCACGACCGCGAAGCCGACTACGATGATGCCGCCTGCGCTGTCCCGACGGAGACAATAAAATCGGTCGGAATCCGGGAGATTTCCGCACTCGAGCTATCAGAGCGCATCGCGCGCGGCGACGATTTCGACCTAATCGATGTGCGGGAGCCCGCCGAATGGGCGATAGCACGAGTCGAAGGCGCCCGGCTCGTGCCACTTGCCACCATCCGCCACGCAAGCGATGGCTGGGACAGGAACCGCGAGCTGGTGCTTTACTGCAAGGCCGGCGTGCGGAGCATGAACGCCGCAGAGCAGCTCCGTGCGGCAGGCTTCCGCAATCTCACCAGTCTCGCCGGCGGAATCATGAGCTGGGCACGCGACGTCGACCCTTCGCTTCCGCGGTACTGAGCTCCCGTGGCGCCGCGCAAACGGTGGTGCGAATCCGCACTGCCGCGGCGGTGGCGCGCCCGGCATATTTGACCGCATGACAACGCCGCCGGTCGCGACGCCTCGAAAAGTCGTTCGGAACGGTCGTTCTAGTTGACCTACGGGTACGTTGCCTCGACGATACTCGCATCGCAGGTCGCGCTTGCGGGGCTCGCGGTAGCTCTCGAGTTCGCCATGCGCTCCCGCGGCCCCGCGTCCGTGCCCGTGATCAATCCGGCCATTGCGGGTGGCAACTCTCGTCGATTGCTGTCGAGCGAGATCGGGGCGGCTGCAGCCGTGTCGGCGCTCCGCCGCGCTGCGGCCACGGACACACCGCAGGCACTCGTGTGGCTCGGCATGCAGCGGGTGCGGCAGGACGAGCGCGAGACGCTCGCGACGATGCTGCATGAGGAGCCGTGGGTAAGGCAGAGCATTGGTGACGCGCGGTCGGTGTTCTGGTGGAAGCGACTCTCGGCGGCGCGAACGATCTCGCTCGTCGCAAGCGGCAGTGACAAATCTGCGATTCTGAAGCTCCTTTCGGACTCGCACCCAGCGGTACAGAGCGCTGCGACGGGATGTCTCACGCGGTACGCGGACCGGGAGCTGCTCACTCGCGTGATAGACGGACTTTCGTCCGCCTCTTCGGCGGTCAGGACCTATCAGATTGGGGTCCTTCGGCAATATCCTGATCTGGTCGGTCCGATGTTGCTCGACCGCATTCGCGCAGACGCGCCGCCGCACAAGCTGTATGCGTACATACATGCGGCTGCCGAGATCCAGGACGCGCATTGCATGACTCGCGTCGCGGAACTTTCGACCCATCCGCATCCCGAGGTGCGCGTCGCCGTCGCGCGCGTCCTGCGCAGTGCGAGCGGAGATGTCATGCACGTCAAGCTTCTCTCGCTTGTACGCGATCCCGACTGGCGGGTACGTGCGCAGGCAGCGCGCGGACTGTCGGGAGTGAGCGATCCGCGAACCGTGCTGGAGCTGTCTCGCGCACTTGCCGATTCCAACTGGTGGGTGCGATTCCGAGCGGGCCTCGCGCTGGCAGCGACCGGTGAACCCGGACGGGCCGCGCTTACCGCGTCGCTGGCGCACAACGATCGTTACGCGCGCGACATGGCGATGCTGGTCATCGGCCTGTCCGACGCCAGCGTCGCGGAGCTGTCCGAGGGATGAGCGTCGCTGAATTGTTGACGGTGGTACTCACCGTGATCATGGTGCTCTTCCTGATCATCAACTCTTTTCACGCGCTGCTCCTGGCGTACTCCGTGCCCGAGCTGTGGTCTCACTGGCAGTTCGGTGACGACGAATACCTCCACACCCTCGTCGGGTCGGAGGCGCTGCCACCGATTTCCGTGATCGGAGTGGTTCACCGCGACCACGGCGATGTGATCGAGTTCGCGCACATGCTGCTCGCGCTGCAGTACCCGCGGTTCGAAGTAATACTCGTTTGCGATGCGGTCGCCGCCGAGTCATTTGCACATTGCATTGACGCGCTGGACCTGTACGAGGTGCCACCTGCGTTCACGATCAATCTGAAGACGGAACCCGTCCGCGCATATTATCGATCGCGCACCCATCCAAGGCTTCTCTATCTGGACAAGCCCGGCGATTCCATCGGCGATGCTCTCAACGCGGCCGTGAACGCGGCACGCTATCCCCACACGGTGGCTGCTTCGCCGAGCGTGACGTTTGAGAACGACGCGCTGCTGCGGCTTGCGCGTCCTTTTCTGCTGGATCGATCTGTGGCCTGCGTCGCCAGCGTCATGCGTCCGGCGAATGGGGCGCGGCTCGAAAATGGACGGATGCACACCGGAACGGTCGATGGCTGGCTGCTCGGGTGCCAGAACATGGACTACCTTCGCAACTTCCTGTTCGCTCGGCTTGGCTTCAACCGTGTTGCCAGCAACATCGTCTTTCCCGGCAACACGGTGCTCTTCAAGCGCGAGCACATCATCGCACTGGGCGGTTACAACCGGACGGAAGAGCGCCCCGGCATCGATCTCGCCGTACGGCTTCCTCGATTCCTGACGGATTCCGGCATCCACGCAACGATGCCCGTGATCCCGGATCCCGTCGCCTGGTCCATGCTTCCCACCGATCTCCACACCGTGGGGCGTGCCCGGCAGCGCTGGTTGCGGGTGTTGCGGCACGCGCTGTCACGAAACCTGGCGATGTTCGGCAATCCGGAGTATGGCACTTTTGGCATGATTGCCATCCCGTACTACTGGCTGGCAGTCGTGCTTGGCCCCACGCTCGAGATATTTGGGTATCTTGGACTGGTGGCCGGACTCGCGACCGGAATACTGACTTCATCTTTCGCGTGGGCCTACTTGGCCTCGGTCGTGGGATACGGCATACTCCTCTCAGTATGGACCGTCGTACTTCAGCTCATATCCTTTCAACGGGATGCGTCGGTGGGCGAAGTTGCGCGGCTGCTCGCCTTTGCCGTGATCGAGTCCGTCGGCTACCGACAGACGCTTGCTCTCTACCGCACCGCTGCTCTCTTCGTGGACAGTTAACCCAAAGTCAAAATGGACAATCATCGCCTACAGGCGCTTCATGACGCCGGCCAGTCTATCTGGCTCGACTACATAGATCGCAGCATGCTGCATAACGGAGATCTCGAGCGGAGATTGACGGACGATGTGCTCACCGGAATGACGTCCAACCCGACAATCTTCCAGAAGGCGCTCGCCGAGGGCGATGCGTACGACGCGCAACTGCGATCCGCGCCTTCGTCGCTCGACACGCACCAGTTGTTCGAGCTGGTCGAGACCCGCGATGTCGCAGATGCGTGCGACATCTTCGCCGACGTGTACCACGAGACAAAGGGGGGCGACGGTTTCGTATCGATCGAGGTGTCGCCGGGAGTCGCGAACGACGCGACGGCTACAGTAGCGGAAGCGCGCAGGCTCTGGAAAGAGGTTAACCGGCCCAACCTTCTGGTGAAGGTGCCGGGCACGGAAGAGGGCGCCAAGGCCGTTCGGCAGCTCATCACCGAGGGCATCAACGTGAACATCACACTGCTGTTCGCGGTGAAGGCCTACGAGCGCGTTATCGACGCCTACATCGACGGGCTGGAAGCCAGGATTCAGAAGAACGAACCGATCGACCGAATAGCATCTGTCGCGAGCTTCTTCGTGAGCCGCGTCGACACCGAGGTGGACAGGCGCCTCGAGGCGATAGGTGGCGCCGCGCGCCGGCTCGAGGGGAAGGCCGCCGTCGCAAATGCCAAGCTGGCGTATCAGCTCTTTGTCACCAAGTTCGGCGGCGCACGCTGGCAGGCGCTGGAGAAGAAGGGGGCGCGCGTGCAGCGTCCGCTGTGGGCCAGCACCAGCACCAAGAACCCCGCCTACCGCGATGTTCTCTACGTAGAATCACTCATCGGTCCACACACGGTGAACACGATGCCGCCGACAACCATCGAAGATTTCAGGGACCACGGAGTGGTGGCGCGCACAGTGGATGCCGATATGGATCAGGTACGTGCGGATCTGGCCGCGCTCGCCAGTGCAGGTATCGATATTGACGACGTCACCACCACGCTGCTCCGTGAAGGTATCGCCAGCTTCGAGAAGTCGTTCGTGACTCTCCGCGAGGGGATCAGCACGAAGGTCGCACAGCTCCGTCAGACTGCGGCCTGATGCCGCATACCTGCCGAACAAAGATTGTCTGCACGCTCGGGCCCTCCACATCCACGTACGAGGCGATAGCGTCCATCGCCGAAGCCGGCATGAACGTGGCCCGGCTCAATTTTTCGCACGGAACCCACGCCGATCACGCCGACCGGATACGGACGATCCGGGCCGTATCCGAGCAGCTCGGCAAGCCCATCGCCATACTCGGCGACCTTCAGGGTCCCCGGATCCGCATCGGTGATCTCGCGGCGAGCGTGTCCCTTGGTGCCGGCGATGACGTGACACTGGTACACGAGGGCGAGGAGATCGGCGACGAGATCCCGGTCACGTATTCAGCACTCGCGAATGACGTCAAGGTCGGCGATCGCATACTCGTGGATGACGGCCTTCTCGAGCTGGTGGCGCTCGAAGTTACCGGCGCCCGCGTGCACGCGCGCGTGATCCACGGCGGACTGCTCCGCAGCCACAAGGGTCTCAATCTTCCGGGCGTACAGGTATCGGCGCCTTCGCTGACGGAAAAGGATATAGCGGACGTTGCGTTTGCGGTGAGCCAGGAGCTGGACTACCTGGCGCTCAGCTTTGTTCGGCGCGCGGAAGATATCAGCTCACTGCGTTCGCTCCTGCCACCGTGGATGAGCATCATCGCCAAGATCGAGAAGGACGCGGCGCTCGAAAACATAGAAGCCATCATCCGCACCTCCGATGGTGTGATGGTCGCGCGAGGCGACCTAGGTGTTGAGCTTCCGTTCGAGGAAGTGCCGGTAGCTCAGAAGAAGATCATTGCGCTCGCCAACCGTATCGGGCGTCCGGTCATCACCGCGACGCAGATGCTGGAGTCGATGGTGACGAATCCGCGTCCGACGCGCGCCGAGGCGAGCGATGTCGCGAACGCCATTCTCGATGGCACGGACGCAGTGATGTTGTCGGCGGAGACGGCGGCGGGCGCGTACCCGCGGCTCGCGGTCGAGGCCATGAGTCGCATCATCGCGGAGGTGGAACAACATCCACCAGCGCATCATTTCTTTGACCCGCACGAGCCGCCGCTCGGGATCGTGACGACCGAAGTCGCGATCGCCGCCGCCACTGTCGCGGCCGTGAAGATGCTCGGCGCGCCTCTGGTCGTGGTCGTGACCAAGAGCGGCTTCTCCGCGCGCATCGTATCATCGCACCGGCCGCCGGTTCCTATACTCGCGCTCACCGACAATCCGAGAACGCGCAATCAGCTTGCGCTGCTGTGGGGTGTCATCCCGCACGTCGCCGAGTCGAGTCCGACATACACGGAGATGGCCGAGATTGGCAAGGTGGTGGTGCGGCAGCTCGGACTCGCGTCAGCCGGTGACCGGGTGATCTTCACGGCGGGTCATCCATTCGGGATTGCCGGAACGACGAACCTGCTCAAAGTGGAGATCGTGTGACCAGGCGACACCGTCTGCGCGGGCGGCCCGCGGCGGCGTCGCTACTCATTCGCAATCCGCATGTCGCACATGCGTGAGCGAATAGTGAGATTCTCATGAAGCTCACGTTTCTGGGGACAGGGACGAGCTTCGGTGTTCCACAGATCGGCTGCGGCTGCGCCGTATGCCGGTCTCCCGATCCGCGCGACCGGCGGAGCAGGGTCGGGGCGCTCGTTGAAACCGATGGCGGGACGCGACTACTCATCGACACTCCGCCGGAGCTACGGCTTCAGTTGATCGCCAACGGCGTCGACCGAGTCGATGCGATCCTGTTCACGCACGATCACGCAGATCATACGCATGGTCTGGATGACATCCGCGCGATCAGCAACCGCCGCGCGGCACCGCTCACCATGTACGGTCCCGACGACACACTGGATCGGCTCGCGCGCCGCTTTCCCTACATATTCGACGAGAACCTGGTCGTGCTCCCGGGCACCAGCAAGCCCGAAGGCCGTGCGCAGCCACTGGCGCCGAACGTCACCGTGACCATCGGCGATGCCCAGGTCACCCCCGTCGCGCTTCCGCACGGCCATGTCACGGTTTTTGCATACAGAATAGGGGACCTGGCGTATGTGACCGATGCCAAGAGTATCCCGGCTCAAGCGGTCGCCTTCCTTCGTGGCGCAAAGGTGCTCGTCATCAACGCGTTGTTCCGGACCGATCACCCGAGCCATCTGAGCCTGCCGGAAGCGATCGCCGCTGCTCGAGAGATCGGCGCCAGTCGTACGTACCTGACCCATCTCACTCACGACAACTTCCACGCGGATCTCGAAGCAGAGCTGCCGCGCGACATACAGCCCGCCTTCGACGGCCTGACGGTACGAATATGATATCGATCGACTTCACCAACATGATGGCCGGCGCCGTCGACAACGGAGTCACCGCAGTCGAATGGGACGAGGCAATCGGCGCGTTTCCGTCAACGCATGAGCAGTTGCAGACGCTGCGATCGAGCGGCACTGTCGACTTCATGAACATTCCGCGAAACGAGCCCCTGCTTCAGCAATCGCTCGACTTCGCGAACCACGTCCGCGGGCGCTACGACGATGTCGTCGTCCTCGGAATCGGCGGGTCGGCGCTCGGGCCGATTGCGCTCAAGACAGCGCTGTGCAACTCCGGATGGAACGAGCTGTCAGACGAAGCGCGAAGCGGCCAGCCACGGTTTCATGTTCTCGACAACATCGACCCGGTTACGATCTCGGCGATCCTGCAACGGGTTGTGCTCGCACGCACGCTTTTCATCGTTACTTCCAAGTCCGGCGGCACCGCAGAGACGATGTCGCAGTTTCTCATCGCGCACGAGCGCGTGACAGCGGCTGGCTTGCCTGTTGCGGACCACTTCGTGTTCGTCACTGACCCGGAAAACGGCGCCCTGCGGCCGCTGTCCCGAGAGCTGTCCGTTCCCGCGCTCGAGATTCCGCCCGGCGTGGGTGGGCGCTACAGTGTGCTCACGCCCGTCGGCACACTGCCAGCCGCACTCCTCGGTATAGATATACGCGAGTTGCTCTCGGGAGCTGGAGAGATGCTTGAACGATGCACCACCTCGGACCTCGCGCAGAATCCGGCCGGCGTCATAGCGTCGCTTTTCTATCTGAGCGACGTGCGCCACGGCCGCGTCATCGATGTGCTCATGCCGTATTCGGATCCGTTGCGCGACTTTGCGGCCTGGTTCGTTCAGCTGTGGGCGGAGTCGCTCGGCAAGCATCGGGCGGACGGCCGCTCAGTTGGCAGCACGCCGATGCCGGCACTTGGCGCCACCGATCAGCACAGTCAGGTCCAGTCGTTCATGGAAGGACCCGCGAACAAGGTCGTCGCATTCATCGCCGTCGAGGATCACGGGACCGATATCGTGATGCCGTCCGCCTTTCAGCATGTCACGGAGCTCGGATATCTCGGTGGCCACTCGCTCGGGGAATTGCTCAACATTGAGCAGCGCGCCACCGCTGGGGCGCTCGCCAATCGCGGCAGAAGCAACCTGACAATTCGCATCGAACGCGTGGACGCGTGGCACGTCGGCGGCCTCATGATGATGCTCGAACTCGCCACTGCGTACGCCGGCCAGATGTACGGCGTGAACGCCTTCAACCAGCCGGGCGTCGAGCTTGGAAAGCAGTTTGCCTACGCCCTCCTGGGCCGGCCGGGCGCGGAGGCCGCGCGCGCACAATGGGACGCACTCCCAAAGCCGGACCCGCGTTGGTCCGTGTCGCACTAAATTCAAAGATGACCCAGACCCGTACCGAACGATTGTTCGAAGGCGCCGTCACAGTATCCGATGGCAAGGTGTCCGTCCAGGACGAGGCGCGCCTCTCTGGACCGCGTCTGGATGCGCTCGTGAGGCAGGCCGTTTTTGGAGGCGAGGAGGAGCGGGCCGACGCCCGCTGGCTGATCTGGGAGATTGCACAGGCGATAGGAATACATCCAGCCTCGATCCATGACCTGTACATCGCGCGAGGGAAGGGCGCGTACACCGGCGTCACGGTGCCCGCGATCAATGTGCGCGGGATGTCGTACGACACGGCGCGCGCCGTTTTCCGCGCGGCAAACAAACTCAACGCCGGCGCGTTCGTCCTCGAGATCGCGCGTTCGGAAATCGCCTACACCGACCAGCGGCCCGCGGAATACGCGTCCGTCATAATCGCGGCCGCAATCCGCGAAGGTTTCCGTGGCCCTCTGTTCATCCAGGGCGATCATTTCCAGATCAACTCCAAGAAGTTCGCGACCAACCCGGAGCAGGAAGCCGGCGCGGTCAAGCAGCTGGCAGTCGAAGCTGTCGCTGCGGGCTTCTACAACATAGACATCGATACGTCCACGCTCGTGGACATGTCGAGGCCCACGCTCGAGGAACAGCAGCGTGTAAACGTCGAGCAGTGCACGGACATCGCCGCTTTCGTTCGCGGACTTCAACCGGCCGGCATCGTCATCTCCCTTGGCGGCGAGATCGGGGAAGTGGGTACGGAAAATTCCACTCCGGAAGAGCTGCGTGCCTACATGGACGGCTTCAACGATCTGCTGGCTCGTCGCACGCCCGGCACGGAGGGACTTTCCAAGGTCAGCGTGCAGTCGGGGACGTCGCACGGCGGAATTGTGCTTCCTGACGGCTCGATCAAGGAAGTCGCGATCGATTTCGGTACACTCACCGAGCTTTCCACCATTGCGTGCGACGAGTACCGACTCGCGGGCGCCGTGCAGCACGGCGCGTCCACTCTTCCCGACGAGCTGTTCCACAAGTTCCCGCCCACGGGCGCATGCGAGATCCACCTCGCAACGAACTTTCAGAACATGCTTTACGATCACATGCCCGATTCTCTGAGGAACGAGATTTACGCGTGGCTCGGTGAGAATGCAGCGGAGGAGCGCAAGCCCACCGATACCGACGAACAGTTCTTCTACAAGACGAGAAAGAAGGCGCTCGGCCCGTTCAAGCGAAAGATCTGGGACATGTCCGACGACGCCCGCGCTGCGCTTGCGAAGGCATACGACGAGAAATTCGAGTTCCTCTTCCGGCAGCTCAACATTCATGACACGCGCGATCTGGTGGCGCAGCATGTCCATCCGCCGGTGCAGCATCGTCAGATGCCGCACCCGGACCTCGCGGTCGTCGCGGCTGCTCCTGACGACGCCGATCTGAGCGATTGATCAGCGTGACTGAGCGTGACACGTCGGCGGAGCTCAAGCAGTTGTCGCACGATGTGCGCAATGCGCTCAACGGCGTGTCCGTGAATCTCGAGGTTGCGCGCAGCCGTGCCCAGGGCGGAGCCGACGTCGCCCAGGTGGCGCCGTTTCTCGAGACTGCCGCGCAGCAGCTCGATCTGGCCGCGCGGCTGCACAAGATGTACACAGATGCTACGAACAGGGCCACCGACGCGGCGATACCTCGCGACTCGCACGCTTCCGCGCGCGCAGCCGATGATACTCCTTCACATCCCTGAGATAACAACCAAGAAATGGCACCGAGCATCAAGCACCGTATCCTCGTCGCGGACGACGAGCAGGCGATCACGCAGGGACTGAGCGCCATCCTCGGCGACGAGGGATATGATGTAACCATCTGCGCCGATGGCCAAAAGGCACTCGACGAGCTTCAGACCGGCGCGTATGGCGTCGTACTTGCGGATCTGATGATGCCGAAGGTGGACGGTCTGTCCCTCCTCAAGGCGCTTCAGGACAGAAGCATTCCCACGGAGTGCATAATCATCACCGGGCAGGCCACCGTCGACTCGGCTGTGCAGGCCATGCGCGAGGGTGCGTACGACTACATCGAAAAGCCGCTCAATGCCGAGAAGCTGAACCGTCTCAAGGCGCTCATCCCCAAGGCGCTCGAGAAATACGCGATCGGACAGAAGAATCGCGAGCTTGCGTCCAAGCTGGAGACGCTCACCCATTATGGTGAGCTGACGGGCCAATCCGAAGAGATGCGCGCCGTATATCAGATCATCGACGCCGTTGCGCCGTCCACGGCATCGGTTCTGATCCTTGGAGAGTCCGGTACGGGCAAGGAACTGGTCGCGCGCGCCGTGCATTCCAAGAGCGACCGCGCAAAGGGACCGTTCTTCGCTCTCAATTGCGCCGCTCTTCCCAAGGACATTCTCGAGAACGAGCTTTTCGGTCACGAGAAGGGCGCCTTCACGGGATCGATCAACGAAAAGCCGGGCGCGTTCGAGATGGCGGATGGCGGAACGATCTTTCTCGACGAGGTCGCGGAGATGCCCACCGACATCCAGGTCAAGCTCCTCCGCGCCATCGAGAGCCGCGCGGTGCGGCGGCTTGGCGGCAAGAAGGAGATCTCCGTTGATATCCGCATCGTTGCAGCGACGAACATGGACCTGCAGCGGGCTCTCGCGGACGGCGAGCTGCGTGAGGACCTGTACTACCGCCTGGCGGTGGTAGAGCTGTTCCTTCCCGCGTTGCGCGAACGTGTGAGCGACATACAACTGCTCGCGAATGAGTTCCTGCTCCGCTTCTCACGGCAGAACGGGAAGCAGCTTACCGGATTCGATGAGGACGCATGGTCATGGATTCACGCATACCACTGGCCCGGCAATGTGCGCGAGCTCAAGAACGCCGTGGAGCGCGCGGTGATCATGTCGCGTGGAACACAAATCACGGCGCAGGACATAATGCCACGCCACGTGCGTATGGCGGCAGCCGTTGCAGCGCCGCCAGCAGCTAGACCAGCGGCCGAGTCCGAACCAGTGACAAAACCGGCCAGGGTTGCGAAGGCGGGTGCACCGAAGGTCGCGACAAAGACCAAAACCAAAACAGCCAGGACGGGGAAGAGATAGCCATGCGTGATTATGACTTTGAAGGCGAGCCATACGTTGTCATCGAGCGGGAAGAGGCGGGAATCGGTACTCTGCTGCTCGGTGTGGCCATCGGCGCAGGCATTGCCCTGCTTCTCGCTCCCCGCAGCGGTGTCGAAACGCGTCGGATGATCGAAAACCGCGCGCGGCGTACCGGAGATCGCCTGCGCGACGCCGCGACCGGCGTTGCCGACGACGTGGCGAACCAGGTGAGCAGCGTCAGGGATCGCGTGACCGAGCGTGTCGGCGCTGCGCGAGATGCAGTGCGGCGAGGGCAGGAGCACGTCCTGGATGCCGTGGACGCGGGGCGCTACGCAGCCGGCGAAGCGCGCTCCGACCTCGAGCGAAGGATCGCCGAGAATAAAGCGGCGCGCCGCGAAGCCAACACACTGTAGCACGGAGCCGCGTGGGCCACCAGCGCCCGTGGTACCGGCGATTCGGCGTCGGCCTTGCGGACTATGTGCGCCGCGTCTGGGACAATAGCGGCGAGGACAACATTTTCTTCCTCGCCGGCGGTATCGCATTCAACATTCTGATCGCGATCATCCCGTTCCTCCTGCTCTTCGCGACGTCGCTGTCGTATCTCCTGAATCAATCCCAGCAGGCCGCGACCGACGAGGTGGTCGATCTCGTGAGCCGATTCCTGCCGCCAACCACGAGCGAGCCCGTGATCAAGGTGGTCACTTCGATCATCGCCGCACGCGGCACCGTGGGGCTCTACGCAGCAATCGGTTTCATCTGGTTCTCGACTCGTCTGTTCGGGTCCATGCGCTCCATTCTGAACGCGATATTCGATATCGAAGTGGATCGCGGAATCATCGACGGCAAGGTCTACGACGTGAAGGTGACCGTCGTCTCATCGCTGCTCTTCGTCGCTTACACCGCGCTTTCGGCATACATCGCGCTCGCGACTACTCGCGGCATCGCTGTCCTTTCGGCGGTCGGGCTGCGCGAGGACGTGATGGGCGGAGTTGAGTATACGTTCGGACGCATAATCGCATTCATATTCATCGCCGCACTGTTTTTTGGCCTTTACAAGTACCTTCCCTACAAGAAGATGCGCTGGCAGACTGCTTTCGTCGCGTGTGCGTTCACAGCCGTGATGTTCGAGATTGCCAAGTCTGGGTTCGCCTACTACGCCACGTCATTCAAACCGGGCTCGCTCTACACTGGCACGATCGCGGCTCTGGTGGTCGTCGTGCTCTGGGTCTATTATGCCTCCATGGTCTTCATCCTGGGTGGCGAGGTCGCCCAGGTATATGAGCTGCGTCACGTCCGAAAGCGGCAGCACGAGGCGTTTGAGGACTGACGGACAGTGCGCTTTGGCTCCGTTCTTGCCCGAGTGGCGGTCAGAACCGCACCGAACCTATAAAAATTCACGGAGGCTTTGGATGAGAAAGATGATTTTTGCCGCTGCTGCTCTCACCCTCGCAGCGACCGCTTGCAAGAAGACAGGTGAGGGAGCATACGAGGTGCAGAAGCCGGTAGTAGGCACCCAGACCGACACCATCCATACCCCCGTCGTCGAGACAGGCGTAGACTCCACGAAGGTCGCGGTCCCAAAGATCGAGATGAAGAAGGATTCGGCCACGATCAAGGTCCCCACAATTACGATCAAGAAGCCGTAGCACGGGCGCTTCGCGTGGAGTCCCTGGCCCCGGTGATCCGAGGCCAGGGACCTCGTCGTTTGGAGGGGTGCTGTGAGCTTCGATTCCACCATCCAGCCGGCGCTCGACGCAGTGGAATCACCTGTGCGTGCGCCCCTGCCGGGCATTATATTCCGGATTCCAGGGACATCCGGGGGGCGCGAGCCCGCTAATCCCGTCAGGACCCCGAAGGTAGCAGCGGCGTGTGGTGTCTTGCGTTGCCCCGATCCCCTGGACCCCTCTTCATCCTTCGTCTCCCGCAAGGACCATCGGAAGGGCGGGACGTCGACCGCACACCAGACGCATGGCCCTCGCGCTAGCCAGGAAATACCGCCCGCGCTCGTTCGCCGAGGTGGCCGTGCAGGGCCACGTGTCGAATACCCTGAGGGGTGCGATTGCGCGTAACCGCGTGGCACACGGCTATCTGTTCTGCGGACCACGTGGAACCGGAAAGACGACGCTCGCTCGCGTGCTCGCGATGGCGCTCAATTGTGAGAACAAGCGCGCGGATGGCGAGCCGTGTGGCGCCTGCATCAGTTGCCAGCGAATCTGGAGCGGCTCGGCGAGTCTCGATGTCGTGGAAATCGACGCAGCGTCCAACCGTGGCGTGGATGACGCGCGCGACCTGCGGGAAAGGGCCATGTATGCTCCCTCCGGCGACGATCGTTACAAGGTGTACATCGTGGACGAAGCGCACATGCTCACGCGCGAAGCGTGGAACGCGCTCCTCAAGGTGCTGGAGGAACCTCCGCCACGCGTCGTCTTCGTCTTCGCCACCACCGAGCCGCAGAAGATAGCGCAGACCGCCGCGCCGGTCCTCAGCAGGCTTCAGCGCTTCGATCTCAAGCGCATAGGTAACGCCGACATCGTGAAACGCCTGGAATACATTTTGGACCAGGAGCGAATCAAATCGGCTACCGACGCGCTGGGCATGATCGCGCGAGCGGCGGATGGGTCCATGCGCGATGCATTGTCGCTCGCGGATCAGGTGATCTCGCTCGGAGACGGTGAAGTCACCAGCGACGCGGTGCGTATTGCGCTCGGGCTCGTCCCCGAGGACGAGTATCTCGACATACTCTCCATCGTGGTGGACCGCCGCGCGGGCGACGTGTTCGCGAGTGTGAGACGACTGGCCGACGAGGGTATCGACTTCAGCGCGTTTCTCGCCGGATTCGCCGACATGCTGCGCGCTCAGCTCGAAATATTGCTCGGCGGCACCGCCCCCGACGTGACGCCGGCGGCAGCGGAAATGCTGCGGGCGAACGCGACACGGCTTGCGGCCGGCGATGTTCTTCGCATGCTGAACGTGCTCAGCGAATTGGAGCCGCGCTTCAGAAAGAGCGGACAGCAGCAGCTGCTCGTCGAGCTTCTGCTCGTTCGGTTCGCCCTGCTCGATCACACGTTGTCGCTGGAGGAAGTACTCCGCGGCTTCGGACCTGCGGTACCGACACAGACGGCGCCCGACTGGCGCTCCGCACTCGCGCCCGCACTCGCGCCCGCACTCGCGCCCGCGCTCGCGCCCGCACTCGCGCCCGCCGACAGCGCCGCGGTGAGTACGCCACCGGCCACTCCTCGAACTGCCAACCGTGCGGAAGCGCGTGCAACGCGCTCGACAAGCGCCCCTGCCTCGGTAAACTCCAGCAGGCAGGGAAGTCCGATCTCCGCGATGCGGTCCGCCATGGAGGCCTCGGCGCAGGGCGAAGCGCCGATTCGCCTGAGTGACGATCAGCGGCGTGCCGAACGGGCTGCGATGCTTCGCGCCAAGGATCCCGTTCTCGGCGCGGCAATCGATGCGCTCGACCTCGAATTGTTGGACTAACTCTTAAATTCCGGTATGGCAGACTTCATGAAGCTGATGCAGCAGGCGCAGCAGATGCAGAGCCGCCTGCAGGAGATACAGGAAGAACTCGAAAAGCGCTCCGTCTCCGCCACATCCGGCGGCGGTATGGTGACCGTGACCGCTGATGGAAAGGGTCAGGTGACATCGGTCAAGATCGACCCGGCCGTGGTGAACGCTTCGGATGTTGAGATGCTGGAGGATCTGGTGATGGTCGCGGTTCGCGAGGCACAGAAAAAGGCGGCCGATCTCGCGAAGGACGAGATGGCGAAGCTCACGGGCGGCATGGAACTACCTTTCAAGCTCCCGTTCTGAGTGTCTGCAATAGAGGACCTGGCGACCGAGCTTTCCAGGTTGCCCGGTATCGGTCGGAAGACCGCGATGCGGCTCACGTACCACTTGCTCAAGCAGCCGGCCGGCCAGACGCGCCGCCTGGCGGATGCGCTCGTCACTATCTCGGAGCGCGTGCACCCGTGCACCCGTTGCCACAACCTGACCGAGGGTGAGCTCTGCTCCATCTGTTCGGACACGCGCCGGGATCCCGCGCTCGTCTGCGCTGTGGAAGACGCCTCCGACATCGGGGCAATCGAGCGCGCCGGCGAGTTCCGTGGTACGTACCACGTTCTGGGCGGGAGGCTTTCTCCCCTCGATGGCATCGGTCCCGAGGACCTCGCGGTCGCGGATCTGGAAGCCAGAATCGCCGCGGGCGGGGTGCGTGAGCTGATCATCGCAACGAACCCAAGCATCGAGGGCGAGGCTACGGCGTTGTATCTTCAGCGTCGGCTCGCGAGCTATCCATTGACTGTTTCACGGATTGCGCGCGGTCTTCCCGTCGGAGGCGACCTCGAATACGCCGACGGAGTCACCATCGCGCAGGCGCTTTCGGCGCGGCGGATAATGCAATGAGTTCATCATGAGCAAGAAGAGTGAATGGTTCCTGGCAGGGATGGCCGGGGGCCTGATAGTGGGACTGGGCGCTTGGAGCGGCGCTCAGCACGCGTACCGAAGGGACCTGTTCAGTCGTCATCCGCTGAGGCGGATGGCCGCGCTCGGACATCTTTCTGGCCAGCCTACTGTGGCGACCGCCCAGTTGCTGCGCGAGTACATCGCCTGGGAGTCCAGGCCGATGCTTCGTGGCAGGGCGGTCCGGCTGCTCAAGCATCTTGAAAAGGCACTGGCCTAGATGGAGAGTCGATAATGGCAGGCGGAAGCTCGAAGGGCGGTGGGTCCGGCACGTGGTCGTTTACCGAGGACGATTCGGTAGCCATCACCCATTCTCTCCAACGGTTCCTGGCCGACACCAACGCGCGCTCTGCGTTGCTGGTGGACAGGTCCGGACAACTGGTCGCGACGGTCGGTGAGCAGCCGACTTTCGACCCGACTGCTTTCGCCACTCTCACGGCGGCTGACTTCAGCGCCAACGACCAGCTTGCAAAGCTTGTCGGCGAGAGTGATTTCAGCACTCTGTTCCATCAGGGCGAAAAGGAGTCTATTTACCTCGCGGATGTTGCACGCCGACTCATACTCGTCGTGCTCTTTGACAACCGTACTACCCTGGGGCTCGTGCGACTGCGAATGAAACAGGCCGTTCAGGAGTTGACAGTTGTGATCGATTCGATATTCTCGCGCGCGCGCGAAGACTCACCGTCGCGTCCGAATCTGCTGAAGGGCGCAGATGCGGAAATCGACGAGCTCTTCAACTGGTAGCGCGCGATGTCGATGATCAACTACGCGTCCCGCGAGATCAACTGCAAGATCGTGTACTACGGTCCGGGGCTTGGCGGCAAGACGACGAACCTCGAGTTCATCTACGGCAAAGTCAAGCCGGATACTCGCGGCAAGCTCATCTCGCTCGCCACCGAGACCGAACGCACGCTCTTCTTCGATTTCCTGCCCGTCGATCTGGGTACCATCCGCGGCTTCAAGACGCGGTTCCATCTCTACACGGTTCCGGGACAGGTCTACTACAACGCCAGCCGGAAGCTCATCCTGAAAAACGTTGACGGGGTGGTATTCGTCGCCGATTCACAGCTGGATCGCGCCGAAGCCAATCTCGAGTCGATGCAGAATCTGTACGACAACATGGCGGAGTACGGCTACGATCTCACGAAAATGCCCTTCGTCATCCAGTACAACAAGCGCGACCTGTCCAATGCCGCGCCGCTGCAGCAGCTTCAGGAAACCATGAATCCGGGATGGGAGGTTGAGGATCCCGCGCGCCAGATCCTTACCCCCGATCCATACCGTTCGGCCGAAAATCTCGTGGAACAGATCCCTTCCGGCGAGTGGGTGGGAAGGGCGCCATACTTCGAGGCAGTTGCGGTTCAGGGTGATGGAGTGTTTGATACACTCAAGGCTGTCAGCAAACTGGTGCTGAAGTCGCTCGCGTAACCAACATGAACCTCCCGAACGCCATAACCGCAGGACGCATTGCCACGGCTCCGTTCATCGGAGTCCTGCCGTTCATTCCGTCGTCCACGGTTCGCTTCTCGGCGTTCGCGCTTTACGTACTCGCTGCAGTCACCGACTACGTAGATGGCTACCTCGCGCGCAGTCGGAACAGCGTCACGAACACGGGCCGGCTGTTGGATCCGCTCGCAGATAAGCTGCTCCTCTTCGCGACGCTCGTGCCAATGAGTATCCTCATGGCCGGCCGCGCCAACTGGATGGCGCCTCTCCTGGACCGCTCGGGCGAAGCGTCACGCTTCGCCTTCATCACGCCGATCGGTTCGGTGCCGCTCCCGTGGTGGGTTGTCCTGATAATCGTGAGCCGCGAGGTGTTCATGATGCTCTTTCGCCAGGCAGCTGCGCGCAAGGGTCATGTGATTTCCGCCATCGGGCCGGCCAAGTGGAAGACGGGCATCCAGTCACTCTGGGTCGGAAGTGCGTTCTTCTGGTTCGGCGCACGTACCCTCGCCACCGAGCGCGGCTGGTATGATTCCTCATGGCGCGCATTCGAACTTTTCAACGGAACGGTCGGCGCGCTCGCCATGGTGTCCGCGGTCGTCCTCACGCTGTACTCCCTGTGGCTCTACGTGCGAACCTACGCGCGCGTGTTTGCCGGCCAGACTCGCTGACGCCGAACCCCGCTTTCGCAGACACCCTGCCACACGTAGTCGCAGCGGTGTGCTAGCAATCAACACGACAGCCCTGTCAGTCAAGTGAACGTCGAAATCGTAACCATCGGGGACGAGCTGCTGCTCGGCTTCACCACCGATACCAACAGCGGCTTCCTCGGCCGCGAGCTAGCGACGTTTGGCGTGGGCGTAGCGCGCCATACCACCTGCGGCGATGACATCGCCGTAATCGTCGCAACGCTCAAGGAAGCGCTGGAGCGAACCGGCGCAGTCATCACCACCGGCGGGCTCGGACCGACCGCCGATGACATGACGGTAGAAGCCGTGGCAAGGTTGTTCGGACGCGGCCTCCACCGGGATGACTCGGTCGCCCTCTGGCTGGAGGAGCGATGGCGCGGGTTTCGGCGCACCGGACCAATGCCAGAGAGCAACTACAAGCAGGCGATGATCCCCGATGGAGCGGAGATAATCGCCAATCCCATTGGTTCCGCGCCTGGCGTGCTGCTCACCGATTCGGGCGGCCGCTGGGTCGCAACGCTTCCCGGAGTGCCGCGCGAGGCACGCGCAATGTTCTCGGAGTCGCTGCGCCCGCGTTTGGCTGCGCAGGCGGGGAATGCATCAGTCATCCGGTCTTTCACGCTGCGCACGACGGGCATGGGAGAATCGGCCATTGCCGACACGCTGGGCGAACTGGGCAAAGGATTCGATGGCCTCGCGCTGGCGTTCCTTCCCGGAATCGCGGGTGTGGATCTGAGACTCACATCGCGCGGACGTGACGCCGACTCGACGGACGTTGCGCTCAAAAGTGCCGCGGAACTGCTCCGCGGCCGGCTCGGCGACGCGGTGTACGGCGAAACCGGGTCGAGCCTGGCCGGAGTGGTGCTCGATGAATGCCGCACCGCCGCGCTTCGCATCGCTGTTGCCGAAAGCTGCACTGGCGGCATGCTCGGCTCCCAGCTCACGGATATCCCAGGCTCAAGCGACGTGTTCCACGGCGGCATCATCGCGTACGACAACCGCGTGAAGCGCCTGCTTCTTGGCGTGCTAGACTCCGACATCGTCGAGCACGGCGCGGTGAGCGAGCCAGTGGCTCTCCAGATGGCCAGAGGAACACGTGTGCGACTCGGCACCGAGATCGGTGTATCAGTGACAGGTGTGGCGGGCCCGGGCGGCGGCACGGCGGAAAAGCCCGTAGGCACCGTCTGGATCGCGATCGACGTCGCAGAGGGCCGCCCGCCCGTGCCGCGGCCGGACGGTTGGCCCCCTATCACTCCGTCCGCAAAGGCACGACTTTTCCACTTCATGGGCGATCGCGCCGAGATCCGGTACCGTGCCAGCCAGGCGGCACTCGATATGATACGAAGGACCGTGCGTACGCTGCCCAAACAGACCGATATCTGAAATGCAAAACGAAACTCCGTTCGACAACGACGTGGAAGACCAGGACCAGGCTTCCGATTCATCAGTGTCCACTCCGCCAGCCGACGGTGACGTAGTCGAGCTGGGCGCAATGGAAGCACAGCGTGAGAAGTACGTGCGCCTCGCCGCGGAATTCGACAATTACCGCAAGCGAACCGCAAAGGAAGCGCAGCAGGCCCGCTCACGCGCGCAGGGTGACCTCATCCGGACCTTCCTCGACTCTCTGGATGATCTGAGCCGCTTCGCGCACGTGGACCCGGCTACGGCCGACTGCGCAACTCTGGTGCAGGGTGTGGAGATGGTGGAGCGGAACATGATGAAGGCCTTCTCCGCTGCCGGCGTGGAAGTCATCGATCCGGTGGAGCTTCCGTTCGATCCGAATCTCCACGAAGCAGTATCCACGCAGGCAGCCGAGACACCTGACGAGGACCACATGGTCGGTCAGGTCTACCAGCGCGGCTACATGCTCAATGGCCAGCTGCTACGGCCCGCGCGCGTAGTCGTCAAGCAGTACCAGTAGTCCCGTGGCTCAGACCAAGGATTTTTACTCCGTGCTCGGTGTTTCCTCGAGCGCGTCGCAGGACGAGATCAAGAAGGCATACCGCAAACTCGCCAAGCAGTACCATCCCGACGCGAACGCGAACGATCCGAAATCGGCCGAGCGATTCAAGGAAATCTCCGAGGCGAACAACGTTGTCGGCGACGCTGCGAAGCGAAAGCAGTACGACGAGATGCGCCGTCTCGGAGCGTTTGAAGGGTTCAGCGGAGCGCGCGGTGGCTCTGGCGGCGGCTTCGGCGGCCGCCCGGGCGCGGGCGGGCCGGGTGCGGCCGGATTTGACTTCAACAACGTCGATATCGGCGGACTTGGCGGACTTGGTGATCTCTTCAGCTCGATCTTCAACCAGTCCGGCCGGACCGCCGGGGCCGCGGGTCGCGGCCGTGCACCGGAGCGGGGACAGAGTGTGGAGACGCAGGTCGAGGTGCCGTTCCGCACCGCGGTGACCGGCGGCAAGATCCCGGTCACTCTCGAGGTCACTGAAGAGTGCCCCACCTGTCACGGCAGTGGCGCCGCGCCGACGGCGACGATGAAGATCTGCCCGGAGTGTTCGGGCCGTGGCACCGTGTCGTTTGGACAGGGCAGCTTCGCGGTGAATCGACCATGTCCGGTCTGCCTGGGCCGCGGCCAGGTACCATCACAGCCGTGTCCCACCTGCAACGGCAGTGGCGAGGTCAGGACGCGCAAGAAGGTGATGATAGCCGTCCCGGCCGGCTCCGACACCGGTACCAAGGTTCGCCTCAAGGGTCAGGGTGGTAAAGGAGCGAATGGTGGCCCGGCGGGCGATCTGATCGTCGAGTTCGTGGTGCATCCAGACAGGTTCTTCAAGCGCGAGGGAAAGGATCTCGTAGCCACCGTTCCACTGAACATCGCGCAGGCGACACTCGGATCGAAGATCAGTGTGCGCACGATCGATGAAAAAAAGGTCGCGCTGCGCATTCCTCCAGGTACACCGAGCGGCAAGCGCTTTCGAGTACGCGGGCAGGGGGTCCAGAAGGGTCAGGAAAAAGGCGACCTCATCGTCGAGGTCACGATCGCCACTCCCGAACATCTGACGGAAGAGCAGGAGAAGATGATGCGCGAATTCGCCGAGGCCGGCGGGCTCAAGTACTGAGCTTGTGTCGAGCACGGCGTGTCGCCGAGCGCCTTGCCGAATGCACCGAATCTGGAACACTCAAGCGGGCTGATCTTCGGGATTCCGTCTCGGCCTAAAGCGGTTGGGCTGCCGCGCCGATCCTTCGATACAGCGTGTCATCGCTAACCATATGTTCAGCGATTCGCCGATACTGGAGAACCTTTGTGAAAGTTCCTTCCGTGAAGCCAGCCACTCTCTGGGTGGTGGCTGCAGTAGCAGCCGTGATATCACTGTCTGGTGCTGTTCCGCTTTCCGCGCAGTCTGCGCACGTGTGGACCCCAGTGTCCTTCGCGCCTGCGACAACCAGCACTTCGGCGCCACGCGGCCCCGATGCCGCACAGTCGTGCACCGTGACTCCCGGCTTCACCGTCGACGCCACCGATGTGGATGATGACGCGCTCGACCTGGACACCGACGCGATCGATCCCGACATCGCATCGCCTGGATCAGGGATGGTCGCCGTCGATTCACACGGACGGGTAATCGCTGCTGGTGACCGGAGCCGCCGCCACGACGCCGCGGGAACTCCGGGCTGCTGTCCGGGACCGGCTTCCTCGTCGGTGCCGTCAGAAGCGCGTGCCGCGCCCGCTGTTCAGACTGCGAGTAGCGGAAGCGACCGCGGCGTCTGCGTGGACTCGATGAACCCGCCGCCGAGCAGGCGATCACCGCTGTAGATCACCAGCGACTGTCCCGGTGAAATGGCGGCGACCGGATGATCCAGAGCGATGTGTATTTCGCCACCGTCCGAGCCGACCACTACTCCGCGAGCCAGGGGTGCGCGATGGCGGATGCGAACCTCTACGTGATCTCCCTCTCGCGGAGGATCGGCGACGAGCCAGTTCACACCTGTTGCGGTGACAGCGCTCCCAAGCAGTTCCTCGCGCGGACCCACCACGACCGCACGCTCTGAGGGCCGGATCGCGACCACATAAAGTGGTTCGGCGAAACCACCCGGCAGTCCGCGTCGTTGCCCAACCGTGAAGCGAGCGTAACCGTCGTGCTGGCCAACCACGCGACCATCAAAATGCACGATGGGGCCGCTCTGCAACGCAGGTGAGTCCGCGCCCGCGCGCTGTGCGATGATCTTGACGTAATCGCCGTCGGGAACGAAACAGATTTCCTGGCTGTCCGCTTTGTCGGCGACCATTGTCAGCCCCAATCGCCTCGCTATCGCGCGCGTTTCGGTCTTGGTCATGTCGCCAACGGGAAGAATCATGCGCCGGATCACTTGGCGGTCGATGCCCCAGAGGAAGTACGTCTGGTCCTTGGAATCATCGCGTCCGCGGAGCAGCTCACCGCCCTCGACTCGCGCGTAGTGACCGGTCGCTATCCATTGAGCGTCGATGCTGTCCGCAGTGTGAAGCAGATCGCGAAACTTTGTGAACGTGTTGCACCTGACGCACGGGATCGGAGTGCGACCCGCGACGTACTCTGCAACGAAGTCATCCATGACGTCGTGGCCGAACCTGCTCTCGAGATTCAGAACATAATGCGGGATGCCCAGCCGCTCGCATACGCGTCTGGCGTCATTCACTGAGTCGAGGGAGCAACAGGGGCGGTCCGGCAGGTCGGAGCCGTCCGAAAACAACTTCATCGTCGCGCCAATGACCTCGAAGCCGCGCTCGACGAGCAGGGCGGCGGCGACGGACGAGTCCACGCCGCCCGACATCGCGACTAGAACCCGATTCGGAAGCATTCACGAAATCTAACGCTGCGGGGGCGGCTATTCGTGAGCCGCGTCCGACGGGCCGAAGCTAGGCTGCCGCCGCCGTCCGAGCCTTGGCGACCAGCTTCGGGAACACGTCGGCGACCCGGTCCACGTCGGCATCCGAGTTGATTGGGCCGAAGCTCATCCGGACGGCCGCGCTGGCGAGCGCTGGTTCCACGCCCATGGCCGCGAGCACATGACTCGGAACCACGCTTCCGCTCTGACAGGCGCTTCCGCCTGAGCAGGCAATCCCGCGGAGGTCGAGAGCCATGAGAAGAGATTCGTTGTCTGTGCCCGGCACCGAGATGTTGAGCACATGTGGCGCGCGGCGCGCGCCGATGCTGTGCACAACCGCGTCCGGAATCGCCGCGAGTAGCAGTGCCTGGAGGCGATCACGCAGCTGCTCGGCTTCCTGCCAGTGCCTTTCACGCTCGGCGACGGCGAGCTCCGCAGCCGTCGCTAGCGCGACCACGTAGGCCACATTCTCAGTGCCCGCTCTGCGGCCGCGGTCCTGCGCGCCGCCGCGAATGAGTGGCTCGAACGGAGTGCCTCGACGTATGTATAGCGCACCGATGCCCTTGGGTGCGCCGATCTTGTGTCCCGAGATGGAAAGCAGATCGAACGCCTGAGTTCGCGCGTCGATCTCGACCTTGCCGAACGCCTGGACGGCATCGGTGTGGAAAACGACACCACGCTCCTTCGCGCGCTGCGCAAGGACCGGGAGTTCCTGGATCACGCCGGTCTCGTTGTTGACCCACATCACGCTCGTCACCGCAACGTCGTTACGTACGAGCGCGTCGAACGACGCGTCGGTCACCACTCCATTGCGGTCCACGTCGAGCAGCCGCTCCTCTCCGCCTTCGTGCTTTACCTCGTGCGCGGCGGCGAGTACCGCCTTGTGCTCTATGGGCGTGGTGACGACTGCGTTTCGCCCTGTTGCTCGCATCGCGCGCCACATGCAGAGGACCGCGGTGTTATCGCCCTCGGTGCCGCACGAGTTGAATGACAGCTCGTCGGGATGCGCACCGAGACATGCTGCCACACGCTCGCGCGCTTCATCGAGCGCAACGCGTGCCTCGCGGCCAAATCGGTGGGTGGACGACGGATTCCCGAACTTGGGTCCGAAGAATGGCCGCATGGCCTCGAAGACCTCCTCTCGTACGGGGGTCGTCGCGGCGTTGTCGAGATAGATTGGCGCGTGCGGCATTGCGTGTAAGCTAATAAAACTTCGCCCGAACCGCCCACAGCTCGGGGAAGAACCGATTCCCCAGTGTGTCCCGGAGTGCCTTGGCTCCAAGAGAGCCCCCGGTCCCCGGAGTGGACGGCCCGATCACGCGCTCGATGACTTCGACATGCAGAAAACGCCAGGTGGCGAATTCCTGCTCATACGACAACAGACCTTCAGCCAGAAGCCGCAGCTCGCGGTGATCGTCCGTCGCGTACAGGTCACGCGCGGTCACACCGTTGCGTTCGAGCAGCCCCGAGAAGAGATCGGGCAGATTGGGTAGCGCGAGCGCAGACTCAACTATCGGATCGAGCGGTTGCTGCGCCCGGACGTACGACAGGAAGCCGGGGTCGCGGAGGCCGGATATGATCTCGATGGCCCGGAACTGTGCGCTCTGCCCGCCCGTGGAGGTGCCGAGAAATCCGCGAAACTGCGAGAATCCGTGCGGCGACAATGTGTCGAGCGCACGGAGCTGGGCCGTGACGATTCGCATCAGGCTGTTCACCCGCGCTACGCATTCCACCGACTGAAGTACCTGTCCTTCGGCGATGCTGTCAGACAGTCTGCGTATCTCGTGCAGAATCAGCTTGAACCACAGCTCGCTCGCCTGGTGCACGGTTATGAAGAGCAGCTCGTCCTGATGCTCCGGCACGCTGCGCGGGCACTGGAGCGCTAGCAGGGCGTCAAGCCTGAGATATGACGGGTACGTCGGTTCCTGCTCGCTCAAAACGTGGCCACCTCGAGCGTGCTTATGTCGTCTACCAGCATGGTCTCCGTTGTGAAGAACGGCTCGCCGTAGCCGCAGCGTATCAGTGAACCGTAGTGTGCCGCCTGATGCCGCAGCACGTCGAGGAGTGGCTCGCCGGTGGGGTACACCTCGCCGGCCTGGGTCGCTCCATCGAATTGCGACGCGTAACAAGCCACCGCGCGCAGCTTGTCCTCGAATTCGTCCGTGATGTCCACCACGAAAGTCGGCTTGATGTTGTCCTCGCGGTACGCGATGGCGTGCACGACCTTGTGCGGCCTGAAGGCTGGCACTTCGGGTGCGATTCTCGCGAGGCCTGCGACGAAGCAGGCATCGCGAACGAGCTGACCGGCGACTATGTGGTCTGGGTGCCGCCCGTTGAGCGCGGGTGCGATGACCACGCGCGGCTTGAGGGTCCGGATCGCAGTGGCAAGCAGCGCCCGCGTCTCGGGAGTGTTAGTGAGGCCGGCGTCGGGCAATCCGAGGTTGATTCGTTCGCGGATGCCCAGTATTCGGGACGACTCTTCCGCCTCGCGCGCGCGCAGGTCGGCGGAGCCGCGCGTGCCGGACTCTCCGGCCGTCAGGTCGATGATCGCGGCGACGCGCCCCTGGCGCGCGGATTTGATGAGGGCGCCGCCGCACGTGAGCTCGACGTCGTCGCGGTGCGCGGCGATGGCGAGTATGTCCACATGTGTCATGCCGTGCAACTTACGCCTTTCGCGCCGAATCCGTCATTGGGCACGTGTTCGGCGCGGACCAGAAACATCCGCGGCCGCGGCCGCAGCGGTCATTCGTAGCGGAGAGCGTCTACGGGATCCAATCGTGATGCACGGAGGGCGGGCAGCATGCCGAATATGATTCCGGTAACGACGCTCGCTCCA
Source organism: Gemmatimonadales bacterium (assembly GCA_038205315.1). Classification (GTDB taxonomy): domain Bacteria; phylum Gemmatimonadota; class Gemmatimonadetes; order Gemmatimonadales; family Gemmatimonadaceae; genus Fen-1247. Next base: position 18,734 of record JBBRBY010000003.1, on the reverse strand, counting down.
ACGGCCATCCCGATGGACCAGACCGGGATGCTCGCGGCAACTGGAGTCGCCGCGCGTAGTGCCACCGTTCCGAGCCAGCCGAAAAATAGGCCGACAAACGCGCCAATCCCGGTGAGCGTCACAGCTTCGACCAGGAATTGCCAGAGTATCGTTTGACGCGTGGCCCCCAGTGCCTTGCGTACGCCAATCTCGCGGGTGCGCTCTGTGACGCTGATCATCATTATCGCGATAACACCCACGCCACCGACGATCGTGCCGACAGCGGAAAGTGCGATCATGACGATAAAGAACATCCCGAAGATCTTGTTGTAGGTCTCGAACAGCTTGTCCTGTGTGATTATCGCAAACGTGTTGTCCACCCCCGGCTTCAACCCGCGCGAAACTCTGAGCGCCGCCGTGACCTCGTCTATCGCGTCATCGCGCGCGACGCCAGCGCGCGGCTTTATCGTCAACTGCATGTAACGCGGATCGCTACTGAGGTGGCGGCGTGCGGTCTCGATCGGAACAATTGCCTTCGCTCCGTTCCCACCGCCCAGAAAGCTGGCGATATAGTGATAGACGCCGATTACCTGGAATTGTTCTCCCTTTATCGATATCTGTTTCCCGATCGGGTCCTGCTCACCAAACAGATCCTTGGCCATCTCGTCGTTAATCAGGGCGACGCGATCTCCTGCCGCGTTTTCGCGTTCGGTAAACGTGCGTCCGGGACTGATGTCGCCACCGTCAACTTCAGTCCAGTTCGCGGTGTAGGCGGTGATGTTCGGCGACGGGATTGTCTGCTGGCGGTACGTGACGGGACCGGCGTCATTAAGGCGCGCAGTGACGGTAGCGATGCCCGGAAGCGCGGAGAGCGCCCTTACCTCCTGAAAACTTATCCTTGGATTACGGAGAAACTTGCACGTGTCGTCGGTTCCGTCGCACGCTTCGAAGCTGATCGGGTATCGTGACAAAAAAAACGTCGATGGTCCGGCCCTCTCGAAGTCCTTCGCCACACTTGCATTGATTCCATGGATGGCGCCCGAGATGACCACCACGACGAACACACCAACGGCGACGCCGAGGATCGTTAGCGCAGCGCGAACCCGGTTCGCCCGCAGCGCATCGAGTGCGATTGTCACGCCTTCGAATATTGAATACATCCGGCTCGAGGCGCTCATGTTATTCCGCTCTCAACGCTGTGATTGGATCCAGCCGCGACGCTCGGCTCGCCGGATATACACCTGCTACGATCCCAACGCCGGCACCGAGAAGAATTGATACGAAGACTGACCAGAGGGCAACGTGCGTCGGCAGCGGTGATACTGTCGCGATGAGTACGGATATTCCAATCCCAGCGAGAATTCCGAAGACCGATCCCATCGTGGCCAGTGTCGCCGACTCAATCAGGAACTGGGCGAGAATGTCGCTCCGCCGCGCGCCAAGCGCCTTGCGCACTCCAATTTCAGCGGTGCGCTCGGAGACAGCCACCAGCATGATGTTCATGATTACAATTGCGCCCACGACGAGTCCGATCATAGGAAGGGCTATGCCAACGACCACGAGATATCCCTTGATCTTGTTCCAGAATTCCAGATCCTGGTCCGAGGTCTCCAGGACGAAGTTGTCCTTCTGTTGGGGCATCAGCTTATGGCGCGCTCGCATCACCGACCGTACCGCATCCTCCGCAGCCAGCATCGACTGTTGGTCCGGTGACTGGATCATCACCGCGTCGATGATCCCTTGCCGGTTCGTGAGTTGCTTGAGCGGGGAGCTGTACGGAGCGATTATGAATTTATCCAACGACTGACCGAAGACGCTTCCCTGACTTTCGGCGATGCCAATAACGGTATACGGGATGTGACCGACGTCCAGCTCTCTTCCTACGGGATCGACGCTGGGAAAGAAATAACTCGCGACGTCGGTTCCAATCACGACAACCGCTGAACCGAGTGCATCTTCCTGCTCAGAGAATGCGCGTCCTTCAGTGACACCGAGATTCTTGATCGCAAAATACTGGTACGTGACGTTGCTGGCGTCGACTGACTTTGGCTTGGCAACGTAGCGCGATGTGACCATCAGAGTGGACTGGCCCACGACGGCTGCCCGCGACGAGGGTGGAAGCGCAGCGACCACAGGAGCAACGTCGGCGTACTTGATGCGCGGGCGCCGCTGCCACTCCATCCACGTTGCCCGATCCACGTTGCCGATCGTGTTGTCGGCTGTCGTGCGAAGGTTGAACGTGTTTATAGGTATCAGTTTCCCCATCAAGTCGTCTTGCATGTAACGGCCCATGCCGTCAACTATCGAAACGACCGATATCAGGAACATCACGCCGATCATGACGCCCAGCAGGGTAAAGAAGCTCTTCAGCTTCTGCACCCTGATCTGCGTTAATGCGAGGCGTACAGCGTCAAGAAAGTGCACTGACTAGCCGACCGTCGAGGAACCAAAGGCGGTGAGTCGTTCATGGAAGTTTTCCCTGCGCTCATCTGTCTCAACCAGCCCATCGCGTAGCACGATCACACGTCGCGCATGTGCCGCGATGTCTGGCTCATGCGTAACCATGATCACGGTCTGGCCTTGATCAGACAGTCCGCTGAAAACGCGCATGATGTCTTCCGACGTGCGCGAGTCGAGGTTGCCCGTCGGCTCGTCGGCGAGAAGGATAGCGGGCCGATTGACCAGAGCGCGCGCGATCGCGACTCGCTGACGCTGTCCGCCGGAGAGCTCATTCGGGCGGTGTTCCAGACGCTCGCCAAGATCGACGCGTTGAAGCGCCTCGGTCGCGCGGGCTCGCCGCTCGTCACCGGACACGCCGGCATAAACCAGCGGAAGCTCCACGTTCTGGAGGGCCGTGGAGCGGGGAAGAAGGTTGAACGTCTGGAAGACGAATCCGATTTCCTTGTTTCGAACGCGCGCCAGCGCATCATCCGACATGTCGGAGACGAGCGTGCCATTGAGCCAGTACTCGCCTGCATCAGGTGTGTCCAGGCAGCCGATCAGATTCATGAGCGTCGACTTACCTGAACCGGACGGACCCATGATAGCGACGTATTCGTTCCTGCGAACAGCGAGATCAACCCCCCGCAGAGCGCGCACGATCTCGCCGCCCATGTCATACTCGCGCTTGAGACCGCGCGCGACTATCGCCCATTCATTGCCGGGCATGGCGCCCGCTACCGACGTAACAGCGCGGCGCTCGGCCGTCGTGCTCAGCGGTGCTTCGTGTATCTCATTCGTCATGACGATTTCGTTGAGTCGCCCTTCTTCGCGGGCTTGGCCGCGCGCACGACAGTGCCGTCCTTTAGCTCGCGGATCGCCTGGTACGTGCCGGTAACGATCTTCTCGCCCGGCTTGAGGCCGCTCAGGACCTCGAAATACTGCTCTCCCGCGATACCTACCTTTACGGGCCGGAACGTTACCTTGTTGTCCGCTCCGACGACGAATACACCGTCCGCGTCCTTTTTCCCGACCTCCTTGACGGGGGTCTTGCCCACCGCGGCAGCGGAGTCGCCACTACTGACCGGCGAGTTCTCGCGGATGGTGAGCGCTATGATGGGGATCGCCAGCGCGTGCTTGCGGGTGTCAGTGATAATCTTGGCCGTGGCCGAGAAGTCGGGCCGAGTCTGCAACGGGGGGTTCAGCAGCCGCACCGTGACATAGTAGTCAACCGCCTGATTCGCTTGCGCGGAGTTGCCAGTAGTGCTGGGTGCGACCAGTGAGCTGTTCGATATCTCGGTGACCTGCCCGCGAAAGGTCGTATCCGGGAAAGCGTCGATCTGGACCACGGCCGAATCGCCCACCTTCACATGCGCCACGTCGGTCTCGTTGACCTTCACCTTCGTCTCGAGGTTGCTCATGTCGCTGACGGTGAGCAGCGTTGCTGCATCCTTGTTGAGTGTTCCCTGGATCGCAGTTTCGCCCTGTTCCACGTTCAGGCGCGTCACCTGGCCATCGATGGGAGAGACGATCGTGGTCTTGTTAAGCGAGCTCTGGGCATCTCGCAGTGCCGCCTCCGCCTGCGCGACGCCATGCGTGGCGTTGTCCACCATCGCCTGCTGGACCTTGACCGCGGTGTGCAGTTGATCGATCTGATCAGGCGAAACGAGCGCCGGGTTCTTCTTCTGGAGAGCGAGCGTGCGCTGGTACGTACTCTGCGCCTGCCCGAGCGTGGCCCTGGCCTGCTCGACCTGGGCGCGGCTGCTCGCGACCGCTGCCTGGTTGCGCCCGACCGCCGCCTGATACTGCGACGGATCTATCTCGAGGAGGAACTGGCCCTTCCTGACGATGTCGCCTTCCTTGACGGCGAGCCGAGTGATGCGGCCGGAGACATCGGAGGCGACGTTGATCTTGGTGTGCGACGCGACCTGCCCGCTGGCGGTGACCGAGGCCACGAGATCGCGGGTGCCCACGTTGTCCAGCTTCACCTCGACCGCCTTGTTGCGGCCCTTCGCGGCGGCAAAAACGCCGACGCCGATGATGGCGGCGAGGCCCACTACGGCAACGATTGTCTTTGTGCGCTTCTGCATTTGATGATCCGTTAGCGTAGAGGCCGGCCGACCGCGCTCTCCAGAGCGGCGACTGCCTTGTGATAGTTGTAGACGGCGTTGATGCGGTCGTTCTCCGCCTGCGCGTACGCCGCACGTGACGTCGTGAGATCCACGAAAGTCGCCAGGCCCACGGCGTACTGATCCTGCACGAACTGCAATTCCTGTCTGGCCTTGGCAGCGTTCTGCTGCTGTAGAGCAACGGTCTGCTGCGCGGTCTGGAGCGTCAGATACGCGGCGCTCACGTCCGCTTGAAGCGCGAGTTCTCCCGAGTGCACGCTATAGCGCGCGTTCTCGCGTGCGACCGACGCTTCCTGCACTCGCTGCTCGCGCGCAAAGCCATCGAAGAGCGGGAGCGATAGCTGCGCGGAGACACTTCGTGGCGATGGTGTGAACGAGAACGGGAACTGTGAATTCTGCGCACGCAGCGCGGCGGCCTGTATTGGCGTGAACACTATTCCGGCGCAGCTCGAGAGTGTATTTGGAAGCCCTACCGCCTGACGAACTTCCTGCGTCGCGACACAGGAAGACTGCGCCGCCGCGGCGGACCCCGCCGCCTGGTTAACCAGGTAATTCGGATCGCGGTACTGGTAGGTGTATCCGCCGATTCCGGTCGAGAGGGTGAGGGTTGGCGTGTACTCCGTGCGCTCGCGCTTTACGTTGAGCGCGGCTAGATCTTCACGCGAACGAAGGGCGACTATGCTGGGATTCTGTCGTCGTGCAAGCGCGATGAGTTCGTCGAGAGAGGGAAGCGTGTCAGCCACGTTGAACGTGGAGACAAGCTCCACGTTCGGAGGCTGGGCGACTCCCATCTGCTGAAAGAGGCGCAGCTTGTCTATGTTGTGCTGGTTGCGTGCCTGGAGCAATGCGACCTGCTGCTGGCTGAGAGCAACCTCGGCCCGCTGCACATCGAGCAGGGTCCCGGTGCCGACCTGGGCTCTTGCCCTGGCGAGCTCCAGCTGGACCTGTGCATTCGCGACCAGGGAATCGTTGAGCTGCGTGAGCGCGAGGCTCTGCAGCGCCGTGATGTAGTCCTGCCGCACCACTGCAGCGAGGTTCTCGCTCGCACCCGCAACGTCGGCGTCCACTGCTGCGCTGTTTGCTCGCTGCACCTTTGGCGTGATGAACGTGGCCGCGTTGATCCTGTAGTTCAGTCCAACGCTGTATTGCGATTGCAGCACGTCACTGTTCGACTTGAGCGAGACACCGCTGAAGAATTGCTGGCCGCCCTGCTGATACTGTCCCGAGAGGCTCGCATTGAGCTGTGGAAGCAGCGCTCCGTACGCTGTCCGGAGCTCGCTTGCAGCATTGCGCGCATTGTTCCGGATGGCGAGAAAATTCGGATTGTTGTGGCGCGCGAGCGTAACGGCCTGCTCGATGGTGAGTGCCGTCGGCGAGGCGTCGGGCAGCGTGGTTCTGCCGGTTGTGGTCTGTGCACGTGCGTTATCGCCACCGGCGACCAGCGCGACAATTGCCGCGCTGACACAAATCAGACTGGGCTTCATTTATAGTTGCGTGAGGGAAAGCGTTACCTGACCGGTCCTGCCAGCGACACGGGTTGCCCCGTGAGAGATGGTGTATCGGTCAACTAGTACACTAAGTCTGACCAGCAGATAAGTCAAGCAATTTTTTTCGTGTCACTCGCTCGGGACGGGAGCAAGAAAGATTCGCTCGCTTACCCGTGCCCTTATTCGTTCGTACAACGCGCGTCCCTGCTCGGCCGACGCGCCCCGTGAGGCGGCTCCCTCGCCTACGAGGGATGGCGCGAGATGCATGAGCAACGACGCATAGATCCCACCGCGATCGTCTTCGCTGCGTCTGACACCCACGAGATCCGAAAGGTTTACAGCAAACAGGTCGACGACCCGGACCCTGGCCTTCACTGTTCCGACGGTGGCTATCGCTTCAAGGTGTGGATCGTAGCCGTGCGCCGTCAGCAGAACGAACTCGTTGACTCCGTGACATTCCCACGTGGTGAGCAGATCGTTGAGCAGGCGGTGAAGTGTCTTCTTCCTGAGCGTTACACTTCCTCTGGTGGCTTCGTCGGCCTCCGCGTTCACGCCATACTCGACCGTTGGCGCACGCAGCACGCCGAATTCACCCGACAGCGCGTCAGCAACATGCTCCACAACGATCGTCGAAGCGCCCATGGGTAAATCGTCGTGGGTCTTCTCCTCCGTGCCGATTGGAAGGATGAGCCGAGGGTCGCGCGAGAGCGTGGCCGCGATCTCCTCGGGGCGCATCTGTTTGAGGAGCCTTGGAGGAAGCTGGGCCAACTGGTCGGGCGGGTTCGTCACCACGCTGCAATGCTCTTCTTGTTGAGGCAGTCCTATATTAACAGCTACCTGATGACTGCGCCCGCTCCTCGCTCCACCGCACGCCAGCGCCGCGTAACGCGCTCGCTTCCACCCCACATAGCAGCGTGGGAGCTTCCGCCGGGCTGGCGATGGGGCGCCGAAGGTATCTCCGGCGACTTCCGTCACTATCAGGAAATCATCGACGGACTCGGCCGCGCGCTCGCCCTGGTGACGGCCCCGGATCCGTCGCACCATCGCTGGCTCCACGCGGAAGCCATAGGGCTCGCGCACTGGAACCATCCGTCGGTGCCGGCTACGTACCACTACTGGACCAACCAGCGCGAACGGGGTCCCGGATATTTGAGACGGTGGGTGTCCGGGGAGAGCGTGGGCGCCCGCTTCGAGGGCAGGGGTGCGGCCGACGTGCCGTACGTGCTCCGTCTGCTTCGTGACGCCGGTTCCACGCTCGCGTATCTGCACACTACCGGCGCGGTACACGGGGCACTGAGCGCCGACGCATTATGGACCACCCCCACGGGCCGCTTCTGGATGCTGGAGTGGCAGTGGGCGACGCAGCGGGAGGACGTTCCGCCCGGGCTCCAGCCTGAACTCGACCTTGCCCCGGTGCCGCCTGAGTGGCGCGACGGAATCTGGCGACCCAGTCCGGAGACCGACCAGTGGCAGCTGGCGGCGACGTGTTTCGCGCTGCTCACGGGCGAGGCTGCTCCCGGCCACGACACCCCGCCGGTGAAGTTGCTCCGCCCCGAAACGCCCGAGTCGTTCGCGGTCGCCATCGATCGCGCGCTTCTGCCAGATCCGGAGCATCGATTTGAATCAATGATCGCAATGATTCGCGCCGCCGAGCGTGGATATGGTGAGGATCCGGTCGTCGTGATCCCCGTTACCGATGACCTGGCGAGCGAGGAATCCGATTCCGCGGAGGCCAACGAGCGGCATGTGCGTAGGGCGGTGGGCTACGACTACGAGATTCTGTCCAAGCTCGGCAGCGGTGGTTTTGGCACCGTGTGGCGCGCGCGCGATCTCGCACTCGAGCGGGAGGTCGCCCTCAAGGTTCTGCATCCGCACATCGCGCACAATTCGGTTGCGGTCAACGCGTTCTGGAATGAGGCGCGTCTGGCGGCGCAGTTGGCGCATCCGGCAATCGTCCCCATCTACGACTGGGATGGACGGAGCGGTCTGTCGTGGTACACGATGGAGCTGGCCGAGGGCGGATCGGTGGCTCAGCTCGTCGCCAGGCGCGGCGCGCGTACTCTGGAAGACATCGCGCCGCATGTCGAGCTGATCCTGGACGGCCTGGGTGCTGCGCATTCGATCGGGGTGGTGCACCGGGATCTCAAGCCGGAGAACGTGCTCATAGACCGGTATCATCGCTGGCGCCTCACGGACTTCGGCATCGCCCATGTGGTGGGCGACGGTTCTGCCCCAACGGGCGGGAGCCTCGAATTCTCGGCGCCTGAGCAACTGCTGGGGGAGCCTCAGGGTCCTCCAGGGGACTGCTTCTCGCTTGCGGCGGTGGTGGCCTTCGCCCTGACGGGCAGGCCGCCGTTCCGGGGGAGTGACGTTAAGGAAATCCTGGCTCAGCAGCTGGGGGAGCGGGCAGACCTGTCCGAGATAGCCACCCCGATCGCGGACTGGCTGAGGCAGGGCCTGGCGCCGCAGCCATCGCAGCGCTTCTCGGACGCGAATGAGATGCGAATCGCGTGGCATGCCGCTGCGGCGATAGCGCTCAAGCGAGAGAGGGCCCTCAGGTGGTGGCGGCGGCTTATTCCATCCCGCCGGCGCTGAAACGATTTCTGGAGCGCTCGTGGCGTCAGACTTGCAACCGGGGGGCCACAACAGCGCGCGACCATTTCCGCGATTCGCACTTCAAATGTTTAAGACGCTTTCTGTATGTGTGCGTTACTAGCATTTGGACAAGTGATCGACCAGATTTAGCGTGTTGTATGCGGGTGTCGATTCGGACTCGCGCGTGGCGTCCACATGGGACGGCATGCATTCTGCCGGGAAGGCCGCGCGTCGGGCCGGAACCGGCTCCGACTCACTGTCATTCCTCCATCCCAAGGAGATTCAACATGTTATCTAAGCGTTGGTCCGTCTGCGCTGCGGCGGCCTTGCTTTACGGAGGTGTCGCGGCTGCCCAGCAGCCTGGCACTCTGTTGCTAGGCGGCTTCGGACAGTACACGATCTTCGATGGTTCCCTCAAGACCGGTGGTGCTACCGGCATGGGAATCACCGGCAACAAAGTGGGCTATGGCGGCCGCATCGGCGCCTTCATCGCCCCCAACTGGGACCTAGAGGCTGAGGCTTCCTACACGGAAGCGCCAACCGCTGGAGCTCCAATCAAGTACGGCCCTGTGGCGGCTCGCCTCGTTTACGGCATCCCGATCTACGGCCGCTCGTCCATTCTCATCGGTGCTGGCGGAGTTCTCTCGCCGTACCACAACGACTTGAAGACCAACACGATTTACACGTATCACTACGGTGTGTCCGGCGACCTCGGTCTCCGTATCATGCTGGGCGATATGTGGGCACTTCGCGGCGACGCGATTGCGGACTACATGCCGTCATCGCCGAGCACGAAGAACTATCGCTTCCAGGCCGGTCTCGAAGTCATGCCTGACTTCGCATCGATGATGGGCGACGGCGCAACGGCTCCAGCTCACTTCGATTGGTGGGATGATCAGCCGCAGCCGCTTCCGGGCACGCTCGAACTCAAGGGCTTTGGCTCGTACAACCACTACGACAGCAAGCTCAACTTCTCGAGAACGTTCAGCGACAACATCGGTTACGGTGGCGGCGCTGGTGTCTTCCTTACCCGCAACTGGGAAGTGGAAGGCGACGGCTCGTATGTGAAACCGAAGACGATCGCTAGCTACCCACAGGGCGCCGGCATTCCGTACGACAACGGTAATTTCTCGCTGCGCCTGAACTACAACATTCCAGTGTTCGCGCGTAGCCAGTTCATCATCGGTGCTGGTGCAGTGCGCTCGAGCTTCCATCGCAGCGATAATGCCCCAGGTGCGCAAGATGCCTACGCGTTTGGTCCAGAAGGTCTCGTCGGTTTCCGTCTAGGCCTTGCAAACCGCATTGCGCTCCGCGTTGACGGTCTCGTGGATTACCCAATGGGTGATTACAAGGCCTACAACTACTCGGCTCGTGCTGGCTTGAGCTTCATGGTTGGTGGTGCGTCACGTACGATGATCGACACGACGCACGTTCCTGCGCCGCTGCCACCACCGCCGCCACCACCACCACCACCACCGCCACCGCCGCCGCCGCCGCCACCACCACCGCCAGTGGTTGTTGACTCGACGAAGATCACGGCGAGCATCTACTTCGACTTCGACAAGTCCGATATCCGGAGCGATGCACAGGCGACTATGGATGCCAAGATCCCGTACCTCCAGGCCAACCCTGGCATGCGGATCCGCATCGAAGGCAACACCGACGAGCGCGGCTCGGATGAGTACAACCTGGCCCTCGGCCAGCGCCGTGCAGCCTCGGCCAAGAAGTACCTCGTTGATCATGGGATCGACGCAGGACGTATCGACATCGTGAGCTACGGTGAAGAGCGCCCGGTCTGCAAGGATCACAATGAGACTTGCTGGCAGCAGAACCGTCGCGACGATTTCCGAATCCTCGTGATCGGCAGCGATTCAATCAAGGCGCCGCAGTAAGCGGCACTCCTTGGGCTCAACGGGCGGGGCGGCGAAAGCTGCTCCGCCCGTTGAGCTATGTGGGCACTTGTTCCTCGGTGTGAGTGGATCAAACCGGCGTGGCGCAATGACGCACAGTTCGCGCTTCCCACATGGTGCGCTCCCTTCTTCGTCATCCTGCCGAAGCGGACGCGAGCGCGTGCCGTCATCCCGCCGAAGGCTGGGATCCACGGCTCGTCATCCGAATACTGACCGTCGCGTAGCAGGAGTACGATGAACTACTCGAGAATCGATCGCATCAGAAGGTCACTTGCACCTGCGACTCGACTGTGTACTCCGTAATCCTCCGCGATGGATCCCAGGCTGCGCCGAGGATGACGAAAGTTCGGCTGGATGACGCCACCAAGTTCCGGCGACGTGCCAATTGCCGCGTTGCGTCGAACGATGACGACGGGAAGTTTTCTGTACCTCTGGCGCGCGTCCGGCGCTCTAGCTGGTTCGGCCTTCCAGCTCCGTCGCCTCTACGTGCTCGAATTCGGGCGGCGCGGACTTGAGAACGAAGGCCGGTATTGTTGTGTTCACTACGGTGTACAGCACCAGCGCGCCGAGTACGTAGCTCGAAGTCCCGAAGTCGGTGTTGAGTATGTCGGTGAGCACCAGGGTGAACACGAGCGTCGGTACGAGCGCCACGCCGATGCGTGTCGCGGCGGCAGATCGCTCACCCACGCCAAAGCGACGCTGCAGAACTGTGATCGCCACGCGAAGTGGTATCATCACCGCTATGAGCGCCGCGCCAATTCCGAGCGCGCGGAGACTGAGTTGCTCGCGGACGATCTCAGTGCCGGCGCGAAAGAAGTAGAACGGGATGAATACCGAACCGAAGGACTCGAGCGCGTCCACCATTTTCTCGGATGACATAGCGGGAAGCTCCGTGCGGAAACGCTGCGCGGCGATGCCGACGAGAAATGCGCCAACCAGATAGTACACCCCCAGCCGGCGCGTCGCATACGCGCAGACTATCGCCACCATCAACAGAAACGCGAACTCCGATCGCGGCGCGTGCGGTGCGACGATTCGCGCGAAGAGCTTGAATGCGAGCGGTATGACGATCACAACCGCGAGCATCGCGCCGAGCGCGATCGCGAGTCTACCGAGCGACGTGGACTGCAGAATAAAGAACAACACCACAAGGGCGAGGATCTCGGACGCTATCGCGTAGGTCTTCACCGTGAAACGCTCTGGTTCGCGCAGGCCGAGTCCGGCGAGCGAGGAGAGGATGAAACCCGTTGACGGGGTGAGCAGCGCCAGCGCGATCAGCACGCCAGGTCGCAGCGCAAAACCGAATGCGTAAGTGGCAACGATCGATCCGATTGCCAGCAGTGCGAACCAGCTCAGCCCGTGCACCACGAGCGGCCTAGCCTGGCGCCGAAGCTCGGCGCCGTCGATCTCGAGACCTGCGAAGAGGAACAGCGCTACTATCCCGAACGTTGAAAGAAGGTGCAGCGTCGGGTCGTGGTGAAACAGTCCGAAGGCTGTCGCGCCTGCGCCCATGAACAAACTCGTGATCGCGCTTGGCAATCTGTATCGCTGCAATGCTTTGGGGATCACGAACAGTGCGAATATCAGAGCGACGAATGCAATGTCCTCTGGCACCTTGCCGAGCGGAGTCTGCGCATCGTGCGTAACCGTGGGATAGACAATCTGCGGAAGAACGGACGGCTGCGCACGGTCCCTGAACCTGACCGTCATCGCGGCGAAATCGAGCGTCATGCGATTGCCAGCGCGGATCGCGTCCTGACCCATCGCGCCGACGACTCCGTCGGGTACAGCGCGCGGATCTCGCATGAGGACGTTCACAGTGATGAACTGAAACGGTCTCGTCCCGACTGTCAGTCCGAAACTGGATAGAGCATACGCGGGGACTGCGCCCAGTCGTCCGGTAGCAGTGGTGCCGACGATGCTGGTGAGCTTTGCATCGCGCGCGATACTCGGAAATGCTCGAAGGAACTCGGGATACAGAACTGTGGTTGGCGCGGAAAGGTCGAGGATCATGAGCGCACGACGGCCGTCGACGACCGTGCTGAGCTGCACCGCATCATCGCCCAAGGCGAAGCTCGGGACGGATGCCGTATCGGCGTCGGAGCCTGGCGACGAAATGCGCACCTGGCCATCGACAGTGAGTGTCACACTTCCGAGCGACGCCAGGACGGGAAGTCCGAGCACGCCGTGCGTCGATCCTGACATTCCGGCGCTGGCGAATACCGCGTCATCGACCACGATGACTGCTGCGTTGGTGACGCTGACGAAGCCGAAATCGAGATCGTCAATCGTTGCTATTTTGCCCGTCAGACGGGCTCCTCGGAAAGTCACGCTTACCGGACCGCCGAGGAGTTTGAGCGCGTGCCTCGACGCCGTCGTCGAGTCCATCACGGAGAGCGAGAGGTTCGGATCGATGGCGAAGGATGTCGTTGTCTGGTCTTCGCCAATCCTCGCATCAATCGCGAACGGCGCGCCGCCGTTAGGGACCTGTGCCCCGTTGCTGGCAGATTTCCAGCGTACGCGCTGCGGCGGCTGCGCCCTGAGCGCAGAGCTGATCGTTTCGAGGCTCCGCATGCGCGAAAGCGTCGCGGAATCCATTGACTTCCCGCCGGCAGCGATTCCCTTGCCGAAGGCCGCAGCAGCCTCGCTGTACCTGAAGAGGCGAGTGTAGCTCTTTCCAAGAGCCCACGTCGCACTCACCAGGTCGCGTTGCGGCAGGCTGCGCGGCGCGCTATCCATGATCGGGGCGAGCAACAGGATCGCTGCGTCGTTCTCGTTGAAGGCCTCGGCGACTATTCCCCTGTAGACCTGGGTCGCTGGTGTCTGCGCCCCCGTCCACTTGATGACCGTGTCACGGAGCTCGAACAATCGGCCGGTCCGATACAGCGAATCCCATCCAGCTGGCGCGGCGACTGGCGTCACTGCTGGCTTCCGGCGCTGCGCGCTACCGGCGCATGGGAACAGCGTGGCGCTTACGGCGACGGCGGCAAGAAAGGCTCGGCCCGGTGCGGTTAGGCGACGCCTGAGAGACTGGGTCATTACAAAAGGTAACGTTCGCGTCCCGCTCTGATCCGCGGTCGCTGTGCGGTCAGTTGATCACGGCCGTCGGCGATCGATACCCGGATTCACGTGCAGCCTGGCGAGCTTGGTGATCTCCGGAGGTATCATGCTGGCAGCCATCAAGTCCGCGGCGGTGATCGGGATCGACGCGTATGACGTCACGGTGGAGGTAGATGCCGCGCAGGGTCTGCCGCAGTGGATCATCGTGGGCCTGCCGGTGGGGGCGGTGAAGGAGAGCCGAGAGCGGGTGGGGGCTGCGATCGTCAATTCAGGATTCATGCTTCCACCGCGTCGTGTCACGGTGAATCTTGCGCCCGCCGATGTGCGCAAGGAAGGGAGCGCGTTCGACCTGCCGATTGCGATAGGAATTCTCGTCGCTACCGGCCAGTTGGATCCGAGTGCCGTCGAGAACCGCATATTCGTTGGCGAGCTCAGTCTCGATGGTGCGGTGCGCAACATTCGAGGATCGCTATCGGTGGCGCGTCACGTAGGCCGGGCGTGGCCGGGTGCCGTGCTGGTGGTGCCGCCCGCGAACGAGGTTGAGGCGGCGCGCGTGAGCAACATCAGGCTAGCCGCGCCCGTGACACTTCGCGAACTGGTCATTCAGCTGCGCGGCGACGATCTGGTGACGTGCCGTCCCGCGGAGCCGTGCACGAGCGCGCGCACGTACGAAGTGGACTTCTCGGATGTGGTTGGGCAGGAGACTGCGAAGCGTGCGCTTGAGGTGGCGGCCGCGGGATCTCACAATCTGGTGCTCATCGGGCCGCCGGGTGCGGGGAAAACGATGCTCGCGCGAAGGCTTCCGACAATTCTCCCGGAGCTCAGTGAGGAAGAGGCGCTCGAAGTGATAGCGATTCATTCCGTCGCCGGAGTCCTCTGCGACGACATCACACTCGGTGCGCGGCCGTTTCGCGCGCCGCACCACTCGATATCCGGCGCGGGGTTGATTGGCGGAGGAAGCACGCCGCGTCCGGGCGAGGTGAGTCTCGCGCACAACGGCGTACTGTTCCTGGACGAGATGCTGGAATTTCCGCGCGGAGTGCTCGACGGACTGCGACAGCCACTGGAGGATGCGAACGTGGTGATCTCACGCGCCGCGATGTCCGTGAGCTTTCCGGCGCGCTTCACTCTTGTAGGCGCTACCAATCCGTGTCCATGTGGAAGGGCGGGGGAGCCGGGTCGTAAATGCAGCTGCACCCCGTCGGAGGTGACCAGCTACACGGCGCGGATGTCGGGACCGTTGACCGATCGGATCGACATGCACGTTCCGGTGGGAGCCGTTGCGCTCCGCGATCTCAGCTCGGATGTGAACAACGGCGACGGATCGGCGGCGATGCGTGAGCGCGTTGCACGCGCGAGGTGCACGCAGCGCGCGCGATATCGCGCCTTGCGCGGTGTCACCTGCAACGCTCACGTGCCCGGGAGGTGGCTGGACCGGCATACGCCGATCGATCCCGAAGCCCGAACGTTGTTGCACTCCGCGGCGGCCGCACTCGAGCTATCAGCGCGTGCGTATCACCGGGTGATCAAGGTGGCGCGCACGATCGCCGATCTGCAGGGCGACGATCGGATTGCGGCGATGCATATTGCGGAAGGGCTGCGGTACCGTCCGGTCGTGCGAAAGTAAGACAACAACCGGAACCGATGCTAACGCAATCCGGTGCGGCGACGCAGTGTCCCGATGCGTACGAACTTGGCCAGGAATCGCAGTAAGTTGGCTTGATTCCGCACTTGTTGCACCCAGCTGGAACTTGTATCCTACTTGTGGCATGGGCTGCACGCCTAGGAGCTTGCTGAAAAACTCGCGGCGTCGCTTCGGAGGGCGCAAAATCGCCGACTTGAAACCATTGGCTGACCTACGATTGTCGATTTGAGGGCAAATGAGGGCCTCACTTTTTTGCGTGACCGCCCGAAAAAAGTTTTTCAGCAACCTGCTAGGCGGAATCGCGGCGCCGTTTCCAGCAGCAGCCTACACGAGCGGCGCCGCCCCACTTTCGAGGTAAGAGGGCAAAATGAATACGAGGCGACTAACAGCCGTGATTACCGGACCACTCTTGATAACGATCGCTGCTTGTAGCGACGGGATTCAGCAGACTGTCGCGCCGGCGTCACCAAGCGCGCGAGCGTCACTACAGGCACCGACCGACGACTCGATCCCCAACAGTTACGTCATTCTTTTCCGAGGGGACTCTGCGCCCACCGGTGCGGCCACTGAACGCCTCATCGACGCGCTCCACAAGAAATTCGGCGGCCACATCAAGTTCCGCTACGACGCCGTCCATGGGTTCGCCGTCGATAGTATGCCGGCAAGCGTCGCGCGACTGATCGCAAAGCACCCCGCTGTCGCGTATGTTGAGCCGGACCGCATTCTCCGGGCGGCAGATACGCAGGCAAACCCGGGCGCGGGGCTGGACCGCACCAATCAGGATTACCTGCCGCTCGACAATCTTTTCGATTACGGCAGCAACATCGGGGGTGGCGCGAATGTCTACGTCATTGATACGGGAGTTGACTCGCTCAACCCGGAATTCACCGGTCGAATTGGCAACGGAAAGAGTTGCGTGAGCCAGGGCGGTCCGTACTCGTCCTCAGATAGTTACGGTCACGGTACCGCAGTAGCGTCGGTCGCGGCGGGCACGACGTTCGGCGTCGCCAAACACGCAACTATTCACTCCGTACGCATCTCTGGCGATGCCGGAGGTACATCAACGACGTCGATCATGACGTGCGGGATAAACTGGATCGGCACATATGGGTTGAAGCCCGGCGTCGCAAACATGAGCTTCGGCGGAGTACCGTCGGACTTTGTCGTGGCGACGGCAATCTCGAACGTAATTAATTTTGGCCTCTCGTTCGTCAAGGCCGCTGGCAATGATGCCGCTGGCAATGATGGAATTGACGCGTACCAGGACCGCGGGAACCGCGCCCAGTATGAGATCGTCGTCGGTGCTACCGATCCAACGAACGACAGCTTCGCGTATTTTTCGGACTATGGGTCGACGATCACCATCCTCGCACCGGGGGTGAACGTATTGGTCGCAGACAAGTTCAATCCTGGTTACGGCAAGATCGGAAGTGGCACGTCGTTCGCCGCGCCCTACGTGGCGGGCGTCGCAGCTGCTATGTTGGCCTCCTATCCGTGGACGCCTGCGGAGGTCCACTACGAGATTCCGCTGCACCAGTCGGTATCGAATGTGGTATCTGGCCTCCCAACCGGCACGCCAAACACGCTCCTGGTGAAGCACGGGCTGTAAGTCGGACTACACTGCTCAATTGACCAAGAACACACAACGGATGCGCCCCGCATGCGACGGCGCATCCGTTGTCGACCTCGCCGCGCGGTACCTCCGTCGTCGTCCGGCGAGACGCGCCACAATTTGACCCACACATGACGCGCCCGGCTCGCGGCCCTGCGCGGGCTGAGCACAGTCTCTGGCGCGCGGAGGCGGAGTATTGGCGCGTCGCCTTGTTGCATCGAGACTCGTCAGGGCGCACGTCGGCATGTCGGAAGCGGTGGAATGCCGCCGGTCCGTGCATTTACTCTGTCCACGCTGTCTCGTCCGAGACCAGAATCCCCTCGATATTGTCGAACTCTGCAGCGGACGTGGAGCTGACGCGACGAACAGTCGCTCCCAGTTGCCAAGCCAGTGATCGCGAGAGCACCGAGGCTTTATCCAACACCATGTAAAAATTGGGTATACTCTCGCCGCGTTGGCGCCTTGCCATCTCTGGGAGTGGTAGCCGTGTATTCTGGCGCCGCTATCAACTGTCCTGGCGAACGGGCCAGTGTCGAACCCGGAAGTTCCAAGGTGGTGCTCGACCACTGGGCACCGGTTAAGAGGCGCCCGACGTGTATATTCGACGATGCAATTACTGACCACGTTGACTTTGCGAGTGCGTCACACATGAGCCTAGAAAGAAGCGTGCCCTCCACTTCTGCCGCCATACAGCGCGCCGTCGACATGGGGTGGGCGCAGGTCGCGCGAACACAGGGCTATCTGTCCGAGCGCGAGGCCCGATTCCTCATGACAGCCCTCGCTGCTGTGCCGCCAGCTGGAGCAAACGTGGAGATCGGCAGTTTCAAAGGCAGATCGACCGTCGGCCTTGCGACCGTCGCCCGCCTCCTTGACTTGGGGCCGATTGTGGCGATTGACCCGCATACGTCTCCTGCTTCCACAGATCCTGACCTGAACGGCGCGGCGAGCACGTTTGATGTTTTTCTCAACAACGTGGCGCGCGCCGACGCCACATCACATATCGACGTTCGCCGCGCATTCTCGGGCGATGTCGCGAAGCTGTGGAGCGACCCGATTCGCTTCCTATGGGTTGACGGCGACCACACGTACGAGGGCGCCCACGCCGACGTCACCGAATTCAAGCGCTTTCTCGTTCCTGGTGCGGTCATCGCCATGCATGATGTTCTCAGCACATTCGAAGGCTGCCTCCGTGTCTTCCTCGAGGATATCCTGCAGTCGGATGATTTTGGACCGGTCGGGTATAGCGGCTCCATTGGCTGGGCGCAGTATCGGCCAGGCGGCGGCGGGGCACTTCGATACCGACTTCATCGCGAGCTGCTAGCGATCCCGACAGCACGCCTCGCCAAGGTCGCGCGTCACGGCCGTACGCTTCACGGCTGGCATAAGTACGTCTACAAGTTCTGGCGGCCCCTGGCGCCGCACGGGGATGTGGATTTGCAACGATTGCTCGTTCATCTCACGGCCTAGCCACGCGCTAACAAGCGACCGCACACTATACGAGAGACAGCTCCCATGCCGATGGTATTTGTTCTCAAAGAGATCGGGTGCGGTCTCGCGGGCATCGCACATTCTTACATAGGCACCGTCCACCGGCGCAGCGTAGAATGCCGCGCCGCAACATACGCGCTACAGCAAGATGACGGCATGGGAGCCGTTGGTCCGCAATGTCACGCGATGCGTCTAGGCACGTTCCGGAGGTCGAACCCCCCGGTGTCAGGATGGTTGTCGCACGGCCGTTTGAGCTGCTGCCGGTTCAGTGGACACGCTGCTAAGCTACATGTTCTTGGACCCGAGCGTGCTGCTCGAAGTCGATAGGGCTCAAATAGCCTAGGGTCGAGTGCCTCCGGATTGGGTTGTAGAAGCGCTCGATGTAATCAA
>JBBRBY010000002.1:0-131472 GCA_038205315.1 Gemmatimonadales bacterium | reverse complement strand
CTCAACGATCGCCGCGTTCTTGCGTATCCGACGGAGACAGTCTACGGATTTGGCGGCGGCGTGGATTTCGAATCAGTTCGCAACCTCGTCGCACTCAAGTCGCGGCCGGTCGGCAAGCCATTCCTACTGCTCGTTGCGGGCGTCGACATGCTCTCGCGTCTGGATCTGCGCCTCACGCATGCAGCGTCAATGCTCGCGGCGCGATTCTGGCCTGGCCCGCTGACGCTCGTGCTGCCGGGTGGCGACAGGCGCGTTCCCGCCGAGCTGCGCGGACCGGAGGGTGGGGTGGCTGTACGCTGGACATCACATGCAGCGCTCGGCCGCCTCATTCGAGCGTACGGCGATCCGATCACATCCACCAGCGCCAATCGGCCCGGCACTCCGCCCGCGGACAGTGCGGCGACGATCGTGAGAGACTGGCGCGATGCGATAACGACCGGCCGCTTGAGGGTGCTCGACGGCGGAACTCTCAGGCAATCAGAGCCGTCCACAGTAGTAGATTGCATGGGGACACGTCCTCGTGTCATCCGGCCTGGAGCGATCTCCGCGCTCGACCTGAGATCAGCTGCTCCAAACCTCGTACCGCAGGCGTGAACGGGTGAACGTTATTTTCGTTTGTACTGGCAACACCTGCAGGAGCCCGCTCTCGGAAGCGTTCGCGCGTCGCCGCGCGCAACAGCTCGGACTTGATGTGTCGTTCATGAGTGCTGGGATAGGCGCGGCGCTCGGCTCGCCGGCCACTGACGGAGCTATACTAGTGGGGCTCGAGCGCGGTGTGGATCTCTCGCGTCACCGCAGCCGCCCGCTCCTGCCGGCAGCAATCGGCAAGAATACGGTAGTGCTCGTGATGGGCTCCGGCCACCTCGCGGGCGTGCGCTCGATCGATCCCGCAGCAAGTGTGTTTCTACTCGATGAGTATGGCTCGCGCGGCGCGTCAATGCGTGCGATCGCTGATCCATACGGCGGCGATCTCGACGACTATCGCACGGCCGCGGACGCCATTGAGGAGATGCTGGAGCCCGCGCTTGCCCGCATCGCTTCTGAACGGACCACCGATACTCCGTGAGCCGACCCTCTCGCCTACTGTTGTTGGGTAATCCCACCGCACACTCTCTGTCGCCAGCAATTCACAACGCCGCTCTGCGCGCGGCGAGAATCGATCTGGAATACACGACGCTGGACGTCGCACCAGCGCAGCTTCGCGCAACAATGAAGTCGCTGCGCGCAGAAGGGGCCGCCGGTAACATTACCATTCCGTTCAAGCAGGAGGTGTTCGGAATCTGCGATCATGTGACGAACATCGCTGAGCGCGCGCGCGCCGTGAACACGTTCTGGGTACAGGACGGCGAGTTGATAGGCGACAACACGGATGTGGCCGGATTCGACTTCGCCGCACAGGATCTTCTCGAGAGCGCGCGTGCTGATCGGCCCAGGCGAGTAGCGCTGATAGGTGGCGGCGGCGCGGCCGCTGCTGTAGCGGCTGCGGTGCACGACTGGGACGGCACCGAGCTCGTCATATGGAGCCGCGACCCGGCGCAGGCGCTCGCACTGGCGCAGCGATATGCGCTCGCCAGCGCGGAACCGAACATCCTGGTGGCGGTGAAGGGCGCCGATCTTGTAATCAATGCGACGCCTATCGGAATGGCGGACGAAAACCTCCCCGTTGCAATCTCGGCGCTTGCAAGAAAGTGCCCCGTACTCGATCTCGTATACCGGAAGGGCGAGACTCCCTGGGTTCGCGCCGCGCGGGACGCCGGTCATCCGGCGTCGGATGGGCTGCCGATGCTCGTGGAACAGGCAGCGCGATCGTTCCGGCGCTGGCTCGGTGTCGAGCCAAACCGCGAAGTGATGTGGGGCGCACTGGGCTGATCCCCGAGCCGGCCCGAGAATCGCTGGCCAGGCTTCTAAGAACCTGCTCGCTCCAATCGCTCGGGAAATCCCTCGCATTCACGCTGGATTTTCTGCTGCCGCGGACGTGTGCCTGCTGCGATTCGCCGCTGGACGACGGCGGCAATGGCATCGTGTGCGCGGTCTGCGTCGCGCGGCTCCTTCGCCTGCCGGCGCCCGCGTGCGATCGCTGCGGGCACCCGCGAGCCACCGGTGCGTGCCGCTGGTGCGAGCTACTCCCGCCCTTCGTTCGGGCGGCGCGCTCCGTGTGCTGGGTACCGGGCGGTACGGCCGGAGCCATGGTTCACAGTCTCAAGTACGCGGGGTGGACGGCGCTGGCCGAGCCCATGGCCGAGCAGATGGCGCGCCTCACTTTCCCGCGGGACGTGGTGGAGGAGCGGTCGGCACTGGTGCCCGTGCCGCTCGCCGCCACCCGCCTACGCGAGCGAGGCTTCAATCAGAGCGATCTTCTTGCCCGGGCACTGGGCAGGCGGTGGGCGCTCCCGGTGCTCGACGCCCTCGGGCGGCGACGGGCCACCGGCACCCAGACGCGCTTGACTCCGGACGACCGTTTACGCAACGTTGCCGGCGCATTCGCTAATCTTCTCTGTAGCGAAAAGCTGGCCGGCCAACATATCGTCCTCGTAGATGACGTGGTAACGACGGCGGCCACACTCAACGCATGTGCGACGGCACTCCACGAGGGCGGTGCCCGCATCATCTCTTACGTCACATTCGGGCGGGCCCGCGCAGCGGGCGACATCCCCTAGCGAGGTTGGATTCATGGCAATTCGTGTTGGTATCAACGGCTTCGGACGCATCGGGCGCCAGGTTCTGCGTGCGGCAAAGCAACAGGGCGTTGCGGATCTCGACTTCGTCGCGATCAATGACCTGACTGACACCAGGACGCTTGCGCATCTGTTCAGGTACGATTCGGTTCACGGCATGTTCGACGGCGACGTTTCTCACGGCGACGGCACCATCACCGTGGACGGCGACGAGATCAAGGTGCTCTCCGAGCGCGATCCGGCGGCGCTGCCGTGGAAGCAGCTCGGAGTGGACATCGTCCTCGAGGCAACGGGTCGCTTCACCAACGCGAGCGACGCGCGCAAGCACATCGACGCCGGCGCGCGAAAGGTCATCATATCCGCGCCCGCAAAGGGCGAGGACATCACGATCGTACTCGGTGTCAACTCCGACAGGTACGACGCGAAGAAGCACGACATCATATCGAACGCATCGTGCACCACGAACTGCCTCGCGCCCATGGTAAAGGTGATCCGCGACAGCTTCGGCTTCCGCCACGGTGCGATGGTGACGATCCACAGCTACACCAACGATCAGAGCATACTGGATCTCCCGCACAAGGATCTGCGCCGCGCACGCGCGGCGGCGGTGTCGATGATCCCGACCACCACGGGGGCGGCAAAGGCCACCGGACTCGTGATCCCGGAGGTCAAGGGCAAGATCGACGGCATCGCGATCCGGGTTCCTACGCCGGATGTCTCGCTCACCGAGCTCACTGTCGAGGTGGAGAAGGCAACCAGCATCGAGGCGGTCAACACCGCGTTTCGTGAGGCGGCATCTAGCGCTCCGCTCGAAGGCTTTCTCGCGTACTCGGATGAGCCGCTCGTATCGTGCGACTATATCGGTAATCCGTACTCGTGCATACTCGACTCGCTCAACACCAACGTGATCGACGCTACGATGGTGAAGGTGTCGGGTTGGTACGACAACGAGTGGGGCTATTCGTCACGCTGCGTGGACCTGCTGCGCTTCGTCGGCGCACGGCTCTCCTGACGGACGGCCACGCGTGAAGCAGAAAACACTGCGCTCGCTCCCAGATTCCGCGATCTGTTCCCGGCGCATCCTCGTGCGCGCGGATCTCAATGTTCCGGTGGACGAATCGGGCCACGTCACGGACGAGACACGCATCGCGGCGTCGCTTCCCACGTTGCAGTATGTGCTCGAGCGCGGCGGCCGCCCGGTGCTGCTGTCGCACTTCGGTCGACCCAAGGGAAAGCCCAGCGCGAAATACTCGCTGCAACCAGTCGCCGACGTTCTCGCGAGGCTGAGCGGCCGCCACGTCGTATTCTGCGAGACGACCGATACCGACGAGGCGATCAAGGCCACGCACGAGTTGCGCGAGGGCGAAATTCTCCTGCTCGAGAACACGCGCTTTCTCGCAGGTGAGGAGACCAACAGTGACTCGCTTGCGCGCACGTTCGCGGAGCTCGGCGACGTGTTCGTCAACGACGCGTTCGGCGCCGCACATCGCGCGCACGCCTCCACGGCTGGCGTCGCGAAGTATCTGCGTCCTGCCGTCGCGGGCCTGTTGATGGAGCGGGAGCTCGACTACCTGGGAGGGGCGTTGGCCGAGCCGAAGCATCCGTTCGTCGCGGTGCTCGGCGGATCGAAGGTGTCGGGAAAGATCGACGTGATCCGTGCGTTGGTGCCCAGGGTCGATGCGCTGCTGATTGGCGGCGCAATGGCCTGCACGTTCTACAAGGCCATGGGCTACGAAGTGGGCACGTCACTCGTCGAGCCGGATCGCGTCGATCTTGCGCGCGAGCTGATCGAGACGTCCGGAACGCGACTGATCCTGCCGCACGACGCGATGGTGGCGAAGTCGATGGACGGCGACGCGCACGTCGTCAAGCGTGACGCGATTCCCGCCGACGAGGCGATGTACGACATCGGCCCCTCCACCATTCTTTCATATTCACGTGCTATCCAGGCAGCGAAGACGGTCGTGTGGAACGGACCGATGGGTGTCTTCGAAAAGCCGCCGTTCGATGCTGGTACACTTGGCATCGCACGGGCGATGGCGGACGCAACAGCGAAGGGAGCCACGACAATCGTTGGCGGCGGGGATTCGGCAGCCGCTATCGCGGAATCAGGCCTCACGGCGCAGATGAGTCACGTCTCCACTGGAGGTGGCGCCTCGCTCGAGTTTCTCGAGGGCAAGCTGCTTCCCGGCGTCGAAGCGCTGGACGCAGCATGAGAAAGCGAATCTTTGCCGCCAACTGGAAGATGAATCACGGTCCCACCGCGGCGGCCGGCTTCGTCGAGCAGTTCCGCGAGCGATGGGTGCGGGGCGAATCGGAGGTGGTGTTCTTTCCGTCCGCGCTCGCCTTCGCCGCAGTGCGCGAGGCCGCGGGCGATCCGCGCCACTTCAAGCTTGGCGTGCAGAACGTGTATAGCGCAGACCGTGGTGCCTTCACCGGCGAGAATTCGGCGCCAATGGCGAAGGATGCAGGCGCTGATTACGTACTTGTCGGGCATTCGGAGCGGCGCCACGTCTTTGGCGAGACGGATGAGGAATGCGCCGCGAAATGCGCGGCTGTCGAGCGCGCGGGCCTCACGCCCATGCTCTGCGTCGGCGAGACACTGGACCAGCGCGAGCGCAACGAGACCGCCGAGGTGGTCAACAGGCAGCTTCGCGCCGGCCTCTCGAAGCTGGATCAGCGAGAGATTACCAATGCTGTTATCGCGTATGAGCCAGTCTGGGCCATCGGTACCGGACGTAACGCGACACCCGCGGACGCCGCGGAAACTCACGGGGTACTCCGGCGTGCGCTCGAGGACCTCATCGGCGACCGGGCGGCAGGCGTCAGCATCCTCTACGGGGGTAGCGTCAGTCCGGCGAATGTGGCCGATCTGCTTGCTGTCGGTGACGTGGATGGAGTGCTGGTGGGTGGTGCTAGCCTGGATGTGGATAGCTGGTTGTCCATCTGCTCAGCCTAGTCTAGATTTAAGGGCTACATGTATACTTTTCTCCTAGTCCTACTAGTCGTCGTCAGCCTGGTGCTGATCGGCGCGATCCTGCTGCAGAGCGGGACCGGCCAGGGCCTCTCCGCCAGCTTCGGCGGTGCAAGCTCGTCACCCGATTCCTTCATCGGGATGCGTCAGGCTGGCAATTTGCTCACCAAGATCTCGTGGTGGGGCGGCGGCGTCTTCCTGGCGCTCGCATTTATCCTGCAGCTGATGTCATCGGAGCAGCGCGCCCCCAAGTCCGTTCTCGAAGGCAAGCTCGGCGCACCGGCTCCGCTTGCGGCGCCATCTCCGAGCAGCGCGGCACCGGCGATTCCGCTGACTCCAGCTCCGGCCACACCGGCGCCAACCACACCGCCCAAGAAGTAGGAACTCAGTGGCTGCTGTTGCGACGGATCCAGGGTTCCTTCTTCTCGAAGACGGAACCCTTTTTCATGGCCGTCTGCACGGGAATCCGCCGCGCGAGGGCGCCGAGGTCGTGTTCACGACAAACATGACCGGCTATCAGGAAGTCTTCTCGGACCCGTCATATCGCGGCCAGATCGTCGTGATGACGGCGCCGCAGATAGGCAATTACGGAATCAACCTCGAAGATCCCGAGTCGTCCCGCGCACAGGTCGCGGGCGTCATCGTGCGTGAGCTTTCGCCGACATTTTCGAACTGGCGCGCCGACGGTGATCTTCGTTCATGGTTGCTCGACGCACAGGTGCCGATTCTCGACGAGGTCGATACCCGCCGGCTCACTAAGCACCTGCGCTCCGCCGGCGTGATGCGGGGCGTGATCGGGCGCGGAGATGTGCCCTCGCCCGAGACGGTTGCGCTGCTGGAAAGCTGCCCTTCCATGGAGGGACTCGATCTCGCCAGCATCGTGAGTACCGCCGTGAGCTATGAGTGGGGAGAGTCCGGTACCGGCAGTCACATTGTCGCGTACGACTTTGGCATCAAGCGCAACATCCTGCGGCTCTTCGAGCGTACCGGGTGCAGGATCACCGTCGTTCCAGCGGAGACGACCGCCGAGGAGGTTCTCGCAATGAAGCCGGATGGCGTGTTCCTATCGAACGGACCCGGTGATCCGGATGCCATCGCGTACGCGCCGGAAATGGTGCGCTCCATCGCTGCGTCGGGGACGCCCATGTTCGGCATCTGCCTCGGACACCAGCTGATCGGGCTCGCGTTCGGCGGCGAGACGACCAAGATGCCGTACGGACACCGTGGAGGGAACCATCCGGTACTGGACGTGGATACCGGCCGGGTTCTAATCACTTCGCAGAATCACGGGTTCTCGGTAAGGGGCGACGAGAGCGGAATTCCGGGCGCGCCGGATCTCGAGGTCACCCACGTTAACCTCAACGACCATTCAGTCGAGGGATTGCGGCACCGGACACTGCCGGTTTTTGCCGTTCAGTATCATCCGGAGGCCGCGCCCGGGCCGCACGACGCGCAGCCGTTGTTCCGCCAGTTCCTGGAAAGCGTCGAAGCCTCCGGCCGAAAGGGCTGAGCAGGGGCGCGGTTTTTCCACGGCTGACGGGCGCTGTACGGCCCATGACGGCCGGCGGGATCGAGGTAGTTGAGGCGCCGCTTGCGCACGCTCCAGTAAACCCATACATTCCAACGACTTAGCCAATTCCATTGGGGTGCTTGGGATGACAAAGGCGGACCTCGTCGAGCTCGTCACAGCGCAGATTGCGCAAACTGCCGGCCCCACGATCTCGAAGAAAGATTGCGCTCGCGTCGTGGACACCTTCCTCGACGCAATAAAGGACGCACTCAAGGAGCAACAGAACATCGAGGTGCGCGGGTTTGGCACCTTCAAGATCCGGCAGCGGAAGACCCGCATGGCGCGAAATCCGCGCACGGGGTCGCCTGTCGAGGTGGCCGCGCGTCCCGTTCCAGTCTTCAAGCCATCCAAGGAGCTTCGGGCTCTCATCGCGGACGTGGACATCTCCGAGCTGACGGAAGCGTGATCGGGTGCGCGCGCCGCTGAACGTCACATGAACGTCACATGAACGTCACATGAACGTATCCGTACGCGTCTTCGCCGCATACGCTGATGTTGTCGGCTCCGACGTCGCCTCGGTTACGCTGCCGGATCCCGCCACTGTCGCGGATCTGAGGATCGCCGTCGCCGCGCTCTCGCCTCGTCTTCCGCCGCGGCCACTCATCGCCGTTAATGAGGAGTACGCCACCGACGACGTGTCCATTACTGCCGCTGACGAGATTGCCGTGATACCACCGGTCGCTGGCGGATGAGCCGCGCGGCGATCGTTACCGAGCCGATTGATGTGGCGGCGATCGTCCGAGAAGTGAGTGCGGAGTCGTTCGGCGCAGTCGCGACGTTCATGGGCACGGTCCGCAATTCGTCGCACGGCCGCTACGTGACGGCGCTCGAGTACTCCGCGTATGTCGCAATGGCGGAGCGGGAGTTGAGCGAAATAGTCCGCGAGGCGGCTGCACTCGATGTTGGGGGAGACATCGTTGCCGTCCACCGAATTGGCGAGCTGCGCGTTGGCGACACATGCGTCATGATCGCGGCTGCGCACGCGCACCGCGCGTCGGCGTTCGCCGCGTGCCGGTACGTGATCGAGGAGATCAAGACGCGTGTCCCCATCTGGAAGCGCGAGCGCTACGTTGACGGCTCCGCGGAATGGGTCAACGCCGGCGTGGACGCCGAGAGTGCGGCGGCGTGAAGGACGCGTCGGGTCGCACCATCCATTACCTCCGCATCTCGGTTACCGACAGGTGCAACTTTCGCTGCGTGTACTGCATGCCGGAGTCGGGCATGGAGTGGATTCCGCGGGCAGACCTCCTCACGGCCGCTGAGATCCAGGACGTCGTTGGCCAGCTCGCACCAATGGGCCTTCGCCGCATTCGGATCACCGGCGGCGAGCCGACACTTCGTCCGGACCTGTGCGACATCGTCGCGCGAGTACGATCCGTTCCCGCGGTCGAGGACATCGCGCTCTCCACGAACGGCGTAAGGCTGGATTCGATGGCGAGCGCGCTGCGAGCCGCGGGCGTGAACCGTGTCAACATCAGCGTTGACTCGCTCACGCCAGAGCGCATCGTCGCGATCGCGCGTCGCGACCTCAAACTCGATCCCGAAAAGGTGGTCCGCTCCGCGATCGCGGCCGGCTTCGATCCGGTCAAGATCAACACGGTGGTCGTGCGCGGCGTCAACGACGACGAGATTGGCGCACTCGCTCGGCTCACAGTCCATCTGCCGGTTCACGTCCGGTTCATAGAGCTCATGCCCGTAGGCGACATGAGCGAAACCGGGTTCGACCACGTCGTTCCGTCGGAGGAAGTGTTGCTTGCTGCCACCGATGCCCTGGGCACGCTTCTCCCCGACGTCGGGCCGCGACTCGGCAACGGGCCTGCGAGGTACTTCCGTGCGCCCGGCGCAGCTGGCACGATCGGTGTCATCACCCCCATGACACACACGTACTGCGCATCGTGCAACAGGGTGAGGCTCACGGCGGACGGGCGGCTCAGAACCTGCCTTTTCGGGGATCATGAGGTTGATCTCCGCACGCCGCTGCGCGCCGGGAAACGGCTCGATCCGTATGTGACTCGCGCGCTCGCGGAAAAGCCGGCCGAGCACGCCCTGTTGCAGCTGCGCACGGGCGGGCTTCGCGCCCTCTCGCAAACCGGTGGCTAACCGCTAAGTTACGAATACGGCTGGCTCACGCCGGCGTTGTTCTTCACTCAAGACACGAACACTTAAATGGTAAATAAAATCACGGTTGTCGGGGCTGGTAATGTCGGTGCGACCACGGCCCAGCGACTCGCGGAGAAGGAGCTCGCCCGTCATGTCGTCATGGTGGACGTCGCCGAGGGAATTCCTCAGGGGAAGGGACTGGATCAGTGGGAGTCCGCACCGATCGAGGGCTTCGACAGCCGCGTGATTGGCACGAACAGCTACGACGAGACCGAGCAGTCGGACATCGTCGTGATCACTGCCGGAATCGCGCGCAAGCCCGGCATGTCGCGCGACGATCTGCTCAACACCAACGCCGGCATCGTCAAGCAGGTCTCCGAGCAGATCAAGAAGACGTCTCCAAAGGCCATTCTTATCATCGTCTCCAACCCGCTCGACGTGATGTCATACGTGGCGATGAAGGTGACGGGATTTCCGCGCGAGCGAGTGATTGGAATGGCCGGTGTGCTCGACACGGCGCGCTATCGCAGCTTTCTGGCCGAGGCCGCCGACGTTTCCGTTCGCGACATCCAGGCGATGGTGCTGGGCGGACATGGCGACACCATGGTTCCGCTCATCTCGTACACCAGCGTGAGCGGAATCCCGATCACACAGCTCATCCCGAAGGACAAGCTCGACGCCATCGTCGCGCGCACGCGCACCGGCGGTGGCGAGATCGTCAAGCATCTCAAGACCGGTTCGGCATACTACGCCCCGTCGTCGGCTGCGGTGCAGATGTGCGAGGCTATCGCCAAGGATCAGAAGCGAATCCTTCCGTGCGCCGTGTGGCTGCAGGGTGAATACGGCATGCGGGATCTCTTCCTCGGCGTTCCGTGCAAGCTCGGACGCTCCGGACTCGAGAAGATCTACGAGGTTGAGCTTACCGATGAGGAGCGCAAGGCGCTCGAGGCGAGTGCAGAGGCTGTTCGTGAGCCGATGCGTGCTGTCAAGCTCTAGCCGGGTATGAACCCCGTACGTCGGTTCTGGCGGTCAACGGTCGGCAGAAAGATCGTCATGGCAGTGACGGGTATCATCGGTATCGGCTTTCTGCTGGCTCACGTCACGGGCAATCTGATTGCATTCAGGGGCCCGGACGCGTTGAATGCTTACAGCCACTTTTTGCACGGCCCCGGAGCGGAACTGCTCTGGGTCGCGCGGGTCGTTCTCATCCTGGCGTTGATTCTGCACGTCGCCGCGGCGTATTCCCTGACGCAGCAGAGCCGCGCGGCGCGACCTGATGGATACACGAAGCGCGTACCACAGGCATCGACGCTCGCTTCCCGGACGATGCGTTGGGGCGGCGTACTGTTGCTCGGCTTCATCGTGTTCCATATCCTGCATTTCACAACGGGAACCATCCATCCTGGCGGCCCGTTCGTCGAGGGCGACGTGTACCACAATGTGGTGCAGGCCTTCCACGTCTGGTGGGTGGCGCTGTTCTATCTCGTGTCGATGGTTTTCCTGGGCCTGCATCTCTATCACGGTGCATGGAGCTCCGCACGAACGCTATCGATCGCCGGCGATTCGCCGCATCCGCTGCATCACAGACTGTCCGCGATCATCGCAGTCGTCGTGTGGGCCGGATTCACTCTCGTGCCGCTCGGTGTCCTTCTTGGCTGGCTCGGATAGGTAATGGAACTGAACTCGAAGGTCCCGCCGGGACCGCTGACGGACAAGTGGGAGAAACACAAGTTCGACGTGAAGCTCGTCAACCCGGCGAACAAGCGGAAGTACACCGTGCTTGTGGTCGGCTCAGGCCTCGCAGGTGCGTCGGCAGCTGCGACGCTCAGCGAGCTCGGCTACAAGGTGAAGTGCTTCTGCTTTCAGGACTCGCCGCGACGCGCGCACAGCATCGCGGCGCAGGGCGGGATCAATGCCGCCAAGAACTATCAGAACGATGGCGACAGCGTGTATCGCCTGTTCTACGATACGATAAAGGGTGGCGATTTCCGGTCGCGTGAGGCAAACACGTATCGGCTGGCCCAGGTGTCGGTCAACATCATAGATCAGTGCGTGGCGCAGGGAGTTCCGTTCGCACGCGAGTATGGCGGGACGCTGTCCAACCGCTCGTTCGGCGGCGCGCAGGTATCGCGCACGTTCTACGCGCGCGGACAGACGGGCCAGCAGCTTTTGCTTGGCGCCTATCAGGCGCTGGAGAAGCAGATTGCCAAGGGACTCGTCACCATGTATCCCCGCACCGAGATGCTGGATGTGGTAACGATCGATGGTCGTGCGCGCGGTATCGTCACGCGAAATCTGCTTACGGGAAAGATCGAGTCGCATGCTGCCGACGCGGTGCTGCTTGCGACAGGTGGCTACGGCAACGTCTTCTACCTTTCCACCAACGCGCGCGGCTCCAACGCGACTGCGATCTGGCGCGCCTACAAGCGCGGCGCGGTCTTCGCCAATCCGTGCTACACGCAGATCCATCCCACATGCATTCCGGTGAGCGGCGATTACCAGTCCAAGCTCACGCTCATGAGCGAGTCGCTGCGCAACGATGGACGCGTCTGGGTGCCGAAGGCGAAAGGTGACAAGCGCGCACCGCGCGACATCCCGGAAGCGGAGCGGGACTACTATCTGGAGCGCAAGTATCCTGCGTTCGGGAACCTCTCCCCGCGTGATATTGCGTCGCGCGCTGCAAAGGAAGTCTGCGACGAGGGCCGCGGCGTCGGTGAGACCGGACTCGGCGTCTATCTGGACTTTGCAGACGCCATCAAGCGGCTGGGTGTTCAGCCGATCACCGAGCGGTACGGCAATCTGTTCGAGATGTATGAGCGGATTACCGCGGAGAATCCGTACCAGGTACCGATGCGCATCTATCCCGCAGTGCACTACACGATGGGCGGACTGTGGGTCGATTACAACCTGATGACCACCATCCCCGGCCTCTACGCGATGGGTGAGGCGAACTTCTCCGATCACGGCGCGAACAGGCTTGGCGCAAGCGCGCTCATGCAGGGGCTCGCCGATGGCTACTTCGTGATCCCGTACACGCTCGGAGACTATCTCGCGCGCGGCGGCATCAACGCGGTGAACACCGACATGCCGGAGTTCAAGCAGGTAGAGCGGGAGATAACCGAGCGAACGCAGAAGTTGCTGGCCGTGAACGGCAAGCGCACTGTGGACTCCATATATCGCGAACTTGGCCACATCATGTGGAACTACTGCGGCATGGCGCGCAACGACGCGGGCCTCAGAAAGGCGCTCGAGTTGATACCCGCACTGCGCGAGGAATTCTGGAGCAACGTGAACGTTCCGGGCTCGGCCGCCGAGCTCAACCAGGCGCTCGAGAAGGCGGGACGGGTCTCTGACTTTCTGGAGCTGGGCGAGCTGATGGTGCGCGACGCTCTCGACAGGACCGAGTCGTGCGGAGCACACTTTCGCGAGGAGAGCCAGACAGCAGATGGCGAAGCGCTCCGCGACGATGAGCATTTTTCCTACGTCGCTGGCTGGGAGTACGCCGGCCCAAACGCAACGCCGATCCTGAACAAGGAGCCGCTTGAGTTCGAGTCCGTGCATCTCTCGCAGCGGAGCTACAAGTAATGAAACTCACGCTGCACGTCTGGCGTCAGGCGACGGCAAAGGACGCGGGTCGGCTTGAAACCTACGAGGCGAACGAGGTTTCGCCCGACATGTCATTTCTCGAGATGCTCGACGTCGTGAACGAGCGGCTCACACTCGACGGCAAGCGGCCGATCGCGTTCGATCACGACTGCAGAGAGGGAATCTGCGGCTCGTGTGGCATGATGATCAACGGCGTCGCGCACGGCCCGCAGCGTGGAACGGCCGCGTGCCAGCTTCACATGCGATCGTTCAGCGACGGTGACGAAATCGTCATCGAGCCCTGGCGCGCACGCGCGTTTCCGATCATCAAGGACCTTGTGGTGGATCGCAGTGCCTTCGACCGGATCATTCAGGCCGGCGGATTCATCGGCGTGAACACCGGCGGCACGCCGGACGGGAACGATATCCTTATCGGAAAGTCAGCCGTCGATGACGCGATGGACGCGGCGGCCTGCATCGGGTGTGGCGCCTGCGTTGCGGCCTGCCCGAACGCATCGTCGTCGCTGTTCACCGGTGCCAAGATCACGCACCTCGGCCTGCTTCCTCAGGGGCAACCCGAACGGGATCGGCGGGTGGTGCAGATGGTCGAGCAGATGGATCTGGAAGGGTTCGGAAGTTGCTCTCTCTTCGGCGAGTGTCAGGAAGCCTGCCCCAAGGAGATCAGCCTGGACGCCATCATGCAGATGAACCGTGACTACATAAAGGCCGTCGTGCGCGGGCCGGAAACCCCGAAGTTCGTAGCAGCCGACGCCTGATGGCCGAATCAACGAACGATCACTCCGGCCCGAAGTTCGCGGACTCCGAGACCGCCCTTGGCGGTGCCGACGCGGTCGAGAAGACCACTTACGTGGTGGGCAAGGGAACCGACCCCAACGCGCTATCGCCGATCGGGCGGCCTGCTGAAGTGGGCCGCCGGGGTGCAAGCCCGGTGGTATGGACCATCATCGGGGTCGTCGTTGTCCTCGTGGTCGTCTACGCATTCAACTTTGGGCGCTAGACAGACGTGGGGTTGGTGTCAATTGATACCGGACATCGCCTCGAACGCGCTTCGCTGATTGGTTTTGACCTTGGCTGCCGCCGCAGCGAAGGCATTTAGAGCTTGGGCAGCGTGACCCCGCTCTGGCCCTGATACTTCCCCTTCTTGTCCTTGTAGGACGTGAGAGGAGGCTCGTCACCACGGAAGAACATGACCTGAGCGATCCCCTCGTTGGCGTAGATCTTGGCGGGGAGCGGCGTGGTATTGGAAATCTCGAGCGTGACGTATCCTTCCCATTCGGGCTCGAACGGCGTCACATTTGTGATAATCCCGCACCGGGCGTAGGTCGATTTACCCACGCAGAGGGTGACGACGTCGCGGGGGATCCGGAAATACTCAACCGAGCAGGCCAGTGCGAACGAGTTGGCCGGAACGATGCAAACGTCGCCCTCGAACTCAACGAACGACTTTGGATCGAATTCCTTGGGATCGATCATCGAGTTAAGCACGTTGGTGAAGATCTTGAACTGGTTAGACACTCTCATGTCGTATCCGTACGAGCTCACACCGTACGAGATCACTCCTGAGCGAACCTGGCTGTTTTCGAACGGCTCGATCATCCCCTTGGCGGCCTGTTCGATGATCCAGCGGTCAGCTTGAATGGACATTCAATTCCGAGTAAATCGTTTTCCGTTGAAAAGCGTCTCAACATAAGCTAAAATCCTGCGAGACGCATTAGTGAAATTTTTCACATGCGGGTTGGCCTGGGTCGGCCGCCCGCCCTCCAATCTGCATGGCGCGAGAATACTTTCCAGTCCTGCTGTTGCTCGGTTTCGTTGCAATGAATGCCGTCCTGATTATCGGCATTTCGGCGATAACGATCCGCAAGCGACCGACGCCGGTCAAGCGCGCCGCATACGAGTCCGGAATTCCGGCCATCGGCGATGCGCGCGAACGCTTCTCCGTCGCGTTCTACATGATCGCGATGCTGTTCATCATCTTCGACATCGAAACAGTGTTCATGATTCCCTGGGCGGCATCGTTCCGGCGGCTGTCATGCACCACTGAGCTCGTCAGCGGCCTCTGTCCCGCCGGCTCGACGTCGTTCTTCGGCCTGGGCGAGATGCTGATCTTCATGGCGATCCTCGTGGTCGGCTTTGTTTACGTCTGGAAGAAAGGAGCACTCAAGTGGGATTGACCGCCCGCCCGGATTCGGCGCTCAGCCGCGTCGAATACGATCCGCAGTCGCAGGATGGCTGGGTGACCACGCGCCTGGACTTCCTCGTGAACTGGGGACGCGCGAATTCACTCTGGCCCATGCCGTTCGGAACCGCGTGCTGCGCAATCGAGTTCATGGCGACCGCGGCCGCCGATTTCGATCTCGCCCGCTTCGGCATGGAGCGCATGTCGTTCTCTCCGCGCCAGTCGGACGTGCTGATATGCGCGGGCCGAGTACCGTTCAAGCTCGCTCCTATCATTCGGCGGATTTGGCAGCAGATGGCGCAGCCCAAGTGGTCAATCGCTATGGGCGCGTGCGCGTCCACCGGCAACATGTTCGACAATTACGCGGTGGTGCAGGGCATAGACACGATCATTCCCGTGGACGTGTATGTGCCGGGGTGCCCGCCGCGCCCGGAGGGACTGCTGTACGGAATCCAGATGCTGCAGAAAAAGGTGATGAGCGAGCGCATGTCTGACCGCGCGCTCCGCGACGAGATGGAGCCGGATCCTACCACACAGCTCTACATCCCACCGCCGATGATCGATGAGATCTCGGAGCCATTCGGCAATTCGATCAACCAGACGCGCTCCACACCGTGACGGCATCCACCGAGTCGTTCGAGATACTGTCGGTCGGAAGTGCGCTCCAGGACGCGCCCGCTCCTGCGACCCCGAAAAACGTTCCCCATCGCGGGGGTGATGAAAACCCTTCCGCTGCTGCGCTCAAGCAGAAATTCGGCGCCGCGATTCTCCGAAGCACCGTAGTCTGGGGTCAGACCACGGTTTACATCTCACGCGATCGCGCTGGCGAGATCATTCGCTGGCTGCACGACGATCGCTCTCAGCAGTACGACTACCTCGTGGACGTTACGGCCATCGAATATCGCGAGACCGAGCTTCCGCTCGAGGTGGTCTGGCATCTTCGCTCGCTGCCGTATCGCCGCTTTCTGCGAGTGAAGGCGGAACTGCCGAAGGACGCTCCGTTCTCGGTTGACAGCGTCTGGAGCATCTATCATGGGGCCGACTGGCTCGAGCGCGAGTGCTACGACATGTTCGGCATCGAGTTCCGCGGTCACCCGGATCTCCGGCGCCTGCTCATGTGGGAGCAGTACAGGGAAGGGTATCCGTTGCGGAAGGACTTCCCGCTGCGCGGAAGATTCAGCCGATCAGAACAACTGCGTCAGGCTCTCGCTGCCAATCCTGAATCGCGCTATTCGATGGAGGAGCTGAGCGTCGCGGAGGCGTACGGCGAACTTCCCGAGGACATGCGCCGCCGGCTCGCCGCCGGCGAGAGGACGGGCGAATAACAATGGCTACGAAGACCCGAACGATAGAAGTCGAGCTCTCCACGTCCGGACTGGACAGCAGCGGACGGCCGCAGCGTGTTCCGCTCGTCACGAATGACGGCGGCACCGCCATCGCGCTCGACGAGCCGCTTGCGCTGGAGCCGGCGCTCGATGGTGAGCATATGCTCATCAATCTGGGACCGCAACATCCGGCGACGCACGGGGTGCTCCGCCTCGTTCTCGAGCTGGACGGTGAAACCGTGGTGCGCTGCATTCCGCACATCGGTTATCTCCACTGCGGTTTCGAAAAGACGGGCGAGTACCGGCAGTACAACCAGATCATTCCGTGGACGGATCGCGAGGATTATCTCAACGCTCCCGGAAACAACGTCGCCTTCGCGCTCGGCGCGGAGCGGCTCTTTGGCATCGAGATAACGCCGCGCTGCACCGTACTACGCGTCATCGCGTGCGAGCTGTCACGCGTCATGTCGCACCTGGTCTGGCTCGGTACAACGGCAATCGATATCGGCGCGTACACGCCCTTTCTGTGGTCGTTCCACCAGCGCGAGCTTATCTACCAGCTGCTGGAAGCCTGGACCGGAGCGCGCCTCACCACATCGCTGACGCGCGTCGGTGGTCTGATGGCTGACATCCCCGAAGGCTGGGAGGCACGGCTCAAGACGTTCCTCGACGGCTTCCTCGGAGTTCTCGCCGATGTCGATGTGCTTCTCACTCGGAACGCCATCTGGGTTGGTCGCACCGTCGGACTCGGCGTAATGAGTCCCGACGAAGCAGTGAACTATGGTCTCTCAGGTTCAATGGTGCGCGCCTCAGGCGTGTCGTACGATGTGCGCAAGGACTTCCCGTACCTCGACTACGAGACGTACGACTTCGAGGTTCCTGTGGGCGTCAACGGCGACGTCTATGACAGGTACCTCGTTCGCATGGAGGAGATGCGCCAGTCCACGCGAATCCTGCAACAGGCGCTGTCGCGTCTGCCTGACGGACCGATCAACGTGGACGACGCGCGCGTAATTCTCCCATCCAAGTCCAACTCGACAAGCGGGATGGAGTCGATGATCCATCACTTCAAGCAGGTCATGGAAGGTCCGCGTCCTCCCGTCGGCGAAGTGTACGTGCCGGTGGAGAGCCCACGCGGAGAAAAGGGCTACTACATGGTGTCAGACGGTTCGGCCAAGCCTGTCCGGTGGCGCATTCGTCCGCCATCGTTCGTAAACCTTTCAGCGATTCCGAAGATGGTCGAGGGGCACCTCTTATCAGATGTGATCGCAATCAACGCCAGCATCGACGTCGTGCTTGGGGAGATCGACCGATGACCGCCGTGACACACGATCACGACGCGCCGTACGAACCTGTGTTCGTCGGCGATCGCCGCCGGGAGCTTGATGCACTATTCCCGCTGTACCCTACAAAAATGGCATGTCTTCTCCCCGCGCTCTGGATGGTTCAGGAAGACCGCGGCTGGGTAAGCGACGCCGCAATGGCGGAGGTGGCCGACGTGCTGGAGGTCACGCCTGCGTACGTGAAGGGAGTGGTAACGTTCTACACCATGTACAACCAGCATCCGGTGGGCAAGTATCTGGTCCAGGTCTGCACCACCACGCCGTGCAACGTCCGTGGCGCGGAGGATGTGGTGCGCGCACTGCTGGAAAAGACCGGCTGCAGCGACCTCGGAATCACTTCTCCCGACGGCCGCTTCACCGTGATCGAGGTCGAATGCCTGGGCGCTTGCGGCTTCGCAACGCCTGTAATGTTCAATGAGACAGTCGTCGAGTCGGTGACCGCCGCTCGCGTCCCCGAGATCCTGGCAGGGCTCGAGTAATGGGTTTCCCCAATCCCACACATAGCGGCGAGACGCCCGTCCTGTCGCAGTACTTCGGCGATCCTGAAGCCCGCACACTCGATGGCTGGCGCAAGCGCGGCGGCTACAAGGGCCTTGAACAGGCTCTCTCCATGGCACCAGGCGAGATCGTCAATGTCGTGAAGGCGTCCGGTCTGCGGGGCCGCGGTGGTGCTGGCTTCCCGACGGGCATCAAGTGGTCGTTCATGAAGCCTGGCGACGGCAAGCCGCACTACCTCTGCTGCAACGCCGACGAATCGGAGCCAGGTACGTTCAAGGACCGCGAGATCATGCGCTGGACACCGCACGCGCTGGTCGAAGGCTGCGCAATCGGATCCTACGCGATCGGCGCCGAGACCACGTACATCTATATTCGTGGCGAGTTCACCGAACCGCTTCAGTACATGCGCGAGGCGGTACGCGACGCGTATGCTGCGGGAATACTCGGCGCGAACGCGATGGGTACGGGCAAGCGGCTCGACATCGTGATTCACAAGGGCGCCGGTGCGTACATCGCGGGTGAAGAAACCGGGATGATGAACTCGATCGAGGGACGACGAGCCAATCCGCGAATCAAGCCACCATTCCCAGCTGTCTCGGGCGTATTCGGGCAGCCGACTACCATCAACAATGTCGAGACGTTAGCAGCTGTTCCGCATATTCTGGTGCACGGCGCGGACTGGTACAAGAGCATGTCCCTCTCCAGCCCAAAGAGCACGGGCTCGAAGTTGTTCTCCGTGTGCGGCAACATCGCCAATCCGGGCAACTACGAAGTTACGATGGGCTTCTCGTTCAAGGAATTTCTGTACGACCTTTGCGGCGGACCGCTGCCAGGCCGCACGTTCAAGGCTGTGATCCCCGGCGGCATCTCGGTTCCGATCCAGACCATGCAAGAAGTCGAGGCCACCAAGATGGATTACGAGGGCTTCATCGAGCAGGGCTCTATGCTAGGCTCCGGCGGGGTCATCGTATTCGACGATCAGCAGAACATGGTGAAGCAGATCGCGCGCGCCGCGAGGTTCTTCGCGCACGAGAGTTGCGCGCAGTGCACGCAGTGTCGCGAAGGAACTGCATGGACCACCAAGATCATGGAGCGCATTCGGGACGGTGAAGGAACACACGAAGATCTCGATACGCTTTTCAGTATAGCCGACAACATGACGGGCAAGACGATTTGCGTGCTCAGCGATTCGTGCGCGGTCCCGGTCGTGTCAGGCATCAACAAGTTCCGTTCGGAGTTTGAAACCTTGATCAAGAAGCCCACGTTTCACCCCGTTACGGCGGCGGTGGCGTAGATGGCGACCACTGCTGAGCCGACCACCGTACTGCCGCAGCCGAAGATGGTGAGCCTCACCATCGAAGGCCGACCCGTTTCGGTCCCTGAGGGGATGTCGATCCTGGAGGCCGGCAAGCGCGCTGGAATCCTGATTCCGCATTACTGCTACCATCCAGCCCTCTCGATCCCGGGCAACTGCCGCATGTGCCTCGTGGAAGTCGAGAAGGCGCCGAAGCTCGCGCCTTCGTGCGCAACCGCTGTCGCCGAAGGGCAGGTGGTACATATCTATACGGAGAAGGCGCTCGAGGCCCGCAAGGGCGTGCTTGAGATGCTGTTGATCAACCACCCGCTCGATTGCCCGATCTGTGACAAATCTGGCGAGTGTGAGCTGCAGGACTTTACGTACCAGGAAGGCCGGGCTGAGTCGCGACTGCGCGACCCGAAGCGCTTCAACCCGGTAGAGGACTTTGGCGGCGACGTGATGTACACGCCGAATCGCTGCATTCTGTGCACGCGATGCGTGCGGTTCATGGATGAGATGGCTCAGGACACGGTCCTCAACGTGAGCGAACGCGGTGATCGCGCGCTCATCGGGATGTTCGAAGGCAAGGAGCTCACGCACGCGTGGGCTGGCAACGTCATCGACCTGTGCCCGGTGGGCGCGCTGCTGTCCAAGGATTCGCTAAACAAGGCACGCGCGTGGGAGCTCGATCACGCGCCCTCCGTTTGTGCCGGTTGCAGCCAGGGCTGCAACATGTCGGTCGACACGCGAGACAACGTCGTGGTACGTCTGCGTCCGCGTCCCAACGAGAGCGTCAACAAGTACTTCATGTGCGACGTGGGAAGGCTGGACTACCGCTGGCTCAACCGCCAGGATCGTGTCGAAGTTCCGCTCATCCGCAGGGGAGAGGCGCTCGTTGCCGCCGACTGGGATGTCGCAATTCCGGCGGTCGCCGCGCTGCTCGACGGCAAGCGCGCTTTCATTGCAGCGTCGCCCAATCTCTCCAACGAAGCACTGTTCCTTCTCTCCAGGCTCATGCGCGCCAACGGTGGCGCTGGTTGCTTCTCGGTGCCCACGAGAGAGGAAGTTCCGCTGCCGGGTGTGCAGGATCTCGCACTACGCGCCGAGCGCGCCGCCAACGGAAACGGTGCCGAGCTGCTTGGCTTCCGGCGCGCCAACTCGCCGGTCGATGGCCTGTCGGCGGGCGATGTCCTCGTGATCGCCGACGTGGACGCGGAAGCGCTTTCCGCCGAGAAGCTCGCGCTCGCGAGCGCGATCATAGTGATCGGGACCACTCTTCCGGATTCTCTCAGAATGGCTTCCATCGTTCTGCCGATCGCGAACTACGCGGAGGAGGATGGCACCTTCACGAATCTGCGCGGCAGGGTGCAGCGCTTCACGCAGGCAAAGGCGGCGCCGGGTATGGCGAGGCCGAGCTGGTGGGTGGTCGGTGACGTGCTCGCTGCACTCGGCAAGGGTGAGGCATACTATCTGGCCAGCGAGGTGTTTGCCGCGATGGCCGCCGAGACCGCGCCATTCGCCGGGATGTCATACGACGCGCTCGGAATGCGCGGATTGGTTGTCACTGGAGGCGCGCGATGATCCCGATGCACGCGTTGCTCCAGGTGGTCGATCCACAGGCACCGATCGTCGGGTATCCCACGTTTATAGTATTCTCGCTGATCAAGCTGGTCGTCGTCTTCACGTTCTACATGCTGTCGGCGGCCTTGCTGACGCTCGCCGAGCGAAAGATCTCGGCGTGGATTCAGGGCCGTCACGGTCCCAACCGGGTTGGTGGACGGGGAGGGTGGCTCCAGCCAGCCGCCGACGGTGTCAAGAATTTCATGAAGGAAGAGACAGAGCCCGGGAACGCATCACAGCCGCTGTTCAGCATGGCGCCCGCGCTCTCGTTCATCCCGGCAATGATGGTCTGGTCCATTATCCCGTGGGGTTCGCCGCTGCCAACGCGCTGGGGACGCGTGGATCTCGTGGTGGCGGATCTTCCAGTGGGATTTCTGTTCATTCTCGCCATAGCTTCGCTCGGCGTTTACGGAATCGTGCTGGCCGGCTGGGCTTCGAACAACAAGTATTCGTTTCTGGGCGGCCTGCGGGCGAGCGCGCAGATGGTTTCGTATGAAGTAGCTCTCGGAATGTCCACGATTCCGGTGATCCTGCTGGCCGGCAACGTGACGATGAGCGAGATCGTGCGGCAGCAGTCGCACGCGATGTGGAATGTCTTCAATCTCACCGTCGCGTTTCTCATCTTCATCGTGGCATCGCTTGCGGAGACAAACCGCGTGCCGTTCGATCTTCCCGAAGCCGAGTCCGAGCTGATCGCCGGTTACCACACGGAATACAGCGCGATGAAGTTCTCGCTGTTCTTCATCGCTGAGTACGCCAACATGGTTACGGCCAGCGCGCTGATGGCGACGCTGTTCCTTGGCGGCTGGGACATCCCGTTCACGGGCTGGGACAACGCCGCGCCGTTCACGGTACTCAAGACAATCCTGACGCTGGGCTGCTTCCTCACGAAGACCGGCTTCTTCGTCTTTGTCTTCATCTGGATTCGCTGGACCGTTCCCCGGTTTCGCTACGACCAGCTCATGTCGCTCGGTTGGCGTGTGATGCTCCCCGTGGCGCTCGGTTACATCGTGCTGATCGCGACGACGCTGCTCATCCTGCAGGCCGTGGGTGTGGAGCCCGGACCGATGCACAGTCTGGTGCTGCTCATGGAGAACATCTGCCTCCTGCTCCTTCTGTTCGTGATGGTGGATGAAGGCCGGATAATCAGTCCGGCGTATGGTCGCGCGGAGAAGGCGCGCATCGCGCGGCTTCGCGCACGCGCCGCCCTGCCAACTGTAACCGAAGGAGCTGGAAAGTAATGCCGATCACGGTCAAGCGCGTCAGCCGGCCCGTTGCGGAGACCAGTTACGTAAAGGCGACGCTTCAGGGAATGGCGTTGACGCTGAAGCACATGTTTGAGCCCAAGATCACCATCGAGTATCCAGAGCAGCGGTGGGAGCTATCTCCCCGGTGGCGCGGAACTCACAGAATGCTCACCAAGGAGGATGGCAAGGCACGCTGCGTCGCGTGTGGCCTCTGCCCGAGTATCTGCCCGTCGAACTGCATCAAGCTGGTGCCGGGCGAGGACGAGAACGGTAACCGCTATCCGCTGGTCTTCGAGATTGACGAGTTCCGCTGCATCTTCTGCGGCTACTGTCAGGAAGTCTGTCCGGAGGACGCGATCCACGTCGGTCAGCACTATGAGAATTCCGAGTACAGCCGCGAAGGCCACGTGTACGACCTCGAGCGGCTCATGGCGCAGACGCATCCAGTGTCGGACCTGTGGGACGCGGCCGTTCCGAGAGGCGAGTGACGATGGATAACTACGGCCTGTTCTACCAGTTCCATTTCTATCTGTTCGGTGTGGTCGCAATAGTCGCATCGCTGACCTTCGTGACGCGGCGGAGTCCTGTGGCCGCAGCGATGTGGCTCGTCGTCACGATGTTCGCCCTTGCCGCGGAATACGTGATGCTGGACGCGCAGTTCATCGCCGCCATGCAGGTCCTGCTCTACGCGGGTGCGATAATGGTGATCTTCCTGTTCGTCATAATGTTGCTCAACCTGGGCGAGGCGTCGGACATCAGCGACGTTCGCGGCATCTGGGGCAAGCTGCTCGCCGGTTTCGTCGGCCTGGTGCTGCTCGCCGAGATCGGGCTGTTGACGCGCACCGGAATCCCGTCGGGCCAGTATGTGGTGAGTCGCGACTATTTGGGCCAGCAACTGGCTCGGTACGGAGCGGTCGGCGCGGTCGCGCGACCGCTGTATCAGGACTACTCGCTGGCGTTCGAGCTGACCAGCGTTCTGCTTCTCGTCGCAATTGCCGGCGCGGTAATCCTCGGACGAAAGGAGTCCAACATTGCTCGCTGAAGCGCTCGGTCTTTCCGCGATACTGTTCGTGATCGGAGTCATCGGCGTGCTCACGCGACGCAATGCAATCATCATCTTCATGTGCGTCGAGCTCATGCTCAATGCCGTCAACCTTACGTTCGTGGCGATGTCGCGTTACTACGGGATGGGCGGCCAGATCTTCGTCCTTTTCGTAATGACCGTGGCTGCCGCTGAAGCGGCGGTCGGACTGGCTATCATCATATCAATCTTCCGTCACAAGCAGACGGTCGACCTTCGCAACATCAACGTGCTCAAAGGGTGATGCAAGCTCAAAGCATGGCTCTCGCGAGCAGTCATCCGCTGGCTAACACCATCGCAGCCTGGATGTGGCTACTGCCGGTTCTTCCACTTCTTGGCTTCGTGATCAATGAGGCGCTCTCGCTCATCGGGAGCGCTCGAATCGGACCGTCGGATCCCGACACCGGTCAAGCCAATCACGAAACGTCCATGGTAGCCGCGGAGCAGCAGCATCATGCTGTCGGCGACGACACGCACGCGCACACGGTACCCAAGTACCGCGGCCTGGTGAGCATCGTCGGCCCGGGCGCGCTCCTTATCGCGTTCATACTCGCGGCATCCATGTTTTTCGCCATGCGAAACGTGGACATGACTGCGCCCTTTATCCAGACCTACTGGAGCTGGATGCCGGTTGGTGACCTGAACGTCAACTTTGCATTCCAGCTCGATCAGCTCTCGATGGTGATGGTACTGATCATCACCGGAGTCGGGACGCTGATTCACATCTTCAGCATGGGTTACATGCGCGACGATCCGGGCTACGCTCGCTTCTTCGCGTACCTGAATCTGTTCGTCTTCTTCATGCTGATCCTTGTACTCGGCGCCAACTATCCGATCCTCTTCGTTGGTTGGGAAGGCGTGGGACTTTGCTCCTACCTGCTGATCGGGTTCTGGTTCCTTGACAAGGCGAACGCGGACGCGGGCAAGAAGGCGTTCATCGTGAACAGGATCGGCGACGTTGGTGTGCTCATCGCCATGTTCCTGATCTTCGCCAACATGGGCACGCTCGACTTCACCGGCGTCGCTGCCGGAGCGGTATCGCTTCCGTTCGGCGGCGCACTGGTGACCACGATCTGCCTGTTCCTGTTCCTGGGATGCACCGGAAAGAGCGCGCAGCTACCACTATATGTGTGGCTCCCCGACGCCATGGCGGGTCCGACGCCCGTGTCGGCGCTGATCCACGCCGCGACGATGGTGACCGCCGGCGTCTATCTGATCGTTAGAAGCTCGTTCCTCTTCTCGATGTCACCCATTGCCTCGATCACGGT
The DNA here is from genome assembly GCA_038205315.1 of Gemmatimonadales bacterium. Taxonomy (GTDB): domain Bacteria; phylum Gemmatimonadota; class Gemmatimonadetes; order Gemmatimonadales; family Gemmatimonadaceae; genus Fen-1247. The sequence goes on along the minus strand of JBBRBY010000002.1, from coordinate 106,689 downwards.
CGCCGTCGTCGGTGCCATAACGGCATTGTTCGCGGCCACCATTGCGATCAAGCAGTGGGACATCAAGAAGGTGCTTGCGTATTCCACCATCTCGCAGCTTGGCTACATGTTCGTGGGTGTGGGTGTTGGAGCGTACAGCGCCGGTATCTTCCATCTCGCGACGCATGCGTTCTTCAAGGCGCTGCTGTTTCTTGGCGCCGGCTCCGTGATCTACGCGCTCCACGAGGCGTATCACCACACCGGAAGCCACGAGGACGCGCAGGACATGCGCAACATGGGCGGCCTGAGAAAGTCGATGCCCTTCACGTGGATTCTCATGTGGATCGCGACGCTCGCGATATCGGGGATTCCGCCGTTCGCAGGATTCTTCTCGAAGGACTCCATCCTCGGCTCTGTTTACGAGCACGCCGACAATTCTGTACTTGGCAGCGCCACGTGGCTCGGAATGTCGGGTCATACGGTTCTTCTCGGGGTGTACGCGATCGGCCTCGCTGCGGCGTTCCTCACCGCGGTATACATGACGCGCATGATGCTTTACACCTTCCACGGACCGAGCAGGACGACCGCGGAGGAGCAGAGGCACCTTCGCGAAGCGCCCTGGGTGATGACCGGCCCGCTCGTCGTCCTCGGCGCACTGAGCCTGTTCGGCGGCTGGCTGAATCTTCCGGCGCTGACGAGCTTCCTGGGCCCCGTTGGCGGACTGGATCACTGGCTCGCACCTGTGGTGGGCCGCGCAACGATCGCGATTACGAACGGCGTTTCACTTGAGACTCCGCACAGCACCGAGACCGCGCTCGTGGGTGCCGCGATTCTCATAGCAGTGGTCGGAATCGCAGTCGCGTTGTTCCTACTGAAGCCTGCCACGCTCGTTCCCAAGACGCAGTCGCCAGCCGAGCACGGCTTCGAGAAGGTGCTCGCCAACAAGTACTATGTGGATGAGGCCTACGATGCCACCGTCGTCCGGCCGACGTACGAACTGTCGAAGAACGTGCTGTGGCGCGGCCTGGACGCCGGGATCATCGACAATCTCTTCGTGAATGGCTCTGCTGCGCTTGCGCGCGGTCTCGGCTGGCTCGGCGCGCGAATGCAGACGGGAAGCACAGGCGTCTACGCCTGGGCCATCGTGATCGGCGCAATCGCGGTTCTCAGTGCCTTCTCCTTCAGGTAAGACGAGCGAATGACAGACTTCCTCAACGGCGTCCACTACAACTCGTGGATCCTTCCGGCGCTGCTGATCATCCCGCTCGTGGGCTCGCTGCTCGTGTGGATGCACGGCGCATCGCGCAACGGACTGGCCGACGCTGACGCCAACGCCGGGCCCGCGCGCCAGATCACGGTATGGACGCTGATACTGGAGTTCGTCGTCTCGTGCGGACTGTGGTGGTCGTTCACTCCTGGTGTGTCCGGCTGGCAGGCGGGGATCGACATGGCCTGGATACCGGCGTGGGGCGTGCGCTTTTCGCTCGGCGTGGACGGCATTTCGCTCATGCTGGTGCTGCTCACCACGCTCACCATGCCGATTGCGGTCTTGGGCGGCTGGACGTCGATCAAGACCAAGATCCACGCATACCTGGCTCTGCTTCTCATTCTTACCAGCGGAATGCTTGGCGTCTTTCTTGCGCGCGATCTGTTCCTTTTCTACGTGATGTGGGAAGTCATGCTCATCCCGATGTACTTCATAATCGGGATCTGGGGCGGCCAGAAGCGCATCTACGCCAGTCTCAAGTTCTTCATCTACACCATGCTCGGATCGCTCCTGATGCTGGTGGCGATCATCTATCTGGGAATACACAACCGGGACATGCTTACGGGCGTGCCCAACTTCAGCTATGACGCGATGCTGGCGTCGGGCGCGCTCACGCCGAAGACCGCGCTCTGGTTGTTCGGAGCTTTTTTCCTCGCGTTCGCGGTGAAGGTACCGGTGTTTCCGTTCCACACGTGGCTGCCGGATGCTCATACCGAGGCTCCCACGGCCGGCTCCGTGATCCTTGCGGGCATCATGCTCAAGATGGGTACGTTCGGGTTCCTGCGCTTCGCGCTTCCGCTGTTCCCGGGCGCCGCCATGAATCCTACCGTGCGTGCGATAATACTTACGCTTGCGGTCATCGGAATCGTGTATGGCGCGCTCGTCGCCATGGTGCAGCCCGACTTCAAGCGACTCGTTGCATATTCGTCGGTGAGTCACCTTGGATTCGTGATGCTCGGAATCTTCGCGCTCACCGTGCAGAGCGTGCAGGGTGCGCTACTTGTGATGATCAACCATGGCATTTCCACCGGCGCGTTGTTCCTGCTCATCGGCATGATGTACGAACGGCGCCACACTCGCATGCTCGCCGATTACGGCGGCATCGCGCGGGTGGTCCCGATGTTCGCCGCTGCGCTCACATTCGTTTCGTTCAGCAGCATCGGGCTCCCGGGACTGAACGGTTTCGTCGGCGAGTTCCTCGTACTTCTGGGTTCCTTCCGAACGTATCCAGTATTCGCCGCCATTGCGACCACTGGTGTCATCTTCGCGGCATGTTACCTGTTATGGGCAATTCAGCGCATACTGTTCAACAAGCTGGACAAGCCTGAGAACGAGCACATGCCGGATCTCAACTGGCGAGAGATCGGTCTGCTGGTTCCGTTCTTCGTGTGCATCGTCTGGCTCGGCGTGTACCCTGGTCCGGTGCTTCGCCGGATGCAGGCGTCGGCGGAGCACGTGGTCAGGACTGTAGAGACAAATGCGGCGCAATCGGCGGCGCAGACGGCGGCCCTTCCGGGTGGAGAATAGCTAGTGGCGTTCGATCTTTCGCACCCGATGCAGCTGATCGCAGCGCTCACGCCCGACATCGTCGTGATGATCGGAGCCATGGTCCTCATGCTCATGTCCGCATGGGGCGGAGAATCCGCGGACAGACAACGAAGCGTCGGCATCGCTGGGATCGGTGTCTGCGCGGTGTCCGCTGTAACCGTCCTCTATTTCATCGCGGTCGGCACAACTTCCAGCGCGGGTGTAATCGCGACCGACAATTTCCGCTGGATAGTGGATCTCATTCTCCTTGCCGCCACTGCCGGCACGCTCGGGTTGATGCTGGACTACAACACGCGTGAAGAGATCCTTCCGGCCGAGGCTCATGCCCTTGTCCTGTTCGCTACCTCGGGCATGATGATTCTCGCCGCAGCGCGCGACCTGACAATCGTGTTCCTTGGAATCGAGCTGATGTCGATCGCAGTTTACATACTCACCGGCCTGAACCGGCGAAGCGAGCGATCGGCGGAGGGAGCAATCAAGTACTTCCTTCTGGGCGCGTTCTCCACCGGCTTCCTGCTTTATGGAATAGCGCTCACGTATGGCGCCACGGGCACCACCAGCCTGACGCTGATCGGCGCCCGCATTAGCGCGCATCAGATCATGTCGGCGCCGATGCTGCTCATCGGCATTGGGTTGCTGCTGATCGGGTTCGGCTTCAAGGTTGCGCTCGCACCGTTCCACATGTGGGCGCCTGACGTGTACGAAGGCGCCCCGACGCCGATAACCGCCTACATGGCGGCCGCGGTGAAGGCAGCGGCATTCGCAACGTTCCTTCGGATATTCACCGAGGCGTTCAGTGGCGAGATAGTCGCATGGCACGTGGCTGCGTGGTGGCTCGCGGCGGTGACGATGGTCGTCGGCAACATCATCGCGCTCGCATCGCGCGACATCAAGAGGCTGCTCGCGTACTCCAGCATCGCGCATGCCGGCTACATAATGGTATTGCTGGCTACCGGCCAGTCGCTCGGCAGTTCCGCCTTCCTGTTCTACATCGTCGCCTACACCCTCGCCACGTTCGGCGCCTTTGGCGTAGTCGTGGCGCTCGGGCAGGCAGGCGAGCCCTACCTGAACGTGGATGACTACGCCGGACTCTGGACAGTTCGCCCGTGGCTCGCCGTCGCGATGGGTGTGTGCATGCTGTCGCTGTTGGGCTTTCCAATCTTCGGCGGCGCCGGCTTCTTCGCCAAGTGGTACGTTTTGCAGGCGGCGCTCTATGCTCCGGAGCCGCAGACGCGTCTCGCGGTCATACTCGTGCTCACCAGCGTGATATCAGCGGGCTACTACATGTATGTGGTGCTCGTGATGTTCATGAAGCCGCGCCCGGAAATGAACACGCTGAGCGACCCGCGCCGCGTAGGATCGGCAACACGGTGGGTGATAGGTGTGGCTACCGTGGTCCTGCTTGTGCTCGGCGTGTATCCCAACGCGCTCGTGTCTCTGACGCAACGCTCGGGATCGTTCCTGCGGCCGAGCACACCGCAGATTTCCGAGGTTGTGCCTAGGTGAACCTCGTACGCGAGATCTTTCGCGAATACGACATACGAGGCATTACCGGTACACAGCTCACACCAGACGTCGCCCGACAGGTCGGCCGCGCGTTCGCTGCCTTTCTGGCTGAGCGCGGCGTCAGCGGCGCCGTGTCCGTGGGACGCGACAATCGTCCGAGTGGCGATGCACTGCATGGCGAGCTCATCGCCGGACTGGTGGAATCCGGGATCGACGTCGTAGATATCGGCGTGGTTCCCACTCCGCTGGCGTACTGGGCGCAGCACAATCTGGATGTCGTTGCCGGCGTCCAGATCACCGGCTCGCATAACCCGGCAGAATACAACGGATTCAAGCTCGGCGTAGGCCGCGCGTCGATCTATGGCGCCGACATCCAGCGCGTTTACGATCTCGCGGTTGCCGGCAAGTTTCCGTCCGGCAACGGTAGTGTCCGCACCGAGCCCGTCATCGACCGCTACATCGACGATGTTGTCGCTCGCATCGGGAAGGTCTCGCGCCCCCTCCGCATCGCCGCAGACGCCGGCAACGGGGCGGGGTCCCTCGTCGCCCCTGCGCTGTTCGCGAAGCTCGGCGTTGAAGTGAACTGCATGTACTGCGACAGCGACGGCACCTTTCCCAACCATCACGCCGATCCCACGGTCCCGGAGAATCTCGAGGATCTGGTGCGCGAGATCCAGCGCGGCGGCTACGACTTTGGCGTGGCGTTCGACGGCGACGCGGACAGGATCGGCGTGATAGAAGGTACCGGCGATATCATCTGGGGCGATTACCTGTTGCTGCTGTATGCGAGAGATCTTCTGAGCCGCGTGCCGGGCGCTCCGATCATCTTCGACGTCAAGTGCTCGCAGGCGCTTCCAGAGGCGATCGAGAAGGCGGGCGGCGTGCCTGTGATGTGGAAGACAGGGCATTCGCTGATCGAGGAGAAGATGCACGAGATGCACTCTCCGCTCGCTGGCGAGATGTCTGGACACATGTACTTTCACGAGAACTGGTACGGCTTCGACGACGCGCTGTTCGGCGCGGCTCGACTACTCAAGATCGTCGCCGACTCCGGCAAGTCCGTACGCGAGTTGCTCGCCGATGTGCCGCGGTTCGTCTCCACTCCGGAAATCCGCTTGGACTGTCCCGACGCGATCAAGTTCGACGTGGTTCGCGAAGCGGTAAGCTACTTCGGCGCAAGATACCAGACCGTCGACGTGGATGGCGTTCGCATTCAGTATCCCGACGGTTGGGGTCTGATCCGCGCGTCGAACACGCAGCCCGTCATAGTGCTGCGCTTCGAGGCAAGAACGCAGGCACAGCTTGACGCTATTCGTTCGGAGATCGAGGAATGGCTCACTCAGCACGGCGTGCAGATCTAAGGTGAGTCGCGGCCAGCGGCTCACGGCCGCAATAGCCGCGGCCGCGGCGGTGCTCCTTCTGGGCAGAGGAGCTGCAATCCTGTATTCGGACCGGGAATGGTACGTCAATCTCGGAGCCGCATCCGTATGGAATGCGCGCGTATGGAGCAGCGGATGGCTCTTTGGATCGGCGATCATACTTGGTACCGCGTTCGCGTGGATCAATCTTTCCGCCGTCCGCAAATCGGTCGCGTCGCTCATCGTGCCAAAGCGCCTGGCCAACGTCGAGTTTGGCGAGGAAGTACCGTCAGCCAGGCTCCGCGTCCTGACCGGTGCGGTCAGCATCGGCGTTGCGCTGCTATCGCTTGCGTCGCTTCCCTCGTGGACGGGTCTCGCGCTCTGGCGATCGAACGTGGTCTTCGCCGAGGCTGATCCATACTTCTCACTCGACCTTAGTCACTTCGTCGCGTGGCTGCCGCTGGAGATCGGCGCGTACCAGTGGTGCGTCACCCTGTTCGCGATCACGACGATCCTCGTGATCGCGCTGTACGCCCTGACGCCGAGCCTGAGCTGGGATTCCGTCGGACTGCACGTGACGCCGCATGCGCGTCGGCACATCAGCACGCTCGGAGCGGTGCTCCTGCTGCTCGCCGCGTGGGGCTTTCGGCTCGACGCGTTTCGCGAGCTGATTCACGGGAGTGGGCTGGACGGCGTTCTTACTCGAACAGACCACGTCTGGATCATCCCCTTGGACCTCGCGCTGTCGCTCATAAGCATCGGAGCGGGCGTCGTGCTTCTCGTGGCGGGCTGGATGGGACAGACTGCTACTGCCTTCACCAGCGTCAGTGTCGTGATCGCCGGAACCATCGCGTCGCAGCTTGTCGGACCCTGGATTTCCGGCCGGATCGCCCGGGAGCCAGCCAATGCCAGCCAGGAGCGCCCGTATATGGAAACGCGAGCAGACTTCAATGCGCGCGCATTTCCGCCGGAGCCGGTTGCGCCATCCGTGAGGTACCTCGCCGACTCCGCACTGATCGCGAACGCCGGCCAGATTCAGATTCGCGGGGCGCTTCCGGACGTCGTTTTCCCGAACGCGATGGGCGCTGAGGTCGTGCCCGACGCGACGCACATGATTGCTGCACCGCGGCTTGGAAGCGGCGGCGCGCGCCTCATGCACGCATGGTCGGAGCAGAACCCCAGACTATTGTCCGGTGACATTCCCTCGACAGCCGCGTTCCTGCGAGAGCGCGACATTCGCGCACGCGTGTCGGAACTCGCGCCCGTGTTCGGCATGTCGAGCGCGATAGGCGCGATCCCCACCTCGCGCGGTGTGTTGTGGGTGATCGATCTCTACAGCCTGAGTGAAACGTATCCGCTCAGCGCACCGCATCAGGCTGGCACCACGCGCATCACCTACCGCCACCACGCAGCTACGGCATATGTGAGTGGCGGAACAGCCACTACAGTGATCGTCCCCGATTCATCCCTCGATCCCGTCGCGCGCGCGTGGTTCGGCTCGCACCCAGGCCGCTATCTTGTTCCGCGACTTCCCTCACAGATGATCACGCCGCCACCGGTGTCACCAGTACAGCCATCGAATTCGAAGCCCGAGGACCAGGCGTTCCGAAAGGATGTGGGACGAATCTATGATCGAATGAGGGCTGCGCTCGACTCCGGGAATCTTCGCGGATTCGGAGCGGCTTTCGACACACTCGGAATGGTCATCAGAGGTCGCAAATGAGCGCGCCAACGCCAACCGTGTCCCCGCGTAAACTCGCAGTCATAGCGCTCGGCGGGAATGCGCTGTCACCCGCAGGCGAGCGGTCCACGATATTCGATCAGTTCAGACACACGCGCGACAGCCTCGGCGCGATCGTCGCACTCGCGCAGAGCGGTTGGGATGTCTGCATCGTGCACGGCAACGGACCGCAGGTGGGCGACGAACTCGTGCGCAATGAGGAAGCGCGAGAAACGGTCGAGCCTCTCCCACTCGGCGTGCTGGTCGCTGCCACGGCGGGCTGGATCGGCTACATGATCCAGCAGTCGCTCGAGAACGCACTGCGCGCCGTCGGCAGCCGGCGACGGGTCGTCACATTGCTCACCCAGGTAGTCGTCGATCGCGACGACCCCGCGCTGCTGAATCCGTCCAAATTCGTGGGTCACGGTGTGTCCGACGAGCGCGCCAGATCGCTCTCGAGCCACGGCGTGGCGACGGCGAGGGACGGCAATGGTCGCTGGCGCCGCGTTGTGGGAAGTCCCGTTCCGAAGGAGATCCACGAGGAGCCTTTGGTTAGAGAGCTGCTCGACGACGGCGTGATACTAGTGGCATGCGGTGGCGGAGGAATCCCCGTGTATTACGATTCGAATCAGTCACTCGAGGGCCTGGATTGCGTTGTGGACAAGGATCTCGCCGCCGCGGTGCTCGCCACCGGCCTCGGCGCCGATCTGTTCATGATCCTCACCGATGTGGACGCCGTCCATGCCGACTGGGGGAAGCCCACCAGCAGGCCGCTCGCGCGGGTGACGGTGGCCGAAGTGGAAGCGCTTGACGCGCAGCACATGTTCGGGGAGGGCAGCATGGCCCCCAAGGTGAGAGCCGCAGCGAAGTACGTGCGCGAGACGGGCGGTCGTGCCATTATTACAGAGCTTTCGCGCGGCAGTGACGCCGTGGCGGGACACGCAGGGACGGAAATCGTTCCCGTATAGATGCGCTAATTACCGGAGCCAATTTGAACATCCACGAATATCAGGCGAAAGAGATCTTTCGCTCGCACGGGGTACCGATTCCCCCGGGTGATGTAGCGACGACGCCGAACGAGGCCGAGGAGATTGCACAACGTTTCGGAACCACGGTCGTCGTGAAGGCACAGGTTCACGCCGGCGGACGAGGCAAGGCCGGCGGCGTCAAGCTCGCGAAGACGCCCGCGGAGGCGCGCGAGATCGCTTCGAAGATTCTCGGCATGAAGATCAAGGGAATCACGGTCGAGAAGGTCCTGGTGACACCAGCCGCCGACATCGCGACCGAGGCCTACGCGGGAATCATCCTCGACCGCGTGTCCAAGAAGCCCGTCTTCATGGTGAGTCCTGCCGGCGGTATCGACATCGAGGAAGTCGCCGCCAGTACACCGGAGAAGATCATGCGCCTTCCGATAGACTCGCGGTACGGACTGCGCGGCTACCAGGCGATGGAGCTTGCCTTCTTTTTGTACAGCGACGTGAAGCAGGTGCGCGCCGCCGCGAAGATAATGCAGGATCTGTATCACGCCTTCATGGACAGCGGCGCATCGCTCGCGGAGATCAATCCACTGGTGACCACGCCGTCCGGCGAGGTACTGGCGCTGGACGCGAAGATGGTGATCGACGACAACGAGCTTGACCGGCGTCCGAGCATCGCCGCACTCAGGGACGACGCATCGGAAGATCCGAGCGAGGTCCAGGCGCGCGAGGCCAACCTCACGTTCATCAAGCTTGACGGAAACGTCGGCTGCGTGGTGAACGGTGCGGGACTCGCGATGGCGACCATGGATCTTGTCAAGTATTACGGAGGCGATCCCGCCAACTTCCTCGACATTGGCGGCTCGAGCAATCCGGAGAAGGTGGTGAACGCGCTGCGCATCATTACGAGCGACGCGAACGTCAAGGCAATCCTGTTCAACATCTTCGGCGGCATCACGCGCACGGACGACGTCGCGAACGGAATAGTGACGGCCACTAAGGCGAACCCGCTCAAGGTTCCCATCGTGATCCGCCTCACCGGAACCAACGAAGAAATAGCAGTTAAGATTCTTACCGAAAACGGGTTCAGTGCGATGACCGACATGGATGAAGCGGTGAAGAAGGCAGTAGCGCTTGCCACGGAGAAAGCAGCATGAGCATCTTCATCGATGACAGCACACGACTGGTGGTGCAGGGGATTACGGGCCGCGATGGCTCGTTCCACACCAGGCAGATGATCGAATACGGCACGCACGTCGTGTCTGGAGTGACCCCGGGCAAGGGCGGCCAGAAGTTCGACGGTTCCGTCCCCGTGTTCAACACGGTGCACGACGCCGTTCGCGAGACAGGTGCGAATACGAGCGTGATCTACGTGCCGCCGTCGGGCGCCGCCGATGCGATGATGGAGGCGGCTGACGCCGGCATTGAGCTTGTTGTGTGCATCACAGAAGGGGTGCCCGTCCTCGACATGACATCGGTGTATCCGTTCATGAAGGAGAAGGGTGTTCGGCTGCTGGGCCCCAACTGCCCCGGTCTCATCTCGCCCGGGAAGTCGAAGGTCGGAATCATTCCGGGGAGCATCTGCACGCCCGGTCCGATCGGTCTCGTCAGTCGCTCGGGCACCCTTACCTACGAGCTTGTCTATCAGATGACGCGTGCCGGTCTGGGTCAGACCACATGCGTCGGAATCGGAGGCGATCCAATCAACGGAACCAACTTCATCGACTGTCTCGCCGCGTTCGAGCGCGATCCGGACACGACAGCTGTGGTGATGATCGGTGAGATCGGTGGTACGGACGAACAGGAAGCCGCAAAGTTCGTGAAGGAGAAGATGACCAAGCCGGTGGTCGGATTCATCGCCGGACAGACCGCGCCGCCGGGCCGCCGCATGGGGCATGCAGGAGCGATAATCTCCGGGTCAGCGGGTACCGCCGCCGAGAAGATGCAAGCATTCGAGGAGAACGGACTTGGCGTCGCCAGGAGACCGATAGACGTGGTTGGACTACTAAAGGAGCGGATGAAGTAAATGGCTGGAGAATACACACTTACAATCGTTAAGCCCGACGCGTTCAATTCGGGAAAGGCGGGAAAGATTATCGCGCACCTGGAAGCCCAGGGCTTCAAGGTGCGCGCCGCGCGCGTCATGCATCTCACGCAGGCCGAGGCTGGCGAGTTCTACGCGGTGCACAAGGACCGACCGTTCTTCGCGTCGCTCTGCACCTTCATGACATCGGGCCCGTGCATGCCGATGGTACTCGAGAAGGCAGATGCTGTGGCTGCGCTTCGTCAGGCAATCGGCGCGACGGATCCCGCCGAGGCCGAGGCCGGTACCGTGCGCAAGCTGTTCGCGGAATCGAAGGAGCGGAACGCGATTCACGCATCGGACTCGGACGAAAACGCAGCACGGGAAGCGCGCTTTTTCTTTGCGGAGAGCGAGGTTATCCGGGCGCGCTAGGCGCCGCGAACAGACGCCTCGCTAACGCTAGGCCGGGGCCAGATCCGGGTTGCTGGGGACGCCGGGCGCGCCGGTGCGAGGACCTGGCGGGTGATCGCGCTGGACTCCGGCTGGAAGGACTTCCAGGTCGTTCGGCTCTCGCCGGGACGGACCCCGGACGAAGCCCTCCAATGGCTCGCTCATCCGGCCCCTGGTGGCTCGGCTCGCACCCCGGCCGGTGCCTCGATCGGTGGAACGGCCGGCACTCCGCCGGGCCGGCCTGCCGTGCTCCATCTGAATCTGACGTCGGGCGGGTACCTGCTCGTCCTCCAGACGTACGACTCGAATGGGGCCGAGTCGACGGTCTTGCGCGAGGTCGCCGTGCGGTGATTTCCAGGGCTGCAACAGCGAGCCATAACTCAAGCGGGCGCAGTCGCTTCGGAGCTCCCAAAAGGTTGCTGCAACCGTCGGATCTGGCTATTTTACGTGGCTATGCTGTCCTTTGACATCCGTACGCTGGAGTCAACGGCCGCGCAGGTCGATGGCGACCTTCGGGCCGACGATCCCATCTGGATTGCGGCCGATACGCGTCCTCTGGACGCCGTTCACGTCGAAGGACGGTTTTCCAGCGCCGGTAATGGCCGCTTCTATTTCAGCGGTCGGTTCACTGGCGCCATAAAACTGGACTGCCGCAAGTGCCTCACCGAGGTCACGCGGGAAGTGAGTGAGGATGCACATTTTCTCTTCGCCCCGAGCGACGACCCAACAACTGAAGATGATCCGGACGTATTCACATACGATCCCGGTGCGCATCAGCTGGACGTACGACCCGCTGTACGCGAAGGATGGCTCCTCTCGGCGCCGGCTTTCGTTGATTGTAGGGAGGACTGCAAGGGACTCTGTCTCAAGTGCGGCGCCGACCTGAACGAAGGGCCCTGCGAGTGCGAGCCCGCCACAACCGATGCCCGATGGGATGCGTTGCGCCAGATGTCGTCTGGACACGACGATTCCCACGCCTGACAACCTGACCTAGAAGCCGTCCCATGGCCGTCCCGAAACGTCGCGTATCCAAGCAGCGCAAGCGCCTCCGCAACACAGCGAAGGGTGCTCCAGTGACTGCGCTCCAGAAGTGCCCGCAGTGCCAGGCCATCAAGCGTCCGCATCATGTGTGCGCCGAGTGTGGTTATTACGGCGGCAAACAGAGAGTAGCCGCTAAGGGCGCCTAGTTGGCCCGCATCGCGTTAGACGCGATGGGGGGCGATTTCGCCCCCGCCGCACCAGTTGCGGGAGCGCTACTCGCCCTGAGCGAGCTGGACGGCTCACATTCCATCCAGCTCATCGGGCGCTCCGATCTGATCCAGAGCACGCTCGACGCAATGCTCGCTGGCGAGCACTCGTCCATGAAGGCCGAGAGCCACCGCCTGTCCATCGTCGACGCGCCTGACGTTATCGACATGTCCGAGAAGCCGGTAGCCGCGCTTCGCGCCAAGCCGCGCAATTCCATGACGATAGGACTCACACTTCAAGTGAAAGGTGAGTCGGATGCGTTCGTTTCGGCGGGCAGTACCGGCGCCCAGATGGCGGCCTCCGCACTGCTGCTCAAGTTGCTCCCCGGACTCCATCGCCCGGCCATCGCGACGCTCTTTCCAACCGCGCAACGCTCGGTCGTTGTGCTCGACTCCGGCGCCAACGTTGACTGCTCGGCCCGTGAGCTGCTCCAGTTCGCCTGGCTGGGCGGCGTTTACGCAGAGTGCATCCTCGGCCGCGAGAACCCGGCGATCGGCCTGCTCAGCATCGGGGAGGAGCCGGAGAAGGGAAACGCCGTGGTGAAGGAAGCCAACGCGCTCTTCGCCGCGGCCGACTTCAACTTCCTTGGCAACGTCGAGGGCCGCGATCTCCCGGCCGGCGGCACCGATCTGGGACCGCTAGACGTCGTTGTATGCGACGGATTCGTCGGCAACGTGGTGCTCAAGTTCTACGAAGCAGTAACGCCAATGATCGTCGGATTCATCAAGGAATCGGCCGGCATCGACTCCGACACGCTGGCGCACGCACTGTCGCAGCTCGATTATTCGGAGCACGGCGGCGCGCCCCTGCTGGGCGTTCGCGGCGTCAGCATCATCTCACATGGCAAGTCATCGCCGCGCGCCATCAAGAACGCCATCAAGGTGGGCGTGCGTGCAGTGGAGAGCAGGATGAACGATCTCATGGGCGAGCGCCTCGCCGCTTCGGAGCGAAAAAACCCGGCAGGAGTCGCATGATCCCGACCATCGCCCGCATAACCGGTACCGGACGCGGACTTCCATCGCGCGTGTTCACTAACGACGACTTCGCATCAATAGGCATCGAGACGTCCGACGAGTGGATCATGGAGCGCACCGGAATCCACGAGCGGCGCATGGCCGCCGAGAATGAAACGACGTGCTGGATGGCGGCAGGTGCCGCGCGCAGCGCAATGGCGAAGGCCGGCGTCACCGCCGGCGAGATCGATGCGATCGTGCTGAGCACCGCCACGCCCGACCGACTGCTGCCCGCGACCGCTGTGGACCTTCAGGCAGAACTCGGCGCCACCCGCGCCGCCGCGTTCGACATCTCCGCGGCATGCTCCGGCTGGCTCTACGGACTTTCGATTGCCGAAGGAATGATCGCGTCCGGGGCCATCGATACGGCGCTGGTCATTGGCGCCGAGAAGATGAGCGCGATCGTTGACTGGAAGGATCGCTCCACCTGTGTGCTATTCGGTGACGGAGCGGGCGCGGTCGTCCTTCAGCGTAACACAAAGGGCGAGAAGACGGGAATACTCTCCACCTTCATGCGCAGCGACGGCAAGCTCGCGGATCTGCTGTATCGTCCGCACGGCGGCGCCGCACATCCCATGACTGCCGAAGTGCTCGAGAACCGATCCCATCTGGTGAAGATGGCTGGCCGGGAAGTATTCAAGCACGCCGTGCGCGAGATGAGCGAGGCGGCTGACCGCGCGCTCGATTCGGCCAAACTCCGCATTGACGACATAGACCTGCTCATCCCGCACCAGGCAAACACTCGCATCATCGAGGCAACGGCGAAACATGCCGGCATATCGATGGACAAGGTGTACGTCAATGTCGATCGTTTCGGCAACACGTCATCCGCATCAATTCCGATCGCGCTGGACGAGGTGATCGAGAAGAAGATCGTCGGGCCCGGCTCGACGGTCATGATGGTCGCGTTCGGCGCGGGATTCACCTGGGCGTCGGCAATAGTTCGCCTGTAGCATCGCACGACAACCGCGGAGCAATGAACGTCATCCTGCTGTTTCCGGGACAGGGCTCGCAGAAGCCAGGCATGGGGAAGGATCTCGCCGGCGCGTTTCCGGCCGCGCGAAGCGTGTTCGAGGCGGTCGATGATGCGCTCGGAACTTCCCTGAGCACGCTCTGCTTCGAAGGGCCGGCCAATGAGCTGACGCAGACGAGCAATGCGCAACCCGCGCTCTTCGCGCACGGCGCTGCTGCCTGGGCCGTCGTTCGCGACATCCTCGCCAATCGGATCGTCGCGGCCGCCGGACACTCACTCGGTGAGCTCACGGCGCATCACGCGGCGGGCTCGCTCGATCTCTCCCATGGCGCACGGCTTGTCCGCAGACGCGGCGAGCTGATGTTCGAGACGGGCTCCGAGCGGCCCGGGACGATGGCGGCGGTCCTCGGCTCGCTGTCGGAATCGATCGATGCAATCTGCGAGCGCGCAACGCGCGAAGCAGGGCTGGTTGTTCCGGCAAACTACAACACCGACGAGCAGGTCGTCGTGTCAGGCGAGGTTGCCGGTGTGGAACGCGCGATGCAGCTGGCGAAGGAAGCGGGCGCCAAACGCGCAGTCCGCCTCGCCGTCAGCGGCGCCTTCCATTCACCGCTGATGGAACCTGTGGAGATCGCGTTCAGTGGCGCGATCGGGCAGACGGAATTCAGTGATCCGGAATTCCCCGTCTACTCCAACGTCACCGCGGAGCCGTGCACTTCGGCCGCCGACGCGCGCACGCTGTTGCTTCGCCAGCTCACGTCGCCGGTGAAGTGGTCCGCGGAAGTGCGCGCCATGGCGGCAGCGCATCCCGATTCACTTTACGTCGAGCTGGGACCCGGCAACGTGCTGTGCGGACTCGTGGGGCGAATCGTTCCCGGCGCGAAAACGGTCGCCGTAGGATCGCCGGCTGACATCGACAAACTGGCGGAGGCTCTCGGATGACAATGCAGATTGATCTCACCGGACGCAACGCGCTCGTTACAGGCAGTACGCGCGGCATCGGCCGCGCAATCGCCGCGACGCTCGCGGACTGCGGAGCGCGAGTCGCGATCGTCGGTCGCGACCTTGAGCGTGCGAAAGCGGTAGCTCAGGAAATCGCGCACGGAGCCGAGGGGTTTGCGGTAGACGTCGCGGACGTTGCGTCCGTGGTAAAGCTCGTGGCGGACGTGGAAGCGGCCTTTGGCGGGATCGACATCCTCGTCAACAATGCCGGCATCACACGCGACAACCTGATGATGCGAATCAAGGACGACGACTGGGATGCAGTGATCGACGCGAACCTCCGCGGTGCATTCGTCGCCATCCGGGCCGCAACTCGGGGAATGATGAAGCGCCGCTGGGGCCGCGTGATCAACATCACGAGCATCGTCGGAATCACGGGCAACAAGGGCCAGGCCAACTATGCGGCGAGCAAGGCGGGGCTGATCGGGCTCACCAAGTCAGTGGCGAAGGAGCTGGGTTCGCGAAACATCCTGGCGAACGCCATCGCGCCCGGATTCATCGACACGGACATGACCGCGGCCATGACTCCGGAAGCGCGGAATGTCATGTCCGGGCAGATCCCTCTGGAGCGGCTCGGCTCGCCGGCCGATGTGGCCGGAGCGGTCGCCTTTCTGGCGTCGGACATGGCGGGGTACATCACCGGCCAGGTCCTGGTGGTGGACGGCGGGTTGACCTGATCTTGCTGGCTACCTGGCCCACCGGGCCAGGGTTAAATTGTAACGTTACACCCAAACTGTACGAGGATCCGCATGGCCGACAATTCGGAGAAGGTGAAGGACATCATCGCCAATGAGCTTGGCGTGGAGCGCGAGAAGCTCACCGACGGCGCGTCGTTCATCGACGACCTCGGTGCCGACAGCCTGGATATCGTCGAGCTCGTAATGGAATTCGAAAAGGAGTTCAACATCGAAATCCCCGACGAAGACGCAGAGAAGCTTCGCACTGTCGGTGATGCGCTCGCGTATCTGAATGGAAAGGTCGCCGCGTAAATGAAGCGCAGGGTCGTCGTCACCGGCATGGGCGTCGTCACGCCCGTTGGCAACTCCGTGGCGGCGACTTGGGAAGCGCTGAAGGCGGGCACGTCTGGTGTGGCTGGGATCACCAAGTTCGATCCGGAAAAATTTCCGGTCCGTTTCGCCGCGGAGGTCAAGGGCTTCAATCCAGGCGACTACATGGACCGGAAGGAAATAAAGCGCTCGGACGTGTACACGCAGTACGCAGTCGCCGCCGCGAAGATGGCGATGGCGGATGCCGGCCTCACCGACCCCGAGGCCGCGGGCATCGATCCCGACCGACTCGGCGTAATAGTCGGATCTGGTATCGGCGGGCTCAAGAGCTTCGAAGAGCAGCACGATGTGTATCGGGAGCTCGGTCCGAGCAAGATCAGCCCGTTCTTCATCCCGATGTTCATCGCTGACATCGCGGCCGGAATCGTGTCAATGCATTTCAAGGCGAAGGGGCCGAACTACGCCACCGTCTCCGCATGCGCCACCTCCGCGCACGCGATCGGTGACGCATTCCGGACCATCCAGTACGGCGACGCCGACATCATGATCACCGGCGGCGCCGAGGCGACCGTCACGCCCATGGCGATCGGCGGCTTCGCGAACATGAAGGCGCTATCCGAACGCAACGACTCACCCGCCACCGCATCGCGGCCCTTCGACGCAACACGCGATGGGTTCGTCATGGGCGAGGGAGCCGGAATCGTCGTTCTCGAGGAGCTGGAGCATGCACGCGCGCGCGGAGCAACGATCTATGGCGAGATCGTGGGTTACGGCGCCACCGGTGACGCGTATCACCTCACTGCACCAGCACCGGACGGCGAGGGCGCACAGCGGGCAATGAAGCGGGCGATGAAGGACGGCGGTCTCAGCCCCGCCGACATCCAGTACATCAACGCCCACGGAACGTCAACTCCCGCTAACGACCTCAACGAGACGCGGGCGATCAAGGCGGTCTTCGGCGAGCACGCGCGCGATATCAATGTCAGCTCCACCAAGTCGGCAACAGGCCACATGCTCGGCGCGGCGGGCGCAGTGGAGTTCGTGATCTGCACGCTCGTCGTTCGCGAAGGGGTGATTCCCCCCACGATCAATTACGAGACTCCCGATCCCGAGCTCGACCTGAATTACACGCCCAACGTCGCGGTGACGCGCGATGTCACGGCCGCCATCAGCAACAGCTTCGGTTTTGGCGGCCACAATGCGTGTCTCGCAGTGCGCCGCTACGAACCCTAGCGGTATCGGCCCCGCGTGAGCACACGTGTAGGGATCGGCTACGATTCCCACCGCTTCACGCCGGGTGGACCCGTCATACTTGCCGGAGTGCCCATCCCGGCTGACGTGTCGCTGCTCGGCCACTCGGACGCCGATGCGGTAGCGCATGCAGTCACGGACGCCGTTCTCGGTGCGGCAGCCGCCGGAGACATTGGATCGCTCTTTCCCGACACGGACAAGCGCAACAGTGGCCGCGACTCGATTGAGATGCTTCGCGGCGCAGTGGCTGCGGTCCACGCCCTCGGCTACAGAGTTTCCAACGTCGACGTGACGGTAGTCGCCGAGTTCCCGCGAATCGGTCCGCACGCCGCCGAGATGCGAGCGCGACTCGCCGACGCGCTGGACATCGCTGCGCCGGATGTCAGCGTGAAGGGCAAGTCGAACGAGGGCATGGGATGGATCGGACGTGGCGAGGGTGTCGCGTGCATCGCGGTCGCGACACTGATTCGTGATCGTTGAGTCTCCGCGCGAGACGGCAACGCGTGCCTTCTGGCTGCGACCGTTCGGGGATTATCTGGCACTCGAGGACGGTGCATCGCCGCGTACCGTAGAGGCGTACGGGCGTGACCTTGCGCGGTTTGTCGATTATTCAATGACAAAGGGCGCGAGGACGCCGGTCGAAGTCGGCTCGACTACGCTCCGCTCCTACATCTATCATCTCAAGGATCTCGGGCTCGCACCGGCGTCCATTCGCAGAAACATCTCCGCGCTTCGCACCTACTACAAGTTCCTCCTCAACGAGGGGCACGTGGTGCGTGATCCAAGCGAGCGACTCGACTCGCCGAAGAAATGGCGCGAGCTTCCAGACGTGCTCACCGCCGAGGAAGTCGGGCGGCTGATCGAGACGCCCACACTGGACCAGCCGTTGGCGTTCCGTGACCGCGCGATGCTGGAGCTGGCGTATGGCGCAGGGCTTCGCGTCGGCGAGTGGATCACGCTTGGCGTTCGCGACCTCATGCTCGATCAGTCCCTTATTCGTGTATTCGGCAAGGGAGCCAAGGAGCGGCTGGTCCCGATCGGAAGGAAGGCAGTTGGCGCGGTTGCGATCTACCTGCGCGAGCTGCGACCGAAGCTGGAGAAGGGCAGCGGTGAGGGGATTCTCTTTCTCAACGCGCGCGGTGAGCCGCTCACCAGGATGGGAGCGTGGAAGATCCTGCGCAAGCACGTGGACGCGTCCGGAATTGAGAAGCACGTGACACCCCACACGCTCAGGCACTCGTTCGCCACCCATCTGCTCGAAGGTGGCGCCGACCTCAGGGCTGTGCAGGAGATGCTCGGTCACGCTGACATTTCCACAACCCAGATCTACACACACGTGGACCGTGAGTACCTTCGCTCGGTGCACCGGCAGTTCCATCCACGTGAGCGTCTGTCCGATGGCGGAGCCGCATGATACTTGTCATCGACAACTACGACTCGTTCACGTACAACCTGGTTCAGTACCTCGGCGAGCTCGGCGCCGAGCCGGTTGTTCGCCGCAACGACGAGATCCCCGCATCTGCCATCGCGGAGCTGCGCCCGACCGCCATTGTACTGTCGCCCGGACCCCGTACGCCGACTGAAGCCGGGATCACGCTCGAAGTCATCCGCATGTACGGCTCGTCCATTCCGATCCTCGGCGTCTGCCTGGGCCAGCAGGCGATCGGCGCCGCGTATGGCGGCCGCGTCGTCCGCGCGGGCAGGCTCATGCACGGCAAGACGTCGGACATTCGCCATGGGGGGACTGGCCTGTTCGAGGGTCTACCTGATCCGCTGCGCGTGATGAGGTATCATTCGCTCACGGTGGAGCGTGACACGCTTCCATCCGAGCTCGAGATTACTGCCTGGAGCGATGACGACGCGAGTGAGGTGCATGCGCTCCGTCATCGCGTTCATCCCGTGTTCGGCGTTCAGTTTCATCCGGAGTCCGTTCTCACCGAAGGGGGCAAGCGCCTGCTCGTGAACTTCCTCGCTACCACACGATGACCCGACACGGCCTGATCCGCGTATCGACCCGCTTCGCAACGACGATCGCGCTCGTTCTCCTGATCGCGCCGAAGCTGCGAGCGCAGGTGTATGTCGAGTTTCCGCTCTCGATAGCAACGCTTCCAACGTACGATCGCGTCAACGGCCTCTCGGTACCGTTCGGGCCGTCGATCTCCATCGGCGATAATTCGCGCTTCGTGGTAAGTCCATCGATCACGTACCGGTCCAATCTGGGCAAGATCGATCCGTCGTTGAGCATGATCGGGCAGTTCACCGCCGACTCGTCCGTAGGTTTTGCGGTTTCGGCAGCGCGCGGCACATTCACGAACGACCGCTGGATCCGTTCGAACCTTATCAATTCCGCGGTTTCGTTCGGGCTCGGCCACGACTCGCGTAACTACTTCCGGGGCGATCGTGCAGACGTTCGACTCACGTCGGCGTTGAAGCTGCCACTCGACGTCGCGACCGTGTTCATTGGCGCACGGACCGAGCGAGACTGGTCAACGGGATGGCAGACGGGAACACCGCGGGGACCATTCAGTCTGTTCGGCCGCAATGACACCACCGATGGCATCATGCGCCGCAACCCTGCGATCAACGCCGGCCACATCACGTCCGCCATTGCCGGTGGCCGCGCCGAATACATGGGCGCGCCAGGCTCAGTTTATTTCGACCTACTGCTCGAGGCGGCTGGCAAGAGCCCGCTGGGTGGCAACTTCCAGCAGCTGACGATCAATCAGGGACTAAGCCTGGAGACGTTTCGGGACCAGCACATCGAGATTGGCACGCACCTCGTCACCACCTCGACCAGCACCGCGACTCCGCTTCAGCGATTCGCGTACGTCGGCGGCTCGGGCTCGCTCGCGACGGTCAATCTTCTGGGGCTGGGAGGGGATCACCTGTACTTCGTCGATGCTCTCTACGTGATCCCGATCGCGGCCATCCAGATTCCGGTCGTTGGAAGCCCCTACATCGCGCCGCACTTCGCCTCGGGGGCGGCCTCGGTTGGCGGCTTCGGCCGCCCGGTCCAGAACGTTGGCGGCCGCATCGGCATATCGGTTATCACAATCGATTACCTGGTGAACCCGCGCACGCATAAGCACGACTTTGGCGCCGGTATCTCGCTGAGGCCCTGACAGGGCTTCGATCCGGCTCCCTCCGAGTTCCGAAATATCGTTTGCGCGGCCTCTCGCAAAAGGGTAGATTTTGTGGCGTGAAAGTTGCGTCCGATGCCCCATTTTTTTCGCCGCGCTCATGAAGACGGCGATCGTCATTCCGGCTCGGCTCGGCGCCACGCGGCTTCCCCGAAAGCCGCTCCGGGACCTGGCCGGCGAGCCACTCGTGATCAGAGTCTGGCGACGCGTTGCGAGGATGAAAGTCGCTGACCGGGTAGTCGTCGCAACCGACCACGCGGAAGTCGCGCAGGTGGCGCGGGACGCCGGTGCGGACGTCGTGATGACCAGCTCCGATTGCTCATCCGGAAGCGCGCGCGTGGCCGAAGTGGCCACATCGAAGGGATTTGAGGATTTCCGCGCCTTCGTCAACGTCCAGGGAGATGAGCCGTTCATTTCCCGGAGATTCATAGCAGCCGCCGCAGATGTGGTCACGAGCGGGCGGTTCACGCTCGGAACAGTCGCGGCGCTGGCTTCGCCGGAAATCTTCGATTCGCCGTCCATCGTCAAGGTGGTGACGGCGCTGAATGGGAGCGCCATGTATTTCTCGCGCGCCCCGATACCGTTCCTCCGTGATGCAGCCGACGCCGCGTTGCGACGCCCGCTTACCTTGCAGCATATCGGAGTTTACTCCTACACCCGCGAGGCTCTCGCACAGTGGATGGCGCTTCCGCCACACCCGCTGGAAGACATCGAGCGACTCGAGCAGCTGAGACCACTCGCCCACGGTATGGAGATGGGCGTGGCCGTTATAGATGAGCCCGCAGAGTGCGGCATCGACACCGAAGCGGACTTACGCATCGCGAACGAGCGTTGGAGCACGTTCGCGGCAGGAGAGGAATGATGGCAATGAGAATGGAGTCCTCGCAGCAGACGCGCTACATCTTCGTCACCGGCGGAGTGGTCTCGTCGCTGGGAAAGGGTATCGCGGCGGCGTCCATTGGGCGGCTGCTCGTGGAGCGCGGAATGCGCGTCACGATCATGAAGTTCGATCCGTACCTGAACGTTGACCCGGGAACGATGTCGCCATTCCAGCACGGAGAAGTCTTCGTCACCGATGACGGCGCCGAGACGGATCTGGACCTTGGCCACTACGAGCGGTTCATCGATCGGTCGCTCACTCAGGCGAACAACGTTACGACCGGCCGAATCTATCTCAACGTGATCACCAAGGAGCGCCGCGGCGAGTATCTGGGCTCAACGGTCCAGGTCATTCCGCACATCACCGACGAGATCAAGGCGGCGATGAAGCGACTCGCGCCGGACAACGATGTCGTCATCGTCGAGATCGGCGGAACGGTGGGCGATATCGAGTCGCAGCCGTTCATCGAGGCCATTCGCCAGTTCCGGCAGGAGATCGGCCGCGAGAACGGGATCTTCATTCATCTCACGCTGGTTCCGTTCATTTCGGCGGCGGGCGAGGTGAAGACGAAACCCACGCAGCATTCGGTGCGCGAGCTCATGCAGCTGGGAATCCAGCCGGACATCCTCATCTGCCGCACCGAGCGCGCACTGTCCGACGACGTCAAACGAAAGATTGCGCTCTTCTGCAACGTTGAGTTCGGCGCCGTCGTCGAGAGCCGCGACGTTCCCACCATCTACCAGATTCCGCTCGTGTTCCACGAGCAGGGTGCGGACGAGCGCGTCATGCACCGGCTTGGGCTGCTGGGCAAACGCTCTCCCGATCTCACCGCATGGCGCAAGCTCGTGCAGCGGATCATCGCGCCGCCGAGCCGCGTGAAGATCGCCGTCGTCGGAAAGTACACCGACTTCGTCGATAGCTACAAGAGTGTGCAGGAAGCGCTGATCCACGGCGGAATCGCCAACAACGTGGGCGTGGACATCTCGTGGATCTCGAGTGACAGCTTCACCTCCCGCGATCGCACGCGGGAAATTCTTGCAGAATACGACGGGGTTCTGGTTCCCGGCGGCTTCGGCGTTCGCGGTGTCGAGGGGATGGTCGAGGCCATCCGCTATGCGCGCGAGGCGGGATTGCCGTTCTTCGGGATATGTCTGGGCATGCAGGTGGCAATCGTCGAGTTCGCGCGCAACGTGATGGGGCTCGACGACAGCAACTCCAGCGAGTTCGCGCCGGACTGCGGAAACGCGGTGATATCGCTCATGGAATCGCAGCAGCACGTCACCGACATGGGCGGCACCATGAGACTCGGCCAGTATCCATGCCGCCTGGGCGATGGAACGCGAGCTGCTGCGATGTACGGAACGCAGCAGGTGAGCGAGCGCCACCGGCATCGGTACGAAGTCTCCAACGCGTTCCGCGATGGCTTCATCGAGCACGGTCTCACGCTGTCGGGCCTCTCGCCGGACGGCTCGCTCGTCGAGATCGTCGAGCTGCAGACGCATCCGTGGTATGTTGGCTGCCAGTTCCACCCGGAACTCAAGTCTCGTCCCACGCGTCCGCATCCGCTGTTCGCGGGATTCGTTGGGGCGGCAGCCGAACATGCGGTCGCGGAAACCGCACGGGTACAGGACGCTCACAGTGGAAGCGAAGCAAGATCGTGAGCGCTCTGTTTCCGCGAGACCGGTTCTTTCTGATCGCCGGCCCCTGCGTGCTGCAGGATGATGCCCTCAATCTCGGAATCGCCGAGGCGCTGCTGAGACTCGAGGAGCGCGTACCAGGTGGAGTGATTTACAAGGCGAGCTTCGACAAGGCCAACCGATCCAATGTGGGCGCCGCGCGCGGACCAGGTATGGACGAGGGGATCGCGGCGCTGGGCCGCGTGCGCGCGTCCACCGGCCTTCCGGTTCTCACCGACGTGCACCTGCCGGAACAGTGCGCAGCCGTAGCAAGACAGGTGGACGTCCTGCAGATACCGGCGTTTCTCTGCCGTCAGACGGATCTGTTGCAGGCCGCGGGCGCCACGGGCCGGCCGGTGAACGTGAAGAAGGGCCAGTGGATGCACCCGGAGGGCATGCGCGGCGCGCTGGACAAGGTGCGTCAGGCCGGCGGCGACGAGGTTGCCGTTACCGAACGCGGCACCTTCTTCGGTTACGGCGATCTGGTCGTGGACATGCGAAACTTTCCGCGGCTCAGCGCAGCGTGCAACGCTCCAGTGATATTCGACGCGACGCACAGCGTCCAGCGGCCGGGTCAGGGCGCAGGCGGCGCGAGCGGTGGCGCTCGTGAATACATACCGGCGCTGGCGATGGCGGCAGTCGCGGCTGGGGCTGATGGCGTTTTCATCGAGACACATCCCGAGCCCGATACGGCGCCGAGTGACGGACCCAACATGCTGCCGCTCTCGGAGCTGCCGGATCTTGTGGATCGAATGGTGGACCTTTGGGCCCGGGTTCGCCGTTGACCGACGACGTACTTGCGCGGGGCAGGCGCGTCCTGGCAATGGAGCGCGAAGCGATCAGTGAGGCTGAGGCGCGGCTCGGGGATGACTTCGTCAACGCCGTGCAGCTGATCGCCGCGTCGCGTGGTCGCGTGATCGTCTGCGGTGTTGGCAAGTCCGGGTTGATCGGCCGCAAGATCGCGGCGACGCTCACCTCCACCGGGACTCCCGCGGTCTTCCTTCACGCTGCCGATAGCGTACACGGCGACCTGGGGATCGTCGGCGCAGATGACGTTGCGATACTCATCTCGAAAAGCGGCGAGTCCGACGAGCTGCTGCCGCTGCTGGAGCATCTCAAGCGACTCGGCGTGCATACCATTGCCATCTCAGGTGAGCGCAGCTCCACGCTCGGCGTGCATGCCGACGTAATGCTCGACGCGTCCGTTCGCGAGGAGGCGTGTCCTCACGGACTCGCGCCGACGACGAGCACTACCGTGGCACTGGCGCTCGGTGACGCGCTGGCGGTCGCACTGCTGGAGGAGAAGGGATTCGGCGCCGATGACTTCGCGCGAATCCATCCCGGTGGGGCGCTCGGCCGCAAGCTGCTCACGCGCGTGCGCGACGTGATGCTGACCTCATCGCTCCCTACGCTCCCGCCAACTGCCACTGTCAAGCAGGCCATCGTCGAGCTCGCGGAGCGCCGGGGAATCGTTGTGATCATCGATCCCGAGCGGAGAGTGCTGGGCCTGATGACGGCCGGCGATCTCACTCGTCTCCTGGAGCACGAGGCCAACGTGCTCGGTCTCGTCGTTTCAGAAGTGATGAACCGCGAACCCAGGACCGCAGCTCCCGACGAGCTGGGCAGCGCCGCGGTGCACCGGATGGAGGAATACGGCATCATGGCGATGCCCGTGATCGATACTGCCGGATCACTCGTAGGAGTGGTGCACCTCCATGATCTGATGCGCGCAGGTGTCGCGTGAGACGACTGCAAGGGATGGCCGTTCTCGTTGTTGCGTTCACGCTCGTCACCGCAGCATGCCGGAGCACGAAGAAGACGCCGCCCGTCTCCAGCCGGTCTGCGCTGGCGGATTCCGCGAACCAGATCATGTACGGCGCGCGATTCAACCTCACCGACCAGGGTGTGCTCCACGCGCTGCTCGTCGCCGATACCGCATACTTCTTTGACGACAACACTCGGGTGGAGCTCATCCACGTCAACACCACTTTCTACACGAGTACGGGCGTGAAGAACGCGGTTCTCACGTCTCGCCGCGGCACGTATCACACGGCTACAGGATTGATGCTCGCGCGAGGGGATGTGGTGGTGAACTCCGAGGACGGCCGAAGACTGCGCTCGGAGGAGCTCAAGTACGATCAGACGCACAACGAGATCGCGACCGACAGCGCGTTCGTTCTCACCGGACCCGACCGCAGTCTGCAGGGGATCGGATTTCGGTCGGACCCGAATCTTCAGAACGTTCACGTACTGAGGACGGTATCCGGCACGGCGGGTACAATCACCATCCCCAATCAGTGATGCGGCCGCCCGCCTTCGTCCCGATTCTCGCGTTGATCCTGACGGCCTCAATACCGTCGGCGGCACGCGCTCAGCGCCCCGGCCCACAGCCGGGTAGCAAGTGCATCATTCAGTTTCAGGGATCGGCGAATGGCACCACGCGCTCCAATCTCATCAAGCTTCCCAGCGGCAAGTACAACGCGTACATAGGCGGAGGCTTCGTTGGTAATTGCGAGGGTCAGGACGTAACTCTCAAGTCCGACAGCGCCGAGTATTACGGCGACCAGAGCCTCATGTATCTAATCTCGAACGTTCACTACGCTGACGTTCGCGCCCGGGTGGACGCGGATCACATGACTTACTGGATGGACGAGGAGCACATCCGCGCCGAAGGGAATGTCTATGCGGTGCTGCAGAGCGGCACCACCATGCGCGGCCCCGTTGCGGATTACTACCGCGCAGTAAAACCGATCCGGAACGACGCAATTCTCGTATCGACCGGCCGTCCAAAGCTGAACCTCGTACAGCGCGATTCCATTACCGGCAAGCCGTCCGACACGGTTGACGTGGTAGCAGATCGCATCACCAGTGTGGCCGACAGCCTCGTTTACGCAGGCGGCGACGTGCGCATCACGCGCCCTCAGCTGCTCGCCACGGGCGACTCCGCCTACCTGGATCAGGGCTCGGGGCTCGCGCGACTCATGCGGTCCCCGACCGTCGAGGCCCGCCGAAGCCGGCCGTTCACGCTGACTGGCGGCGTGATCGACGTATTCTCAAAAAACAAGCTCGTGAACCGTGTCGTCGCGTCCCCTAACGGCCACGCAACGAGCCAGGATCTTCAGCTCTACGCCGACTCGGTGGACCTTCGCGTGCGCGACAACGAGTTGCAGCGCGCGATGGCATGGGGACGGACCCGCGCTCACGCCGTGTCTCCGGAACGCGACATCCTCGCCGACTCGATCGACGCGCTGCTGCCGAATCAGCGAATTCACGAGATCATCGCGGTGGGCAAGGCGTACGCGACCAGCATTCCGGATTCGCTGACCATGACCACGAAGGACCGGGACTGGATACGCGGCGACACAATCGTCGCCACTTTCGACAGGATGGCGAGCCGCGATACCAGCAAGACACCGCCCGTGAAGACGATCACCTCACGAGAGCACGCGCGCGCGTATTACCACGTGAAGAACGACAAGTTCAAGAGCCGTCCCGGGATCAATTACGTCGAAGGCCGTGAAATCGATCTCACATTTTTGAATGGCGGCATCGATTCAGTGAAGGTCCATGGCAAGGCAAGTGGCGTCTACGTCGAGGCGGCGGACTCCACCACTGTGAAGCCTGCTGCTCCAAAAAACTCCGTGATATCACCGCCGCGACGCGGAGCGATACATTGACCGCCCCGATCTATTCCGACGTCATCGCGTCGCTGCTCGCGCATGCCGCCGGTGACGAGCGATCATCGGTGCTCGCGCTCGAGGCGCTGGTGCGTATCGCTGACGATACGGGTGCCGCGACCCTCAACGACATTGCGATCGGATACCGCGACGAGTATCTGCGCACACTGCGTGAGGAAGGGAAGGACGCCCAGCGCGAAGCGGGGCGCCTGAGTCTCGACGAAGTACGTGCGTATCTCACAACCTGGGTTCTGCCACGCCTCGCGACGGAAAAGGTTGTGATCCTTCCGCCTGGCGACGTCGGCGACTACACGCTGGTTCGCCTGTCGGACAGTCTCTGGAGTGACATCGCGCCGCTCCGCGCCCAGGTCGCCGATATGCTCCGGCAGACCGGAGAGTTTCCGCGCCCTGCGACGGGTCCCATGGTTCCCGAGGCGCGTACACCCGGGAGCAGCACGCTCGACGCAGAGGGACTCGTGAAGATCTACCGGCGTCGCAAGGTCGTGAACGATGTCGCCGTTCATCTTCGGCAGGGTGAGATCGTGGGACTGCTCGGTCCCAATGGCGCTGGCAAGACTACCACCTTCTACATGATCGTGGGCCTCATCCAGCCGCTGTCCGGAACGATACGACTGGACGGGGAGGACATCACTGAGATGCCGATGTACAGGCGCGCGCGGCGCGGCATTGGCTACCTGTCGCAGGAACCGTCTATCTTTCGAAAGCTGTCCGTCGAGGACAACATCCTGGCGATCCTGGAAACGCTGCCACTGACGCAGGCGCAGCGCGAGGAGCGGCTCGAGCGGCTGTTGGACGAGCTCAGTATCAAGCGGCTTCGCAAGAGCAAGGCGTACGCGCTGTCCGGCGGCGAGCGTCGCCGGCTCGAGATAACGCGGGCTCTGGTGACGGACCCGAAGTTCATGATGCTGGACGAGCCCTTCGCGGGCGTGGACCCGATCGCCGTGCACGACATCCAGACGATCGTCTCCGGTCTGCGGCAGCGAAACATCGGTGTTCTGATAAGCGATCACAACGTCGAGCAGACCCTCGACATCGTCGATCGGGCTTACATTATGTTCGACGGACAGGTGAAGGTTTCAGGCACAGTTCGTGATTTGGTCTTCGACGACACAGTCGCGAAGATTTACCTCGGCCCCACGCTCACCGCGCGACTGCGCGAGCGTTTCGCCGGTGGCGCTCCGGGACCAAACGCATGAGATCAAGCCCATGAGATCCAGTCTAAGCCAGTCCACTCAGATGCGGCAGGACCTGAAGATCAATCCTCGCCTGTATCAGGCGATGGATCTTCTCTACATGCCGCTGCTCGACCTCCAGCAGCACCTCAAGCAGGAGCTCCTCAACAATCCCTTCCTCGATCTTGTCGAGGACGGTGAGGAAGAAGGCGAGGAAGGCGAGGAAGGCGAGGAGGAAATCGAGGCTGCCACCGAAGAGGAGCAGAAGCCCGAAAAGGACGAGATCGATTGGGAGGAGATTCTGCTCGATGGCTTCGATACCGGGGGCCACCGTGAAGAGCGCGAGGAGCGCGAGCACTTTGAGCCGGTAACGGTCGAGACGCGGGATCTGGGCGATCATCTTCGCGACCAGCTCGCGCTCCTGGAGCTCACGCCGCGGCAGGCTGTCATCGGCGACGAGTTCATCGGTAACGTCAACGATGACGGATATCTCGCAGCTTCAGTTCACGAGATTGTTGTCGCCCTAAATGACATGGCGCGTAGCGCAGCCGAAGCGGCGGGTCGTGACATCACCGAAGAAATGATGTACACCGAAGCTGAGGGCGAGGACATGCTCGGCGTGATTCAGACCCTGGACCCGCCGGGTGTGGCAGCACGTGACCTCAAGGAGTGCCTGCTGTTGCAGCTGCGTGAGGCGGGACTGCAGCAATCCGTGCCGTATCGGCTGGTCTCCGACTGCTTCGACGAGCTGATCAACCACCGCTGGAGCGAGATCTCAAAGCGCTTCGGCATCAGCGCAACCGACGTGCAGGCTGCGGCGGACGAAATCGCGAAGCTGGACCCCAAGCCCGGTCTCCGTTACAGCGCCCGGTCGGACAACTACATCATCCCCGATCTCGTGGTGGACAAGATCGATGGTACGTATCACGTTTTCCTCAACGACGCAAATCTCCCGCGCCTCAAGCTGAGCAAGGCGTATCAGGACATCGCCCGCGACAAGAAGAAGTTCGACGGTGAGAACAAGGAGTTCATATCCAGCAAGCTCAATTCCGCGAACTGGATGATCCAGGCCATCGAGCAGCGCCGTCAGACCATGCTCAAGGTCATGAACTACATCGTCGAGCGCCAGCGCGAGTTCTTTGAGAAGGGTGTGCAGTTCCTCAAGCCGCTCACGCTGAGAGAGGTCGCTGAGGTCATCAGCATGCACGAGTCCACGGTGAGCCGCGTGACCAACGAAAAGTACGTGCAGACACCGCGCGGTGTGCTGCCGCTCAAGTTCTTCTTCTCGTCCGGGCTGGCGACGGCCGACGGCGAAGACGTTTCCGCGCGCGGCATCAAGGCGCAGCTCCAGAAGCTCGTCGAGGACGAGGACCCCAAGCACCCGCTCACCGACCAGGCGATCGTCAACATTCTGCGCGAGAGCGGTGTGCAGATCGCGCGACGCACCGTCGCAAAGTACCGGGACCAGCTCGGCGTCCTGCCGGCGCGGATGCGCAAGCGAGTATGACGATGCCCGCGGCTGTGCGACATCCGCGGGTAAGTGTGCTCGTTCCCGCTAAGGATGAGGCGGAGAACCTCCCGGAGTTCATGCGCCAGGCCGCCGAGACCTTTGCGAGCGAGCCGGGCAAGTACGAGGTCGTCGTCATCGACGACGGCTCTTCGGACGCGACGCCTGAAGTCCTCGCTGCGCTCGAGGCCAGATATCCGTTCATGCATTCTGTTCGCCATCGAAATCGACGCGGCATCGCGGATGCACTTCGCACCGGATACGTGCACTCCCGTGGTGACGTGCTCGTGTTCTATCCGGCGGACCTTCAGTTCAAGCCGGAAGACATTCCGAAGCTCGTCGATCCGATTCTCGCCGGCGAGTTCGACATGATGACCGGCCGCAAGGAAGGAGAGTACGACAAGGCTTTCGTCTCGGGGATATACAACGGACTCAGTAGGCGTCTCTTCGACGTGCCGGTGCGGGACCTCAATTCCGTCAAGGCTTATCGCCGTGAGGTGATGGCAGCACTCCCGGTTCGTCCCGACTGGCATCGCTACATGATCGTGGTCGCCGCGCATCGTGGCTTCACCGTCGGAGAGACACCCATCCCGCTTTATCCGCGCATGGCGGGAAAATCCAAATTCGGAATCAGCAGGATTGCCGTTGGCGTCCTCGACATGCTCGCAGTCTGGTTCGAGCTCAAGTTCGCGAGCAAGCCATTGCTGCTCTTCGGAATGCTCGGCGCGTTCCTGTTTCTGGTGGGCGTCCTGACCGGACTCGTTGCTGTGCTCTACCGAGTCATTGCTGGCGTCGGGTTCCGTCCGCTGCTCACCCTGGTTGAAGTCTGCCTGATACTTGGAAGCGTATTCTTCGCTACTGGCTTACTGGCCGAACTGATGGCTGCCCAGCGCGCCGAGATCGCGGAGTTGCGCCGGCGTCTCGAAGAAGTGCTGGTACGTGAGACGGATTCGCCGCGCTGAGGCGTGAAAGCGCTCTTCGTAACGCACTCATTCCCACGGTTCGATGGCGACGCCGCAGGATCATTCATCCTGCGGCTCGCCGTCGCGCTCCGCGAGCGTGCCATTGATGTGCGCGTCATCGCACCGGGCGCACGCGGGCTCGCCAGCTCCGAGGTGATTCAGGGAGTGGAAGTCCGGCGCTTTCGCTATGCGCCAAGGTCGCGCGAGACGCTGGCGTATCGCGGCACAATGGCAGAAGACGTTGCGCGATCCGCGAGCGCGAAACTGGCGCTCACGTCCTTCGTGGCGAGTGAGACGCTCGCGGTGCGCCGCGAAGCCGCCGCATGGAAACCCGACCTCATCCATGCACACTGGTGGTTCCCCAATGGAATCGCGGCGGCGACTGCGAGCAGGTTGAGTCACATCCCGCTCGTCACAACATCGCACGGAACGGATCTTCGGCTTCTCAGTTCGAAACCCGCGGCGCGTCCGCTTGCACGCTTTGTACTTCGGCGTTCCGCACGCGTCACCTGCGTGTCAACCTGGCTTGCCCACCAGGCCGCGCCATTCAGCCGAACGGCGCCAGTGGTTGCGCCCATGCCCATCGACATCGACGCCTTCGAGCCGCTCACTGACACCGAGGCGCGGGACCACAACCGGATCATATTCATTGGAAGGCTGTCGGAGCAGAAGGGGATAGCGCTCGCGTTGCGCGCACTCTCGCTGATGCGCCGAGGAATCGTTCTCGATGTCGTCGGTGACGGCCCGGATCGCGTGGCACTCCAGCACCTCGCCCAGGAGCTTGGTGTTGCCGACAGAGTCCTCTGGCGAGGACACGTGAGCCACTCGGAGATTCCAGCGCTTCTCGCGCGCGCAGCGGTTCTTGTCGCGCCGTTCACTGAGGAGGGGCTGGGGCTTGTCGCAGCGGAGGCGCAGCTCTGCGAGACACCGCCGATCGCGTTCGACTCGGGTGGAATCACGGACGTGATCACGGACGGCAACACCGGCCTGCTGGTACCCGTCGGAGATGTCACTGCGCTCGCCGCAGCGGTGGAGAGGGTCGTAACACAGCCCGAACTCCGTGACCGACTCGGACAGACCGGCCGGCTCGCCGCACTCGCCACCTTCTCGCCCTCGGTTGTCTCCGCGCGCTACGAAAGCGTCTACCGCGAGGCGACAGAGACCCATGCGCTCTAAGGGGATGCGCGTTGCTCAGTGGGTATTCGCGGCACTCGTAATCGGCTTCGCGGGATACGCGATCACCAACCGGTGGGACATGATCGGCGGGCGGCTCGCCACGCTGCACGTGCAGTGGACTCCGCTGGTCGAGGCATCGCTCCTCGTATTCGCCGCTTACGCTGTGCTGATCGAGACATGGCGGCGCGTCCTGGCTGCATGGGACACCAGGCTGCCATGGTGGACAGCCGCACGAATATGGTTCGCCTCGAGCCTCGGCAAGTACATACCCGGAAACCTCTGGTCGCTCGCGGCACTTGGCGTCATGGCGCGTGAGAGCGGAGCCTCGTCGGTAGCCGCAGCTGGCTCGTCCATCATCGTCAACGTGTTCAATCTCGTGTCGGGCCTCGTGCTCGTGCTGGTATTTGCCTCCCGCCTAGTGCCACACGCGGCCGTATTCGGAGTGGTCGCCGCCATGTGCATCGCGGGCGTTCTGGCGGCGCCGGCCTGGCTGCCGGCGCTGGTGCGACTGGCGTGCAGGCTCACAAAGCGCGACATCCCGCTCCCCGTGATCCCGTCGAGCACCGTATGGTGGTCGCTTGCCGGAACCGGCTTCGCATGGTGCGCGTACGGCGTCGCCTTTCGCCTGTTCGCGGTAGCACTCCTGGGAGACAACGCCGTGCACGGCGCGGTCGTACTCTACATTGCCGCATATACTGCGGCTTATATTGTTGGGTTCATCACGCTGATCGCGCCAGCCGGGCTGGGCGTGCGCGAGGCCGGCATCTGGGAAGCTCTGCCGCTGCTCGGACTCACAACCTATGGCGACGCAGTCATCGTGGCCGTCGTGAGCCGTCTCTGGCTGACGGTGCTGGAAGTAATTCCCGGCCTAGTCGCCCTGGCGGCTGGCCACTTCAGACCACCAACCCGATCCGAATGAGCGTCGCAACCGGAGGCAAGAGAGTCGTCACGGCCGACCCAGTGGTCAGCTCCTACGAGCCCCGCCATGGGGGCCTGTGGGCGACGCTCTGCTATGCGGCGACGACCATCGCGCTCGGGCTGCCCGCACTTGCCGGCAAGTTTCTGGTAGGACCACACAGCGACCAGTACATCGCGGGCTACGCCTTCCGTGAATTTGCCGCGAGCACACTGAAAGCGACGGGCTCGTTCCCGCTCTGGAATCCGTACCAGTTCGGCGGAATGCCATTTGTCGCCGCGATGCATGGCGACATCTTCTATCCCACGTTCCTGCTGCGACTGATTCTCCCCACGGACGTCGCGATGACGTGGGGATTCATGATCCATGTATTCCTCGCTGGCGCCTTCGCGTATCTCTTCCTGCGCCGCGTGGGGTTCAGCTTCGCTGGCGGCCTCGTAGGCGGCCTCGCATACATGATGAGTGGCCACATCGCCACGTATGTGAATCCGGGACATGACGGCAAGCTCTTCGTCGCCGCCTTGTTTCCACTGTTGCTTTGGGCCATCCTTGCCTGGGTCCGGGACGGCCGGCTCTGGGCTGTTGGAGCGATCGCAGCGATAGTCGGCCTCGACATACTCACGCCGCACCCGCAGCTGCTGGAATACTCCCTGCTCGCCGCCGGCGCGTACGCGATCGTGCTCGCCATCGGGCTAGTGCGTGATGGCAATGCAACGGGGCGCGTGGCGCTGCAACGACTCGCGGCCGCACTCGTCGCAGTCGCGCTCGGCCTCGCGATCGGGGCAGTTCAGTTTCTCCCGGTACGCGAGTACGTGGCACGGTCGCCACGCGCGGCCGGAATCGGCACCTATGAACGCGCGACGTCCTACGCAAAGAACCCGCAGGAGCTCTTCAACTTCTACCTGCCCGAGTTCACCGGAATTCTCAATCACTACTGGGGACCGAACGGTATCCACCTGCAGGGCGACTATGCCGGCGTGGTTGTGCTCATGCTCGCCGGCCTCGGACTCGGGGGAATGCGCGCCGACCGGCGTTCACGTGAGCTCTGGTTCTGGGGAATCACCGTTGTCGTGGCGCTCCTCTGGGCGCTGGGCGGCAATACTCCATTCTACAACATCCCGTTCTATCTCATTCCCGGGACGAGGTACTTTCGCGCCCCCGACTCCGTGTTCTTTGTCGGCACGCTAGGCATCGCAGTCTTTGCGGCTCGCGGCGCAGAGCGTGCGCTCGCGGCGGAAGCTACGCGACGATATATGATGGGCTGGGGAATCGTTGCGGTGGCCGTCGCATTGCTCGCAGTGACTGGCGTACTCACTTCCGTCGCCCGCAGCATGGCCCCCGACGGTGTCGCGGACCTCGTTGACGCAAATAACGGGAATCTCGTCGTTGGCGCGATCCGATCGCTCTTCTTCGTCGTCCTGACGGGGATCCTGCTGTTCAAGTGCACCGCGCTCCGCAGGAGTGCAGGGCACTATGCGCCCCTGCTGGCGCTGGCTGCGCTCACGGCGCTGGACCTCTTCGTTGTCAACAAGCAGTACTGGATCTTTTCGCCGCCCGCAGCGCAGCTCTATCCGACGGATGCCGCGATTCAGTATCTGCAACATCTCCCGCAACCTGGGCGAGTGCTTCCGCTTCAAGCGCAGAATGGCGGTGACGTCGCCCTGTACAACGGGTCGGCGCTGATGGCACATGGCGTTCTGGATGTACAAGGTTATCATGGCAATGAGATCGCCCGTTACAACACCCTGATCGGCATTGAGCAGGGGTCCGGCCCTTCGAACGAATCCATCCGCCAGATCCTCACCAACTCGAACGTACGCCGCGTCACAGCCACGCAGTACGTACTCACTAACGGACACGAACTCGCCGGCATCCTCCCGGGAGTCACCCAGGTAGCCGGACCTTCCACCGAGGACGCCAGCGGCCGTACCAATTACGTCTTCCGCCTCGCGGGCGACGCCCCGTTCGCGTGGGTCGCACCCGTGATCGTCAAGGCCGGCGACGACGCAGTTCTCGCCACCGTGATGGACAGCCGGTTCGACGTGCAGTCGGCGGCACTTTTCGATTCCGCCGCAGCGGTCACCGCGGGCCCCAGAGTCACGTCGCTCCCGAAGCCGACCGGGATCGCGGCACATGTGGACAGCTACGCGGCCGGCAACATGGCACTGAGCCTCGGCGCGCCGGCACCGGCGGGTTCAGCGCTCATCGTCGCGGAGAACTACTATCCCGGCTGGCACGCCGCGGTGGACGGGAAGGCCGCAGCGATCGGACGCGCGCAGTACAGCATGATCGGAGTCGAGCTGCCGGCAGGCGCGCGCCATATCGAGCTCACTTTCACGAGCGCTCCGTACGAGACGGGGAAGATCATTACGTGGATCGCGATCGTCATCGCGGCCGCGACGCTGGTCGCCGGCCTGTTCATGGAGCGGCGAAGAATTGCCTGACGCGCGGCCACCCATCCAGCACGTCCTCGTCATAGTTCCGACTTACAACGAGCGCGACAACGTCTGCCGGATCGTCCCGCTGATCCTGGAGCAGGACCCGCGGATCGACGTCCTGGTCGTGGACGACGGCTCGCCCGACGGCACCGGCGAGGTGGTAAAGTCGATGTCGGCCGGTTCGGCCCGGATCCACCTTCTGGAGCGTCCCTCCAAGTTGGGGCTGGGGACGGCGTACCTGGCAGGATTCAGATGGGCGATCGAGCGGCACTACGACGTCGCCTTCGAGATGGACGCGGACTTCTCCCACGACCCTCGCCACATCCCCCAGTTCCTCACCGCCATCGCCGACTCAGACATCGTCCTGGGATCGCGGTACCAGGACGGTCGGGTAACGGTAGTCAACTGGCCCATCGCTCGGCTGATCCTGAGCTACATGGCCAACCTCTACGCCCGCGCCGTGACTCGGCTTCCTGTCTGCGACGCCACTGGCGGATTCAAGGCTTTCCGTCGGAAAGTACTTGAGACGATCGATCTAAATGCTGTACATTCAAATGGTTACGCGTTTCAGATCGAGATGAGCTACAGGGCGTGGAAGCGCGGCTTCAAGATCAAGGAGATTCCGATCGTCTTCCACGATCGCACTCTTGGCGAGAGCAAGATGTCCAAGCAGATCGTTCGAGAGGCGATCTGGATGGTATGGAGGCTCAGATGGCAGGCAGTGACCGGCAGGATCTAGCGATCGGCTCGAACCGGCGCTTCTGGAAGATGACCGGCTCGGGCAACGATTTTGTCTTCGTAGACGGTCGCGCGGGCGACGCTGCGCCGTTCGAGGATCCTGCCAACATCAAGCGTATCTGCGCGCGGGGCACCGGAGTTGGGGCCGACGGGCTCGTCATTCTTGCGAGGCCGGCTGACGCGTCCGCGGACGTGGGGATTCGCTACTTCAACGCCGACGGCTCGGTAGCGTCTCTATGCGGCAACGCGACGCTGTGCACCGCGAGCCTTGCCGCGCTTCTAGGGACAGTCGCGCCCGCCGGCTTCGCGCTGGAGACGGGAAGCGGCGTACTGGCCGCCAGGGTGCGCGACGGGGTCCCCGAATTCGATCTGCCGCCCATCGATACCGTGCAGGACAGTTGGGCCGCCATAGCGCGGGATACGGGCGAGCAGCGGCTGGGCTTCGTCACCGCGGGGATCCCTCACGTTGTTATCCGGGTGCCCGATGTCCGGGCGGCCGATGTGGTGGGCCGAGGGCGGCAGGTGCGGTTCGATGGTTCGCTCGCGGCTGGCGCGAACGTGAACTTCGTAAGCCGGGATGATGGCGGGATATGGTCGATCCGGACCTACGAGCGCGGCGTTGAGGGCGAGACGCTCGCGTGCGGAACGGGAAGCGTAGCGACGGCGATTCTGTTGCGGATGTGGGGCGAGACCGGGGGCGATGTGGAGCTCCGGACCGCTTCTGGGAGCGTTCTTGGGGTTCGGACGCGCATCGATCCTGTCGGCCGTTGGGGGGCATCGTTGAGGGGAGAGGGTCGTCTGGTATTCGAGGGGGAACTACGGGATCTGTAGGGGTTTCCCACAGTTTCCACACTCTGTAGTTTACATAATCCATATTATACGCATATCACTCCGGGATGGTGGCGCGGCGCTGACGCTATCCTGAGATATTTCGAACGGGTGTCCATCTCCAATTTCCCATTTCGAGTCGACTGCCTGCCTCGCCCTCGGGGGGAGCCTCGGCCTCCGACCGCGAGGCGGCCAACGGAGTCATAGTGCCGTTTGAGAGTTAAGAAACACGGACACCGCAAACGAAAGAGGCCGCCCTCGCGGGCGGCCTCTGTTAGCGACTACTGGGTATCGATCCCGCGCCCGATCGTCAGGCCTTGATCGTCAAGCCTTGATCGGCGCCGCCTCGAGCTCTCCGAGCCGGATTTTGGCCTCCGCGGCGAAAGCGCTCTTCGGGTCCGCCAGCAGGTCCTTCCAGATCTTGATCGCGCTGGCCTTGTCGCCGCCAGCCTGGAGAGCGCGCGCCGCCATTGCGTGCGCGCTCTGCCTGTCGCCATCGAACCGCGCGATGGACGCAGCGTCCTCATACGCCTTGGCTGCCTGCGGCCACTGGCTCTGACCCTCGTAACCGGCCGCGGTCAGGAGCCTTGCCTCAAACTGCAGATCTCCCTTGCTCGACGCTGGATTCTTGAGGGCGCCGATTCCATCCTGAAATTTATTCTGCTGGTAATCGATCTTGGCTAGTGCCATGGCTGCCTCGGTCCCGCCGTTGGTTCCGGCGTACCGTGTGGCTGCCTTGCTCAGGTCGGACTGGGCAAGCGGGATGTTGCCCGATGACACGCTCTGAAGCGCTGCCTGATACGCCGCATCCGCCTTTTCCGATTTGATCGACTCCGAGCGCAAGTAGAACCAGGCCCCGACGCCGGCGAGGATTATCACCACCCCGATCCAGCCGAGGTGCTGCTTGTACTTGTCGAAGAGATCGGAAAAACGCGCTTCGGCGATATCGCCCTCGAACCGCGTCGAGGCTTCAGTAGTTGGCATCGATAGGAAGTTTACAGATTATTGAGACGCTGTCACCCCGCCCCGACACACTCACCGCGGACCTGGTGCCATCCGCTTGGGCGGCACAGGGCGGAGCCGTCAAATATAGCGTTACGACGCAGGTTCGCGCGGCAAGCTTCCTGCTTGCTGCGCAGCTATCACGCCGCCCACCACGACGCCACTCCATGCCAGATAGCCGGAAGTCCGACACCGTAGAAGCCACGCGGGGCGCGGATCGACGCGCGAGCCAACCGGTACTGGCCGGCGATCCGGAGCAGCAGCCGCAGGGCGCGAGCACGACTCCGGCGACCGGCACGCGTCTTTCCGCCGCGGAGATTCACGAGAACGTGCGCGTGGCCGCCGAAGAGGAGATGAAGCGGCCGGCCTCCGACCTCGGCTGGTCCTCGCTCGCGGCAGGACTCACGATCGGATTCAGCTTTCTCGCAGCAGCGTATCTCACGCTCTGGGTGCCGGCCGCCTTCGCTCCGGTCGCGATCGCCGTCGGCTACCCTCTCGGTTTCATCTTCGTGGTGCAGGCTCGAAATCAGCTCTTCACCGAGAACACTCTCGAGCCCGTCATTCCGTTCCTGGCGCGACGAGACCGCCAGACACTCACGCGAATGTTCCGCCTGTGGGCAATCGTTCTCGCCGGCAATCTCGTAGGCACCTTCGTATTCGCCTACCTCGCGCACGCCACGAACCTGCTCGACAGTCCCATGCGGCACGCGCTCATCAACGTCGCCATCGACGGCACCGACGGAGGCTTTGGCCAGGTGTTGTACCGCGCGGTCTTTGGCGGGTGGCTGATCGCCCTGATGGCGTGGCTCGTGTCGTCGACGCGGGCGACCGGCACGCAGGTGATCTACATCTGGCTGACCACTGCGCCAATTGCAGCGTTCGGCTTCCGTCATTCGATCGCAGGTGCCGTGGAGGCTTTCTACCTCGCGCTGGCTGGAATCGCGTCATGGCCCGCGATGATGGGCGGCTTCCTGGTTCCTGCGCTGATCGGCAACGTGATTGGTGGCGTGGTGCTCGTTGCCATGCTCAATCATGGCCAGGTGGGCGCGGATGGAGATCACGAAGGCGAGGATGACGCAAATCCTCCGGTGCGCGTGCGAACGTCCCCCGCCGCCGGCAACAGACAAACGCCTGCACGCAATACAAGAAAATGAATTCAATTCGATTGCTCGAGCCGTACGCGATGGGCACCCTACAATTGCCGAACCGGATGGTCATGTGCCCCCTCACGCGCAACCGCGCACCGGGCGGCGTCCCCAACGACATGATGCGCGAGTACTACGTGCAGCGCGCCGCGGCGGGTCTCATCGTAACAGAAGGAACCCAGGTCAGCGTACTCGGACAGGGATACCAGAACAC
This sequence comes from Gemmatimonadales bacterium, assembly GCA_038205315.1. GTDB lineage: Bacteria > Gemmatimonadota > Gemmatimonadetes > Gemmatimonadales > Gemmatimonadaceae > Fen-1247. The sequence goes on along the minus strand of JBBRBY010000002.1, from coordinate 67,875 downwards.
TCCCGGTATCTACACCGACGCGCAGCGCGACGGGTGGCGGCGGATCACGGATGCTGTCCATGACGCCGGCGGCCGCATCTTCGCGCAGCTGTGGCACGTGGGACGCGTCTCGCACTCGTACTATCATGGACACCAGCCAATAGCTCCGTCCGCAATAGCGCCACCGGGCAACGCTTACACACCCGACGGGATGAAGCCGTACGAGACGCCTCACCCCCTCACGGAATCCGAAATTTCGGGCGTGGTTACCGACTTCCGGCGCGGCGCGGCCGTTGCGCACGAGGCCGGCTTCGACGGCGTTGAGCTGCACGGTGCCAACGGGTATCTCATCGATCAGTTTCTCCAGACGGGCGCCAACCAGAGGACCGACGGTTACGGCGGATCGGTCCAGGCACGGATGCGCTTCCTGCTGGAGGTGCTGGATGCAGCCACCGAAGTCTGGCCCGGTGACCGCGTGGGAGTCCGGATTTCCCCGGCCGGCGGTCCGAACGGAATTCACGACTTCGATCCGGTCGAGACGTTCACGCATGTCGCGCTCGAGCTCGAAAAACGCTCTCTCGCTTACGTACACGTGATCGAGGCACCGGTCGGAACTAGCGGGCCGGACGAGCGGCAGGTATGCTCAACGGATCTCGTGCGCGAGAGCTACACCGGCACGCTGATCACCGCGGGCGGCTATACTCCGGCGAGCGCGGAGCATCTGCTGGAAAGAAATTGTGCCGACCTGGTGGGATTCGGGCGGCTCTTCATCGCAAATCCGGATTTCGTGGAGCGAGTGAGACTCGGTGCACCACTCAACGAACCCGACAAGACCACATTCTATGCAGCTGGTGCGCACGGATACATCGACTACCCATCACTCGAAGCGCGGTAGCGAGCCCGTAGCAGGAGTAACTCTCATGGTGCCAGCACGCTGGCTCCAGCTCACCGCAATCGTGACTATGGCCACGGGCGCGTTCGCGTGCTCACCTGTACCGGATTCGCAGAAACGTGCGACCGATTCGGCGAGTGCCGATAGCGCGCGCCCGGTCGTGGTTGCGCCCCCGATACAATCGAGTGTGTTGCCGCTGGACTGGGCATCGTACAATCGCGACGTCGCGGGCGACCGCTTCTCGCCACTCGCCGAGGTCACTCGCGCAAACGTCGCGACCCTCAAGCCTGTGTGCACGTACGATCTCCCCGAGGTCACCTCGCTTCAAACCGGGCCGCTGGTCATTGCGGGAACGATGTACTTCACCACCGACACCATCTCGTACGCGATCAACGCGCGTACCTGTGCTCAGCGCTGGCGCCACTCGCGCCACTCGCGCCACTCGCGCCACAGCGCGAAGTCAAGTCCGCTCCTCGTCAATCGCGGATTCGGTTATCTGGACGGCCGGCTGTTCCGTGGCACATACGACGGTCATGTACTGGCGATGGACACCACTGACGGCCGCGTAATCTGGGATCATGTGCTCGCGCTCCGCGCGCCGGGTATGTCCGTTCCGATGGCGCCGATCGCCGCCAACGGAATGGTGTTCGTCGGGAACGCTGGTGGTGACCAGGTTGGCGTCACCGGACATGTTTACGCGCTCGATGCGCGCGACGGGCATCAGATATGGCGCTTCGACGTGGTCCCGGATACTGGTCCTAGTCGCGATACGTGGCCCAACCGCCGGCTACCGCTCTCGGGTGGCGCCTTCTGGACATCGTTCACATACGACGCTGCGCAGAACGTGCTGTACGTTCCGGCGGGCAATCCGGCGCCGGACTTCGACACGCAGCTCCGCACCGGTGACAATCTCTTCACGAACTCGGTGATCGCAATCGACGCCGCGAATGGAAAAATGCTGGCATACAACCAGCTCGTCGAACGCGATTCGCACGACTGGGACGTGGACAGTCCACCGACACTCATCACCACGCGCGCAGGGCGCGTCATTGTCGCCTCCGCGAATAAGGACGGCCAGCTCGCGGTACTGGACCGTTCCAGGATCGCTCGCGGATCGCCCGCTGGCGGCGACATGACGAGCGGCTTCCCTGTACGCTTCAGGGTCGCGACCACCACGCGGTTCAATGTGGACGCGCCGCTCTCACGCGACAGTCTCACACGCTTCTGCCCCGGAATCACGGGCGGATCGGAATGGAACGGCGCTGCCTACAGCCCACACTCAAATCTGATCTACGTGGGCACCGTGGACCGTTGCGCGAGCGTCCAGCTCAAGCGCGACACGCTCAAGATCCCTCCGCGCGGTCAGACCTGGCTCGGCAACGCAAACGCCGATCCCCTCGGGCCGCCCACCTCGTCGTCCGGCTGGCTCTCAGCGATCGACGCGGAGACCGGCGTAGTGAAGTGGACATTTCACGCACCCTTTCCCATTCTCGCGGGCGTGACACCCACAGCGGGCGGCCTAGTATTCGCAGCGGACCTCGGCGGGAACATCTACGCGTTCGATGCAGATAGCGGACGCGTGCTCTGGAAGACGGCGACCGGACAATCCACCGGCGGCGGCATCGTCTCCTACAGCGCGGGCGGACACCAGCTGGTCGGAGTAGCGTCGGGCATGAAGTCGCCAGTATGGCCCGGGGCGGCCAAGCACAGCGGGATTCGCGTTTACGGACTTCAGTGATGGCCGGGCACCACGTGCGCTCGAGAACGGTCCCTCCTTACCCTTGCCGCTTGAGCCGGTAAATTCGGCGTCACTGACGTTTTTCAACCCAACAATCCTGTGACATGCGCATCCTGATCGCGGCCTGTGTGCTCGCTGTGTCACCGTCATTCGCTTCCGCACAGATTACAGCGCCCGTGTCGGCGATGAGCGCGGCGGATCCAGTCGCCGCTATCAACGCCACTCTCGACGCATTCAATCACGCGGCGTCTGTAGCAGACGGCCCTCGCTACTTCGGCCTCCTCGCTAAGGACGCAGTCTTCATTGGCACCGACGCGTCCGAACGGTGGACAGTTCCAGAATTTCGCGCCTATGCGGAGCCGTACTTTGCAAAGGGACATGGCTGGACTTACATACCGCGAACGCGACACGTTGTAATCGCGGACATTCCCTGCAAGTGCGTCGCGACCTTCGATGAGACCCTCGACAACGCCTCGTACGGGACAACGCGCGGGACGGGGACGCTTGTCCTCGAGGGTGGTTCGTGGAAGATAGAGCAGTATGCGCTCACGATTCCGATACCCAACGACCTCGCCCGCACGATCGTGCCCCAGATTCAGGCCTTCGAGAAGACAAAAACACCCTGACGGGCAAGGTTCGTACGAGTCCGATGTGTCGCTCGATGCTGTAGCAGACGTGGACACCACCCCGGCGACGAAATTCACCTTCAGACCAAACACGCGGATGCGTATCAGACCCTGGATGTTCACCGCAATCGTGATCAGCTCGCTAGTGCCGATTGCGTCACGTGCGCAGTCCTCTGCACCCGCGGTTCCCGCGAGGCCCGATTCCGCGTTCACGCCGGTGCGGAACGATCTGCTCCTCGTCAATCCATTCGGCCTCGTCTTCAGCGCGCTGGCCGGCGAGTACGAGCACGTGACGTCACGCCGCAGCAGCGTCGGTGTCGGCGGGACTTACTTTTCGCAGGATGATTTTACGTACGCCACGCTCGAGGTGAAGGCGCGGTACTATCCATCCGAGCATGCGCCAGACGGCTTCTCTGTAGGAGTCACGGGCGGGGTGACGCGTCAGTCGGACAACTATGGCTACTGCTTCGACGTGTGTCTCTCGGCCAGGTCGAACAGGCCTACCGCGGGTTTTGAGCTCGATTACAACTGGATCCTCGGGCCAACGCGACGTTTCGTAGTCGGTACCGGCATCGGGGCGAAGCGGTTCTTCGGCGACAACACTACGGGTGGCATCGACGGGATCCCGACCGCGCGCGTTGCGATCGGAGTCGCATTCTAGAGGAAAGTGCTGCGTCGGTAGCACGCCAATTGATGCATGGGCGTGCTACCGATTCGGCCAATCAGTCTAAGTCGATCTTGAGAATCTGGCCGAGTCCAATCGGGGGTGGTCCGAAACCGACGTTCGATACGTAAAGATTGCCGTCTGGCCCCATCGTCATCGCCGTCGGGAAGAAGAGCCCGTCGGCGATCAACACTGATCTGCCGGACGGATCGATGCGGATGATCTTACCGGTATGCGGCGTGGGTGCACCGGGTGCAGTCATGGCCTCGAGTACATAGAGTCGGCCTCGCTCGTCCCACTCGGTCCCTAGCACCGCTGTAAGGTCGGACGCCCAGGTATGGATGTTCCCGCCCGGATTGATCTTCAGCACCACCGAGCTGCCTGGGACGACGGGAAACGTGCCCAGGTTTCCGACGAAGAAGTTGCCGTGATACGATACGGACGTCGGAACGATGTGGCCCATCGCGGCCGAGATGTCAGCGACCCGACTGATCTTGCCATCAAGGCGCACCCTGTCGAGCGAGCCATGATTCGGCTCGACGACGTACAGATCTCCGCGGACAGCCAGCATGCTGAACGGAGTGCCATCCGGCTCGAAGTCGTCAGGCTCCACGTGCGCCGTCGGGTTTGCGTGATAATACTGGCTCAGGTCCGCAACCTGGGACCATGTGCCGTTCGCCGAGACGCGAATGATGCTGTTCGGCATTTCCGTGTGCCCGTGTGAGCACCCTGCCCCATCCACGAGCGCGTACAGCCTTTCTCCGACGAACTCGACACTGGATATGCCGCTGACAAGTCCCATCCCGTTGACTGTCGATGGCAACCCGCTCGCGACAATGCTCTTGGTGCCATGGGCAGATATTTTCGTGATCTGAGCGCTGTGTCCACCGAGGTATGGTCCAACCGGCCCCGGAACCTGCTCGCACTGGCCAACTGTCGAAGTCGTTCCCCCAGCGCCAGCTTCCGCAACGTAGAGGTTGTGGTCCGGCCCCCACCGAAGCCCGCGCGGGTTATTGAGGCCGGACGCGAAGACGCTCACTGTTGCGAGCGGCGGCGGAGCCTTGTCAGCGCTCGGCGGCGCCGCGTTGGTCGGAGCCGTTGGCTCTCGCGCACTATCGCAAGCGGACAACGCCGCTGTAAAGGCGAGCACCGAAAGACAGCAGGCCAGACGGCGAGCTGGGCGGTGCGGAGAGATGTGTGAGGGACAGGACATCTTTGTCTCGCTGGTAGGGGTGTGGGGATTGCGCTCCCGGACTTCATTTCGCACCTTTGTGCGAAGCGAAGTCCGGGCAGTATGAGGTGGTCATCTCATACGCCCATCATCTCCGGCTCATCCGACCGATGCTGCGAGTGGAAGCGTTCGGCGGCTTGGCAGTTGTTGCCCAGTCTGGGGATCCCATTCCCCTGCAGCGGCGCCGCCTGGCGCTCCTCGCCACGCTTGCCTCCGCGAGCGCTCGCGGCGTGACACGGGATCAGCTTGTCGGCTATTTCTGGCCCGAAGCGACTTCCGAAGTTGCTCGGCACTCGCTCGAGCAACTGGTCTACATGATCCGGCGGCAGTTCGGCGAAGCCGTACTGCGCGGTGGGGATCCACTATCCCTGAACCCGGAGCTCGTGAGCTCGGACATTGCGGAGTTCCACGCCGCAATTCAGCGCGGCGACGACGAGGAAGCTGTTCGGCTGTATCGTGCCCCGTTCCTCGATGGTGTGTATCTGAGCGGCGCGCCGGAGTTCGAGCGCTGGACGACCCGCGAGCGCTCCCGCGCGGTGACTGAGCTGGGGGGATGCTTCGAGAGGCTCGCGATGGCGGCGACCACACGTGGTGACCTTCGCGCCTCGGTCGAGTGGCGCTTACGGCGAGCCGCGGCGGACCCGCTCAGTGCGGCTCACGCTCTTCACCTCATGCGGGCACTCGCCGCTGCCGGTGACCGTCCGGCGGCATTGCAGCACGCGCGCACTTATCAGAGTCTGGTGCGGCTCGACCTCGGAGCCGCCCCGGATCACGCTGTCGCCGCCCTCGCCGATGAGCTGCGCGCGTGTGTGATCACGCCAGCGCGACCGGCGGCCGGGACCGGAGCCGCGGACTTATCAGTCGTCACGAGCGCAACGCTGGCGGACCGCGCGAGCGAGCCCGGACACACGGATTCTCGCCCACCCCAACCGTCACCAGACTCGCGCGACGTGCCGGCGCCGCGTTACGAACCGCGCGCGCGACGCGGGCTGTGGGCTCCCGCCGTCGCGATCTGCGTCGTAGCTATCGTCACCACGATCGCGGTCAGTCGCTCGCATGCCCTGCGTCGCGCGCCAGCAGTTGCCGTCCCGTCCGAAGTTGCGATTGCAGTACTACCCCTGGAGGGCTTGTCGCGTGACTCCGCGACGACCACAGTTGCGGACGTCCTTACAGCTGTGCTGATCGAGACACTTACACAGAGCGGCGCGTTCCGGGTGATCCAGGGACCGTCGACCTTCTTCTTCCAGGGTCACGAGCGCACCAATCCCGGCGCGATTGCCGACAGCCTCGGCGCGACAATTCTCATGTCGGGCGTGGTGGAACGCGATGGCCAGAACCTCCGGATCGCTCTTCGACTTATCGACCCACGCGACGCGACCGTACGGTGGGCTCGGGTCTATCACACCCAGTTGAGAGACCTGTTCGTGGTGCAAGACAGCATCGCGGAGACGGTCGTTCAGGAGCTGACGCGCGATCTCGCCGTACCGCGCCGTCCCCGCCGGCGCGCGCTGGCTCCTACGAGCTTTGCCGCTTACGAGATGTACCGACTCGGGAGGCACCAGCTCGACTTGGGAGCAGACCCCGCACGCCTGGCTTCGGCGATCCAGTACTTCAAGCGCTCCGTCGCATTGGATCCGGATCTTGCAGATTCGTACGCGGGGCTCTCAGCGTCATACGGCATTCTCGGCACTGGCAACATCTCCGACATCTCGACGCGCGCCGCATTCGATAGCGCGCGCGCAGCCGCGCTCGAGGCGATCCGGCTGGACCCGAATCTTCCCGAGGGATTTGCCGCGCTGGGCTTCGTAAAGCTGCTTGCAGATTTCGACTGGGCTGGGACAGAAAAAGACTTCGCGCACGCGGCGGCGATGAACCCTTTCTATGCCCGCTCACCGCTCTTTCCAGCCGTGTTGAACGAGTGGCGGGGTGACTTTGCGGGCGCGGTACGTGAGTCGCGCGTAGTGGTCGCGGCGGATCCGCTATCGGTGTCCGCCCGGACGGAGCTCGGACGCGCTTACTTCTTCGCACACGATTACAGCCGCGCCCTCGCGCAACTGGATACGGCAAGGAGCCTGAACCCGACCTTTGCTCGCGAAGTAATGACGCGCGCAGAGCTCTACGCGAAGCAGGGACAAGACTCGGCCGCCGTAGCGGAGTATGGTCGGCTTGCGGGGCTCACTCCGAAAGCGGCTACGCCGCTAGCCTTAATATGCTTCCCGCTCGTTGGGAGCGGAAAGCGCGACCTGGCACTGCACAAGCTGGATACGCTACTCATGCAAAACCGCGCGCACCGCGTAAGTGCGCTGTACGTCGCGATCGCGTACGCAGGTCTGGGAGCACGCGACGATGCTTTCACCTGGCTCGGCCGCGCCTACAGTGAGGACAGGTCCATTCGGCCGCTAATCATGGACCCGACCTTCGACGAGCTGCGCACAGATCCGCGTTTCGCTGCGCTGCTGCGTCAGATGCACCTGCGAAACTGAGAGTGTTAACTGGTACGGGCAGCGAGCGAGAGTGCCCCCGGCGTGACTCGAACACGCGGCCAACAGTTTAGGAAACTGCTGCTCTATCCAGCTGAGCTACGGGGGCGATCGCAAGACTGTAAGCTGCTACGTGACACCGACTTGCCGCTTCAGCCTCATGCTTGTCGACATCCCTCCTAACCTGAAGTCTGCGGTCGCAATATAGTCGATTTGTCAGCCGCTCTGACGCTCGAAAGCCCACTCGGTGTCAGTGGGCTTTCATGGCAGCGAAGATAGTCGCGCAGCTGAATTCCTACTTGCTGGACTCCGCCAGAAGCGCCGCGAGCACCGATACAAGTGCGGCCTCTGTGCCCATCTGCTTGCTCCCCTGCACTTCCAGCTCACCCGACCGGACTCGTCGCGCGACGTTCGCGAGCATCGCCGCTACGTGATCCTGCATGGTGCCGCCTGTGCGGTCCCACTCGGTCGAGGACCATTCCTCGGCTGCGCGCTGCTCATCCGCTGGCTGCACTGCAAGGTTTGCCGCTGACTTCCAGTCGAACGCATCTCGCTCCTGGGACACCCACTCCTCCGGCGCGCTCTGGGAAGCCGCAGGCGTGCGATTATCGTCCGCGCCGGTGCGCTTCCCTGTCGATTGGTCACCCGTCGGCCGCGCGCCTCCCGAAGCGGACGCGGTCCATGCGTCAAGCGGCTCGACGGTCTGATTGACGACCGCGTCTTCCGAGCCGGTTGGCGCATGATGGCCGACCAATAGAATATCGGCGCCGAGAGCGTCGGCCGATGAGGTTTGCGGTGGCGCGGACGCGGCTTCTCTCCGCTCGCGGCTCGCCTCGTACGTGCCAGAGGAGCTGCGAGACGTCTTCTGCACGAATTCATCGTGCTCGTTCGGTTCGCCATCCTGGGTGGCAACCGAGGCTGGCGCCATTACGAATTCGTCGATCGACGGCAGGGCGGCGGTCGCAGCCTCCGGTCGCGTGGGTCGGTCGATATCGAACGCCGTCGGCGCCTCGAACGATCGTTCGGTGCGGGTTACGACGAACTCGGTTATGAGGGGCAGATCCTCGGTGGATATCCGCGCTGACGGCGGTACGAACGGTGGAAGCATTCCGGCCAAGTTAACTCTCCCAGCTGTCTTTTCCCAGCAGCGGGACGAACCGCACAGGGCCCGCCTCGACCTGCTCCAGCGCGTCGCCGCGCCGAGTTATCACGGTCAGGATCTGCTCCTCCCGGTCTCCCAGAGGGATCAGCAACCGACCTCCTTCGGCTAGCTGCTCGGTGTACGCGGGCGGCACACTGGGTGCCGCGGCGCCCACAAGGATCGCGTCGAATGGGGCGTACTGCCGCCAGCCAAGCGTTCCGTCTCCGAGCAGGAAGGATACGTTGCGGACGCCGATCTCGCCCAGAACGTCACGGGCGCGGTCGAGCAGGGGCGCTATACGCTCCACTGAAAACACCTGTGCTGCCATCCTGGCGAGCAGTGCCGTCTGGTACCCGGAGCCTGTTCCGATTTCCAGGATCTTCTCGTTGCCGCCCAGATGCAGCAGTTCCAGGTACCGCGCGTGGATCATCGGCTGCGAGATGGTCTGACCGCTCCCGATCGGAAGCGGCGAATCCTCGTACGCGCGATGCCTCACTCCCGTCGGAACGAAACGATGCCGGGGAACCTCGTCGATCGTGTGAAGCACTGCGAGATCACGGATCCCCTGCTCCTGCAATTGCGCTACAAGATGACGGCGCGCGCCGCGAAATTCGTTGTCTATGGCTGGCGCCACCAGCTCTCCGCGCAGTCGAACATCTCCCCGTTTGTGAGGTCGAGATGCAGCGGCGTCACCGATATGTACCCGTCGGCCACGGCCTTGTAATCCGATTCCTCGCCGCCTGTCCACGACATGGCACCGGCGCCGATCCAGTAGAGCGGCTTGCCCCACGGATCGCTCATGGGACGAATTGAATTCGTGTACTGGCGCCGCCCCAGCCGTGTCAGCTTGACGCCGCGAATGTCGCCACCGAATACGGCCGGCAGATTGACGTTGAACAGGATCGTGCGCGGAACATCGAGCGAAGTGAGATGTCCGATGAGTTCCACCACGGCGGGCAGATGCTGCTCCAGTGTGGCGGGATCGGATCGCATCTCGCCACCGGCAAATGACAGTGCGATGGAAGGAACGCCGAGCACGAGGCCTTCCATTGCCGCGGCAACGGTCCCCGAATACAGCACGTCCTCGCCCATGTTCATGCCGTGATTGATACCGCTCAACACCCAGTCGGGCCGCTCTGGCATCAGCGCCTCCACAGCGAGCATCACGCAATCGGTTGGAGTACCGTCCACCTGATACCTGTTGTCACCAAGCCTCACAGGCCGCAATGGCCTGTGCATGGTGAGCGAGTGGCTCGTCGCACTCTGCTCCCGGTCCGGAGCGACAACGGTCACTTCGCCCAATTGCGACGCGGCACGTACGAGCACGTCGAGTCCGGCGGCGAACACGCCGTCATCGTTGCTGCAGAGAATTCTCACGCTTCCTTCGGTGTCACGATCTGAATGCGGCCGCCCTGTGGCTCCACAATACCCGAGCCACCCGCCAGCTGTCCTTCAGCTCGCGAAAATGACTTGGCGGGCCATAAATGGTCGGAACCGACACTTCGGCGATGCGGTATCCCTGGCGCGATGCCCGCACGATGAAATCGGTCTCGAATTCGTACCGGTCGCCCTGAGCATCGATAGCCGCAACGACCTCGCCGCGGAATGCCCGGAAGCCTGACTGACTATCGGTCAGCCGAACGCGGGTGATTGCACGCGTTGCGGCGGTAGAGATCATGTTCGCGATACGACGATGCGGGGGCACCGCGGCGCCGTCTATCTCGCGCGTGCCGATGACGACATCTGCGAAGTCGAGCGCGGCGATGAGACGTGGCGCGAACGCGGCGTCGTGCTGGCCATCGGCATCGAGCGTGAGCACGGCACTTAACGGGAACCGCTCGGCAGAATAGATGAACGCCGCACGCAGCGCCGCTCCCTTTCCGCGATTGGTGTCGAAGCAAATAACGTGATCGCACGCACGCCGCAGCACGATCCGCGTTGCGTCGGTCGATCCGTCATCGATTCCCACGACGAAGACGCCGGGAATGTGGCGCCGTACAGATGTTACGATAGTCGCCACCGTTGCTTCCGCGTTGAACGCCGGGAGCACGCACACCGGTCCGGCCGGCGTGCTCGGTCCATCCGCGATGGAAATCACTCCCCGGCCTCCACCGCGGAGGTCTCGTCTGCAGGCTCGTTGCGGGCGCTCGATTCCTCGATGTCTTCGATGTCTTCGATGTCCTCGCCATCCAGTGCGGCTGCGATGCGATGCAGGTCGAGCTCGATCGAATCGATTGTGCCGGATTCGAGCGCGCTCCGCGCGATGCTCTTTAAGGCACCGCTCTTCCTGTACTCATCGACGCGGGCACGCGCGCCCTCGATTGTGTATTTGTCCACGTACAGCAGCTCCTTGACCAGCATTATCAGCTCGACTTCACGCCGTTGATACACGCGGTTGCCCGAGCGGTTCTTCGCGGGGTGCAGGAACCGGAACTGACTTTCCCAGTAACGCAGCACGTGCGGCTTGAGATCGGTGAGGTCGCATACGTCGCCGATCGAAAAGAACTCCCGGACTGGAATCGTAGCCACGATGTCTTCCCTCATTCGTCGCGCTCGGCGCGCGGGTCTCGGTTCATCAGCTCGACTATCGCATCACGTGGTGCCTGGTTGTCGAACAACACGCAATACGCAGCATCGACGATCGGCATGCTCACTCCAACGCGCTCGGCCAGCGCCTTCGCCGACCGCGTGGTGATCACGCCTTCGGCCACGGTCTCCCGGCCCATGAGTGCTTCATCCAGCGTCATGCCCCGTCCAATGTCAACACCGAGTGCTCGGTTGCGACTGAGTTGCCCCGTACACGTGAGAACAAGATCGCCCACTCCAGCGAGACCCGCAAATGTAGCAGGGTCGGCGCCCAGCGCGACACCAAGACGGGTGATCTCAGCCAGTCCTCGCGTGATGAGCGCGGCCCGAGCGTTGAAGCCAAGCTCGAGTCCTTCGGCGATCCCGGTCGCGAGCGCCATGACATTCTTCACCGCGCCCCCTAGCTCGACGCCGATAACGTCGTGCTGAGTATAAACGCGAAACGCCGGGCCATGGAAGAGTTGCTGCACATTTCGGGCAGGTGCACTCTCAGGACACGCAGCGACTATCGCCGTCGGCTGGCCTCGCGCGACTTCAACCGCGAACGTGGGCCCGGACAGCGCGACCACGCCGCGGCGTCCGAACACATCTTGGGCGATCTCGGTCATGCGCGCGAGGGAGTGTTGCTCTATCCCCTTGGATGCTACCACGATGGTCGCATTTTTCGATAGGCTGGGCTGAGCGGCTTCGGCGACGGCGCGCGTAACGTGCGATGGCGCCACCAGCACGACGACGTCGGCTCCAGCTACGACATCCCTCATCTCACTCGATGCAGTGATCGATTCGCACAGCGGAATGTCGGCGAGAAACCGGTTGCGGTGCGACGTGTTGATCGAATCCGCTACGTCCGGCTCGTACGCCCACACGCGAACTTCGTGATCGTTGCGGGCCAGACGATCGGCCAGGGCGGCGCCCCACGCGCCAGCGCCGAGTACGGCGCATTTCATCGGCGGAAGTTCCTCACGCGGATTGTGCCGGTGGTCCGCCAGATTCGCCGCCAGACCTGCGGGCGAATCTGTGTTCCTCGCCGCGACGAAGTCGCCCGATGTTCCCGCGATGCGTGGCGAAGACGAACAGCGCCACAACGATCGACGCAAGGAAATACGGGTCCGAAAGCGGGGACCCGGTATAGAAAAACGCAAACGGAAGTGCCAGCGCCGCACTGAGCGACGCGACGCTCACGTAACGGGAGGTGATGAACACGATGATCCAGACCGCGATGGCGAGCAACGCGGGCAGCCATGCCACGCCGAGGAACACGCCCCCAGCCGTCGCGACGCCCTTGCCTCCCTTCTGTCCGAGAAGGAACACCGGGCGCACGTGACCGAGAATGGCGGCGGCGCCTATTGCGAGGCTCACCATCTGCGGATATGCGCTGTGTGTCAGCTGCGGCAGGTAAAAAACCGGAAGGAAGCCTTTGAGCGTGTCCACGATGAAAACGATCGCGCCCGTGCGAATGCCGAGCACGCGAACGACGTTGGTTGCGCCGAGGTTACCCGATCCATGCTGGCGCAGGTCGATTCCCTGCGCCTTCCCTGCGAGGTACGCCGACGGAATGGAGCCCGCGACGTATGCGATGACGACCGCTACGACCAGCGACAGATGGATCGAATCCATCTACGCGGACTTGCGTCGCAACACGATGTTGAGCGGATTGCCGGTGAAGCCATAGGCCGCGCGGAATCCGTTGTGCAGAAAGCGGATGTAGTGCTCCTGCACCAACTCCGGATGATTGCCGAACACCGCGATTGTCGGAGGTGACGTTTCCACCTGGGTCGCGTAATTCAGCTTGATCTCGCGTCCTGCAGCCTGCGGCGGCTGCCTGCGCGCGAGCAGGCTCTGCAGCGTGTCGTTGATATCCGAAGTCGATATCCGCTTCTCTCGCTCCGCCTCGACCTGAAGGATGAGATCGAAAAGCTTGGTGACTCGCTGGCCCGTTATCGCGGACGTGAAGACAAATGGCACGAATCCAAGGTAGGGCACCTTCTCCACGATCTCCTTCTCGAACTTCGCGGCCGTATTGTTTTCCTTTTCCTTCAGGTCCCACTTGTTCACCACGACGATGAGGGCACGCCCGGATTCCCACGCCATGGTGGCGATCTTGAGGTCCTGATTGTGCAGTCCCTCCACAGCATCGATGACGAGTATGCACACGTCCGAGCGCTCGATCGCGCGACGAGTGCGCAACGACGAGTAGAATTCAATTCCGTCGTCGATCCTTGCCTGGCGGCGCAGTCCTGCGGTGTCGATGAACACGAAGTCGCGACCGTGGTACTTGAAGGGAGTATCGATGGCGTCACGCGTGGTGCCCGGAATCTCGGAGACAACGAGCCGCTCCTCACCGAGCATCCGGTTGACGAGCGACGACTTGCCGACGTTCGGTCTCCCGACTACGGCGATACGGATCGCGTCGCCCTCTTCCGCCTCTCCCTCGGGAAGCAGAGCCGCCATTGCGTCCAGAAGATCGCCGGAACCCTTCCCGTTCGTTGCCGACACCGGCACGGGCTCGCCCGCACCCAGGCGGTAGAACTCGTAGAAGTCGGTGCTTGCCGGATCGTCCACCTTGTTCGCGATCACCATCCACGGCTTGTCGGACGCGCGAAGGAGGTCGAGAACCTTTGCGTCGTTGGGGTGCACACCCTGCTGCGCGTCCACGACGAACGCAAGAAGATCTGCCTCGGAGATCGCCTCCAGAACCTGCTTGCGAATCTCGCCATCGATCGCCTCGCGGGTATTGTCCGGGAGACCACCCGTGTCGACGATCCAGAATGACCGCCCGTTCCATTCCGCGCGCCCGAAGTGCCTGTCACGCGTTGTGCCGGCTTCCTCGCTCACGATGGCGGTGTGACCGCCGACAATCCGGTTGAAAAGCGCGGATTTTCCCACATTCGGACGACCGACGAGCGCAACTACTGGAGTGCCGCTCATGCTGGTACCCCGCTGGGCTCCGACGCGAGCACGTCGATGAAGTCGTACGAAGGGTATACGGGCATGGGTAGCGATTCGCGCACTGCGATGAATGATGTGTCGTCCAGAAAAATTCCGTCGTCGTTGATTGTTTCCGCAGGGATCAGCGCGAGATCCAGATCGTGCCTGTCCCCCAGCGAGCGACGGATGTCCGCGCCTACCAGAAGTCCGGCTGTGGTTGTCGTGGGCCCGAACAGCGAGTTCTCCGCCACTATGAGCTCGAACCGAGCACCGGTCGCGTGCGCCAGATCGTCGAGCAGTGGCGGCATCAGCGGGCCCATGGACGTGCCAGTGACGATACCTATGCGTCTGCCGTGCAGCGAAGGCAGGCTGGCCAGTCCTTCCCGCACCCGCTTGCGAAGCAGCGTCACCGAACCGATCCCGTTCTCGATCTGCGCGAAGTCCCCGTAGTGAGCCTCGCCCGGAAGATCGCACTCTGCGAGCAGGTAGAGCTCGTCAGACCCCACCACCCACGATTCACCGCGCTCGCGGATTCCGCGAGCGCTCCATCGGTCAACGTGGTCCAGGAGCGCCCGCGCCGATTCCCGGTCCATCGACCGACCGGTGTAAAGGTGCGAGAACTGCGTGAGGCCTACCGGAATGACGGCGGCTGACATCACAGCGTCGCCCAGGCTCCACAAGTCCTGCAAGGACTCCTCCAGCACGTCGCCGTCGTTCAGACCCGGTACCACCACCATCTGGCAGTGAAACTGAATCCCACCCTGGCCGAGCCGCGTGAGCTGCTCGACGATGTTCGGGACTTTGGGGTTGTTGAGGACGATCTTCCGCTTCTCCCAGTTCGTAGCGTGAACTGATACGTAGAGCGGAGACAGACGGTACTCGAGAATGCGCTTGATGTCGCGTTCCTTCACGTTCGACAGCGTCGCAAAATTCCCGTATGCAAACGACAGGCGATAATCGTCGTCGCGCAGGTACAACGGCTTGCGCAGCCCGGTTGGCAGCCCTTCGATGAAGCAGAACTCGCAGCGGTTAGCACACTGACGCACGCGCGGCGGCTCCAGCATTATGCCCCACGGCTCGAGCTCGGGCCGTTCGACTTCGAACACGATGGTCTCGCCGTCCGGCTGCCTTACCTCGACCGAGACTGCATCCTCGGCGGACAGAAACTCCCAGTCGAGGAAATCGGCAATGGCGCGGCCATCGACACTCAGAATCTCCGTTCCAGGGACGATTCCGAGCTCGGCGGCGACGCTATCTGGCTGGACCCGGGCGACTCGTACCATAACCAGATAAATTTAGGTGGTCAGGGTCGGAAATCCAAGCATTACAACGAGTTACGACGCTTTTTGAAGGTTCTTTCACAGGTGACCGACCCGGGCGCATCGAAACTGGCCGTTCCGCCACTAAATTCCTCGCTGCGGACACTCGCCGCGTTAAGCAAGCTCGCCGACGCGCCAGATCCGCTCATGCCGAAGAAACGTGATCCAGATGCTCAAAACGAGAGACGCAGCAGTGTCGAAGAAAGGTAAGCCCAGCCGTGCAGCGGCGGCGTTGACGCTCACGACCGCGGAAGTCATCTCCGATTACCGCACTGCCTACAGAAGTCGCCAGGTCAGCACTCTGGCACGGGGCGAGGTAATGCTCGGCCGCGCCATGTTCGGCATCTTTGGCGACGGAAAGGAGATTGCGCAGGTCGCGCTCGCCCGGTCGTTCAGGGCCGGCGATATCCGATCAGGATACTACCGCGATCAGACACTCATGTTCGCGCTGGGACTGCTGACCGTGCAGCAGTTCTTCGCTCAGCTTTATGCGCACGCGGACATCGTAGCCGACCCCGCGTCAGGCGGCCGCGGCATGAACGCGCACTTCGGAACGCGCATGCTTGACGATGAGGGCCGTTGGAAGCCGCTCACGGAAAGCGTTCATTCTTCGGCCGACAGCTCACCCACGGGGTCGCAGATGCCCCGGTTGCTGGGCCTCGCGTACGCGTCCAAGCTGTACCGGGAGCTTGGTGACCTGCATCAGTTCACGCAGTTCTCGAACGACGGCAACGAGATTGCGTTCGGAACGATTGGAAATGCGTCGTGCGCGGAGGGTGTTTTCTGGGAGACCATCAACGCCGCGGGCGTGCTGCAGGTTCCGCTGCATCTGTCGGTGTGGGACGACTGGTACGGTATCTCGGTACCGAACGAGATGCAGGTGACGAAGGGCAGCATTTCGGAGCTGCTTAAGGGCTTCCAGCGCACTCCGGATGTGAACGGTTTCGAGCTGGCGGTGGTGCGCGGCTGGGACTATCACGCGCTGCGGGATACGTACGAACGGTCGACGGGAATTGTTCGCACGGGCCACGTCCCCTGCGTCGTGCATGTAGTCGAGCTCACCCAGCCGCACGGCCATTCCACCTCGGGGAGCCACGAGCGGTACAAGTCAGCCGACCGATTGAAGTGGGAGAAGGAGCACGACGGCCTTCCGCGGTTTCGTGACTGGATTATCGCCGAAGGCCACGCGACCGGCGAGGAGCTGGACGAGATCGAGGAACAGGAGAGCGACGAGGCGCGGGCCGCTCGTGACGCCGCCTGGAAGGCCTACCAGTCGCCGATCAGCGCCGAGAAGGATGAGGTGCAGTCGCTGTTGACCACGATCGCTACGTCGGGCGTGAGCGGCGAAGTCGCCGGAACCCTGGAGACCGTGGCGCGTGACCTTGGCGCGCGTCAGTCGCCGCTCAGGCGCGAGATCGCTGCCGCGGTTCACGAGGCAATCGTCGCGCTCAGAACTGATCCATCTGCGGCGGCACCGCTGCTCCGGTGGAAAGAGGAGCAGGATGTCGTGATGGCGGATCGCTACTACGCCAAACTGTACTCCGACTCTGCGGAATCCGCGATGCGCATCCCCGTGGAGGATGCGCGATACGATGAAGACTCGCCGGATGTGGATGGGTACATGGTCCTGAATGCGTGCTTCGACGCCGCGCTCAAGCGCGATCCTCGTGTGATCGCGTTCGGCGAGGACGTGGGCCGACTCGGCGATGTGAATCAGGGCTTCGTGGACCTGCAGGCGCGTTACGGCGAGCTGCGAGTGAGCGACACTGGAATCCGCGAATGCACCATTGTGGGTCAGGCGATTGGCATGGCGATGCGCGGACTCCGGCCGATCGCTGAAGTCCAGTACCTCGATTACCTGCTGTACGCGCTTCAGGTCATGTCGGACGATCTTGCCACGCTTCGCTATCGCACCAGAGGCGGCCAGAAAGCCCCCGTGATAGTGCGCACTCGCGGACATCGTCTGGTGGGCGTGTGGCACTCGGGGTCGCCGATGGGAATGATGATCAATTCCCTCCGGGGCATGTATGTGCTCGTGCCGAGAGACATGACTCGCGCGGCGGGTTTCTACAACACCCTGCTGCAGGGCGACGATCCTGCGGTGGTGGTCGAAGTGCTGAATGGCTATCGCTTCAAGGAGAAGCTGCCGGCAAACATCGATACGTTCACCGTTCCACTCGGCGTCCCTGAAGTGATTCGCGAGGGTACCGACGTAACCGTGGTCACCTACGGCGCATGCTGCCGCATCGCGCTCGACGCCGCCAGGCTTCTGCAGGGAAAGGCGGGTATTAGTACCGAGATCATCGACGTGCAATCGCTGTTGCCGTTCGACGTCAACGCGATGATCGTGGAATCGCTGAAGAAGACGAACAA
This sequence comes from Gemmatimonadales bacterium, assembly GCA_038205315.1. GTDB lineage: Bacteria > Gemmatimonadota > Gemmatimonadetes > Gemmatimonadales > Gemmatimonadaceae > Fen-1247. The sequence continues at coordinate 49,918 of JBBRBY010000002.1, read as the reverse complement.
GGTGCTTTTCCTGGACGAGGATGTTCCTGGCGGCGCATCCGCGTACATGATGCAGGAAGTGCTAGAGCGGCAGGGCGGTTTCTACTGGCTGGACGCCGCGCCGCGCACGCTCGCTGCGGCACCCAATCGCGCGGCGTACGGACGCGATGGCGACTACTGGTCCAAACCCAACGTCGAGACCGTGTTCGACGCGGTGTACGAGATCGCGCGCGAAACGGACCCGAGGCGCTATACGGAGTTGGGTATCTAGCTCGCGCCCTTCGTCATCCTCGCAGCCTCCTCCGGCTTCCCGCCGAACGCTGGGATCCCGGCTGCGCCGAGGATGACGACACGGGATTCCGCCGCACGCGGCTCACGACAGTAGCGCGCCCGGATGCCCTCGGCCTTCGCCGGAGATTCTGAGCAGGATACCCACGCCGAGCCAGCTCGCGAGCATGAACGACCCGCCGTAGCTGAAGAACGGGAGCGGGATGCCGGTGATTGGCATCAGGTTGAGCGTCATGCCCACGTTTACGACCACGTGGACGAGCCACGCTGACATGAGACCGAATGCCGCCATACTGCCGAATGGATCGTTCGCGCGTGTCGCCACGCGCGAAGCCCGGAGCAGCAGCGCGAGAAACAGCGAAAGCGCCAGAGCGACTCCTATGAATCCGAGCTCCTCGCCGACTACCGCGAAGATGAAATCCGTATGCTGCTCGGGAAGAAACCCGCTTCGCTTCTGCGTGCCGAGCGTGAACCCATTTCCGAACAACCCACCCGAACCGATGGCGATCTTGGACTGAAGTACGTGATAGCCCGACGCGCGCGGGTCTGCGGATGGATCAAGAAAGACCTTCAGCCTGTTCTGCTGGTAGGGCGCCAGCTTCTCCCACAGGATTGGCGCGATGACTCCCGTCACCACGTTCATCACCACCAGTACGATGCCTTCCAACAGGTACGGCTTGTACCACAACACCAGCGCGATCAGCACCAGGAACCAGGCGCCCCAGAGACCAGTGCTGAACGACAACACCAGACTTATTACCGGACTGGCCAACAGCACGAGTAGCGGCCACGGAACTCCCGACCAGAAGAGCATCCCGAAGAAAATTCCGACGAACACGATCGCGGAACCCAGATCGGGCTGCAGCATGATGAGCATGAACGGGATGCCGACGACCAGCGCCGGCTTCCACAGCTCTAGCAGCGATTTTGGAGCTTCGCGTCGCTCGGCGAGCACTTTCGCGAGCATCAGCACGACGACAATCTTGGCGATCTCGGCCGGCTGGCCGAGCCTGTGACCACCGATCGCGAGCCAGCTTCGCATGTGACCGTTCGCGCCCGTGCCCGTGCCTAGGACCAGCAGGGACGACAACATGAGCAGCGTGAGCAGATACGCCGGCCATGTCACCCATTCGATGAGTCGGACGGAGGAGTTTCCAATTCCCCAGGCGCACAGCACGCCCAGCCCGAGCCACATAAGCTGGGACTTCCAGAGCGGCGCAACGTACGTCGGAATGTCGGTCTGTCCGGCCGAATAGACTATGGCGACACCGAACAGCGAGAGCGCGATGGCCGTTATCGCCAGCGGGTAATCTGCGAGCGTATTCTTGAACATCAGCCCTCGGACTGCACGGCGGTCACAGGTGCGACCTTTAGATAGTGGGAGATGATCGACGAGGCAACGTGCGCCGCGCGGCCGCCATGTCCTCCGAACTCCAGCATCACGGCGACGACTATCGTAGGCTTGTCCGCGGGTGCGAAGCCCACGAACCACGCGTGGTTCAGCTCGACGCCGTTGACGCGCTTGCCCGACTGTGCCGTTCCGGTCTTTCCGGCGAGCATTATCCCTTCAATTCTTGCCGATGTCGCCGTTCCCTGCCCCACCACGCCGGCAAGTGCCGTGCGCAGTCCGTCCATCTCCTGCTGTGTCAGCGTGAAGACGCGTGATTTCTCCGGGGAGCGCTTGGCAATCTCGGGCGTGGCCGCATTGCCGTCGGTCGCCAGCGCGGTATAGAACTTTGCCATGTTGACGACCGTCTGCGCGTTCTCACCCTGACCGATGGAAAGATTCAACGTGACGGCGTTGCTCCAGCCGCGCGCACCGTACGTCTTGTTGTAATAATCCACCGCATACGGAAACAGTGCGCGTTTCTCATCGGGGAGATCGATCCCCGTTCTCTCACGCATGTCCAGCGAGATCCCGCCGGCTATCATCTTGGACAGGCCGATCTTGAGGCCGAGCTGGTAGAAGTACACGTCGCATGAAACCTCGATCGCGCGAGCGAGCGAGATCGAGCCGTGTCCTTTCTTGTCCCAGCACTTGAAGTAGCGGTTTCCGTACTGGAACCCGCCAGTACACGGCACCGGCATGTGCTCGTCGAGCGTGACAAGCCCATTCTCCAGACCGGTGACAGCAGTCGCGAGCTTGAATGTCGATCCGGGCGGATATCTTCCCTGAGTGACCTTGTTCACCAGCGGGCGCCGCTCGTCGGCGAGCAGGGTCTTCCAGTAGTCCGCGGGAATGCCGCCGGTGAACTTGTTCACGTCATAGCTCGGCGCGCTGTACAGCGCGAGCACGCCACCGTCACGCGGATCGATCGCGATTGCGCCGCCGATCAGCGAATCACCGAAGACGCCGGCAACGTACCGCTGCAGGTCCATGTCGATGTTCGTGTAAAGCGGCGGTGCCGGTTCGGGGTTCAGGTCTAGTCGCGGCGTCGCCTGTCGTACCTGGCGGCCCCGCGCATCCACCTCGTCGTACCGTACACCTTCACGCCCGCGCAGCAGCTTCTCGTACTGCTTCTCGATTCCGCCCTTCCCCACCAACTGGCCCGGCTTGTAGCCCTGATACGCCGATGAGTTGAGGTCCGCGTCTGTGATCTCACCCGTGTAGCCCACAAACGACGCCACAACCGGGCCATCCGGATAGAATCGCTTCGGCACCGACTGAATAATGAGGCGCGGGAAGTTGATCCGGTGCTCTTCCAGCACCGAAACGACACTCATCGATGCATCGGAGATGATGAGGGTGGGTCTGTTCGGATCGCGCCTGTACCGCCGCACGGCGGCGTCCATCTGGTCCGACGTGAGCGTTATCACCGTGGAAAGGTGCGCCAGCGATGCGCGCAACGAATCGGCGCTCACCGGCGCTATCAGCACCGCGTATCCCGGAAGATTTTCTGCGATGATGTTGCCGAACCGGTCGTAGATGATTCCGCGCGGCGCGGGAAGTGGCAGCGCGCGAAGCCGGTTCTCCTGCGATTGCAGCTTGTAACGGTCGTGTTGCAGCACCTGCGCATTGAAGAAGGCAGCCATCAACGACAGTATCAGCGCGGCGAGTCCGAGTCTCGCGACACGCGAGCGGTGCGCGATGTCGTTTGGATGGGCACTCACGCGGGCGACGGCTCCAGCAGCGGCCGCATCACAAGCAACACGACGACGCCGGCGATTGCGGTGGCCGCTGCAGAAAGCGGCGACCAGAGAAGCAGCTGTTGAACAAGCTCAACGCCCGACAGGTTGTGCTCAGCAATGAAGTAGATGATGTCGAAGAGCCATTTTCCTGCAAAGAAGAACATTGCGTTGAGCGGAAGGCTGTCTGCAAAGAATACGGCCTTGAGCCAGGACGCAAGATAAGCGACCAGCAGCATCGCGAGCGCACCGGCTCCAAGAGTATCCGGCGACAGCGAGTCCGCAACGAGTCCCACAACGAAACCGATCACGACTGCCCCCGCAGGCCTCACGCGCACGGCAGACGTAAGTACTGCGAGCAGCAGGAAGTCGATTGGCGCCCTCCAGCCGAGCAGTGGCCGGAGAGTGAAGTGGAGCAGGACGAGGACCGCGAACGTGACTATGGCGCGCACAGCACCTGAGAGAGTCATCGGTCCTCCGTCACGGTGAACGCGGTACGGCCGCTGAGTCGCGCCGCAGCTTTGCACGCCGCAGCGAGTCTCGGCGGCTGCTGTCAGCAGCGCTGGTGTCGCGGCGCACAACCGGACGACGCGCACGCGCTACCGAATCCGGCGGCAGTATCACCTGCTCGGGCACACCCGCCTTGCGAAGGCTGTCTCTGGTAACCGAATCCTGAACGGCCTGGCGCGCGGACGCTTCCGCGAGCGCCGCGGTTCGCGCGAGCGAGTCGCCTGCCACGACAATCTTCCGGACCGATGAATCGGGAACGGTTCCAACGGCCCACACGTTGTCCACGCCGGCGGACGCGCGATCGGGCTTGAGAATCATCACCGCGTATACGTCGGCCGGAAAGACGGCGGGACGAATGAGGTACGTGCGCGCCCAAGTCTCCGGCGTCTTGGTCTCGCTCAAGACCCGTCCGATCGGAATGCCGCGCGGGTACACACCGCCCAATCCGGAGCTGACGACCATTGTGCCCGGCTTGATGGATGTGCGGAACGGAACGCCGCGCATCTCCATCAGGTAGCGACCGGGCCCGGACGAGAGATGCGCCTGCACGATTCCGAAGGCGGATGCATCCTCCGACATCGCGCTTACGCGAAAGTCGGGGTGTGTCCAGACCATGGCGTGGCTGAGTGAGGGATCCACGTTGTCCACCATGCCGACCAGGCCCTCCGGCCCAACGACGGGGCTGAGCTTCTGCACGCCGGCCATCGATCCCGCGCTGAGCGTCACGCCGAACTCGTCGCGCACACCGCGACCGTGAAGCGCTTCGGCGGGAACGAAGCCCCACTTGAGCCTGCTACCGAGGCCGAGGAGGTCACGCAGTCGCGTGTTCTCCGCCTGAAGCGACTGGATGCCCATCGCACGAAGCGCTATGGAATCGCGTTGTGAGACCACTGCATCGTGGGTTGCGAGCGCGCGCCGGCTCTCTTCCGAGCGCTGTTGAAGCCGCAGCATGGGCGCCAGGACGCTACGACGAAGCACACTCGCAATCGGCTCGCGAACCTGCGTAGGAAGCACGATAGTGATCAGCGACAACACAGTGCAGACGATGAGCACGGTGCTATCGAGTCTGGTCTTGGAACGTCCGAGTCTTGCCACCCTTTACCTCAGGGGGAAAGAACCGACCAGTACTTTTCTTCGTCGTCGAGGATCCGGCCGGTTCCGCGCACGACGCATGTGAGCGGATCCTCATCGACGTGGATCGACAGCCCGGTTTCCTGCGCCAGCAGCACATCCAAACCCCGAATGAGCGCTCCGCCGCCGGTCATGACGATGCCGCGGTCCACGATGTCGGCGGCAAGCTCCGGCGGGGTTATCTCCAGCGCGCGCCGTACGGCGTCCACGATCTGTTGGATGGGCTCCTGGACCGCCTCGCGAATCTCCGATGAGTGAACGCGCACTGTCTTGGGGATTCCGGACACCAGGTCGCGGCCCTTTACGTCCATTTCGCGCTCGTCGCCCACGGGGTGAGCGGATCCGATCTGAATCTTCACCTGCTCCGCGGTTGCCTCACCGATGAGCAGGCTGTGATTCTTGCGCATGAACTGCAGGATCGCCTGATCCAGCTCGTCGCCGCCGGTTCTGATCGAAGTATCGCTGACAATTCCGGACAGCGCGATGACGGCAATCTCGGTGGTTCCTCCACCGATATCGATCACCATGTTGCCGGTCGGCGTGTCAACCGGGAGCCCGACGCCGATCGCGGCAGCCATCGGCTCGGCGACCATCATCACTTCCTTGGCGCCGGCGCCTAGCGCGGAGTCGCGAACCGCACGCTTCTCCACCTCGGTGATTCCCGATGGCACGCATACGATCACGCGCGGTTTCACGCGGAATACGTGATTCTCGATGATGAGCGCCAGGAAGTACCGAAGCATCTTTTCCGTTACGTCGAAATCGGCGATGACCCCGTCCTTCATCGGCCGGACGGCGATCACGTTTTCCGGAGTACGGCCGAGCATGCGCTTGGCCTCGAGGCCAACGCCCTTGACCTTGCGAGTCTCACGGTCGAGCGCGACGACTGAGGGCTCGTTCAGAACGATCCCTTGGCCCTTCACATAGACCAGAGTGTTCGCGGTCCCCAGATCCACGGCGATCCCGGTCGCCGGGAAGAGTGATCCACCTTTGAAGAACGGCCAGCGCATGCGTGCTACCTACAGTTACGGGAGTGGTGCCGGATTAGCTGAGAAACGAATCCGGATCGGACAGCGGCATTCCGAAAGCTTCGGCCACACCAGGATAGGTGACCTTGCCCTCGACGATATTGAGGCCCTTTCGCAACGGCGCGTTCTCACGAAGCGCCTGCTTCCAGCCCTTGTTGGCGAGGAGGAGCGCGTACGGGAAGGTAGCGTTGGTGAGCGCCAGTGTGGAGGTGCGCGGAACGCCACCCGGCATGTTCGCGACGCCGTAATGTATGACGCCGTCCACAACGTAGGTGGGATTCTCGTGGGTTGTGGCGTGGATCGTCTCCACGCAACCGCCCTGGTCGATCGCCACGTCCACGATCACTGACCCCTGCTGCATGGTCTTGAGATCCTCGCGACGGACGAGCTTTGGCGCCTTTGCCCCCGGAATGAGGACGCCGCCGACCACTAGGTCAGCAGTGTGGATCTGCTCCAGGATATTGTGCCGGTTGGAATAGATCAGCGTCACATTGGCGGGCATGACGTCGGACAGGTACCGAAGCCGTTCGAGTGAGACGTCCAGAACGGTGACCTTCGCGCCCAGTCCTGCGGCCATCTTGGCGGCATTTACGCCCACCACGCCGCCACCGATGATGACCACCTTGGCCGGGGCCACGCCCGGAACGCCACCCAACAGTACGCCGCGGCCGCCATAGAGCTTCTCGAGATACTTGGCGCCTTCCTGCACGGCCATGCGGCCGGCGACCTCGGACATCGGCGTGAGCAGCGGCAGTTCGCGATTGGGAAGCTCCACGGTCTCGTATGCTATGCAGATCGCACCGCTGTCCATGTGCGCGCGGGTGAGTTTCTCATCCGCGGCGAAATGGAAATACGTGAAGATCACCTGCCCCTTCTTCATCCGCGGCCATTCAGGCGCGATGGGCTCCTTGACCTTCATGATCATGTCGGCTTCGCGCCAGACCGTGTCGGCGTCGGCGCCAATCGTCGCTCCCACGGAAGTGTACATCTCATCCGGGAATCCGCTTCCTTCGCCCGCGCTCTTCTCGATCATCACCGAGTGGCCGGCCGCGACGAGCGCTTCCGCGCCAGCTGGCACGAGCGCGATGCGGTTCTCATTCGTCTTGATTTCCTTCGGTACTCCGATCTTCATGGCCGTATCTACAGAATTGTTAGAGGTGCAGGTCCGAGACTTACAATTGTCTGCTGCGACGGTGAGAGATACGCCGCACAGACTTCGGAGACGGTCGTCGCGTCGATCGCGTCAACAAGCGACAGCATGTCATCGAGCGAACGAAACGGCTCCGAGTACAGCTCGAGCCCTGCGGCGCGATACATCCGCGCACCCGGAGTCTCGAGCGAGAGTGTGATCTGTCCTTTCAGTTGCTGCTTGCCAGCCTCAAGCTCGTCGGCAGGCACACCGTGTTCCGCTACCCGCTCGAGCTCCCTGAGGACCGCGCCAGCCGCCTCGTCTGCCGATTCCGGCGACGTTCCAACATACACTCCATGCATACCCGCGCGCGAATAGAACGACGAGAATGTGTGCACCGCGTACGCCAGTCCCAGCTCCTCGCGTACGTGCTGGAACAGCCGCGAGCTCATGCCGCCACCTAGCAGCATGCTTACAAGGCAGAAGGCATACCTGTTCGCGTCGCCGTGCGCGGGCGCCGGGCTGCCGAATACGAGCTGGGTCTGCGCCCCGGGACGCTCGACGTGCGAGTACGATGGCTGGTTGAATCTGGCCGGTGGTGCCGTGAAACTGGGCTCGACAGCCGCGGTCGACTCGAGCCAGCCCGTGTCGCTCAGGATGCCGACAAGCTCCTCATGCTCGATGGAGCCTGCCGCGGCAATCACGATGTTGTCCGGTCGATACGCCGCGGTGTGCAGTGACCGCAGGTCATCGGTCGTGAAAGAGGACACAGTGTCGCGGGTTCCGAGGATTCGGAAACCGTACCCGTTGTCGCCGAACAACCGCTCGTTGTGGACCTCGAAGACAAGATCGTCCGGCGTGTCGTCCACCATCGCGATTTCCTCGAGGACGACTTTACGCTCCAGCTTGAGATCGGTTTCGCGGAGCACCGGATTGAAGACCAGGTCTCCGATCACCGTCGCGGCGTCCCGAACGTGCTCATCGAGAACCCGGGCCTGATACGACGTGTGCTCCCGCGCAGTGTAGGCGTCGAGCGAGCCGCCGAGGGTCTCGAGCGAGAGGCTTATCTCCTTGGCGCTGCGTGTCCCCGTTCCCTTGAAGACCATGTGCTCCAGCATGTGCGAGATACCCATCCTGTCCGCCTGCTCATGAAGCGTTGCGGCGCGCACCCACGCCCCGAACGCAACCGACCGTACTCCCGGAACATGGTCCGAGAGCACGGTCAGGCCGTTCGGGAGAACAGTCCGCTGGACGTCCGCCCCGCTAACGCTAATCCCTGCGCCCACGCCCGCCGCTGCGTGGACGACGTGGACGCTCACTGCGCTCACCGCCTTCGTTCCGCTCATCGCTGCCGGCCGCAACCAGCGCATCGCCGTTCGACGCGGTTGCGCCGGAGAACCCGCCCTCCGGAGCGGTCTCGAGCGCCTTCATCGACAGACGCAGGCGGCCACGCTCGTCACGATCCAGAACCTTGACGCGAACGCGATCGCCCTTCTTCACAACATCTTCGGTCTTTTCGGTGCGGCCGTGCTTTAGCTCCGATATGTGGACGAGCCCTTCCGTGCCCGGCATGATCTCTACGAACGCTCCAAAGGCCGTCGTGCTCTTCACCGTGCCTTCATACGTCGCGCCGACTTCGGGCTCGGCGGTAATCGCCTGAACCATCTGCTTGGCGCGTTCCATCGCCTCGCCCCCGACGGCGGCGATCGTCACAGTTCCACTATCGTCAACACTGATCTCCGCGCCAGTCTCTTCCTGGATGCCGCGGATGGTCTTGCCCTTGGGCCCGATGAGCTCGCCGATCTTCTCGGGATTGATGCTCACAGTCACGATGCGCGGCGCGTAGGCCGAGAGCTCGGCGTTGGCCGTCGGCAGCGCCTTGGCCATCTCGCCAAGGATGTGGAGCCGGCCGACCCGCGCCTGCGCCATCGCTTCCTGCATGATCTTGAGATCCAGACCCTGAATCTTGATGTCCATCTGGATGGACGTGATTCCCTTCTCCGTTCCGGCAACCTTGAAGTCCATGTCACCTAGATGGTCTTCGGTGCCGAGGATGTCGGTAAGAATCGCGTAGCGCTTGCCTTCCTGGATCAGACCCATCGCGACGCCGGCGACCGGCGCGCGAAGTGGCACGCCCGCATCGAACAGAGCGAGAGAGCCGCCGCAAACCGTGGCCATCGACGACGAACCGTTGGACTCGAGCACGTCGGACACGATGCGGATCGTGTACGGGAATTCTTCGAACGGCGGCAGAACACCCTGCAGCGCGCGCTCAGCGAGATTGCCGTGGCCGATCTCGCGGCGACTCGTGCCGCGAATGGGCCGAACTTCTCCTGTCGAGAACGGCGGGAAATTGTAATGCAGCATGAACGACTTCGTAGTCTCGCCTGCGTCGTCGATGGAATCGAGGCGCTGCACGTCGTTCGCGGTGCCGAGCGTCACGGCGACGAGCGCCTGCGTCTGGCCGCGCGTGAACAACGCGGAGCCGTGCGCGCGCGGCAGCAGGTGCGTGTCAATCGAGATCTGGCGGACTTCGGTCGTCGTACGTCCATCGACGCGGTGCTTTGTGTCGAGCACCTGCGAGCGAAGCGCGTTGTACTCGAGATCGCCGACGAGGTGCGAGATGTCCTTTGGATTATCCGGGAAGTCGGCTATGAGATCGGCAACGGCGGCCTTCTTCACTGCCTCGACGGCCTCGATCCGCGTGTGCTTGTCGGCCTGATTGATCGCCGAAACGATCTTCCCCTGCGCGAGCTTGTCAACCGCAGCGGCGAGCCCGGCCGGAAGCTCCGCCTTCTTCCACGACATCTTTGGCTGCTTCACATCCGCGAGCAGCTCCTCCTGCATCGCGACCAGTTCCTTGATGCCCTTGTGACCGATCGTGATGGCGCCGAGGATGTCGTCTTCACCGACTTCGATGGCGCCGCCCTCGACCATGACGATGGAATCGGCCGAGCCGGCGATGACGATGTCCATCTCGCTGTGCTGCAGCTGCAGGAACGTGGGGTTGAGCACCCACTTGCCCTGCACGCGTCCGACGCGAACGCCGGCGATCGGTCCCATGAATGGAATCCGCGACGCGTTCAGCGCAAACGAAGTCGCGACGAGCGCGAGCACGTCCGCGTCATTTTCCTGGTCCGCGGAGATGACCTGAACGAAGACCTGCGTTTCGTTCTTGAATCCCTCGGGGAACAGCGGCCGGATGGAGCGGTCGATGATTCTGGCGGAGATTATCTCGCTGTCGTGAGGGCGTCCCTCCCGCTTGATGAATCCGCCGGGGATCTTTCCGGCCGCGTAGGCCTTGTCGCGGTATTCGACCGTGAGCGGAAAGAACGGGAGCGTGCTCTCGTTGTCGCCCACTGTGACTGCGACGAGCACCATCGTATCGCCGAACTGTACGAGCGCTGAGCCCGCTGCCTGCTTCGCCATGCGGCCCGTTTCGATACTCAGGGTCCTGCCGGCGAACTGTCTTTCAATGCGTTTCATCATCTCTCAGATTTTTTCTCTGGAACACGAAACGCGCGCATGATGGATGACGAAGATGTCATCCACACGACGCGCGTTTTCCCGTTCAACTTTCGTGTTAGTAACGGAGCCCGAGCTCTGCGATGAGCTGGCGATACCCCTCAACTTCAGTCCGCTTCATGTAATCGAGAAGCCGGCGACGCCGGCCGACCATCTTCAGCAGCCCGCGGCGGCTGTGATGATCCTTCTTGTGAGACTTGAAGTGCTCGTTCAGGTAATTGATTCGATCCGTGAGGACGGCCACCTGAACGCGCGAGGAGCCGGTATCGGTCTCATTCTCGCGGTATTTCTCGATTGTCGGAGTCTTGTCGAAAGCCATGTAACAGGGTGTGCGTGTCGCGCTATTTGCGCGTCGGGTCATCTAATCTCGGTAAGCCTTTAAAACTAAGCGCTCCGGAAGCGAATCGGTACCCCGTCGCATACTCGAGCTCGCTGCCGCGCCGGCCCGGACGGCGGGCGGTCAGCTGGCGTGACCCGAAACCGCCCCGACGATCAGCCGCTTGAGGTCGTTGAAGGTAACCATGACAAACAGGGCCAGGATCAGCGCCAGCCCGAAGCGGGCCACGTTCTCCCGCGCGCGGTCGCTGAGCGGCCGCCCCCTGGCCGACTCGACCAGCTGAACCACTATCTGCCCCCCATCCAGTATGGGTACCGGCAGGAGGTTGAAGACGGCGAGGTTAACGCTCAGCAATGCGATGAGGTAGAACAGAACGGCCCCTCCCTGCCGGGCAGCCTGCACCGACGACGTGGCGATCAGTATGGGGCCGCCCAGCTCGCTCACCGACGTCTGTCGTGTCGCGATGCTCCGGAGCGACGTGAAGACCAAAGTCGCCATCGCTACGGTCGCCTGACCTCCGTCCACAAGTGCGCGCCCAATCGGAAGAGTCTTACTGCTCTGACCCGCTGCAACGCCGATTCTCCCCTCGGTTGTCCGGGCTCCCGTCGCCGGATCCGTGACCGAGTCAGCTATTGGCGTAACGATGAAGGCGACGGGCTGTGCCTTCCGTAACACGCCCACAGTTACCGGAACGCCGCTCGACCGCTTCACGACCGCCACAAAACCGTTCCAGTCCGCGACCGTCTTGCCGTTCACGGTCACGATGCTGTCGCCCGCCTGAATCCCGGCCAGCGCGGCTGGCTTTCCAGCTACGACCTCGCTCAACCGACTTGTCGGGGCGCGCTCGTAAACCTTTGCGAGGCTGACGTTTATGGCGAAGCCCAGCAGCACGTTCATGGTGACGCCGGCAAGCATGATTATGAGCCGTGCATGCAGCGGCTTAGACTCGAACCACCGATCCTCGGGGACAGGACGGGTGCCGAACGGCACCAGCTCGTCGGGATTCGCTGCCTGATCGTTCTCCAGCAGCTCGCCGCCTCCTTCGAGCGAGGCGCTCGTCTCGTCCAGCCGGGACGCCATGCGCACGTAGCCGCCGACCGGAAGGATCCCGATCCGGTACTCTGTCTCGCCAAAACGCTTCTTCGCGATTGCGGGGCCAAAGCCAATCGAGAAGCGCGGCGCGTACACGCCAAAGGCTTTAGCGGCGAGGAAGTGACCCAGCTCGTGAACGAACACCACGAGTCCTAGAACGAAAACGGGGGCGAGCCAGACTAGCATGGCGAGGGGTGATGTGGTTGACGGGCCGTGCCGGAATCTCGGCTACCCGCCGCGCTCAGACCCGTGAGGGTCAGTCGCGAAACCATGCGCGAGTCACAGCGCTCGGTGACCGGGCTGAAGCGACTCTAAATCTAGTCAGGACCGCTGCTCAGATCCGGGAGGAGCGCCCGCGTCGGGCGCGTCCGAGTCCCGCCCTTCCGAGTCATTTTCCCTTCTCGATGGCAGCGAGAACGCGAAAACCGATCCCTTGTCCGGAAACGTCGCCCAGACTCGCCCGCCAAGCGATGCGACCGTCTCTCGAACGATACTGAGGCCGAGGCCGGTTCCCTCGATGCGACGGTTGCCATGGTCCGCGCGAAAAAAGCGCTCGAACAGTCTACCGCGCTCCGCAGCCGCCACTCCCAGACCGTTGTCGGCAACTTCGACCACCACCTCGCTGTCGCCCTCCGGCGTCGACCGAAGCATCGCGCGCACCTCGATCCATCTGTGCGACTCCGCGGGGTCGCTGTACTTGATGGCGTTGGCGACGAGGTTTGTCAGGCAGAGCTCGACCGCTGCCGCCGATACGTCGACGTCTGGCATGTCCGGCGCGACGCGCAGATCGATTCCCGATGAGTTGGCCATCTCGCGCAGCTCGCGGCCCACCTCAGCCGCCGCCCGCGCAAGTCTCACGTGGCGATGCTGCCGCGCGTCGGCGTCCACCATGGTAAGCTCCAGCAGATTTTCCAGGATTCCCTGCATGCCGCGCACGTTGCGGACGATCAGCGCAGCGAGCTCACGCCGCTTGTCGGCGGCGAGCTCGGGCAGTTCCAGTATGAGACCGGCACCGAGCGACGCACCAATCCTGTTGCGAAACTCGTGTGTCAGCGCGCGATTGAAGGCACGCAACCTCTCTTCGCGTTCCCCGACACGATCAGTTACGAGCTGCAGAAACTGTGTGGACGTGGCTTGCTGAATCAGGGCGACGGCGTGATAGACTCGCTGCGCGCACGCAATCAGTTCGGCTCTATTGCATGGCGTGTCACTCTCTTCGGCGACCTCGCCAACAAAGTTGAGCAGGATCCCGCCCAGGATCTCGAACTCCTTGAGAATCTCGTACTGATCAAATCCCTGTTTGTGACGTAGCGCGCCGAGCTCGCGGGCCTTGTCCACTACAGCCATGTCGGTCGAAACGATCAGCGCGGGATCGGTGACGTATGCGGCGATTCCATCGATCAGAACGGGGACGTGATCCAGCAGGTCGGTTGTCGGGAACACGCGGACGGGCTCGAGCGCCACGCGCGCGGAAATGCGTTCCAGCCAGCGTCGCGTCAGCTCGTCGCGCGACGCCACGAGCCTCACGGAGAGCAGATCGGCGAGCGGACAATTGTTGATTAATGCCATGCGTGTCGATCGCTCTGTTCACGGTCAATATCGTCCTGAGCGAGCCATCGGTTCGTCGTCGGGCTGCTCGCCAGCAGTAAACTTACACGTCAATCACGTGAGATGACGATCACGCGGTAATGCCGAACCGGGCCCGGACGTCAGCTCGGGCCGCGGCGTCGATTCGCTCGAGGTCGTCCAGCGACCGGCAAGGCACCGCCTCAAGGGTTTCCAGTGCTCCGGCGATCGCTCTGGCGATGTCGCCAAATGCAATCCGGCCATCCAGGAAAAGCCCGACCGCAGCTTCATTTGCCGCGTTGAACACCCTGGGCGCCGCGCCACCGGACTTACCGGCCTGAATGCCCAGCTCCAGCGCGGGAAAGCGGTCGAGATCCACACGCTCAAAAGTGAGGGGCGATGCCGCCGAAGGCTCGAACGGGCGCGCAATGGCGTCAGCCGTCCGGTCCGGGTGTGTGAGAGCGTACAGAATCGGCAGCTCCATACTCGGGAATCCAAGTTGCGCGATCACGCTCCCATCCACGAACTCCACGAACGAATGCACGATGCTTTGGGGGTGCACAACGACCTCGATTCGATCGTAGGGAAGTCCAAACAGATAGTGCGCCTCGATCACTTCGAGCGCCTTGTTCGCAAGGGTCGCGCTATCGACCGTGATCTTCCGGCCCATGCGCCACGTGGGATGGTTGAGCGCGTCGGTCACCGTCGCCGCGGCGATTCGGCTCGCGTCCCAGTCGCGAAACGGGCCGCCGGATGCGGTGAGAATGATGCGGCGTACCTCTGACACGGGGCGTCCCCCGATGCACTGAAGGATCGCGCTGTGCTCGCTGTCGATCGGGACGATCTCGCCCCGACCGTCAATGCACGCGCGCAGCACGAACTCGCCCCCCATCACGAGCGATTCCTTGTTCGCGAGCGCGACGCGCTTTCCAGCGCGCAACGCGGCCATCGTAGCCTCCAGGCCCGCCGCGCCGACGACGGCGTTGACGACGATGTCAACATCGTCGCGCGTTGCGGCCGCGACGAGGCTATCCATCCCCGTCGCCCATGCGGCGTCGGCCTGGGCACCTGGGTTAACGATCCCGACGTACGCGGCGCGTGTTGCTTCGGCCTGGGAGCGCAGAAGCGGCACGTTCTCGAATGCTGTCAGCGCAACAACGCGGAACTTGTCGAGATGCCGTCCAATAACGCGAAGCGTCGCCGTACCGATCGATCCGGTCGAGCCGAGTATCGCGACGCCGCGCTGCGTCACACGGGGGCCGGTATCAACATCGCGTGCAGCAGCAGCGCGGCGACGGGCAGCACGAACAGCAGGCTGTCGAACCGATCGAGTATTCCACCGTGACCGGGAATGATCGTCGAGCTGTCCTTGATTCCGGCCTCACGCTTGAGCAGCGATTCGGCGAGATCGCCAATCTGCGCAACCGCGCTAATGCAGATGGCGAACACTACCGTCGCAATCGGGAGCAGTGTGAGCTGTGCGAGTGGATGCAACAAAAATCTCACGTACAGCCAACCGATCACGACCGACAACAGCATGCCTCCGAGCGCACCCTAGATCGTCTTCCCCGGACTCACCGATGGCATGAGCTTGTGCGAGCCGAACATCCTTCCGAATGCGTAGGCTCCCACATCCGTCGCCCAAGTAAGCAGGATCGGCAACATCACCAGCACCGTACCGCCGCGTGCATCAACGACGTAGTCGTCCACGCGAATGTCGTACACATAGGCTATCACGCCGACGTACGCAACGCAGAGCATCGTCGTGGCCGCGGCGAGCAGCGGGTGCTGTCCCGCGCTGCGGAGGAATACCGTCGCTGCAAGAAGCGCGAGGATCGCGACGACGAGCTCGGTCCAGTCGAGCATGATCAGGCGCAGGTGCACGGCGTACACGAGCAGCGGAACCGCCGCCGATGCGATGATCGCGAGCACGGAGAACGGCTGCGCGCCTGAGGCACGCGCAATCCGGCAGAATTCCCACGCACCAAGCGCCGCGATGACGGACAACAGCGTGATGAGGAAAGGGCCGCCGAGATAGATGAATGCTATTCCGGCGGGAGCGGCGATTACCGCAAAGATGATGCGTCTGGTGAGTTCTGACACGTTACGCGTCAGACTTCCATGATTTCCGCTTCTTTCGCCTTCAACAGCGACTCGAGCTGAGTCATGTGCTCGTCGTGCGCTTTCTGCAGATCCTTCTCGGCGACCTTCACCTCGTCTTCCGACACCTTGTCCAGCTTCTTGAGCTTGTCGCGCCCATCGGTGCGCGCGTGCCGAATGCCGATGCGGCCGTCCTCCGCCAGCTTGTGGACAATCTTGACGAGATCCTTGCGTCGCTCCTCATTCATCGACGGGAGCGGAACGCGAATCATGCCGCCCTGTGTGCTTGGATCGAGCCCGAGATCCGACTCGCGAATTGCCTTCTCGATAGCCTTGACCTGGCCCTTGTCGAAAGGCGTCACTATCAGCGAGCGGGGATCCGGCGAGCTCACGTTGGCGACCTGATTCAGCTGCATCTGCTGGCCGTAAACCTCGACTCGCACCGTATCGAGCATGTTCGGAGATGCCTTGCCCGAGCGAATGGAAGCGAACTCGCGCTTGGAGTTCTCGATGGCCTTGTCCATCGCCGTGCGTGTGTCCTTCACAATCTCTGGAATCGTCGTCATGATACGCGCGTCCCCACTGGTTCACCCATGACGGCCTTCATGACCGCCCCGGGATGGTTGATGTTCAGAACGATGAGTGGCAGGCTGTTTTCCTTGCAGAGCGTCACCGCCGTCTGATCCATGACGCCAAGCTCGCGCTGCATCACATCGTTGTACGAGATGGTGTCGTACAGCACCGCGGTCGGATCCCGCTTGGGATCGGCGGAGTACACACCGTCAACGCTCGTGGCCTTGATTATCACGTCGGCGCGCATCTGTATGGCGCGAAGCGCAGCGGCCGTGTCGGTGGAGAAGTAAGGATTGCCGGTGCCCGCGGCGAAAATCACGGCGCGGCCCTTCTCGAAATGGCGGACGGCGCGACGCCTGATGTACGGCTCAGCGATTTCTTCCATGCGAATCGCCGTCATCACACGCGTGTCCACACCAATGCGTTCCAGAACGTCCTGCAGCGCAAGCGAGTTGATGACCGTTCCGAGCATTCCCATGTAATCGGCGGCGACCCGGTCCATTCCCATGCGCGAGATCTGCGCACCGCGAACGATATTGCCGCCACCAACTACAAGTCCCACACCGACACCGGCCTCCACCACATTCTTGATCTCGTTGGCATAGCCGGATATCACATCGAAATCAAATCCAAAGCCCTTGTCTCCGGCGAGTGCCTCGCCGGAGAGCTTGAGCAGAATGCGGCGTAGTTTGGGACCGGTCAATCGCGGTTACTCCTCTCCCAGCTGGTAACGTGTGAAGCGGCGTACCTGGATGTGTTCGCCAAGCTTGGCGGACGCTTCCTTGATGAGATCGCCGATCGTCTTCTTCGGCTCGCGGACGTACGGCTGCGAGACCAGAACTACTTCCTTGTAATACGACTCGACCTTGCCCTCCACCATCTTCTGCACGATGGCTTCCGGCTTGCCGCTGGCCCGGGCCTGCTCCTCGAAGATAGCGCGTTCGCGCTCCACGAGCTCGGCCGACACGCCGTCCTTGTCCACCGCCGCCGGGGCAGCGCTGGCAATGTGGAGGGCAATCTCACGGGCGAGATCCTTGAAGTCGTCAGTGCGGGCTACGAAATCGGTCTCGCAGTTGATCTCCACTATCACGCCGACCTTGCCGTTGTGATGGATGTAGCTGCCGATGAGGCCCTCGCTGGTCTGCTTGCCGGTCCGCTTCTCGGCCTTGGCGATCCCCTTCTTGCGGAGGTGATCAACGGCCTTCTCCATGTCGCCGCTCATTTCCTCCAGCGCCTTCTTGCATTCCATCATGCCTGCGCCGGTGCGCTGGCGAAGGGTCTGCACGTCTTTGGCTGTAAACATCGTTGTACTCGTTGTAGTAGTGTCTGTGTCTGTCAAACGAACGCCGCCGAGGTGATCCGCGGCGGCGTTCAAGGTAGGTCGGTCGCTGCTACTCGGCGGCCGGTTCCGCGCCTGCGTCGCCACTGTCTCCGGCCTCGCCACCCTCGTCGGTGGCAGCCGCGTCACCCTCTGATCCGGGGGCACCCTTGAGGCGAGCTGCAATCGCTTCCTGATTGGCGCGCCGGCGCCGGGGACGGCGGCGACGACGACGTTCATCACCAGCCTCCGGCTCCGCGCCGCGGTCGGAGCTGTAAGTGTACGACTCGGACTCCTCGACCTCGGTGCGAACCGGTGCTTCGCGGCGCGCGTCGATAATGGCGTCTGCG
Source organism: Gemmatimonadales bacterium (assembly GCA_038205315.1). Classification (GTDB taxonomy): domain Bacteria; phylum Gemmatimonadota; class Gemmatimonadetes; order Gemmatimonadales; family Gemmatimonadaceae; genus Fen-1247. The sequence continues at coordinate 31,866 of JBBRBY010000002.1, read as the reverse complement.
ATGGATGACGTCATGAGCTCGACCGCACGGATCGCGTCGTCATTGCTCGCGACGGGCACCGTAATGAGGTCGGGATCGGCATTCGTGTCCACCAGCGCGACGATCGGGATGCCGAGCTTGTTGGCTTCCGCGACGGCGATGCGCTCCTTCTTGGAATCGATCACGTACATGAGGCCCGGAAGGCGCGTCATCGACTTGATGCCCGACAGATTCTTGGCAAGCTTGTCGCGCTGACGCGTCATCATGAGCTGCTCCTTCTTCGTGTAGTTCGCGAAGTCGCCGCCGCCTTCGATGCCCGACTCGAGGTCCTTGAGCTTCCGAAGCTGCTTCTTGGCCGTCTGGAAGTTGGTGAGCAGACCGCCGAGCCAGCGCTCTGTTACGAACATCGCGCCGCAGCGCTCGGCTTCCGCCTTGACGATCGGGACGAGCTGGCGCTTGGTGCACACGAAGAGAACCTGATCGCCGCGCGCGACAACTTCACCCACGAGCTTCTGGGCCAGCTCGAGCTGGCGAAGGGTCTTCTGGAGGTCGATTATGTGGATGCCGTTGCGCTCGGCGAAAATGAATCTGCGCATCTTCGGGTTCCAACGGCGCGTCTGGTGGCCGAAGTGAACGCCGGCTTCGAGCAGCTGCTCGAGGTTTGGCTGGGACATTCTGAGTGATCCTTAGGTGTGGTTGATTACGTCTCTCTCCGTCAGTGCCGCGACGACCGGCTGGGCCGGCACCCGTGTTGGCTCGGGAGAGATGTGAGTTGAGGCCGGCACCGCGCCGGCCCTTCTGCGCGAGGTCGCCTGGCGGGCGACCTCGATCCTGTATCCTACAGCACGGGATCGGCAGCTGGCCAATCCCGCGCGTGGTACCGTTCTAGCGCTTGGAGAACTGGAAGCGCTTGCGTGCCTTGGGCCGGCCTGGTTTCTTGCGCTCGACGACGCGTGCGTCGCGAGTGAGAAAGCCGAGTCCGCGAAGCTTTGGCTTGAGTGACTCGTCTTCCTTGACCAGCGCGCGAGCAATGGCGAGACGGAGAGCGCCGGCCTGGCCCGACAGTCCGCCGCCATCGATGTTTGCCGTCACGTCATAGCGTCCGAGCATGTCGGTCGCCGTGAACGGCTGCTGAATGGTGGAGACGTGCGCCGGGCGCGGGAAGTAATCGCCCAACGTGCGGCCGTTCACGAGCCACTTGCCGGAGCCGGGCTTGATGTAGACGCGGCAGACTGCTTCCTTGCGGCGGCCGATCGTGTGGATTATTCCGTCAGGCATTCTTACTTGGTGGTTATGGTCAGCAACTTGGGCTGCTGGGCCTTGTGCGGATGATTCGCACCGGGGTAAACGCGCAGCTTGGTACGCATGTGCGTGCGGGCGAGCGCGGTCTTGGGCAACATCCCGTTGACAGCATGCTCGATGACGCGCTCCGGATGCTTGCCGAGCATATCTTCGAACGTGGTGAAACGCTCGTGGCCCATGTAGCCGGTATGCCGGAAGTAGCGCTTCTGCTCCGCCTTCCGACCAGTGACCTTCACCTTGGACGCGTTGATCACGATGACGTGGTCGCCGCCGTCCATGTGGGGCGTAAAGGTAGGCTTGTGCTTGCCACGGATGACGCGAGCCACTTCAGTGGCGAGTCTGCCGAGCACCATGCCTTCCGCGTCCACGATGTACCAATCGTGGACAATATCAGATGGGGTGGAGGAGAAAGTCTTCATTGGGAGGATAATCGATTGCGAAATGCGACAGCCTCCTAAGTTACCCCCGCCCCGCGCGTTAGTCAATCCGAGCCAAAATGTCGTCTGGCGTACATGGTCCGCCGGTTGTATTTTGGGCCACCCTCCATACCGGTACGACGGGTTGGACCCAGGGGTCCGGACCATCCACCTCCCTCAATCAGAAGAGCATGAGGATTTCAATGTCGTTCCTCCGCCGCGCGCTATGGGCCCCCGCCCTTGCCGTGTGCATTCCCGCCGCAGCAATCTCAGGCCAGGGCTTCGGGTTGAACGAAATCGGCACCTGCGCAGTGTCTCGCGGCTTTGCCGTGACGGGTACGCCGTGCGAAGACGCATCGACCATCTTTTGGAACCCGGCCGCAGCCGCCGAGCTCACTGGCAGGACAGTCAATGTCGGTGCTAGCATCATCAGGATCGCTGGATCGTTCAATCAGGACAGCACGGGCCGAACCTATAACAGCAAGATCCAGCCGGCGATGGTGCCGGAAGGCTTCGCCGCGATGCGTCTCGGAAAGGCCTCCCTCGGAATGGGCATCTACGTACCGTACGGCCTCACATCCCAGTGGAACGACGATTTTCCAGGGCGCTTCTCCGCGCTTCGCGCTGCGCTCCAGACGGTGTACTACCAGCCGAACATCGCCTGGCAGGCGAACGACGAATGGTCGATCGGCGGCGGCCCGATTTTCGGACACTCGACCGTTGACCTCACTCAATCGCTCGACCTCTCGCAGCAGACCGCTGCGGGGACGACAAAGTTCGGTCAGCTCGGGATCGCGTCGCAGACGGAGTTCGCGCGGGCCAAGTTCCATGCTACATCGAACGCCGTCGGCTTCAATCTCGGCGTACACGGCAAGTTCGGCCCCTGGTCCGTCGGAGCGCGGTATCTGTCCGCTCTCAAATTCAATTACCGTAATGCGCAGGCGACGTTCATCCAGGTGCCGACCGGACTCACTCTGCCCCAGAGCAACCCGGTAAGTCCAACGGGTTCAGCAGTTCCGATCGACGCGCTGCTCGCCAACAGCTTCAGCACGCTCACCGGCGGAACGCTCGTGAGCCAGAAGGGCTACTCGCAGATCGTCCATCCGTGGCAGATGCAGGGTGGTATCGGATATTCCGAGAACGGCAACAAGCTTTCCGTCGACGTCGGCCGTATCGGCTGGTCGTCCTTCGAGAACCTTCCGGTTACATTCACCGGACCGGCTGCCGCGAGCAGCAAGATCGTTCCGGAGAACTACAATGATTCGTGGATGCTGCGCCTCGGAGCGGAGCATCAGTTCAGCAGGTTCACCGGCCGCGCTGGATACAGCTACGCGGAATCGCCTGCACCGGACCAGACTGTCACGCCGCTTCTGCCGGACATGAACCGCCGCAACTTCTCCCTCGGCATCGCGATGCCGGTGACGAGCACGATAAAGCTCGATCTCGGCTACCTGAACGTGAACACCCCCGGCCGCCGCGGACGCCTTGTCGAGCGCACCAGCCCCACGCAGGACGGAACACAGCTCAACTCCGGAGCCTACTCGCTCCGCGCAGACGTGTTCTCCGCCGCACTCAACTTCACCTTCTAACCGCGCCTGCATCCGATGATTCGATCAAGCAACATGGTCCGCGCGGTCGCGGCAGCGACACTCGCCGCGCTCACCGTCGCCTGTGCCGATAACGGCCCGACGGCAGTCGTACCTCCGCTCACGCCGACGAACACGCTGTTCAGCAGCTACGTCGCACTTGGCAACAGCCTCACCGCCGGCTTCCAGTCCGGCGGTATCAACGACAGCACGCAGCAGCAGAGCTACGCAGCGCTGCTCGCTCATTCCATGAACACACGGTATGCGTACGCATCGCTGGCGCTGCCAGGGTGCCCGCCGCCGATCGTGAACTTCCAGACGCAGGCACGCCTCGCAGCTGGCACGTCTACAACATGCGCGCTGCGGAATCCGGCATCCATAACCAACGCGCTCAACAACGTCGCAGTACCGGGCGCTACCGCGGCGGATCCAACCGGCGTGAGCACCGCCTCTTCCAACTCGCTTTCCACGTTCATTCTTGGTGGAAAGACGCAGGTCGCCAAGGCTGCCGATGCCAACCCGACCTTTGTTTCGGCGTGGATCGGCAATAACGACGTGCTCTCTGCAGCGCTGTCTGGGCTGCTCGTACCGACGACGGGCGTGACGAACGGCGTGACCTCACTCGCGTCGTTCCAGACCAGCTACGGCGCGATGATCGCGGGGCTCAAGGCGATACCCACACTGAAGGGTGCGGTGCTCATCGGTGTCCTCAACGTCACCGCGGTGCCCGCACTGTTCCCCGTCGCTGCGCTGCAGAATCCGGCATTCAAGGCCGGCTTCGACCAGTTCGCAGGTGGAACCACCACCATCCTTCCGAACTGTCTCACGTCGCCGGGCAACCAGGCGCTCATCTCCGTATCCATCCTGGGCCAGATGAACTCGGGCGCGCATCCACGCGTTGTCGGCTGCGCCAAGAACTCGATTCCGCCAACGGCCGTCGGAGACATCTTCGTGCTCGATGCCACCGAGCAGGCGTCACTCGTGACTACGGTGACGGCTTACAACACGTACATAGCGGCGCAGGCTGCTGCGAACGGCTGGGCGTTTTATGATCCAAATCCACTGCTCGTCACTCTGAAGGGCAGCGGTTGCATCAGTACTGTACCCAACCTCGCGAATGCAACTGCCCCGTTCGGCGCGTGCATCTCGCTCGACGGCGTGCACCCGACGCTGACTGCGCACAAGGCGGTCGCCGGCGCGATCGTCGCCGCGATCAATGCCAAGTACAGCACCACACTCACGGCACCGTAACCCGTCGCGCAACAGTGAGCAGCAAACACGAAGCCCGGCGGATTGTATTCGCCGGGCTTCGTGCCATGACTGTACCGCCCAACGTGAAATGATCATGCAGCGAGTCTTTCCATGCGCCTGAGTCTCGTCAATATCGCGCTCGGGCTCTTCGTCCTCGGGCACACCACGGATACTACCGGGTCGGATTTCAATCGTCCGTCTGGCGACCTGCAACAGGCGGTTGCTGTGGTTTCGCAGACGTCGGCGCGGCCCTTCGTCATCCGGATCAATCAACTCGGTTACCTGCCGCACGATCTCAAGGTGGCCGTGGTCTGCGCGACTGCTAGCGTCGCGCTCTCGCGATTTACGGTGCGCGACACGGCCGGAAAAGTCGCCTACGGTCCCGCAGCCGCCAGAGCGTCGGGAGCGTTCGGTCCGTGCGTCGAGACTTACAGGCTGGATTTCAGCTCCGTGACTCGTCGCGGCAGGTACATGATCGTAGCCGACGGAGTGGAATCACCTCCGCTCAGGATCGATCCGGATGTATATCGCGGAGCAGCCGACACACTCCTTTACTACATGCGTGAGCAGCGCTCGGGCTTCAACCCCGTGTTCAACGCGACAGTCCACACTCACGATGGGATCATCGTCGGCGACTCTGCGCGTGACGGACAGTTCCGCGCCACTTCTGGTGGGTGGGCCGACGCGTCGGACTACCTGCAGTACGTCACGACGTCGGCGAACGCGACGTACGTAATGCTCGCTGCCTATCGCGACCATCCAAGGTCATTCGCAGATGCCTTCGATTCGGACGGTTTGCCCGGGCCGAACCGCACCGCGGATGTGCTGGACGAAGCGCGGCACGGGTTGGAGTGGCTCCTGCACATGTTCCCGAGCGACAGCGAGATGTACAACCAGGTCGGCGACGATCGGGATCATGCGTATCTGGACCTTCCCACCACCGACTCGTCCGATTACGGGTGGGGAAAGGGGCGCGAGCGCCCGGTGTATCCCTGCACTGGACAGCCGCAGGGACTGTTTTCGTTCAAAAACAGATCAACCGGCAAGGCGTCAACTGCGGGAAAGTTCGCCTCCGCGTTCGCGATCGCGGCCGCACAGTATCGCAACCGTGATCCCGTGTTCGCCAGGCAGCTGCGCGAGCGCGCGATCGCGGCCTACGCGGTTGGACTCGCGTCACCTGGCGTGTGCCAGACGGCACCGGGACACGCGCCCTATTTCTACGAGGAAGCGAACTGGACCGATGACATGGAGCTGGGCGCCGCCGAGCTGTACGCGCTCACCGGCGAGGCCCGGTACGCACGTGACGCGGCCGACTTCGCACGGCGGGAGCCGGTGACCCCGTGGATGGGCGCGGACACCGCGCGACATTATGAATGGTACCCGTGGTACAACAGCGGGCATTACGCCATGTGGCGCGCAGGCAACCCACGGACGCGCGCGGCAATGGCCATGCATTACAGACAGGGACTTGAGCGAGTGGTCGGACGCGCGCATAACGGATTTCGCGTCGGCATCCCGTTCATCTGGTGCTCCAATGATCTCATGGTCGCGTTCGCGACGCAGGCGTACCTGTATCGGCGCATGACCGGTGACAACTTATTTCTGGAGTACGAGACCGCGGCGCGCGACTGGCTGTTCGGCGCCAATCCGTGGGGAGTGTCGATGGTAATAGGACTCCCCGCGTCCGGCGACTACGCTCACGATCCACACTCTGTGGTTTCGCGGCAACTGCAGCTGCAGCTCACGGGCGGACTCATAGACGGGCCGGTTTACAGCTCGATTTTCCATAACCTCAAGGCCGTGCATCTGACGCACCCCGACCGCTTCGCGGCGTTCAACACGGGCTTCATCGTCTATCATGACGACTGGGGTGACTACAGCACCAACGAGCCGATCATGGACGGGACGGCCTCGCTTACGTATCTGCTCTCCGCGCTCGCAGACACCGACGCGGTGACGTACCGCCGGCGTTGACTCCGGGCGCTACTCCAGGTCCACCAGGATCGCGCCCTTCTCCACAATGGTACCAGCTGCAACGCGGACGGCCTTGACGGTTCCAGCGGCGGAGGAGCGCAGCTCATTCTCCATCTTCATCGCTTCCATCACCAGGATGCCCTGTCCCGCGGCTACGGTGTCGCCGACGACGACGTTGACTCGTACAACGAGACCTGGCATGGGCGCGACGATGGGAGCCGGTCCGGCCGGCGGCGCGGCGCGAGCGGCGGCCTCGCGTATCATCCGTGCTCTCTCGCCCAGCGCTTCGACGCGATAACGATGACCATCGACGTCGAGCGTGTATCGGCCCCTGCTGTCGCGGGAATGCACTACAACCCGTATGGCGCGATCGCCGACACGCAGCGTGTGCACAGGAGTACCGACGGTCGCGTCCAGCGTTGCGGAAACCGCACTATTCAAACCCGTCGCGCTCACCCTGTCGGCGTCGATCGCGTACCTCGCAGCATTTACGTCAACCAGATATTTCATGATCGTTCCTCGGTTCCCCGCGCAACTGGCGTGAGAACGCAAACTGTTTCGACGTGCGCGGTCTGCGGAAACATGTCAAATGCTCGTATCGATTCAATCGCATGACCCGGGAGTCGGGACACATCACGGGCGAGTGTGGCTGGATCGCAGCTGATGTAAACAATTGCCCGCACTCCTGCCGCGTCCGACAGCGTGGTAGTGACGTCTGGATGAAGTCCGCTTCGGGGCGGATTTACAATCACGACGTCCGCCGGTAGTGCGCGTGGAAGCATTTCCTCCACCCGTCCGGATATTGAGCGGGACGGTGGCGGAAGCTGCTGCTCCGCCCAGCGAGCCGCGTCCGCATCGAGCTCGATCGCGGCCACCGTTACGCCTGTCGCCGCCAGCGCCGCCGACATCTCGCCCGTCCCGGAGTATGCATCAATCACCAACTGCGGTCGGAGTGCCGACACGACACCGAACACGTACTCCCGCAGCACCGCCGCAACGACCGGATTGACCTGCGCGAACGACGCCGCTGGCGCGGTGCGCGTGCGCCGGTCGGCGAGTAATCGTCGGCCGGCGTCTTCCGGTTCCCAGTAGAGCGAAGCGAGACTGGGGATCGCTTCGAAGAAGGCGGCGTGGGAGCTCCAGCGCGAGCCACCCATCAGCACGAACGTCGGTCCATCTTCAGTCCATCGAACACTGCCGCGGAGCGCCAGAACTTCCGGGAGGAACTCCGCCGCCGCGATGATCTCACGCCACGTCGACACAACGCGGCGATCGGTTATGGGGCAGTCGGCCAGCGCGAATATCCGGCCAGGATCATCGAACGGATGAAGGCCCGCGATCCATCCGCCAGCGCGGCGCCTTAGCGCCAGCGTGAGCTTGGATCGGTATCGCCACTCGCTCTCACTCGGGATGAGCTCCGGCGGCTGGATTTCCCGCTTCCCGATTCGCTGAAACGCGTCGGCGATTATGCGTTGCTTGGCCCGAAGCTGGGATGAGTACGACATGTGCTGGATCTGACAGCCGCCGCAACGCTCGCGAACATAATGGGTGCACGGTGGCTCAATCCTGTCCGGCGACGGACGTAGCAACTTTCGGAGGGATCCCCGTGCGAAGTGTCCCTTCCCCGCAATGCTCGCGGTGAGCACGTCGCCGGGCGCGGTCCGCGGAACGAAGACTACCAATCCCTCGGCACGCGCCACCCCGTCGCCACCCGCTGCGATCGCCTCGACGGTTAGGCTTACAGTGCGAGACACTACCGCAGTGACTCGAGTCGTGCGGCGCGTTGCCAGGCTGAGCTGGTTTCCTCGGCTGCCGCATTGCTCACTGTTCGCGGGCCGTTGTCCGACTCGGCAAGTAATGCACCGGCCAGAGCCGCGAGCAATTTGCCGTCCTCGGTTCCCGCATCCGTGGTCAGCGAGGGAAGCCGGCGCTCTAACCACTGGATTTCTATCGCGCCGGCACGAAACTCAGCGTCCTCCATCACGCGGAGATGAAACTCGCGCGATGTCTCGATTCCGGTCACGACCAGCTCCGAAAGTGCTCTGTGCATGCGCGCGATTGCAAAGTCACGAGTTGGGGCGTGCACGATCAACTTCGCGAGCATGGGATCGTAGTGCAGCGACACCTCGCTCCCCGTCTCGACGCCGCCGTCCCAGCGAACACCGGGACCGGACGGAAGCTGCAGATACGAGATGCGTCCCGTGGAAGGCAGGAAATCGTTCTCAGGATCCTCGCTCGTGATTCTGCACTCGATCGCCCAGCCATGCGGCGTTATCTCGGCCTGTGTGAAGCCGAGCGGCTCGCCAGCGGCTACGCGAAGCTGCCACTGAACGAGATCGACGCCCGTGACGAGCTCCGTGACAGGATGCTCCACCTGCAGGCGCGTGTTCATCTCGAGGAAGTAATATTTTCCGTCGCGATCGAGCAGAAACTCGCACGTACCGGCGTTGACGTAGCCAGCTGCACGCGCAGCACGAACGGCCGTCGCGCCCATCTCCGCGCGCAGTGATGGACTGACGGCAACGCTTGGCGCCTCCTCGATCATCTTCTGATGCCGCCGCTGAACGGAGCACTCGCGTTCACCGAGGTGCACGATGTTGCCGTGCAGGTCACCGATGATCTGGATCTCCACGTGGCGCGGGCCCTCGACGTACTTCTCGAGGTATATCGCGTCGTCTCCAAAGGCATTCCGCGCCTCGCGGCGCGCAGCGTCGAAGGACGCCGAGATTTCACTGGCGTCGCGAACCACGCGCATCCCCTTGCCTCCGCCGCCAGCAGCGGCCTTCAGAAGGACAGGATACCCGTACTCCGCCGCGATCTCGGCCGCACGAGCCGCGGTGGGAATCGACTCGGTGGTTCCTGGCACCACTGGTACGTCGTGCGCAACGGCAAGCGTGCGTGCCGCGGTCTTGCTGCCCATCGCGGCGATCGCCTCCGCGGGCGGCCCGATGAACACGAGGCCCGCATCGCGCACCGCGCGCGCGAACCATTCCCGTTCCGACAGGAAGCCGTATCCCGGATGAATCGCCTGCGCCCCTTCGCGAAGCGCCGCCTCGATGATCCGATCGCCCAGCAGGTAGCTCTGCGCCGACGGCGCGGGACCGATGTTGACGGCGGCGTCGGCTGCGCGAACGTGCGGAGCCGACGCATCGGCGTCACTGTACACTGCGATCGAGCGAACGCCGAGCTCCCTGCACGCCCGGATGATCCGCACGGCGATCTCGCCGCGGTTAGCGATGAGTACCGAGTCGAACATCAGAGCGGGATGTTCCCGTGCTTCTTGGGCGGGTTCCTGTCGCGCTTCCCGCGCAGGCTCTCAAGCGCGCCGATGAGAGCCGGCCTCGTGTCGCGTGGATCGATTATGTCGTCGATGTACCCGCGGCCGGCGGCGATGTATGGATGCGCGAACTTTTCCACGTACTCCGCGATCTTCTCGTCCGTGGCTGCCGCGGGATCGCTGCTTTCCGCGATGTCCTTCCGGAACAGGATCTCGACGGCGCCCTTGGGCCCCATCACCGCGATCTCGGCCGTGGGCCACGCAACATTGAAGTCGCCCCGGATGTGCTTGGAGCTCATGACGTCGTACGCGCCGCCGTAGGCCTTTCGCGTGATCACCGTGAGCTTGGGCACCGTCGCCTCGCAGTACGCGAAGAGCAGCTTGGCGCCGTGCTTGATGATGCCGCCATGTTCCTGCGCGACGCCCGGCAGGAAGCCGGGAACGTCCTCGAACGTAACGATGGGGATGTTGAATGCATCGCAGAAGCGAATGAAGCGCGCCGCCTTCACTGACGCATTGATGTCGAGCACCCCCGCGAGCATGGCGGGTTGATTGGCGACGATGCCAACACTGAAGCCACCCAGATGCGCGAAGCCGCAAATGATGTTTTCCGCGAAGTCCTTCTGCACCTCGTAGAACTCGGCGTCATCGATCACGCGGCGCAGCACATCGTGCATGTCGTACGGCTTGTTTGCGTTGTCCGGGACGATGTCAAGGAGAGCCTCGTCGCGCCGATCGGCCGGGTCGGTCCCCGCGCCACGCGGCGGCTCCTCGACGTTGTTCGAGGGAATGAAGCGCATGAGATCGCGAATCGCGGCGATGCATTCCGGCTCGCTGTCGTGTGTGAAGTGCGACACGCCAGACTTCATCGCATGCGTATCTGCACCGCCCAGCTCGTCCATGGTCACGTCTTCGTGCGTTACGGTCTTAACCACGTTGGGGCCGGTCACGAACATGTACGACGAGTGCCGCACCATGTACGTGAAATCGGTTATGGCCGGCGAGTACACCGCACCGCCCGCGCACGGACCGAGGATGGCCGAGATCTGCGGCACCACACCGGAAGCAAGCGTGTTCCGCAGGAATATCTCCGCGTAGCCGCCGAGGGAAACCACGCCTTCCTGGATTCGCGCGCCGCCGGAATCGTTGAGCCCGATCACCGGAGCACCATTGCGCATCGCAAAATCCATCACCTTCACGATCTTCTCTGCGTAGGACTCCGACAGCGAACCGCCGAAGACCGTAAAGTCCTGCGAGAACACGTAGACCATGCGGCCGTTGATGCGGCCCCACCCAGTGATCACGCCGTCGCCGTAGAACTTCTGCTCTTCCAGTCCGAAGTCGGTGCTGCGGTGAACGACAAACCGGTCCAGCTCGGTGAACGATCCTTCGTCGAGCAGCAGGTCTATGCGCTCGCGCGCGGAGAGCTTTCCCTTCCTGTGCTGGGCCTCTATACGAGCAACGCCGCCACCGAGTTCGGACTCGGCGCGGCGTTGCTCCAGAAGCGCGAGCTTATCGCGCATCGTCATTATTTACTCTTCGTCGTACGTTGCCGGGAGGACCGCCGGGATCTCCGCCGTATAGTCGGAGACGCTGTACTCCTCGGTCTCCATCGGAATCACCTTGCTCGGCTCTGCCGGGCGCGGTGGCTGCTCCTCTGGAATCGCGGTTACTGCGAGGACGATGCGGCGGTGGATGGGATCCACTTCGAGAACGCGCAGATCGAGGTTCATCGCTTCGTACACGATGTCCGCCGGACTGTTGACCGGGTTGCCGAAGTTGAGCTGGCTGTTCGGAACGAAGCCTTCGATGTCGTTGCCGATGTCCACGACCACGCCCTTGTCCATCAGGCGTACGACGTGTCCGCGCAGCTCGGTACCCACGGGGTACGTCTCACCAATGCGGAGCCACGGATCCTCGACGGCCTGCTTGAGGCCGAGCGAGATGCGCTTGTTCTCCGGATCGATGTTGAGCACCACCACGTCCACCGTGTCACCCTTCTTGATCACTTCCGACGGATGCTGCACACGACGTGTCCAGCTCATGTCGGATACGTGGATGAGACCGTCGATGCCAGGCTCGATCTCGACGAACGCGCCGAAGCTCGTGAGGTTGCGAACCTTGCCCGTGAGCCGCATGCCGATGGGATAGCGCTGTGGCAGCGTCATCCACGGATCCTCCTCGGTCTGCTTCATTCCGAGTGAGATCTTCTCTTCCGACGGATCGACCTTGAGGACCACTGCCTCGATGGTCTCGCCGATCGACACGATCTTGCTCGGGTGACGGACGTTGCGCGTCCAGCTCATCTCGCTGATGTGAACCAGGCCTTCGATGCCCGGCTCCAGCTCGATGAATGCACCGTAGTTGGTGATCGAGACGACCTTGCCCGACACGCGGGTGCCGACCGGATACTTCTCGGCGACATCCTGCCACGGATAGCTCTGGAGCTGCTTGAGGCCGAGCGAAATGCGCTCGCGATCCCAGTCGATGTCGAGAACCTTGACTTCGAGCTCCTGGCCGATCTGAACCATCTCGGACGGGTGCGTGACCCGGCCGTAGGACATGTCGGTGATGTGCAGCAGACCGTCGACGCCGCCGAGGTCGATGAACGCACCGAAGTCGGTGATGTTCTTGACGATTCCCTTGCGGATCTGGTCCTTCTGCAGCTCCTTCATGAGGCGCTCGCGCTTTCCTGCGCGTTCCTGCTCGAGGATCACGCGGCGGGACACGACGATGTTGCGACGGCGCTTGTTGAGCTTGATGATCTTGAAGTCGAACGTCTGGCCGAGCAGCTCGTCCACGTTCGGAACGCGGCGAAGCGCGATCTGCGAACCCGGAAGGAAGGCGTCCACACCCATGAGATCGACGACGACGCCGCCCTTGATCTTCTTGGTGAGAATGCCCGCCACCGGCTGATCGCTCTCGTACGCGACGCGGATGCGCTCCCAGACGCGCATGAAGTCGGCCTTCTTTTTGGAAAGGACGACGGACCCTTCCATGTCCTCGAGGTGCTCGAGGAGGACTTCGACTTCGTCGCCGGGCTTGAGCTCCGGCATGTCCTTGAACTCTTCGAGAGGGATCGTTCCCTCAGACTTGAAGCCGATGTCGAGGACAACCATATTGTCGCGAATATCGAGAACGCGAGACTTGACAATCTCGCCCTCCTCGATGGACGCCATGGTTCCGTTGTACATCGCCATCATGGCTTCGAGCTCGTCCGTCGAGTAATCGTCCTCGTCGTACAGCTCGGGGCGAAGGTTGGCAAGCGGCCGAAGCTGAGCGCGCTGCATGTCGCGCTTTTCGCGCGCAGTCATCGCGTGGTCGGTCGTGCCGGTTAGGGTTTCTGTGTCGGGCATGTGCTGGGTAAAAGGGTGGACGGGATATTCCATGGGAACCTGGAAATATATCTTCTAAACTATTGTTTTGCAACGATGACTGCGATCTGCCTGCCCGCGTCGCCTGCCCGGTGGGAATAGAAGCTGTCGTTGTCGCACCGCGTGCAGCTGCCGGACACGGAAATACGTGACACGCCCGCTGCGGCGGCGTGTTCCGCGATGAGGGAGCGGATGTCCACGTTGCCCGGCCGGTTGGAGGTTTCGCCGGTAAGACGGGCTCTAACGTCAGCCGAGACCTCGTAGCAGCGACCGCAGATGGCCGGGCCGATATGGACAATGAGCTCGTCGGGCGCAAGGCCGGCGACGCCGAGGACGCGGATGGCCTGCTGCACGATCCGGGCTTCGGTGCCGCGCCAGCCCGAGTGGGCGATCGCAACCGCGCCCGACGGATGTGCGACGAACACGGGTGCACAATCGGCCACCGTCACGGCGAGCGCGAGCCCGCGCTCCTGCGTCGCGTGGCCGTCCGCGGGCCGCGTCCGCAGAAAACCGTCCCACGGCGTCACGTGCGGAAGGACCGTATCACCATGAATCTGGGGTGCGACGCAGATGCCTCGCGCTCCCGTGTCGGCTATCAGTGCGGTCCAGCGTCCGAGCACCTCGCCCACCGGGTCGGCGCCGGACAGGCCGAAAGTACCAGCGGCACGCGTGGTCGTGAATGCGAGAATCCCCAGTTCATCGAAATCGGGTACCAGCTCGACCGGAGTCTGCAAGGTGCCCTAGTGCCTGCGGTCGTCCACGCGGCTGATGTTCGCGCCGAGCGCGTTGAGTCGCTCGTCGATGCGCTCGTAGCCGCGCTCGATCTGGGTGACGTTGTTGATCGTGCTGCTTCCGGTCGCGCACATCGCGGCGATGAGCATCGCCATACCCGCTCGAATGTCGGGGGAATCCATCGCCGATCCGCGAAGCGCGCTGGGGCCGCTCACGATGCACCGGTGCGGATCGCACAACACGATGTTCGCGCCCATTCCGATGAGCCGGTCCACGAAAAACAGACGCGACTCGAACATCTTCTCGTGCACGAGAATCACGCCGTCACACTGCGTCGCGGCCACAATCGCGATTGACATGGTATCCGCCGGAAACGCGGGCCATGGCTGATCCTCCAGCTTGGGTATGTGGCCGCCGAAGTCCTTCTGCACGCGCAATTCCTGCTCCGCCGGAATCACGAGATCATCACCCTCGATACGGCACTTGATTCCGAGCCGCTCAAATCCCATGAGTGTGGACCGGAGGTGCTCGACGCCGGCGTCCTGCACGCGTAGTTCTGATTTTGTCACGGCCGCCAGCCCGATGAACGATGCGACTTCGATGTGGTCGGGACCGATGCGGTGCGTGACCGCAGTCTGACCGAGCGAGCCGGAGCCGTTGACAGTCACGGTGTTGGTACCGATGCCGTCGATGCGTGCGCCGAGTGTGACGAGGAAACGGGCGAGGTCCTGGACGTGCGGCTCGCTGGCGGCATTGCGCAGGATTGTCGTTCCCTCCGCTGCGGCGGCAAGGATCAGTGCGTTCTCGGTGCCGGTGACGCTCGGCTCGTCCAGGAACACATCCGCGCCGATTAGCCGGTCCGTCTTCATGACGTAGCCGTCGCTTTCGACGACGTCGACGCCGAGCTGCGTCATCGCGAGGAAGTGCGTGTCAAGCCGGCGCCGGCCGATCACGTCGCCGCCAGGAGCGGGAAGTCTGGCAGTTCCACAGCGTGCGAGGAGCGGAGCCGCGAGCAGTATCGACGCCCGGATTTTGGCGCAGAGCACGGCATCCAGCCCCGCCGGCCGGAGCTCCCGGGCTTCGATATCCAGGGTGTTGCGCTCCGTCCACGTTGCCTCGGCTCCAACCGACCGCAGGAGCTCCACGAGGGTCTCGAGATCCCGGATTCGGGGCACGTTGGTGAGCCGTACGGGATTGCGCGAGAGGAGTGCCGCGGCGACTATCGGAAGGGCGGCGTTCTTGTTTCCGGAGGGGCGGATGCTGCCTCGCAGCCTGTTTCCTCCCTCGACGATGTATTGGACAGCAGTCATGGTATTGGCGACAATATAGGGCCAAGCAGCCCTGGCTGGCCTTCTGGGTGCCGGAATACCGGCATCAGGGGCTGGCCCCTCCCTTGCACCAATCGCGCCCATGTACGACACGATGCACATCACATCGCTGCTCATCCAGGCGGCTCACATTCTTCCGGACACGCTCGTCACCAAGCAGGTGCCGGCCGCGGTCGGGACGTTCGAGAAGATCACCTCGGTCGCTAGCGGGCTGATGACGATCTCGTTGCTGGTCCTCGCTGTCGGCCTCGTACCCGCAGCGTGGAACTTCCGGAAGACGTACAAGAAGGTGAACGAGCTCATCGACAACGTTTACGGTGACGTCGCTCCGCTGTTTCGCAGCGCGAGCATAGTGACCGAGGACGCTCGAGAGATCGTCGCCATTGTGAAGGGTGACGTGAGGCAGGTGCAGCAGACCGTGGCCGCCGCGAATGCGCGGCTCCTCAAGGCGGTGAAGGAAGCCGAGGCGAGGCTGGACGAGTTCAACGCACTGATAGAAGTGGTGCAGGACGAAGCGGAATCCGCGTTCATCAACACGGCTTCCACGGTGCATGGTGTTCGGGCGGGTCTGGCGCAGGTATTCGATTCAGGGGAGGATTTTGAGGATGGCGACATCAGAAACGGAGACACGGCCGGTTCGGCCGGCACGCACCCGCCGGCCCGATCGCGGCACTCGCCGCGACGCCGCGGGGGGCTCGCGTGAAGAGGACCTTGACCTTCTCACGGCTGCGCTGATAGGCCTGACGGTTGGCGTTGGAGTCACCATGCTGTTCCGTCGTCGTCCGCCGTCGCGGGGTACGCTCGCCCGGGGAATGGATTTTGTCGGCAAGAGCGCCGGGATTGCGTCGCTGGCCGGAGCCGGAGCACGGATGGCCGGAAAGGCGGCCGAGGGCGCACGACGCGGGTATGAGCGCGGCGCGGAGTGGGCGGAGGATCTCTCGCTCGATGGTGTCGGCGAACAGCTTCACGATTATTTCGAAGCCGCGAAGGCGGCTGTCGAGGACACTGTCTCGGGGGAATTGCAGGATCTCCGCAAATCGATTAGCCGCCGCCGGCGGCGGCTGGGCGTTTGATCTGAGAGGAGCAACGGCCCTCGCGGTGCTGTTGCTCCTCCTGCTTCCCAGGACGGCGCACGCCTGGACACCGGGCACTCATGTATTCCTGGGTGACGCCGTGTTGCGCTCGCTCGCGATGATGCCTGGCAGCATCGCCGAGCTGCTGGAGGCGTTTCCGTACGACTTTCTCTACGGCTCGATCGCCGCGGACACCAGCATCGCGAAGAAATACGCGGAAGCCGGACGGCACTGCCACTCCTGGCGCGTTGGATTCGAAATCCACGATCTCGCCGGCGACGAACGGATGCGCGCCTTCGCGCTGGGCTACCTCGCACATCTCGCCGCAGACTCGGTCGCCCACAACTACTACGTACCGAAACAGCTCGCAGTGACATCCACCACCGCGGCCATCGGTCACAGCTACTGGGAAAGCCGGTTCGAGACACACCTTGGCGGCGACTCGCCGCACAAGGCGCGCGAGCTGATTCTGCTCGATCATTCTCGCGCGGACGACCACCTGGACCGGATCCTCAGTCCGACAATCTTCAGCACGCACACCAACCGTCGAATTTTTCGGGGCATGGTGTACGTCACGGACACCGACTCCTGGCAGCGAGCGTTCCAGCTCATTTCCGAAAAGAGCCGGTGGGATCTTTCCGACGCCGAAGTCGGTGGTTACCTGACACGATCCTACAACTTCATACTGGATCTGTTCAACAGGATGGGCGACTCGGAGCCGTATGCGCTCGATCCATCTGGTGACGTCGCACTCAGGGCCGCCAAGAAGGTGCGGCGCTCCGCGCTTCGCCGCGGAGGCGATCCGACCATTCGCGACGACGCTGACCGCGAGTTCGGGATGCCGCCCACGAATCTCGCATACCACGAGAAACTTGGAGCTCCGGTCTTCCCAGCAGAGTGATACTGCTGCGCCGCATCAGCCCGAGAGCTTCGCCACCAGCGCGCTGACCTTCTTTGGATCCGCGCGCCCCCCGGACTTCTTCATCACCGCGCCAACGATCACGCCAGTGA
Source organism: Gemmatimonadales bacterium (assembly GCA_038205315.1). GTDB lineage: Bacteria > Gemmatimonadota > Gemmatimonadetes > Gemmatimonadales > Gemmatimonadaceae > Fen-1247. The sequence goes on along the minus strand of JBBRBY010000002.1, from coordinate 14,563 downwards.
GCCGCTTCTCGCCAGCACGGAGGCGGGCGGCTTCGTTGGGCATCTCAGCCAGCGCCTCGGCGATCCAGCCTTCGATCTGCGTGTCGTCGCCGACCTGCGTCACCCTCAACTCCGCGGCCACCACGGACGCCGACTTGCCGCTCGTGCGCATGGTGGCGAACACAGCTTTCGCTGCCGTATGGCTCAACTTCCCGTCGCGAATCAGGTCCAGGAGCTCGGCGAGTTGCTGGGGATGCACGGAGAAATCGCGAATTGTCGAGTTCGTCTCGTTGAGCGCGGCCGCCACCTCGCCCATCAACCATTTCGCTGCGTGCGGTCCGTCGTCATGCGCGCGAGCAACGCCCTCGAAGTAGACCGCAAGCCGCGGCTCCACGGTAACCGCGTCGAGCTCCGCGTCGTTCAGTCCGAATGCACTCGTAAAGCGTGCGCGCAATGCTTCCGGCAGCTCCGGCAGCGTGCGCCTGAGCCGCTCGACGTAATCGGGATCGAGAATGAGCGGTGGAAGATCGGGATCCGGAAAGTAGCGGTAGTCATGGCTCTGCTCCTTGGATCGTGCCGGTCTCACCGCTTGGTGAGCGGCATCCCAGAGCATGGTTTCCTGTAGCACGGTCTCGCCCCGTTCCAGCATGGCGCACTGACGCTCGAACTCGCTCTGAAGCGAGCGCTCGACTGCCGAAAACGAGTTGACGTTCTTCACCTCGGTCTTGGTTCCCAGCTTGCTCTCGCCATGAAGGCGGGCGCTGACGTTGGCATCCACGCGCAGGCTCCCTTCCTCCATGCTTACGTCGCTGACGTCGGCGTATTGCAGAATCTGCTTGAGAGTACGGAGGTACGCGCCAGCCTCAGCGGCCGAGCGTATGTCAGGCTCCGATACGATCTCGATAAGCGGTACGCCGGAACGATTCAGATCGATCGCCGTCATGTGGGGATAACGATCGTGCACCGACTTGCCGGCGTCCTCCTCCATGTGCAGTCGCGTGATGGCGATGCTGCGTAACGGGCTCTCACCCGGAATTCTGGCGCGAACAGTGCCCTGCACCGCGAGAGGCCGGTCGAACTGCGAGATCTGGTATCCCTTTGGAAGATCAGGATAGAAATAATTCTTTCGCGCGAATACCGATGTGAGATTCACCGTGCAGCCGAGCGCGATGGCCGCGCGAACAGCAAGGCGCACCGCTTCGGCGTTTAGCACCGGCAGCGCGCCGGGCAGCGCCAGGCAGACCGGACAGGTATTGACGTTCGGCGGTGCTCCAAAGTCCGCCGAGCAGCCGCAGAAGGCCTTTGACCGCGTCTTGAGCTGAACGTGAACTTCGAGCCCCACGACCATCTCGTACTTCTCGCTCCAGTCCGTCATGCGTGTGCCTCCGCGCCCATCGCCGACTCGAGCGCCGCTGCAACATTGAACATGCCAGGCTCGTCGAAATGCCGGGCGATGAACTGTCCGCCGATCGGAAGTCCCGCCACGCGACCGATGGGAATGGACATCGCAGGAATGCCGGCGAGATTGACCGGCGCGGTGAAGATGTCGCTCATGTACATCTCGTACGGATCGGTGACGGCTCCCAACTTGAAAGCTTGCGTGGGTGTGGTCGGAGTGAACAGCACGTCCACACCGGCCGCGAAGACAGTCTCGAAATCACGCGCGATCAGCGCGCGAACCGACTGCGCCTTCCGATAGTACGCGTCGTAATACCCGTGCGATAGCACGTACGTTCCTATGAGTATGCGGCGCTGCACCTCGGCACCGAAACCGCCGCTCCGTGTAGCTTCGTACATGCCGCGCAGATCGGAAGCATTCGCAGCGCGCCTTCCGTAACGAACCCCGTCGAAGCGCGCGAGGTTGGACGATGCTTCGGCTGGAGCGATGATGTAATAGACGGGCACCGCGAGTGATGTGTGAGGCAGCGACACGTCCACTACCTTCGCACCCAGTCCGCGAAGGATCTCGATCGCCACGTCGCAGCGCGCGCGAACGTCGCGGTCCAGCGAATCCGGAAAGTATTCCGTCGGTATACCGACGGTGACGCCGTCGAGCGTGTTTCCACGGAACGCTTCGACGTCCGGAGGAGCGGCAGGCACCGGAACGTCGGCACATGTCGAATCCCGTGGATCGCGACCCGACATCGCGTACATCGCAATTGCCCCCTCGCGGACGGAGCGCGAGAATACTCCGATCTGGTCCAGCGATGATCCGAACGCTACCAGACCGTAGCGGCTGATGCGACCGTAAGTCGGCTTGATTCCCACAACGCCGCAGAACGCGGCCGGCTGCCGCACGCTACCGCCAGTCTCCGAGCCAAGTGCGATGTTCGTGATTCCCGCCGCCACCGCTGCCGCCGAGCCGCCCGACGATCCGCCGGGGGTTCGCTCCGGATCCACGGGATTCCGCACCGCGCCGTACGCGCTCGATTCGGTTGACGAGCCCATCGCGAATTCATCCATGTTCGTCTTTGCCACCACCACCGCACCATTCTCGCGAAGCCGCGTGATGGCGGTGGCTTCGTACGGGCTCGTGTAACCCGCCAGGATGCGCGAGCCACAGGTGGTCGGCATGTCGAGGGTCGCGATGTTGTCCTTGACCGCGACCGCAACGCCAGGCAGCGACATGTTGGCGCCAGAGCCGTATCTGCTCGAGCAATCGATCGCATTCTTTGCGGACGATTCTGCATTTGTCGCAACAACGATGTTGAGCCCCTTGCTTCCGAATCGTGGATCGGTTGCGCGTCCGACGCTCTCCGCCACCATGTCGAGGATATTCCGCACTAGAGCTCCTCGTGCGTGGCGAGACGGGGAACGAGTATGAAGCCGTCCCTGGAATCCGGCGCGAGCATGGGTGCCGTCATGGTCATCGGATCGGGCGCCACGGCGTCACCGCGCAGCGGCGTTCCGTCCGCGCCGATACCGGCGATGGGCTCGACTGTGGACGTATCAACCTGCTGGAGAACATCCATGTGGGAGAGAATCCCGTTCAGCTGCGCGGTGATTACCGGCAGCTCGGCTTCATCAAGCGACAGTCGCGCGAGATCCGCGATCTTTCTCACATCCGCTTCGGTTACCGCCATTCGATCACTCCCGCTCCAGCTTGGTGTAGGCCAGCTTGATGGTCTTTCGCCCCACGTTTTCGTCGTCGAACATTATCGTTGCCTTGACGTCACGTCCCAGGCCCCCGATCTCCAGGATTTCTCCCGTTCCGAAGATAGCGTGGCGCACGCGCTCACCCTTGTTGTACGCGGGTTCGTCCTGTGACTCCGCAGCCCAGTCACGCTTCGCCTGACGCCACTCCGGCACCTCGTGGGTCTTGCGGCGCACGGTATCGGCCCACGAATGTCGGCCGCTGGTTCGGGCGCGGAGCGTGCCCCGCTCTTCCAGCATTCCTGCCGGAATTTCTTTCAGGAAACGAGACGGGATTCCGCCAACAATCTCGCCGTTGCGTCGGCGACTCTCCGCGTGGGTGAGATACAACTTGGACTCGGCACGAGTTATTCCAACGTAGAAGAGCCGCCGTTCCTCCTCCAGCTTCGCCGGATTGTCGAACGCCTGCGACGTCGGGAAGAGCCCGTCCTCCATTCCCGTGATGAAGACCACCGGGTACTCCAGACCCTTCGCGTTGTGCATCGTCATCAGCGTCACCGCTTCAGCAGAAGGATCGAGCTGGTCGGTCCCCGCGACGAGCATCGCGCGCTGGAGAAAGTGATCGAGCGGCGTGAGACCAACCTCGCCACCGTCGTCGACGACGGTCTCCATGGCGCCATCGATGAGCGCGCTCACGTTCTCTATGCGGTCCCGCGCCTGCTCGGGGCTGTCCGCGCGGAGATAGTCGCCGAAGCGAAGGGTGTCAACAAGATCCCGGAGCAGCTCGTCCACACTCGACGTACGGGCCATCTCGCTGAAGCGGCCGATCAGCTCCGCGAATGCGACGAGTCCAGATCGCGCCGCGGCGCGAACGGTGGTGAGCAGTTCCGGACGCGACGCGGCTTCCAGCATAGAGAGGCCGGCTCCCTGCGCAGCACCGGCGACTGTTTCGATCGTCGTGTCGCCAAGGCCACGTTTGGGAACTGCCACGGCGCGCCGGAATGCCTCATTATCGGACGGGTTGGCGATCAATTTGAGATACGCCATGAGGTCACGGATCTCGCGACGATCGTAAAAACGTACCGCACCGACCAGGCGATACGGCATTGCGTGCTTCCGGAGTGCGTCTTCCAGAGACCGGCTCTGCGCGTTGGTCCGATACAAAATTGCAAAAGCGCGTGCGCTGCGATTCTCGGATGCGCTGCGCGACATGATCTCCTCGACCACCCAGTCAGCCTCATCGCGGTCGTCCAGCGTCGCAACGACGGTGGCGCGCTCTCCGGCGGGACGCGTGGCACGCAGCGTCTTGCCCTTGCGCCCGACGTTCGCGCTGATCGCGGCGTTCGCCACTTCGAGGATGTTCGGCGTGGACCGGTAGTTCTCTTCCAGCCGCACCACGCGGGCATCCGTGAACTCCCGCTCGAAGTCGAGAATGTTGCGGATATCAGCGCCGCGCCAGCCATATATCGACTGGTCGTCGTCGCCGACGACCACCACGTTGGAATGCTCGCTCGCCAGGAGCTTGATGAACTGATACTGCGCACGATTCGTATCCTGATACTCATCCACGAGTATGAACTGGAACCGCTCCCCCAACCGTTTCCGGAGCGCCTCATCGCGGGACAGCAGCTCCACGGGAAGGGTGAGGAGATCATCGAACGTGACAGCGTTAGCGTTCCGTAGCGCCGCGTCGAGGTTCCGGTAGATGACCGATGCATTGCGGGACATCGGGTCCAGCGCAAGCGACGCGTATTCTTCCGGCGTCACGAGCGCATTCTTCGCGTCCGATATCAGCGCTGCAATGGCCTTGGGCGACCAGGCCTTCGCCGAGATCCCCGCCGACTCCATCACGCGCTTGATCACGGCGAGGTTGTCATCCTCGTCGTAGATCGTGAAGTTGGAACCACGGCCAACCGCAGCCGCATGCGCACGCAGTAGCCTGGCGCCGATGGCATGGAACGTTCCGCACCACATTCCCTTCGGTTCGCTGCCAAGCAGCCGGGCGATCCGCTCGCGCATCTCACCCGCTGCCTTGTTGGTGAACGTCACGGCGAGTATGCGGGCCGGGTCAACCCCGTGATGCTCGACCAGGCGAGCGATGCGCGTTGTGAGTACGCGGGTCTTTCCCGATCCCGCGCCGGCCAGCACAAGCATGGGTCCTTCAAAATGAAGCACGGCCTCCCGCTGAGCCTCGTTGAGGCCGGCGAGCGGTTCCGTATCAAGTAGCTGATTCATGGTCCAGAATGATGTCAAACGTCGCGCCACGCGTGCCTGATTGCAGCACGAGACGGCCGTTGTGTCCGTCGGTAATGATCCGCCGCGCGAGCGACAGACCAATGCCCCAACCCTTTTCCTTGGTGGAGAAACCCGCGTCGAAGATTCGCTTGCGCAGCTCGCGGGGAACTCCGGGCCCATTGTCCTTCACCCGGATCCGAACCCGGCCCTCTGGTAGCTCCTGCGCCGACAGCGTGACGCGGCCGCCGCGCCCCGCCAGCGCATCGATGGCGTTCTTCGCCAGGGATTCAATGGCCCATTCAAGCAGTACCGGGTCGCCGTCGACAACGAGCGAGCCGCCGCGGCGAACCGAGCGAATCGTCACGGCCTTCGCGAGCGTCGGGACCCGCGCGCGAAAGTAGTTCGCGACTCCCTCGACGATAGTCCCCACATCGACGCGCTCGCGCCTGGGTGGCCGACCGATCCGCTCGAAGCGGAACGCAACCCGCCGAAGCCGCTCAAGATCACCATCCATGTGCGCCAGCGCGTGCGTGACCACGGGATCGCCCAGCTCGTGATCACGCAGCAGTTCGATCCATCCACTCATACTGGAAAGCGGCGTGCCCAGCTGATGCGCCGACTCCCGCGCCATCCCGGCCCACACCTGTTCCCTGTCCGCACGACCGCGAGTCCAGAGCGCATAGACTCCGGCGCCGATGAACATCGCGATCAGCAGTGCCTGCAGCGCCGGAACGATTCGCAACCCCTCAACGAGCCGAGTGTTGCCGAAGTACACCGTGCCGATGCCGGGCTCCACGACGGGCCGGTTCTCGTGCGCGAGCTCACGGGCGTAGGCCTGCATTCGCTCGTTGCTTCCCTCGATCGCCCGCGGCAGGTTCGCAGTCGCGGTGATCACGCCGCGCGAGTCGGTCACGATGATCGGGACGCCGGATTCACGCATCAGCGCCGAGAGATCCTGAAGCGCCGTGGTGGGCGCGTTCGGATTCGGATCGGTGAGTGCATCGTACACGCGTGCGTACATCTTTCCAACCCGCGACGCTTCCGCGCGAAGATCCGTGACCACGCTGCGCATGTAGAATACGTACCACGTGAGCAGCGCGGCGACGCCGAACACGACTGCCCAGAGCGGCGCGGTTCGGCGCACGCTCTACTTGATCACCGAAGCGCCGAAATACGGTTCGAGCGCCGCCGGCACACGAACCGTTCCGTCCGCGTTCTGGTGCTGCTCGAGCAAGGCCGCGATGATTCGCGGAAAGGCGAGACCCGATGCATTCAGTGTGTGCACAAAGCGCGGCTTTCCGCCGCCCGCCGGTCGAAAGCGTATGTTCGCGCGCCGGCCCTGGAAGTCGGTGAAGTTGCTTGACGACGAAACCTCGAGCCACCGGCCCACTCCGGGCGCGAAAGCTTCGAGGTCATACGTCTTCGCGCTCGCAAATCCGGTGTCGCCCGCGGCAAGCAGAACGACCCGGTACGGCAGCTCCAGCAATTGCAGTATCCGCTCTGCGTGGGACGTGATCAGCTCGTGCTCATCCGCGGACCGATCCGGATGCGCGTAGCGAACCAGCTCGACCTTGTCGAACTGATGCACGCGAAGCAGTCCGCGCGTATCCTTGCCGTGAGCGCCGGCTTCGCGCCTGAAACACGGCGAACATGCAGTGAATGCGCGCGGCAGTTCAGTCTCGGCGACGATCTCGTCCCGGTACAGATTGGTGAGTGGCACTTCCGCCGTCGGAATCAGGAACAGGTCCTCGTCACGGAGACCGTACTGTTCGTCCTCGAATTTCGGGAACTGGGCAGTGCCGAACATCGAGGCAGAGTTGACGACCGCTGGTACCCACGTTTCCTCGTAACCGTGCTCGCGAGTGTGAGTGTCGAGCATGAGGTTCATGAGGGCGCGCACGAGCCGCGCTCCGTCGCCCCGATACACGATGAATCCCGATCCGCTGATCTTGGCTCCGCGCTCGAGGTCGAAAAGCCCGAGCCTGGCGCCAATATCCCAGTGAGGCGCCACGCTTTCGGCGCTTCGCGGAGTACCCCATGAGCGAACATGCTCGTTGTTCTCCTCACCGCCGGCGGGCACCTCTGGCAACGGAACGTTCGGAATCTGCAGGACGACCGCCTGCAGCTCCTCCTCGGTGGAGTTGAGATGCATTTGGAGCGCGTCGATCTCGTCGCCGAGCGCGCGACCCTCCGCCATGATCTGCTCGGCATCGCCGCCCGCGCGCTTCAGCTTCGCCACTTCCTGCGTGACGGCGTTTCGGCGTGCCTTGATCTCCTCGACTCGCTGAATGATCGCACGCCGCTCCCCGTCCAGCGTGACAGCGTGGTCCACCAGCGCCCCGCCGGCACCGAGCATCTTGCGGCGGCTCAGTCCATTACGAATCGCGTCAGGGTCCGTGCGAAGGGCGTGCAGGTCATGCATTCGGTCAGCTCGTTGGGAGACCTGGGACCAGCGACCGGAAGCCGCAGTTTGGATCGGTCGTCACGCGCATGTAGATGGCGCGAGTGGTGCTCCGCGTGGTGCTGTCAATCACGACCTTCGCGTAGATTCGCGGCGTCGGGTCGTAAATGCAGACACTGCTCGCGGTCGTGCGGTTCACCAGCACGACGAAAGGATGACCCGGCGTGACGACGATTGCCGTGTCAGGGCGGTAGTATCCCCCCGGGGCCGACTTGATGCTGTCGTACGGCGTATCGAACATGGTCTGAATGCCGACCTGCGGCGCGCCGGAAAGCTGGTTCACGAGCACTCGGACCGGGCTCACGATGAGGCGGCCCTGGCTGTCGAAGTCGAACCCGAGGTCGAAGGAGCCCGTTCCATCTACCCGAACGGTCGATCTGAGCGTTACCGCGAGTGCGCTCGGCAGGCTCGATGGCGTGCCCGTGAGCGCGTACGCTACCAGCGTGTCCGTGACGACGGGAAGCGAAGCCGTGAGCAGGTTCGTGTCCTTGCAGCCGGAGACGAGCGCGAGGCCGGCAATGGCCGCGACCGCCGCGGCGGGATAGCGTAAATGCATCGCTGAGCGGAGCGGTTGAAATGGGAGTACTCACCGCAGTCGATTTATTCTCCGCGGCGTAGCCTCGTAGAATAGCCTCCGGGACGGTACTTTTCAACGCATGCCGACACTACGTGAGTTGACGGAAGCGATCCAGAGCCGGGCCGGCGTCGAGTCCGTGGTCATCCTGGGCGCTGATGGCCTGTTGATCGAGACCCACGACTCAGCCCAGAGCCATGCCGAGGCGATCGCCGCAAGGGTTCCCGCGGTCGCGATGGCTGCATCCCAGCTGGGCGACTCCGCGAATTCAGGGGCAGCGTCCATGGGCCTCCTGGAGTTTGAGCGCGGGTATGGCGTCTTTCTAAGGCTGTCGCAGCACGTTCTGCTATTCGTCGCTGCCGCGCCGGAAGTCGATCTCTCCGGCCTCTTGTTCGATCTGCGACGGCATCGCGGCTCCATGGCAGCACTGGTTTAGTCGGAGATTCAAAATTGGCAGCTTCTTCCGAAGCGCGGAAACGCGTTCTCGTGGCGGACGATGAGCCGCATATCGGCCGGATCATCAAGATGAAACTCGAGGCGGGGCCGTTCGACGTGACGCTTGCCTATGACGGCAGAGAGGCGAGCGACGCGCTGTCAGCTTCCGGCGCGAGATTCGACCTCGTCCTGCTCGATCTCATGATGCCGGAGATGACGGGACTCGACGTACTTCGAAGACTGCGACAGGACCTTCGAAGCGGCACGCCTGCTATCATCCTCACCGCAGCTGGCCAGGATGAGCAGGAGCGAGCAGCGATCGATGCCGGCGCGAACGCCTTCGTGACCAAGCCCTTCAGTCCCAAGAAGCTCTACGCCCTTGTCGCGCGTCTCACCGGAGTGGACATCGGGGAAGTGGAATGACGCCATCGCCGTGGGCCGTCGTGCTGGCGGGCGGTGTGGGTTCCCGGTTCTGGCCGCTGAGCACCCCTACGCGGCCGAAGCAGCTTCTCCCGCTGGTAGATCAGCGTCCGATGCTTGTCGCGACACTGGAGCGGCTCGCGGAACTGGTTCCGGCTGAGCGCACACTGGTTCTCACCAACGCGTCGCTTGCGCAGCCGATCGCGGATTCGCTCCCCGGTCTCGCGCCCGCGAACGTCATCCCGGAGCCGCGTCCGGCTGGAACCGCGGCAGCACTGGCCTACGCGGCTGCCACGATCCAGCGTCGCAGCGGTCCGGAAACGGTAATGATCTGCGTGCACGCGGACTGGGCCATCGCGGACGAGCCCGCGTTCCGGGCCACGCTTGCAACGGCGATTGATGTCGCACGCGCGCAGCGCGGTCTGGTCACTGTAGGCATCGTCCCATCGCGTCCGGATCCGGGGTTTGGATACATCCAGCAGGGCGACGAGATCGAAGGTGGAGGCGCGCGACGCGTGCGCCGGTTCGTGGAGAAGCCGAGCCGCGAGCGCGCTGTGGAGCTGTGCAATGATGGCTGCCTCTGGAACTCGGGCATATTCGTCTGGCGAGTGGACGATTTCCTGGATGAGGTTCGGGCGCTGACACCCGAAGTCGCTCCGGCGCTCGCCGAGGTGGACGGCGAGCCTGAGGAGGTCGAGCGGTATTTCGGCGCGGTCAGGTCGGTTTCGGTGGATGTGGGCGTGCTCGAGCGCAGCAGCCGCGTGTTCGTCGTGCCAGGCGACTTCGGATGGGACGACGTCGGCACCTGGGCGTCGCTACATCGCGTCCGTGCCGCGGATCCGCATGGAAACGTCGTCAGCGGCACGGTCATCGCATCCGATTCCGCGAACAATGTAGTGCACGCCGAGGGAAACGCGGTTGTGCTCTTCGGAGTTTCGGATCTGGTTGTGGTCACGCGTGACGGCCTGACGCTCGTCACGACGCGCGATCGCTCCGTCGATCTGAAGAACCTGGTGGAGTCGCTGCCAGCCGACCTGCAGTCGCTGTCATGACGTCGCTCTATCTCTACGACGACGCAGTCGCGAGAGCATTCGAGCCGTTCGCACTGACGCGTCCGGTGTCTGAGCTGCGAGCGGGCGCGGAGATAATCCGTGAGCGCTGGTCACGTGTCGCGCGCGCGGAAACGACGGCGTTCATCGGGGCGCCGCATCTGGCCGACTTTTCCGAACAGGGCGCGCCGCGCGCACTCGCGAGTGGTACGATGATACCGGCGGGAGCGATAATCGCGAACTCCAGGTTCGTCGTGTCGCTCGACGCGGTGCTCACTGACGACGCGTCCGTGTGGAGCGCTGGCGGCGGCGTGTGCGCGGTGCGACTCGCGCACCAGCTCGACGCATCCCACCTGGCCGACGGGACAATGGCACTGGCGTCGCTGGCGTCGCTGGCGTCGCTGGCGCGTGACGACGTTGGTGTGTCGATCGCAGGGCGCTGGCTGGGCGCGGTCTGGGACCTCGTCGCCACACTGACCGCTCAGCTGGGCGAGGACATCCCGCTTCTGGCGCGCGGCGTGCGAGCGACGGCCGACGTCGGTGTCACGCTTGGGTCGCACGACATTACGGTCGAGGACGGCGCGACGATCGAGCCGTACGTCGTCTTCGACGCCACCGCCGGCCCCATCCTCGTCCGCGCCGACGCCACGATCTCAGCGTTCACGCGGATCGTGGGGCCGTGCTTCATCGGACGCGGAACGAACGTTGTCGGTGATCGCGTCGCGAACTGCTCGATTGGTGAGATGTGCAAGGTGCGCGGTGAGATAAGCTCGTCAATCCTGCTCGGCCACAGCAACAAGGGGCACACCGGCTTTGTGGGCCACTCGTACATTGGCCGATGGGTGAACCTCGGCGCCGGTACAACTACCAGCAACCTCAAGAACACCTACGGCACCGTACAGATATGGACTCCCAACGGGATCGTGGATACCCATCAGCAATTTCTCGGCACCATGTTCGGCGACCATGTGAAGACCGGGATTGGCACGATGTTGACCACCGGAACCGTGCTCGGCGCGGGCGCCAACGTTTACGGATCTGCGGGCCACCCCAAGTTCGTGCTGCCGTTCGCCTGGGGTGAGCGGGAGCCGTACGCGCAGTTCGAGGCAGAGAAGTTCGTCTCGGTGGCTGCCCGCATGATGCAGCGCCGCGGTGTCACGCTCGATGACTCGCAGCGCCGCCACCTGGCGCGCGCGCATGCCCGCGCTGCGCGTGCGTGATGCGTCGATGACCAATGCGCGTGTGATCCCGCCCGTTTCCTCGTACACGGTGTACCAGTGTCGATGAGAATGTGGTTGCTCGGCTCCGGCAGCCGCGGGAATGCGACTGTGGTGGAGTCGGGAGACACGCGCGTGCTTGTGGACGCGGGCTTTTCAGCTTCGATGATGACGGAACGCATGAGCGCGGCAGGCATCGCGCCGGAATCGATATCTTCGGTCGTCGTGACGCACGAACACACGGATCACGTGCGCGGAATACGAGTCCTGTGCGAGCGGTTCGGATGGGCGGCGCATGCGACAGCGGGCACCATTGCCTCCTCGCGCGATCTTGCCGCTTGCAAGCCAATCGTATTTCGTGCGGGTGACGGCATCACGATCGGCGACATAGACATTCTCACCGTCAACTCGTCGCATGACGCAGCGGATCCGGTGATTCTGGTGATCACGTCGCGCTCGAGCGGTGCGCGCACCGGCATCGCCTACGACCTCGGCGTTGTGACGCAGAGCGTGACCGATGCCATGACGGATCTGGACATGCTGGTGCTGGAAGCGAATCACGATGACCTGATGCTGCACGCCGGTCCCTACCCTCCCTCGGTTCGTGCACGAATCTCAGGTCGGCGCGGCCATCTGAGCAACGGCCGAGCGGCCCAGCTCGCGCGCGAAGTGACGCATCGTAACCTGCGCCAGGTGGTGCTGGCACACATCAGCGAGAAGTGCAACACGCCGCGTATTGCGCTCACGGACGTCGGAGCTGCAATGTCGCGCACGAGGTTCACCGGACGTCTGAGCACCGCAAGCCAGGATCGCGTAGCCGGACCCTTCGAGCCCGGTGGACGACGGTTCGTAGCGGTGCAGTTGAGTCTGGGGATCTGACGAGTCTCCTCGGGTCGCCGACACCTTCATCATCTAAGCGCAGCCGCGGATGACGCCGGGGCACAGGGAAAACTCCGCGTCGTCATCCTCGGCGCAGCAGGGGATTCAGCGTTCGGCGGGATGACGAGTAAAATGACGAGGCCCGGTGGTGTCAGTCGGAAATCGTCCCTGCAACAAAGACGGCCCGGGAGAACTGTCCCGGGCCGTCTTTGTTGCAGTGATACGAGCGGCTAGTACATTCCGCCCATTCCGCCGCCGCCCGGTGGTCCACCGGCCATCGGCCTGTCTTCCTTCTTCTCGACGATCAACGCTTCGGTCGTCAGAAGCAGGCCGGCGATGCTAGCTGCGTTCTGGAGAGCCGTGCGCGTGACCTTCGTGGGATCGATCACACCGGCCTGCACGAGATCCTCATACGTATCGGTGAGTGCATTGTAGCCGAAGGTGTTGTCCTTCGCGCTACGCACCTTCTCGACGACCATGGAGCCTTCGCCGCCCGCGTTCTGAACGATCATGCGGATGGGCTCCTCGATGGCGCGGCGAATGATGTCGACGCCCACCTGCTCGTCGTGATCCGCGAACTTGAGGTCCTTGAGCGCGCGCTGTGCACGGATGAGTGCGACACCGCCGCCGGGGACGATTCCTTCCTCGACAGCTGCGCGTGTTGCGTGCAGCGCATCCTCGACGCGAGCCTTCTTCTCCTTCATCTCGCTCTCGGTTGCCGCGCCGACATTGATCACCGCAACACCGCCGGCGATCTTGGCGAGGCGCTCCTGCAGCTTCTCACGATCGTAATCGGACGTCGTCTTCTCGACGGCGGCCTTGATCTCCTTCACGCGGCCCTGGATGGCGTCATCCGTACGGGCGCCGTCGATGATCGTGGTGTTGTCCTTGTCGACGACGTTGCGCTTCGCGCGGCCAAGCTGCTCGACAGTCGCGTTCTCGAGCTTGAATCCAACTTCCTCGGAGATAACGCGGCCACCGGTCAGCACTGCTACGTCTTCGAGCATTGCCTTGCGGCGATCACCAAAGCCGGGAGCCTTGACGGCGCAGACGCGGAGCGTGCCACGGAGCTTGTTGACCACCAGCGTGGCGAGAGCCTCGCCCTCGATGTCCTCCGCGATGATGAGCAACGGCTTGCCGAGCTGAGCGACCTTCTCGAGAATCGGGAGCAGATCCTTCATCGAGGAGATCTTCTTGTCGTGGATCAGGATGACGCCGTCTTCGAGAACGGCTTCCATCTTGTCCGGATCGGTGACGAAGTACGGCGAGACGTAGCCGCGGTCGAACTGCATTCCCTCGACTGTCTCGAGAGTCGTCTCGAGACCCTTCGCCTCTTCAACTGTAATCACGCCGTCCTTGCCGACCTTCTCCATCGCTTCGGCAATGAGATCACCGATCTCCTTGTCATTGTTCGCGGAGATCGTACCGACCTGCGCGATTTCCTTCTTGCCGGTCGTAGGGACCGAGATCGCCTTGAGTTCTTCGACGACTGCCTGCACGGCCTTGTCGATGCCGCGCTTGAGTGCCATCGGGTTCGCACCGGCGGTCACGTTCTTCAGGCCTTCGCGGAAAATTGCCTGGGCGAGAACCGTGGCCGTCGTGGTGCCGTCTCCGGCAAGGTCGGACGTCTTGGTCGCGACTTCCTTGACCATCTGCGCGCCCATGTTCTCGATCGGATCCGACAGCTCGACTTCCTTCGCGACGGTAACGCCGTCCTTGGTGATCGTCGGTGAGCCGAACTTCTTGTCGATGACGACGTTTCTACCCTTGGGGCCGAGGGTGACTTTCACCGCCTCGGCGAGCTGATCGACGCCGCGCTTGAGAGCCGCGCGTGCCTCGGTGTTGAAATAGAGTTCTTTCGCTGCCATTGTGGTCTGGTCTCCTTTAACCGATCACCGCGAGCACATCGGTCTCGCGGAGAATGAGTAGTGCGTCGTTGCTGATCGTCACTTCCGTGCCACTGTACTTGCCGTACAGGACCTTGTCGCCGACCTTGAGCGTCATCGGGACGAGCTTGCTGTCCTCGTAACGACCGGGTCCGACTGCGACGATCTCACCCTGCTGCGGCTTTTCCTTCGCAGTGTCGGGGATGAAGAGTCCACCGCGCATCTGCTCGGTTTCCTCGAGTGCCTTGATGACCACACGGTCCGCGAGCGGCTTGACGGTGGTGGCGGTCTTGTCTGCCATAGAGCGCCTCTATGTAATTGGAAGAGTTGGAAAG
>JBBRBY010000001.1:0-167998 GCA_038205315.1 Gemmatimonadales bacterium | reverse complement strand
CACCTATCTGGGCACGCCTGACTGATTTCAAACGGTAATCGCGATGCGAACATTGGTGCGGGCGATACTGCAGCTCTCGGCGTCTGTGTTGCTGTTCCTGGTGACTCGCGCTCTGGTGGTCGAGATGTACAAGATCCCGACCCCCAGCATGCAGCGCACGCTTCTCGTGGGCGATTTCCTGGTCGTGGACAAGATGGTGTACGGCCCGGAGATTCCGTTCACGCGTTACCGGTTGCCGGCGTTCCGTGCGCCGCGTCGTGGCGATGTGATAGTATTCAAGTGGCCGAGCGATCCGTCGATCAACTTCGTGAAGCGCGTGGTCGGTGTGCCGGGCGATACACTTCGCATGCGGGCTGGCACTCTGGAGCGTAACGGGCACACGCTCAAGGAATCCTACGTCACTCACACGCCCGGCGACGCCGACATGGCGGCGGATGAGTTCCGCTGGCAGCGCGACTATCTTGTGCAGTCTGCCCGCGCGAGTGCCACCTACTGGCCGTCGCGCAACAACTGGGGCCCGCTGGTCGTTCCACCGCACGATCTGTTCGTGCTGGGCGACAACCGCGACAACTCGCTCGACAGCCGCTACTGGGGATTCGTCCCGGATTCGCTGGTGCGCGGACGACCAATGTTCGTGTATTACAGCTACCGTCCCGATAGCGCGGCCCGCTTCAGCTGGTTCACGAACGCTCGCTGGAAGCGTCTCGGAACAGTCGTTCGATAGAGCAGATCCGGGCGGATCGCATCCTATCATGGCGTGACCCCTTTCAAGCCGTCGTCGCCATGGTAGAATTAGATCGAATGAAGCTGCCGGCCAAGCGGAAGGAAATAGTAGACGAAGGGCTGCTGGATCAGTACCTGCGCGACATCAGTGCCTACCCACTGATCACGCGCGAGGCCGAAGCTGAGCTGGCCGTTGGCATTCGCGCGGGCGATGAAGAGTCGATGAACAGGCTTGTTCGCGCCAACCTTCGCTTTGTCGTTTCCGTCGCCAAGAAATACCAGAATCAGGGGGTCAATCTCTCCGACCTGATCAACGAAGGAAACCTCGGTCTCATGCGCGCGGCAAAGCGCTTCGATGAGACCAAGGGGATCAAGTTCATATCGTACGCGGTGTGGTGGATCCGCCAGGCGATTCTCCAGGCGCTCGCCGAGCAGTCGCGCATAGTTCGCGTGCCGCTCAACAGGGCGGGTGATCTTCATCGGATCGGCAAGCGCGCTGCATTGCTGCTCCAGGATCTGGGCCGCGAGCCCACGCACCGTGAAATTGCCGAAGGACTTGGCATCACCGAAGAAGAGGTCGCCCGCACCATGGCGATCTCGCACACGCATCTCTCGCTCGACGCGCCAATGACGCCGGGCGAGGACAACTCGCTAATAGATCACCTTGCAGATACAAACCGCCTTCTCCCCGATGAAGAAACGTTCGAGAAGGCACTCATCGAGACCGTACACCAGTCGCTGCTCATCCTCAAGCCGCGCGAGGCGCGCGTCCTCCGGATGTACTTCGGCCTCGATGGTGACGAGCCGATGACGCTCGAGGTGATCGGCGACGTGCTCGGCGTCACGCGGGAGCGCGTGCGGCAGATCAAGGACCGTGCACTGCTCAAGCTGCGCCACCATTCCAAGAAGCGGGCGCTCGAATCGTTCCTCGGATCATGAAGGTCGGGCTGGTCACGCTCGGCTGTGACAAGAACACCGTGGATTCCGAGCGCTATCTCGCTCAGCTCGCCGCTTATGGCGGTGAGATCACGGACGACCTCGGTCTCGCCGACGTCATCATCGTCAATACGTGCGGCTTCATCGACGCGGCGAAGAAGGAATCGCTCGATGCGCTCGTGGAAGCGGGTGAGTATAAAAACAGTGGCGTGTGCAGCACCGTCGTCGCCGTTGGCTGCATGGTCGAGCGGCACAAGGGAGAGCTGCAGGATGCGCTGCCTGAGGTGGATCTGTTCCTGGGCGCCTCGGAGACCGATCGGCTGGTGGAGGAGCTCGCGAGCCGCGGCGTGCTTTCCGGCGAACGACTGCTGGAGCATCCCGGCGTCCGTCTGTACAGCGGAGATCTCCCGCACGTGCGATATCTCAAGGTGAGCGAGGGCTGCGATCACGGATGCGCGTTCTGCGCGATTCCACTCATGCGCGGCAGGCACCGGTCGTTCGCACCGGAAGAGGTAGTCGCCGAGGCGCAGTTGCTGGAGCTGCAGGGCGCCCGCGAGATCAATCTCGTTGCGCAGGACCTCGCGCACTATGGCCGCGACATTCGTGACCGCGATGTTCGGCTTCCCGACGTGCTGCGCATGCTCGTGGAGCAGACATCCATCCCGTGGATCCGGATGCTGTACCTCTACGCAACCGGCATTACGCCGCAGCTGCTCGACGTCGTTGCGCGGGAGCCGCGCATCATGCCGTACATCGACATGCCCATCCAGCATGCGTCCGACAGCGTGCTTCAGCGCATGCGCAGACCGGAGCGCGCTCACACAATTCGCGCGAACGTTGCGCGGTTCCGCGATGCGGTTCCGCAGCTTGCTGTCCGGACCACCTGCATCGTCGGTTTTCCGGGCGAGACCGAAGCGGACTTCGAGCAGCTGCTCGCCTTTCTCGAGGAAGTACAGTTCGAGCGGGTGGGTGTGTTCACTTATTCGCCGCAGGAAGGAACGCGGGCCGCAGAGCTGGCCGACGATGTCACCGAACCGGTCAAGCGCGACCGGCTGGAGCGCGTGGTCGATCTGCAACGAATGATCACTGCGGAGCGGTACGAAGCGCGACTGGGGCTCCCGGTTCAGGCGCTCGTGGACAGGCTGGACGAGGAAACCGGCCTCGCCGTAGGCCGGCTTCCGTGGCAGGCGGACGACATCGATGGGGTCACCTACCTCGACGAGGCGTACACTCCAGGTACCCTGCTGCAGGTGATCCCGCGTGATGTTGTCGACGACTATGACTTCAGCGCCGAGACGGTGCGCGTCATCAGCACACCGCCTCCGGACATCGCGGCCGCGCTGCGCCGGCAGCTTCCACTCGCAGCCACGACGATCGGAAGTTTCGGGCGGTGACCCTTGGGCGTCATAGGATCGTGAAGTCCACGCTCGTATTCGCATCGATTTTTCTGGGCGCCTGCGCCGGCACGGTCCGGCCGATCGAGACAACTCCTAAAACCGCGCCGTCCGGTGTGGCCAGAAATCCCGCGCCGCCGCGCAGCAATCTTCCGCCTCTCGACCTCCCGGGTGACTCGGCTGGCGAGACATCGGGAGTTCAGGTGGCGGACGTACCCGTCACTGTTCTCCCGACAATCATCGGGCATCGCACTGTGGCCGCGCCAACGAACGCGCGCCCGGTGGGTGGAGTCTCTCGGGACGACAACGATCAGACTGTGCGGATTGCACTCGCGCTTGGCAGGAGCAGCGCGCGCGTGTACGCGACAGGCGACTGGACCGTGTATGACGGTGCGAGCGGAAGGCTGCTGGCGGAGCTCCATTCGGGCGACAGCTTCACGGCCGCGTCACGCGACGGAAACATCGTGTGCGCCGGCGCGCCGATTCCGCCGGTTCGCGGTCCGCTTATCGCGCGACCGGCCGATGCGGAGACCTTCATCGGCCTCGACGGACATCGGTATCGCGGCGAGATCGCGGTGGCGCTGTCGAACGACGCGGTAACGGTGATAAATCGAATTGGAGTGGAGTCGTACCTTCGTGGTGTGGTTCCACTCGAGATAGGGACCGATCGCACCGTGACGGAGAGCGCGGCGGTGGAGGCGCAGGCCATAGCCGCTCGAAGCTATTCATACACCAAGATGGACGATGCGCGGCCGTACGACATGGTGGCAACAACCAGCGATCAGGTGTACGGCGGGGTGGATGCCGAGCGACCGCTGTCGGATGCCGCGGTACGCGCGACGCGCAACATGGTCATGCTGTACGGCGGAAAGGTGATCAATGCGCCGTATCACTCGAACTCCGGTGGCGTCACGGCCGCCGCAAGCGAAGTATGGCGCAGTGGCGACGAGCCGTATCTTGTCTCCGTCAGTGATCGCATACCTGGAACCGATCATTATTACGGCGAGGAGTCGCCGCGCTTTCGCTGGACGCGAACCATCGCGGGACCGGCCCTGTCCGCGCTGCTCGACAGGTACCTGCCGCAATACTCGTCCGCTCCCAAAGGGGGAGTCGGGCGGTTGAGGAGTATCACCGAATCCGGGCGGACGCCGTCCGGGCGCGTCGCCGGCCTCGTCTTCACTACCGACCGAGGCAGATTCGCGGTGCGAGGGAACGACGTGCGGTACATCTTCAGGTCGAGCAACGGGGAGCTGCTACCGTCCACCCTTTTCACCTTCGATGACGACGCTTCGTCCGACGGCATCGTGAGCCAAGTAACCATCCATGGCGGGGGTTACGGCCATGGGGTGGGGATGGACCAGTGGGGGGCGATATCGCGCGCCCGGGCGGGGCAGGATGTGGTAACGATCCTGCGAGCGTATTACCCGGGGACCACGATCGGCAGAGTAATTTAGGTTATGCCGACACATCCGCCGGTCCGCGTCGCAGTCGTAGGAGTGGGCGCCATCTCGCAGCTCGCGCACATCCCGGTTCTCTCCAGGGATCGTGGCGCGGAGCTGGTCGCGTTATGTGACAACGACGGCCCCAAGGCCCGATCGCTCGCGGATCGCTTTGGCGTTCGTGATGTGTACACAGACATCGATGACCTGTTCGATGCGGGGCAGGTGGACGCCGTCGTAATCGCCACGCCCAACCATCTGCACGAGCCGCACGTACTTGCGGCGCTCCGCGCCGGCGTGGACGTGTTGTGCGAGCGCCCACTATCCCTCACGTCCGCCGGTGTGGCGCGCATTCTCGCGGCGGCATCGACCGCGGGTCGCAAGGTTGTAGTGGGCAACAACCACCGGTTCCGCACGGACGTGCAGCAGCTTCAGCGCTTCATGCGTGGCGGCGAGCTCGGCGAGATCACCGGAATTCGCGGTGGTCACTACCAGTTTCGCGGGCCGCAAAGCGGATGGCGCTATCGGCGCCCCGAAGCCGGCGGTGGGGCGTTCCTGGAGCTGGGCTACCCGTTGGTCGATCTCGCGCTCTGGCTCACGGACTTCCCGGAGCCCGTACGCGTGGCCGCCCAGTTCGACCGGCCGGCAAAGGCCCATGCGGTCGAGGACAGCATGGCGATGCAGATCGAATTCGCCAACGGACTGCTGTTCACATCGGATGTCGCATGGAACTACGTGGGTGACGCGGATCGCTGGTGGTTCGAGGCGCGCGCGTCGCGCGGAAGCGCACGCCTGGCGCCGCTCCGCGTGGTGAAGCTGCTCAACGGGCGTCCCACAGACGTGTCGCCGCGTGGGGCCGCCGCGCGTGAGAGTCCCTTCATTCAGAGCTACCGCGCGGAGCTCGCGCACTTCATTTCCATGCTGACCGAAGACTCGCCGTACAAGCCTCCGTCGGACCAGCTTGTGGTGCAACGTCTGGTGGAGGCCGTGTACGCGTCGGCTGCAGAGGGCCGCGAAATCCGGTCGTGAGCAGCGCGGTCCTGAACATCACGGTCCTGAGCAGCGCCGTCATCGCGGAACAGCGACGGCCACAACGGACGGTCGTGCAGTGACATTGCGAGCCGGCGGGATCATTCCGACTAGATCGGAGGCGTTGACCGCGCTCGCTTCGGCGGGATTGTTCGCGATAGCATTCCCGCCATTCCAGCTGCTGCTCCCGGTATTTGTTTGTCTGGTGCCGATAAGCGTTATGGTCACCCGCACCGCAGACAGACACGGGCATGGCTGGGAGGCGGCGCGCGCGGGATTCTGGTTCGGCTTCATGGGATATGGAGCGAACCTCTACTGGATCGCCGTCGCGCTGCTGCTTTACACAAAGCTGGCGCTGCTCGGATATGTCGCGTCGCTCATCTGGCTCGCGCCGATGGTGGGGGCCACGATGGCCGCGCTTTATTTTGCGCGAAAGCTCACGGGTTGGCCGCTCGCACTATTGCTCCCGGTCGTCTGGACAGCCTCGGAGCTCGCCCTCAACTACCTGAGTGATCTCTCGTTCCCGTGGCTCCCGCTCGGTCTCGCGATGGCGCACGTGCCGGTGCTCGCGCAGATCGCGGACATCAGCGGAGTGCGCGGAGTGTCGTTCTTCATTGCTGCGGTGAACGGGTTTCTCGCGGATGCGTGGCTGCATCGCCGGGCGGGAAGCGGGGCGCGCAGTGTAATTCTGCGCGTGGGTGGTGCAGTCGCGCTCGCCGCGGTCGTCGCGGCGTATGGTGCATGGCGAATGGAAACTGTCACACTCAAGCCGCTTGCACGCATCGCCGTGATCCAGCCCGACATTCCGGAAGAGGCGAAGCTCACCACTACAGACCCAACGCTGCACGTTGCGACGCTGGTGGCAATGACACGCGCCGAGGTAGCGCGGTCGGCGCCGGACCTGGTGGTGTGGCCGGAAGCCGCGCTCGATCGCTTCCTGTGGCAGTATCCGAACTGGGCGGACTCGCTTCGATCCGCCGTCGCGCTGCATCCAACGCCCATGGTCGTGGGCTTCATGGATTCGTCCAACCCGCTCGACGTTCCGTTCGCGTACTACAACGCGGCTCTGCTCACCGATCCGCGCGGCTATCCCAGCCCGCAGCCGCCGTACCGCAAGCACTTCCTCGTGCCTATCGTGGAGCGCGTACCCTTTCTAAACCCGGAATGGTTCCGCGGCATGGACTACTTCGGTGGCTTTGGAAGAGGCACGAGTGAGGAGCCGTTCCATGTTCAGTTCGGCTCCGTGGGCGTGCTCATCTGTTACGAGTCGATATTTCCGCAGCTGGCGCGGGAGTATGCGCAGGAAGGGACGACCGTCCTTCTCAACATTACCAACGATGCGTGGTTCCAGCGCAGCAATGCGCCGTACCAGCACTTTGCGCACCTCTCACTCCGGGCGATCGAGAACCGTCTCCCGATCGTGCGCGCGGCGAACACCGGGATCTCCGGCTGGATCGATCCGCTCGGCCGCGTCCGCGCGGAAACTCCCATTTTCGTACCGCGCACCGAGACGTACAGTGTGGAGGTGACCGCGACCAGCGTGCGGACGCTGTACACGGTGGTCGGCGACTGGATCGGCTCGCTCTGCGCGGTTATTACGATCGGCATGCTGTTCGCCTCGTGGCGCGCGGCTCGAGGCCGGCGTCGTGAACTACGGGATACCGACGGCACAGCTCAGCGCTAGCTCAGCGCTAGCTCACGGCGTGGTCGCGCTATCGGGATCGACTCCCTCGAAGCCCACGATGTTGGGGGTCAGAGTCCAGATTATCCCGCCGGTCATGTCGGATCCCACAATGAAGCTTTGCGACACGATCTGCCGGCCGTTGGGCTGGATGGCGAGCAGCCTGTAGGGTTCGGAGAAGGCCACAGGCTTGAAGCGAAGCGTCCTGTTGGTGGCAGGTGGCACGTCGCCGAGCAGCGTCCGGTGGCCGCCCTGGGAGACTGCGTATACGCTCAGGTCGGCCGGCAGCCGCAGATTGTTGTTCACCTGGACATCGATGGGGAGTGTGGCGCCGCTAGTGCGGCCTCCCGGAGTCGCGCAGGCCGCAATTGTGGCGCAGCCGGCGATCGTGAGAAGCCGCTGCACGGATCGGATAGATTGTAGGGAAGGTGATATCGGCATGGAGTAGTCTGGCAGAGGTTCATCCCGTACAGGGGCAACCAGCAGGCCGAACGCCCCCTTGACGACCGGCGAGGCGACCCGAAGAGTCGGCTGCTCGCCGTTCGGACGGGCCTGTCCGGGCATCGTTCGTCGGCCGGTTCCGCCGGCCTTCCTTCCACTTCGGGGTCCGTTTATCTTTAAAGGCTAGCCATACCCGAGGTCACCAAATGAAGCCAGACATCCATCCACTGTACGCGACGGCGAAGGTCCACTGCGCGTGCGGAAATACGTTCGAGACGCGTTCCACGGTCGCCAACATCAGCACCGACATCTGCGCCGTCTGCCATCCGTTCTACACTGGCAAGGCGAAGATGGTCGATACGGCAGGCCGCGTCGAGCGTTTCCGTCAGAAATACGGCAGGAAGGAGAAGGCGACAGCTACCGCTTAGCGGCCGTTGTCCCGATCATCGAAGGCCCACGATTGTCGTGGGCTTTCGTGTTTCCGAAACTTTTCACGCGCCAGATGAGCATTCAGCAACAATGAGTCTTCGCGACCGTCTCGCAGCCTCCATACAGCGCGCCGCCGAGGTGGAGGTCGAGCTCAGCGAGCAGGCCACCGTGCGGGATTCCAGGCGCATGGCGGAGCTTGGCCGCGAGCACCGGCAGCTACAGACGGTAGTGGAGCTGGCGCACAGGCTCGAGCGTGCAGAGCGGGAGCTGGGCGAGGTGCGCGAGCTGGCTGCGTCGGATGATCCGGAGATGGCGTCGGAGGCCGAGGCGGAGGTGGAGCGACTGACCACGGAGATCGCGCAGCTCGAGATCGAGCTGAAGCCGGCCCTGCTTCCGCCGGACCCGCTGGATGACCGGCCGGCGATCATCGAAATCCGGGCAGGCACGGGCGGCGACGAGGCCGCGCTGTTCGCCGCGGAGCTGTGGCGCATGTACACACGCTTCAGTGAGAGCCGGCGCTGGAAGATCGAGATTATTTCGCTCTCCGAGGCGACACTTGGCGGCGTGAAGGAAGTGATCTTCAAGATCATCGGCACGGGCGCGTTCGGGGCCATGCGCTGGGAGTCTGGAGTACACCGCGTCCAGCGCGTTCCGGTGACCGAGAGTCAGGGACGCACGCACACGTCCGCGGCGACCGTCGCGGTTCTGCCCGAGGCAGAGGAAGTCGATGTGCGAATCGAGGACAAGGATCTTCGCATCGACGTGTTCCGCTCTTCCGGACCGGGCGGTCAGTCCGTGAACACCACAGATTCGGCGGTCCGCATCACGCATATTCCGAGCGGGATAGTGGTGTCGCAGCAGGATCAGAAATCGCAGCTGCAGAACAAGCTCAAGGGAATGGAAGTCTTGCGTGCGCGGCTGCTCGACGCGCGGCTGTCCGAGCGCGAGGCGGAGCGTGCGCGGATGCGCAAGACGCAGGTCGGTACGGGCGATCGTTCCGCGAAGATACGCACGTACAACTTTCCGCAGAGCCGAGTCACCGACCACCGGATAGGGCTCACCTCGCACGATCTTGCTGGCATAATGAACGGTGCCATCGAGCCGTTCGTCGACGCGCTGCGAATGGCTGACGTCGAGGAGAGATTGAGCGGTGAGTGATGGATACGGCCGCGTATCGCGCACCGACGTGAGGAGCGTCGGCGCGCTGTCGATGGAGCTGCAACTGCTTCTTGCGGATACGACTTCGCGCATCGCACACGACATCATCGCCGCCCTGCTGGACGTGCCGCGATTCTGGCCTGCCGCGAATGGTGCCGATGCGATCGACGACAGCGTGTGCCGGGCCGCGCGGGTCGCCGTCGCGCGGTTGCGGGACGGGGCACCATTCGCGTACGCGGTGCGCCGCGCGGCGTTCAGACATCTCACGCTGGACGTGGACGAGCGCGTGTTGATACCGCGCCCGGAGACGGAAGGGCTGGTGGAGGAGGTACTGCGACTGTCGCTCGGGATGGGCGGCTGCGCGATCGACATCGGAACCGGATCTGGAGCGATCGCGCTTTCCCTGGCGAGCGAGGGGTCGTTCGACCGTGTCGTCGCGACCGACTTGTCGCTGGATGCGCTGGCTGTGGCGCGCCAGAACGGTACGAGGCTGGCGGGCGCGCTGCGCTCGCCGGTGGAGTTCCGCCATGGCTCGTTTCTGGCGCCGCTGCTGGACCTGACAGCGGCGGTAATTGTGTCGAACCCCCCTTACATTGCATATCACGAGGCCGAGGAGCTTCCGGCCGGTGTCCGCGACTGGGAGCCGGCGGTGGCGCTGCTGAGCGGGGCCGACGGCATGCTCGCCACACACGCGATAATCCGTGGCGCCGCGGACCGGCTGGAGAGGGGTGGGATACTTGCGCTCGAAGTTGATGCGCGGCGGGCTTCGCTCGCTGCAGAATCGCTGGCGGTGGATCCGCGATATTGCGAGATAGCCGTCCGGCTGGACCTTGCGGGGCGCGAGCGGTTCGTGATCGCGCGACGCGCCTAGGAGGAAAGTGTGGCACTTGAAGACAAGGCTCGCGAGCTGGGCAGGATGATTGGACAGAGTGACGAATATCGTGCCGTCACCCGTGCGAATGAAGGACTCACGGGTGATCCGGAGGCGACCGCCGCGTTGCGCCAGATGGAGACGCTCCGTCGCGAAGCGCAGACCATGCTCCAGCGCGGCGAGGAGCCGACGCCGGAGATGGAGAAGCAGCTGGACGATCTGCTGTCCAACGTGCAGGTGAACCCGGCGTACCAGCGCGTTGCCGTTGCGCAGGAGAATCTCGACAAGGTCATGCGCATGGTGAACGACTGGATCAGCGACGGGATCACCAAGGGCGCTCAGAGCTCGATCATCACTCTAGGCTGAGGCGAAACGCGGGATGAGCGGTGTGCTGATCGTGCTCGAGGGAGCGGAAGGAGTGGGCAAGACGACGCAGGCGCGTCGCCTCGCCGACCTCCTCGCGCAGCACGGCATCGACTGCTCGTACCTGCGTGAGCCCGGGGGAACGTCCCTGGGTGAGGCCATTCGCGAAGCGCTGCTCGAGCGCTCGCACAGCATCGCTGCCGCAGCTGAGGCGCTGCTCTTCATGGCATCGCGCGCGCAGCTCATTCGCGAGCGAGTCGTGCCTGCACTGAAGTCCGGCGGCGTGGTGCTGCTCGACCGGTTCTTTCTCTCCACGTACGCGTATCAGATCCATGGACGCGGCCTGCCGGAGGGCGAGGTGCGGGCCGCTAACCAGCTGGCAGTGGGCGACGTTGTGCCAACGGTAACGCTCGTGCTGGAACTTCCGAGCAGCGAAGGGCTCGCGCGCGCAGGAAGCCGTTCCGGCCACGACTACATGGAGCAGCTCGGAGTGCAGTTCCACGCACGCGTGGAAGCCGCATTCCGCGATTTCGTTACAGCGTCATGGCAGCGTGCGCATCCGGAATGCGGTCCCATCGTGCCGATCGATGCGAGCGGGAGCGCGGACCATGTCTTCGAGCGCGTGGCGCACGCGATAGCCGCGTTCGCTCCACAGCTCCAGAACGCAATCCATCCCTCGACGGAGACCGTGGCGTGAGCGAGGGCAGAACCCGTCCCAAGACGATCGTGCTTGCCGCGATACTCGGCGTTGCTCTCGTGGCCGGTGCGTGGATGCTTCAGCGCGGAACGACGAGTGTAAAGGTGAACGGCAACCGCCTGTTCGCTCAGGTCAGCGCTGCAGTGCGCGATGAGTACGTCGACACCGTCAGTCAGGCGCGCACGTACCAGCTGGCCGTCGACGGCATGCTCTCGCAGCTGAATGATCCATACGACGCGTATCTCACGCCTGATCGCGCCAACCGTCTCGCCGAGCGCACGTCGGGCAGCTACGCGGGCATCGGATTGCAGGTTGACGTGCGCGATGGATCGCTCGTGGTGATCAATCCGTTGCCCGGCGGGCCCGGCGATCATGCGGGCATTCTGACAGGCGACAGGATCGCGCAGATCGACGGGAAGAACGTAAGTGGCTGGACAGCAGAGGAAGTCCAGAAGCTGCTGCGCGGGGCGCCCGGATCGTCGGTGAAGGTTTCGATACTGCATCCCGGTTCCGTTACGCCCATGGAGCTCACGCTCGTGCGTGCCGCGATTCATCACAGCGCGATCAAACGGGCTGCGCTGCTGCCCGGCAATGTGGCTTACGTCTCACTCACGGTGTTCAGCGACTCCACGGCTCGCGAGCTGAGGCGCACGATCGATTCGCTGGTGAAGGCGGGTGCCACATCGCTTGCGCTCGATCTCCGTGCGAATCCCGGCGGACTGCTGGATCAGGGCGTTGCGGTAGCAGACATGTTCCTCGACCGTGGCGACCGGGTGGCGAGCACCGCGGGAAGAGACCCCGTGGACAATCGTGTCTTCACCGACAGCGTTGCCCAGTACTGGCCGAAGCTCGTGACGGCGGTGCTGGTGGACAACCGGTCGGCGAGCGCCGCGGAGATCGTCGTCGGCGCGTTGCAGGACCACGATCGCGCAGTCGTGATGGGAATGACGACCTATGGGAAGGGAAGCGTTCAGAACATATTCCCGGTCCCGGCCGGTGGCGCCGTCCGCCTCACAACGGCGCGCTGGCTCACTCCGCTCGGTCGATACATTTCTCAGCTGCCGCTTCCCGCCGGGACCAGTGCGCCTGACAGTGAGCCGCCACGTCCCAAGTATCACACGCCTGGCGGACGGACCGTCCTGGGCGGCGGCGGGATAACGCCCGACATCGTGATCCCCGACACGGCGGCATCGGACGAGAACCTCGCCTTCATGCGTGCCCTCGGATCGGATGTGTCGCGCTTCCATGACGCACTTACGAGTTACGCACTCGAGCTCAAGGCGAAGAGAGTGGTGAAATCGCGGGATTTCGTGGTGGGCAAGCCGATGCTCGACGAGATCTATGTCAGGATGCGGGCGCGCAAGGTAGATGTCCCGCGCGCGACGTACGATGCGGCCGCGCCGCTCGTGTCCCGTTTGTTTGGCTACGAAGTCGCACGGTATGTCTTCGGTGCGGACGCCGAATTCCGTCGGCGCGCGGAAGACGACAGGATACTGATAGCAGCGGAGCAATTGCTCGGCGCTTCGCATTCACAGGCCGACGCGTTGCGGAAAGCTGGTGGAATGCAGCGCGAGCGGCCCAAGGAGTGAGCGAGCGCGTCTTCATAATCGGCGCCGGAAAGGTCGGGCGCGGACTTGCTCACGTATTCAGGGCGGCCGGTTTACAGATGCTTGGTGTCCACGCTCGGTCACCGCGTGAGGGTGCGACAACCAGCGGGCCGCTTCCCAGAACGATGACCGAGGCCAACGTCGTTGTCGTGGCGGTGTCGGACTCGTCCCTGAACGACGCCTGCCACGAGCTCGCGCTTGCAGCCCGTGGACGAAGCTCGCCGCTCACGCACGGTACGATCGTGCTGTATACATCCGGAGGCGTCACGCCAACTGCGCTCGACGAGCTACGGGCCGCCGGATCGCCCTGCGGAACGTTCCATCCGCTGGCGCCGTTCTCCACCGCGGAGCGCGGCGCATCGGCGATGCGGGACGGCTGGGTGGGAATCGACGGCGACCCCACAGCGTGCGCGACCGCTCGCAGACTGGCGGCGGCTATTGGAGCGCGCACCGTGAACATACCAGCGGGCGCAAAGCCGCAGTACCACGCAGCCGCCGTGATAGCGTCGAACTTTCCGGTGGTTCTCGCCGGACTTGCGACGCGGCTTCTCTCGAGCGCGGGTGTCGACGCGCGAGCGGCGGAACAGATGACTCAGTGGCTCATGTCGGCCGCGGTATCGAACCTTGCATACAGTTCAGCGTCGGACATTCTCACGGGTCCGGTGGCGCGGGGAGATGCGGAAGCCTTTGCCGCGCATCGCGGCGCACTCCGCGGCGACGCTGAGCTCACCGCCGTCTACGACGCCCTCACGCGTGCAGCAGCTGCGCTAGCGGGCCGCCACACTTCCGGCGTCGATGACGCGAACATTACGCGGCGGAGTGAACCGAAAGGCTGAGCGCGGAATGGTGACGTTGGTGCGGAAGCTTGTCACCGTGATCGTGCGCACAAGGCCACTCTGTTCGCGCGATTCCAGCTGCCGCACCAGACCATCCGAATCACCCACCCAGATCGTGGCGGTGGTGAACATGGACGATCGTGACCTGGGCGTAAGCGTAATCGCGTGAGTTGCGTGACCCGAGATTGTTGTCGTTCCCGCGTCGGCGACGTTGTACGTTCCGGGAGCGGCTGACAGGATCTGACCCATCGGATCGACCACCATCCCAGTCTCTCCGACAGCTGCTGGCATCTTCATCACCTGCCCGGGCGTGCTGCTCGGGAGATATACCCAGAGATTCGATCCATCGGCGACGATACGATCGGGTTCGTCGCCCTGAAAGGAGATCGACAACAGGTTTGGTCGTTGCCGGAGCAGCTCACCGCTCGTGGACATGGTACGATCAGTCAACGGGTTGGTCAGAGTCTGATTGAACCTGGCCGCGATGGTCGTTGCGGATCTGTATGCATTCATCGCGCGCGCGAGTGTCGCATCCGGACTCTGGGCGGATAATGGTGCCGCGCCAAGACAGCCGAGCGCGGCCGCCGCGTAAGCTGAGCGTAGTAGAATCATGCTCTAACGTACCCTCGTCCGGTCACGTCGTTCCGGATCAGGCAGACGGCGGCGACGCGACGGATCTTCCGATCGCGGACGCGACGCCACGAAGCTCTTCCATGAGATCGGCGAACTGGTCCGGATACAGTGACTGCGCTCCGTCCGATAGCGCGCGATCGGGATGCGGATGCATCTCGACGAGAATTCCGTCCGCTCCGGCCGCGACAGCAGCGCGCGCCATCGGGGTCACCATGTCGCGCAGCCCGGTGCCGTGGCTCGGATCCGCAACGATCGGGAGGTGCGAGAGGCCGTGCACCATGGGAATGAGCGTGAGGTCGAACATGTTGCGCACTGCGGGATCGAACGTGCGGACACCGCGCTCGCACAGTATCACCTGGTTGTTGCCTTCGGACAGAATGTATTCCGCACTCAGCAGCAGCTCGGAGATCGTCGCCGCGAGCCCGCGCTTGAGCAGCACTGGCCTGCCCAGCCGCCCCACCGCCTTGAGCAGCGAATAGTTCTGCATGTTGCGCGCGCCAATCTGGATGCAATCCGCGTGCTCTGCGACGAGCTTCGCTCCCTCGTCGTCCATCGCTTCGGTGACGATGGGCAGGCCCGTTTCCTCGCGCGCGCGAACGAGCAACTTCAGGCCCTCTAGTCCCAGTCCCTGGAAGGAGTACGGCGAGCTGCGCGGCTTGAATGCACCGCCGCGAAGCGCGGTGCCACCCGCAGCCCGAACGAGCTGAGCTGCGCGGATGATCTGCGCTTCGGATTCCACCGAGCAGGGACCGGCGATGACGGGGACCGATTTTCCACCGAATGATACGCCGGGCGCGATCGTCACTATGGTTGCTTCATCGCGCCACTCACGCGAGACCTGCTTGTATGGCTGAGTGACGTGGATGATTCGAACGACACTGGGGAGTGCCTCGATCCTGCCGGCATCCACCCGGCCGTCGTTGCCGACTATGCCGACCGCGGTGCGCTGTGCGCCCGGCATCGGATGCGCGGCGTAACCCATCTCCTGTATGACCGCGACGACTCTGTCCACGTCGCTCGCGGGTGCGCCGTGGCGCATGACGACAAGCATTATGCTCTCTATCTCGTTAATTGCGCCGAAGGCCGTGACGACCCCCGGGGATTATACACCGGCGGTAGCCGGCTCCCGTGGCACGGATCCGGCGATCGCTTCCTCCACCGCCGGTCCGCGCAGGCGAACGCTCACGATCGACGACACGCCGGGTTCCTGCATCGTCACTCCATACACCGCATCCGCAGACTCCGTGGTGGTCCGCGGATTGTGAGTGATGACTATGAACTGGGTGTTCACCTTGAACTCGTTGAGCATGCGAACGAAGCGGCCAATATTCTGATCGTCCAGCGGGGCGTCGACCTCGTCCATGAGACAGAAGGGACTCGGCTTCATGAGAAAGATTCCGAACAGCAGCGACAGCGCCACCAGGGCGCGCTCGCCGCTGGAGAGCAGGTGGATGCGCTGGGTCTTCTTTCCGCGCGGAGAGGCGTGGATCTCGATGTCGCTATCCAGAGGCGAATCCGGGTTCTGCAGACGGACATCGCAGTCGCCGCCGCCGAACAGCGTCATGAAGATGTGCCGAAAATTCTCCCGCGCCTGAACGAACGTGGTGAGGAACATCTCCTTCGCAGTGGTATCGATCTCGCGAATCGCCTGCTGCAGCTTGCCGCGCGCGTCGTCCAGGTCGGTGCGCTGCTTTCGCAGGAACTCCACCGCCTTGCTCTCTTCCTGATGCTCCTCGATCGCGAGTGGATTCACCTGGCCAAGTGATTCCAGCTGCGCTCGAAGGTCGGCGACCTCAGCGCGCAGCTGTTCATCCTCGTCCTCCAGCGGAACGTTCTCAGCGAGAAGATCCTCGAGCGGCCGGCGCCAATCTGTCTCCAGCCGCTCCCGAATCGCGGTCTTTCGGCCGGAGAGCTCGGTGTAGCGCAACTCCGTAGCATGAAGCTGTTCGGACGTCTGCGTAGCGCCCCGTCGTACCTGATCGAGTGCGTGGTCCGCTTCAGAAAGCGCCCCGTCCGCAACCTTCACGGCGCGCTCGGCTTCGGAGAGCTGTGCCTCGGTGTCGCGGAGCATTCCGTCGCGCGCTTCCATGTCGAGCGTCCAGTCCGCCAGTTGCGATGTGAGTGCTGCGTCATCGTGTGACAGGGTGCTGAGCTCCGCCTGAAGTGCTGAAAGGC
Organism: Gemmatimonadales bacterium; assembly: GCA_038205315.1. Taxonomy (GTDB): domain Bacteria; phylum Gemmatimonadota; class Gemmatimonadetes; order Gemmatimonadales; family Gemmatimonadaceae; genus Fen-1247. The sequence goes on along the minus strand of JBBRBY010000001.1, from coordinate 151,586 downwards.
GCGATGTCGCCGAGCTCTGCTCCTCGCGGAGTCGTCGCTCGCGGTCAGTCACTACCTGGAGCCTGGCCTGTGCCTGCGCCTGCTGCACCTGCGCTGCAGTGCGCAGCTCACGCGTGGCGTCATGGGCGCTCTCCGACTCGCTCAGTGCACGCCGACTGTCCAGAAGAATCTCGTCGTGAGCGTGGGCCTCATTCGTGATTCGAAGGACCTCCGCTTCGATCTCGCCCCCGCGCTGGAGCAGCGCCTCAGCCCGCTCGGTGAGCTTGGCGAGCGCGATATCGGCTTCCGTCACCTCGCGCGTGGCGCGCTGGTGTCTCCGAAGAATCTCGTTCACGCCTTCTTCCGCATGGCGCGCCTCGCGCGTGGCTGCTGCTGCGCCGTCCGCCGCTGCTGCCGCCGCCTGCATCGCAACGTCCAGCGAATCGCGCGCAGCGGAAGCGATCCGTGCAGCCTGCCGCGTCGCGCCGGCCGCGGTTTCCATCTCACGCGTTATGTCGGTCAGCTCCGCGCGTCTGCGCAGCGGTCCCGGTCCTGCCACGGGCGCCGGTAGCCAGATGGCCCCGCGAGCGTCCACGAATGCGGTCGCCTCTTCCACGGGTTGGACCTGTCCCAGCAGCGCGCGAACCCATCCAGCGGCTGATGAGTCTGTCGCATCCACCAGCGCCGCGAGGTCGTCACCGGAACGACTGGCGACGGGGACGAACTCGGTGTCCACTGGCAGCAGCAGCAGCGGCCCCGGCTGCGTCGCGACGTGCCAGGCACGTATCGCCTCGGCCGCCGCGCGATCGCGAACAAGTACGGCGTGCACGGTTGCGCCCAGGTAGCGCTCGATGAGCGCGGCAGGAACCGACCCAGCAGTGATGTAGTCACTCAAGGGACCCAGAATGGCGCCGTCGCCGAACTTCGCCCGGTCCTTCAGCAATCTGGCAGCCGCGGGTGCCAGTCCGACGCGCTCGCGCTCGAGCGCCTGAAGGGCATGTGCGCGGCCTTCGAGAGCTGCGTGCGTCTCCTCCGCGCGAAGAGCATCACTGCGCGCCGAACCATCCGCCTCTCGCGCCGCGCGAACGGTGGCATCGGCGGCGTCTCTCGCTTCCGCGGTTTCCACTACGCGTACGCGAGCCACATCCAGCGCCACTCGCGCCTCCTCGACTTCGCGCGCCACGGTCTCCGCGGCATCGAAGAGCTGAAGCTGCTCGTTCCGGATGGCCTCGTGTCTGCGAAGGACGTCCTGGCGCTCACGATCCGCCGCGTCGCGATCCATCGTCAGCCGGTGGATCTGCTCGCGAAGCTCACGCGAGCGCCATTCAGCCCGCTCGACGGCGGCACGCGCCGAAGCGAGCGCAGCGCGTGCGAGTTCCTCGCTCGAGGTGCGGTCGTTCAGCTGCTCGCTCAGCGCGGCGAGCTCGGCCTCCACCTGTTGGCGGGATTCCGCCGCTTCGGACAGCTCCGACTGCACGCGGTGCGCGGTGTCGCCGCGCTCGCGTCGCTCCTCTTCGGCACGCTCGCGGTGCGCGGCAGCATTTCGCCGCCGCTCTTCCGCAACGGCGATCTCCCCGCGAAGCTGCTGAGTTCGCTCTCGCTGCTCCGCCACCAGCCGCGCAAGCTCGCTCCGCCCGCCCTCGGCGGTCGCGCGCGCGGCATGCGCCGAATCGCGGGCACCTTCTGCCGCGAATACGCGCTCGTGCTCGAGCGGCGCCGCCTCGCGGAGAGCCACGAGACGCTGGCTGAGATCATCGAGTTCCGCACTCCATGCCTCCATCTCCCGCGCCGCGAGCGTGATTTCCACCGAGAAGCGGCGGGTCGTGAGTTCTGCATGGCGCTCCGCGCGCTTGCGCTGCCGCGCGAGCGATCGTACGTGGCTCTCCTTCTCGTTCAGCAGATCGCCCAGCCGCGCGAGATCCGCTGTGGTCTCCTCGAGACGACGCTCGGTGCTGCGCTTTCGGTCGCGGTACAGCCCGATCCCCGCGGCTTCCTCGAACAATTCGCGTCGTTCGTCAGGGCGATCCGACAGAAGCGCATCGAGCATTCGCGACTCGATGACCACACCCGAGTCGGCACCGAGGCCGGTGCCGCGGACCATGTCGTGGATGTCGCGCAGGCGCGCGGGTGAGCGATTGATGAAATAATCGCTATCGCCGGACCGGCTGAGTCGGCGCGTGATCACCACTTCGCGAAACGGAACGTTGAAGCCGCCATCCTCGTTGTCGAAGTGCAGCGATACCTCGGCGATGTTCACGGCCTTGCGCGCCGATGAGCCCTGGAAGATCACGTCCTCCATCTTCCCGCCGCGCAACGTGCGCGCACGCTGCTCGCCAAGAACCCAACGCACGGCGTCCGACACGTTGGACTTGCCCGAGCCGTTGGGTCCCACGATTGCCGTGGCACCTGGCTCAAAGACCAGCTCGGTGTGGTCGGCGAAGGACTTGAAACCGTGAAGCTCGAGTTTGGTAAGGCGCAATTACGGTGTTCTCCCGGTGCGGTACACGAGTGTTGGCGACAGCTGCAATGCACGCAATGTCATCATGAGCGCCGCTGCGTCTTCAGGACGTTCGAAAGCGCCGGCGTACAGCTTGAGCGCGCCGTCAGGCTGCGCGAGCACGTATGAGCCCCACCGTCGCGCGCTAGGATACTTTCTCACGAGCTCGCTTGGTCGCCCCGCAGCGGCGCTGTCGATCAGAAGCGCGTAGGGCGTCCGCACAACGAGGCCGAGATTCGGCGCGGGCGTGACCTGCTTGTGCCTCAGCACATCAAGCTCGGCATCGGCTTCGTTGCGGCCGGGGAATGCGCCCACGATAAGCTTGAAGTATTTCTCTCGTGTCGGCCCGACCGGTACTGGCGATATGGTGCCCGCCGGAAGAATGTTCCGAAAACGTGCAAGCGCTTCGTTCGCATCGTCCTGCGAATTCCACGCCGCTACCTCCACCGCGTACGCGGATGCGATCGCCGAGTCGGCCGGATTCGCAGGCGGAGGAACAGTCAGCGAATCGACAGGCGCGGCAACTGGAGTTGCAACCGGGGTTGCAACAACGGGAGCTGCCTTGCGGAACGCCGGCTTCGCGGCGCTTCTTGACGCATCGTTGGCGAACCGAAAGTAGAGTCCCGCACCAACGAGCGCGACAAGGAGCAGCAACAGCGCCGCGATCTTCCAGATTCCGAGCGGATTGCGTTCCGGGCGTCGTGCATGTGGCCGAACCGCAACTGGAACACGCGCGAGGACGTTGATGTACGGCGCGAAGTCGAGTGGCGTCGCGCCAACCAGTACGACACCATCCAGCTGGTCGATCAGCTCCTTCAGCCCCACTGCATCCGCTGGCGCTACGAGCAACAGGAGCGCTCCCACTTCACGGAACCCGTTGGCCAGCCGATGCCAGCGAGTGTTGCGAAAGATCTCCGGGTCCGAGACGCTGCCGGTGCCGCTCGGCATGATGAACAGATTGCCGGTGGTATCGATGGGCTGCGCGATCTTGTTGAGCGACACGCCGAACGTGAAGCTGTCGGAAATACCGTGCGGATCGTCGCTCGCAACCAACGCCTGAATCGGTTCGACCTCGCCCACCAGGTCGCCGATCGCGACGCGCCGATGCTCGGCCTCGGCCAGTCCGATCCCAATGGCGACGTGGGCCGCTGCGAGTGAATCGCTTCCGGTCACGACCGCCGCGGAATAGCTGCCGAGCATGGGTGCGATCTGGCGCCCGGCGATTTCCCAACCGGTGCCGTGGTTGGCTGTGTCGGTCGAAGCGGGCGTTGAGACGGGTGTCGTCCTGATCATGGCTGTCCCGGGAAGACCCAGTACGATCTCCTGGAGTCGCGCCCAACCTGTTCAGCCGCGGCTCGGCTCGGGTACGGTCCGAGGATGACGCGATAAATCATGGTACCTGCTCTCTGCGAGGGGACCACGCGCGCGTGCGCCCCGCTCACCTGAATGCTGTCCGCCATGGCACGTGCCTTGGAATCGTTGAGCAACGTCGCGAACGATACAGTGAACAGCGTCGGGGGTGGCGCGGATGGTGACGCAGTCGGAACCGCGCCCTGTGGCCGCGGCTGGGCTGCCTGAGGTGCGGGCTCACGATGCGGCGCAGCCGGCTGCACGTGAGCTGGCGCGATAACCGGAGCGGTAGCGGGCGCCGCGGCGACCGGGTTCTCGACCCGAGCCGCACTGTCGCTCGCCGTCCTTGCACTATCCTTCGCACCGCCGCTGTCGCGCGGCATGCTGTCGGGAGTCGCGAACGACACTGGCTGATCAACCCCCGCCGCGCGTGCACGGAATCCGTTCCAGAATGTGAAGTACCAGAAATCACTGGCTCCGCCCGCCACCGTGCGCACGGGTTGCAGCGTCTCACCGTCCACAAAGATTACGTCGCGACCGGAATTGAGCGCGATCGCCCCGTCGGGGGCTGTCGCGGGAAGATCCTCGGTCCATTTGGTCCGAACGGATCCGACAACGTGGTTGGTCGCTACCGCGATGACCCAGGCCGAGTCTCCGCGCGCCGGCCGGGCGATGACGTAGCGTCCAAGCGCATCCATGCGCAGGTCAGACACTTCTCCGGGAAGCTGGACGGTGGTTGCGACCTTGTCGGTGTAACGGTCCACCACGGCGATCGACGAGTCGGACGTGGTGGCGATGTAGATCCGATCTCCGCTCGGCGTTGGAGCGAGCGCGATTATGTGGCCGCGAACACGGATGGGAGGCACCTGGCTGAGATCACGCCCGCGAACCCCGACAAGCGCCGTATCCGTGGTCAGATACACGCGGTCGCCCACCTGCGCGGTGAGTGCCCTCATGGTGATCGGCAGCGACATGGTGTCACGAACCTTGGTATCCGGCGGGTGCATGAGCCAGAGCACCGTCTCACCGCCATGCTGCGCAGCTACTACCAGGCTTCCATCCGATTGCGGAAACACGGCGCGCGCCGGAAACGGAGGAGTAAAGGTCCAGTCGCTTCCGCGAGTGAGCCTGACTACGGATCCCTTGGCATCCACGCCGTAGATCTCGGTGCCGCTGGGTGCCTTGAGCGACGTCAGGGTGGCCTTCGTGGCGACCGAGGACTCTCCCAGCCGCAGATCCACCCTCGCCGGCTTGCCCTTGGCGTCCACCGTGGCCAGTGCTCCGCCTTCGGGGTCGAATCCGAGCACGCGGTCCACCGAGGTGGTGTGGCCCGTCCAGACGACGGAATCGAGCTTTGGATAAAGGTAGGCTCGGACTGCGCCACCGGACCGGGGGAGCCGTATGAGGATGGGATCGGGGCCCCGGCTTGCCTCTGCGCGGGCAGCGTTGGCTGCGGAATCCGAACCGGCCCTTTGGTCTCTGCCGCAGGCCAGCGCGGAGAGTATCAACAGGGAGATAGAGAGCCGTCTGTGCACCGCGGGAATTTAACCGATGACGACCCGATTCGGGACGCTTCAGCGCTGCGAAAACAGGCCGCCGCCCCATTGGGACGGCGGCCTGTTTGGTGAGAGCCGCGAAAGCTGCCTGATCGGCCGACTAGTAGCCGACTCCCAGCGCAAAGGTCCAGTTGAACCGGTTGTACCCTGGACGGTCGAGTGGCCGCGCCAGGGACCAGCTGAGTACGGCGAGGTTGAACACGTTCACGCGGAACGTTGCGCCGTAGCTGCGGAGGAAGTAACGGTCCACGTCCGCGGCGGGGTCGTAGTTTGCTGGCTTGGAAAGATGCGGAGTCTGGCCAGCCCTCCATGCGAGGCCCGCGTCATAGAATATCGCGCCGTCAACCGGTGGTATCCCGATTGGCAGCCTTCCCAGGTCGAAGCGCCTTATGATCGGGAAACGCAGCTCTTCGTTGAAGACGATAGCGCGCGTACCAATGAGCTGTGGCGCCGAACATCCGTTGGCGTACGCGTTGGAAGTGCCCAGGTATGTTTGACACGAATACCCGCCGTAGAAACTCGACTGGTCATAGCCGCGTACGAACTGGGGACTCCCGACGTAGATCGGAAGCAGATTCGCGTCCCGCCCGTACGAGCCGGTGTAGAAAAGGCGTGTCGCGAACGTCAGCGCGTTGAACACAATCGGGTCGTATCTTCGATAGTCCGCGGCGTAATTCACGAACCTGAGACTGCCAATCGCGGGCGATACAGAGAAGCGCATTCTGCGCCCGCTCACCGGCCCCGTCACTCCGAACAGCGTATTGTCGGTTACGTATGCGGCGTTGGGCGAAAGGAAGTTCAGTGTGCCAGCTGAACTGTCGTTCTTCTGAGTGACGTTGCCGTAGTAGTAGTCGTAGACCTGCGACACGTAGCCGCGGCCAATGGCGTTGGCGCCCAGGCCAAGCTCGAAGCGCTGGAAGCGGTTGAGCGGATACGCCGCGGTAAGCGACGCCGTGCGGAACACGAATCTCAAAAAATCGTACTTCACCTGCGACCCGTCCGCTGAAACCGAGTACTTTCTCGCGAGATACGACACGTCCTGTGACACGCCCGTGATGTACTGCCAGCGATGACTCAGATCCGCGTACGCCAGCAGCAGACTCGCATCCTGAATACGACCGTACACACCGCCTCCGACAGCCAGTTGGTGATCACCGGTGAGGTCGCTGAATACGAGCGTGGTGCCACCACCATATTGCGTCCCGTATCCTCCGCCGGTTGACACACCGATAGTGCCGCCAGAGATGTAATCCGGCTGAAAGCTCACGTGGTACGGATATTCCTTGAACGTGAGCGTGTCCGGCATGCCTGTCACCGGATCGGCGAGCAGCGTCGCAACCGAGGACACGTTGGTGCTATCCGCTACCTCAGCCGCAGTTACGACGCCCGACTGCCGCGTTCCGTTTGCGGACCGGTAGGTGGACATCGCGCTGCTGGTCCGTCCTGGCGTCGAGTCGCGCACCTGTCCCGGGAGCGTCGCCGTCGCGACGATGGGCGTCTTTGGCGGAATCGCGGTTGCGTAGCGCTCCGGGTGATCCAGGTACCAGACAGTGAAGTCGTTGTTGTCGAAGTACGTGAATGCGAGCCGGTCGGTCGCGCGCGACCAGCTCATCACGGGGCTTGTCTCCGTGAACTGGCTCACCCCCGACTGCACGTTCGTAACGCGCAGATTCTGCTGCGTGCTGAAATTGTAGAGGTAGATGTTCGGCGTCCCGTTCCGATCGGACACGAACGCAAGCGAGCCGCCATCTGGAGACCAGACCGGGTTTATGTTCAGTCCGTCCTGGTCCGGAAGCACGTTTATCGCGCCACTCTGAACGTCGTACACTGCGATCTGCAGCTTGCCCAGTTTGAGTGTGGCGAGATCGGTTCGGCCGCGATCGGTGGCGAACGCGATGCGTGTTCCGTCCGGAGACCACGACGGCATGAGGTCGCCGTAACGGTCCTTGGTAATGTGACGCAGGTTGCTGCCGTCCGTATCGACGATGAAAAGATCTGTCACTGCGTCCACCATACCACTGAACACGATGTGCTTTCCGTCCGGTGAATAGGACGGACTCAGCACACCGTCCACCGGAAGCTTGTCATACTGAATCACGTCGCCCGTCGCCACGTCGGCGATGGACAGCACGTCGCGGCCCTCGGTCTGCGCGGTGAAAGCAAACTTTTTGCTGTCGGGCGAGAACGAGCCCTGCGAGTACAGCAGCCGCAGCTCCTCGAATCGTGGATTGGTGGTTGTACGGACGAGCCGCTTGAGCCGCTTGCCCGTCATCGCGTCGCCCAGGTAGAGATCGATGAAGATCTCACCCTTCTTCACGCTCCCGTTTGCGAGGAAGGCGATCGTTTTGCCGTCCGGCGAGAGTACTGGCGAGATGAAGATGTTGCCGCCCGTGATCTTGGGCGTGAGAAGCGGCGTCGCGAAATCGCGCACTCGCTGCATCGTCGCCAGCTGTGGCAGGTATTGCTCGCGCGTCGCGGCGCGCCACTGCTCGCTGAGCTGGTCCATGTTGACGCCGAGCTCGCGCTCGAATCCGCGGTCCACGCCGAGGGTGGTGATACTCTGGAGAATCTCGCCGATCGCCGCGTCTCCCCAGCGCTCGCCGATGTAGCGCCAGAGCGCCTCGCCATATCGGTAAGGGAAGTACTCGTCCGGCCGGTCGGTCATCTGCTTGATCGTCGGCAGGCTGCCATTTTCCACGGCGTTGCGAATCCACATCGTCGTGAGGGGGTGGTTGGGCCCGAGCGACAGGTACTCCGCCATTCCTTCCATGAACCAGCTGGGCGGGTTCACCTGCTCCAGCGTCTGGATGTTCGCGCCCGCCCGACCCTGCGCGAAGATGTCGAACTGGAACTGGTGAACCATCTCGTGCGTGAGCACGTGCTCGAAGCTGTCGTAGTCGCCCGTGAAGGGCAGCTCGATACGCTGGCGCGCCGGCTCCGTCACACCGCCCACACCTTCGCCGAGGTCACCGTTGATGTTGCTCTGGCCGAAATCCTGTCGCGATGCGTAAAGCAGGATCGGTTTCTTCTCGCGAAACTGGTGACCCAGGATACGCGAAAGGCGCGAATAGGATCGCTCCGCCATTCGCGCCGCATCATGAACCGGAAGACGCTCTTCGGGATAGTAGTGTATGAGGAAGTGTTCAGTCTCGAGCACGCGCCACTTGAAGTAACGGTACTTGACCTGGTTCTGGCCGAAGTATCGTTGAGCGCCGGCTGTCGGCGCAGAAAACAGCAGCGCGACGGCGGCCATCACGCCGAGGACACGCGACGCGCTTCTCATTTGGAATTCTCCGAGACTTGCACGGGGCTGATGCGGACGACGTCGGCGTCGCCCCACAGCCGCTCGAGCTGGTAGAAATCGCGCAACGTGGGATGAAAGATGTGCACCAAAAAATCGACATAATCGAGCAGTACCCACCGCCCCTGACTCAATCCCTCGACATGGTGTGCGCGCATTCCCTCCTTGCGCAGCTCGGTCATCACATGCTCTGCGATGGATCGCACGTGAGTGTCCGATGTTCCGCTCGCGATCAGGAAACAGTCGGTCATCTCGGTCACTCCATCAAGATTCAGGATCACCACATCGTTGGCCTTCATGTCGAGGCACACTGCCGCGGCGCGTTGCGCGGCGGCCAGGGAAGGGGAAGCGGTTGCGGCTGCCATTCGACTCCAGAAACGGGGTTACGGGTTGCGATGTACCACCATCACATGCTCCACGGCGATAATTCTACCCGTGGAACAGCATTTCGTGCGCCACCCGCTGTTCTGTTGTTTCGTTCCGGACGGCAGGGCCGTTTCCGCCGGAGCCAGCGGTTCGAAACGTCAGGGGCGGGCAGCCATTCGGTCGCCCGCCCCCCACCCCTGCTGATCCGATCAAGGATTACGCGGTAGCGACCAGCTGCTACTGCTTGATGACCCAGACCTTGATCTCCGGATGCACGTCGGCGTGGAGCCGGACGGGAACCCGGTAGACGCCAAGCGCGCGGATCGGCTCATGGAGCTCGATCTGGCGCTTCTCGACGTGCAGCCCTTGCGCCTCCAGCTGTGCCGCTATGTCGGCCGAAGTCACCGAGCCGAACAGCTTGCCTTCGTCACCGACGCGAGCCGAGAAGGTGAGCGACACCTGCTCCAGCTTGTCGGCCATCTCCCGCGCGGAGCCACGACGAGTCTCCTCGGCCTGCTCCAGGCGCTGGCGCTCCTGTTCGATCTTGCGCTTGTTCCCTTCCGTCGCGAGATAGGCGACGCCGCGAGGGAGAAGATAGTTGCGGCCGTAGCCATTCGAGACGCTGACGACGTCGCCCGTGTGGCCGAGCTTCTCGACCGCCTGCCTGAGAATCACTTCCATTGTTGCCTCAAATCCGTTGTTGAACGTCAATCATGCATTCGCCCGTGCGCGAGTGCGCCAGTCCATCCAGGTATCACCTACACCAATCCCCAGGGCAACGGCGCCAAGGAGCAGCGGGGCGAAGATCGTCATGACGATCAACAGCGTCGCGGCCCATCGGCTCCGAGTCATGAAGGACAGCACACCCACCCCTCGAAGCAGATAGAGCGCGCCGAAAAACACCAGCAAGTTCAGTCCTGCGTCCTTCCCGTCGGCGAACACCGGAAGGAAGAAGATCGTCGCACCCACTGCAAGACCCCAGACCAGCTGGTCGTTGAAGCGGAAATCCCGCAACGCACCGAGCCTCGGACCGAGCGCCGCTCCGGAGAGCCTGTGATACATCGACCACGCCAGCGCCAGCGCCACAAGTGATTCCAGCGCTATCACGGCCGGAGCCGTCCTGGCAGACCTGTCGCCCATCGAGCGAAGGTCGGCCTCGTTAGCCGCCACCATGCTGTCCAGACTCGGATTCCGCGCCGCCGCGCTGCGCCAGACAGGCGATGCAGCCATCTCGTTCACCACAGAGATTGTGCCCTCCGTTCGGCGCCCGACCTCACCCTTGACCGCCGACCGCACCGACGCCACTCCGTTCGGAGTCGAGATTGCCGCGCCGAAGGAAATCACCGTTGCAATTCCAACTGCTGCGAGCGCCCTGATCAGAAACCGCTGGCCTGGCGTCAACAGCGACGCCACACCGAATCCCGCAGCCAGCAGCAGCGTCCAGCCCTGCACAAGAGTTCGATATGTTCCGGGTCCGTTTCCGGCCGGTGCCATCACTGCGTACCAACCGAGGATCATTGCAACGACGGCCAGCCAGACACCGCCGCCACTCCACCATCCAAGTGCGGCACATATCGCCAGCGCCGCGGCGAAAAGGACCCACGTCTCGGTTACTGGAAGTACAGAGCGCAGCGCGCTCGGAAAATCCGGCAGCACCAGGAAGGCGAGCAGCGCAAGCAGCGCCGAGCGCCATCCTGGTGCGAAGAAACGTTGCACGTGTAGACTCGGCGCCTGACTAGGCGCCCTGGCTCCTCGTGTACGGAAGCAGCGCCAGGTAACGAGCGCGCTTGATCGCACGTGCGAGCTGACGCTGGTGCCGCGCGTCGACGCCACTCAGCCGGCCGGGAAGGATTTTTCCGTTCTCGGTGATGAAACGGCTCAGAAAGCGCTCGTCCTTGTAATCGATGAAGCGGATGCCGGCCTCGAGAACCGGCGAAACCTTCTTGTTGCGTCTTGCCATGGGTTAGTCCTCGTCCTCGTCGTCTTCTTCCTCGGCCAGCGCACGTGCGCGCGCGGCATTGGCTTCAGCGCGGTCGGCCGGAATGCCGAGCTCGTGCTCGTAAAGGCTGATCAGGTAGCGGATGACGCCATCGTCGAGCTTGAGCGAGCGCTCGAACTCGGGGAGCGTCTTGACGTCGGCGGCGAAGCGCGCAACGACGTAGTAGCCGTTTTCATGACGGCCGATCTTGTAGGCGAGCTGACGCCGGCCCCAGATATCGAGCTTGGCGTCTTCGCTGAGGCTGAGCAGGCCGTGATGGCGCGTCAGCTTCTCGGTGATGGCGGCGTCTTCGAGTGCAGAGTCGAAGATGTACACCGCCTCGTATTCACGAGTCATGTGCTGGCAATCCTCCTTGTGGTCATAACCGCCCCCGGGTGGTTGCCGGAACCGAGGGAAGGGATGGGTTTTTGTGTAGCCTCTAAATATAGCAGGCTGACGGGCTTAACCGATACCCGTCAGCCCGCTCCGAAGCGACGCTGGCGCCAGCGAGCTGAATCTTACGTTACCAAAGCTGTCTACCGTGCCAGAGCTCTTGCCATCGCTGCTGGGAGACCACGCCGTTGCTGATGAACAGGTATCGCGCAAGGGGTTGTAGTCTTGCCGCGATTCAGTACTCCAGCGATGTTTTCCGCATGGGCGAGCGCCTTTACAATGAGGGAGAGGTCGAGAAGATCTTCCGCGCGGCCGCGGAGCGGCAGCAGCTGCCGAGTCAGGTACAAGCCGGCGAGAAAGGCCTCACTCTCGCGGCACTTCGATCGATCGGCGAACAGGCCGGCATTTCGGGCGACGCGGTGGCACACGCAGCTCTGACGCTGGATGTGCGCCGAGAATCCTCGCAACGGACATTTCTCGGCCTTCCAATCGGTGTGTCGCGCACCGTCGAACTCAATCGGTGGCTGACTGATGAGGAATGGGAGCGCGTCGTTGTTCAGTTGCGCGAGGTTTTCGATGCGTATGGAAAGACACGCTCCGACGGGTCGTCGCGGCAGTGGTCGAACGGGAATCTTCGCGTACTTCTCGAGCCGACAGAAACCGGTCACCGGCTACGCTTCCGTACGCTTAACGCGGGCGCCCGGAACTCCATTACGACGGGGCTAGCGGTGCTCGGCGTAACCACTGCGGTGGCGACAGCCACGGCTATCAGCGGCAATCTGCTTCATGCTGGCTCCGGGGTGGTGTTGATGGGGATTGTCGGGCTTGGGATGATCGCAAACGGCGCGCTTCGTCTCCCACAGTGGGCACGCCTGCGCGGACGTCAGATGGAGTCCGTTGCGGTACAGCTCGCGTTCCTGCCAAGCTCCCCAGAGCCGCGATTGCCGGTTCCCCCGCCTGAGCAACCGGGGATATAACCGTCATGGTTGAGGTCAGCGCTCGGGACTCGCGCGGTGATCCTGCTGCTGAAAGGCGATGTATTGGTGAACCGCTTCGATCGCTGCACGATCGTGCGTGACGATCTGAAGGGCGCCACCTCGCGGAAGATCCTGCGGTGTGTAAGTGATCGCAGATCGTAGCCGTGCCATTTCCGCGGTGCCGGGTACGGTGCGCATATGGACAAACATCGGCGTCGAGAAGTCGCCCGTGGCGAACGCGTGGGCGATCTCCCGCATGTGGTGGCGAATGCGGTTGATGCCAGCGGAGTCCGTGAGAGTCGTCTCAAGCACTATGCGGCCACCGTCACTCGATGGCGTGAAATGGTGAGTCGATGAATACTGATCGACGCCCATGGCGAGCTTACCCCTACGCTGTAGCGCTGCGAAAGCGCTATCCGATCCGCGATCACTCCTGCGGTTTTCCGTATGCATCGATGCGGAATCGTGTCGAACGGACTGTGATCGCAATGGAGCGGCCAATAATACGGGGACCAGCAGCAAAACTGCTGCGCGGATGCCTCCTGAAATTGACGCGTTGCTTGTTTGGAAAGTGGTACGCATGATTGCCTTGGCTTTAGTGAGTTCAATTCGGTGATTGGCGTTGCGATCGAGAGCGGTGTGACGTCTACACGTTGAACTTGAACAACAGAACGTCGCCGTCCTTCACCACGTACTCCTTTCCTTCGGACCGCACGTCGCCCTTCTCGCGCGCATCCTTCCAGCCGCCGTCGTTGATGAATGCGTCGAACGCCACCGTATCGGCCTTGATGAAACCGCGCTCGAAATCGGTGTGGATCACTCCGGCCGCCTGCGGCGCGGTGTCACCGCGATGAATGGTCCACGCCCGCACTTCCTGCTCGCCGGCGGTGAAGTAGGTCTGCAAGCCGAGCAGGTGGTAGCCAGCGCGAATCAGCCGATCCAGGCCCGCGCTCTCCAGTCCCAGCGAGGATAGAAAGTCGCCACGATCCGCGGCCGGCAACTCCGCAAGCTCGGCTTCGATCTTGGCGGAGAAGGGAACGATCTCCGCGATCTCGCCGCTCTCCGCGACCGCCGCGCGAAGCGCGCGCAGGTGCGGACCTTCGTCGCCGGTGAGCTCCGCGTCACTCACATTCGCTGCGTACAACACGGGCTTGACCGTCATGAGGCTCAACGGCGCGAGTACTTCCTTCTCGTGCTTCGTCAGTGATGCGTGCCAGAGTCCTCGACCTTCCTTGAGGAAATCGTTGGCGCGATCGAGCACCACGAGCTCTGCGGCCGCGTCCTTGTCGCCGGTCTTCGCCGTGCGCTTCGTCTTGTCGAGCCGCTTTTCGAGCGTGGCGAGATCCGCGATCGCGAGCTCGAACTCTATGACCTCGCGGTCGCGCGCGGGATCGACACCGCCCATTACGTGCGTGACGTCCTCATCCTCGAAACAGCGCACGACATGCACTATGGCGTCGGTCTCGCGGATGTTCGCGAGAAACTTGTTGCCCAGCCCCTCGCCGTCCGCCGCGCCCTTTACCAGCCCCGCGATATCCACGAATTGCACCACGGCCGGCACCGTCTTCTTCGGATGCACGATCGCGGCAAGCTGCTCGAGCCGCGCATCGGGGACCTCGACCATTCCGACGTTCGGCTCAACTGTGCAGAACGGATAGTTCGCGGCCTCCGCGCTGGCGGCGGTGAGCGCGTTGAACAGAGTTGATTTGCCGACGTTCGGAAGTCCCACGATGCCGAGCTTTAACATTTGGTCCTGTAAGGTGACTGTTGCATTACTCGCGCGTGCATTCCGGCATCGATGCTCACGTGTTCAACCGCATTGCGGCTTCGATGTCGCCCTTCAGCCACAGCTCGCAGACGTCGGTCATCGACGGCATCAACGAGAGTGTTTCTTCGCGCTCAATCTTTCCGACAGGGGAGAGCACGAAGTCGGCGAGGTCGCCGGATATCTTGCGGTCCTCCTGAGGACCGACGCCGATGCGCAGCCGCGCGTATTCCTGCGTCTTCAACGCGTGCTCCACGCTCTTGAGCCCATTATGTCCGCCGGCGCTGCCTTTCGGCCGCAAGCGGTAGCGGCCCACGGGCAGTGCGACTTCGTCGGAGATCACGAGCAGGTCAGTTGCCGGCGCCCAGAATGGTCTGCGCACGTACGGCCGCAGCGCGTCGCCGCTCAGGTTCATGAACGTCTGCGGCTTCATGAGCCGAAGCTTGATGTTCCCGAGCATGCCACTAGACACCTGCGCATCGCCGTCCCTGCGCCACCCGTCAAAGTGCCAGCGCTCGGCGAGATGATCGACGAGCCACCAGCCGACGTTGTGACGGGTCTGCGCGTATTCGCGACCGGGATTGCCGAGTCCGACGATGAGTTTCACGATGGAATACGAAAAAGGGCGGGCGAGTTGCCCGCCCTCTGACGTTGGTCGGGAGAGTTACTTCTTCTCGGGCTCTGCACCCTCTTCCGGCTTCTTGGCGCGGATGACTTCCGGCTCGGCCAACGTCGGCTCCGCCTCGACGGCAACCGCTTCGACCGCGGCGCGCGGCGTGGCGATGACGACGACAGCGGCGCCGGGCTCGTCGAGCACCGTGACGCCATCAGGAACGGGGACCTGACTCACGTGAATCGAATCGCCGACGTCGAGGTCGGTAACGTCCACTTCGATCTGGTTCGGCATGTTGGCCGGATCGACCGAGATGGTGAGTTCGCGAAGCGTGTGATCGATGATGCCGCCACCTAGGCGCACGCCGACCGGTGTGCCCGTGAGGCGGATCGGGACGCGAACGGTCATCTTCTCGCCCGCCACCAGCTCCTGGAAGTCCACGTGCAGGATCATGCGCTTGAACGGGTGACGCTGGATCTCGCGGATGAGGGCGCGGGAAGTGCCGCCCTCGATTGCGAGCTCCACGACAGTGTTGTCGGCCGAGATGTGCGACAGCAGCTTCTCGAGGTCGCGAGCGGGGATCGCGAGCGACTGCGCCTCACGTGCGTGTCCGTAGATGACCGCCGGAATCTGGCCCTCGCGGCGAAGCGAGCGGGCGTTGCCCTTTCCAGTGGTGGAACGGCGCGTTGCGGTGAGTGTTGATGCTGACGCTGCTGACATTCTTGACCCCTAATCAAATAGCGAGCTGACCGACTGCTCGGAGTGGATGTAACGAATTGCCTTGGAAAGAAGCTCGCCGACGGACAGCACCTTGAGCGTCGGAAAAAGTCTCTCCGGCGGAATTGCCACGGTATCGGTCACCGCTACTTCCGCGATAGGCGAGTTGCTGAGCCGCTCCACGGCCGGGCCGGAGAACAGCGCATGCGTCGCGCAGACATACACGTCGCGCGCGCCAAGAGCCTTCAGCGCGCGAGCCGCTTCACACATGGTGCCCGCCGTGTCGATCATGTCGTCGACCAGGAGACAGTCCCGGTCACCGACCTCACCCACGACGTTGACGACCTCGGCCACGTTGGCCTTCGGTCGCCGCTTGTCGATTATCGCGAACGTGGCATTGAGCCGCTTCGCGAAACCACGGGCCATCTTGGCGCTCCCCACATCGGGAGCGACGACGACCAGATCCCTCAGGTCCTTCTTGCGGTAGTGTGCGGTGAATACCGGCGCGGCGTAGAGGTGATCGACCGGAATGTCGAAGAACCCCTGAAGCTGATGCTGGTGAAAATCCACTCCAACCACTCTATCGGCGCCGGCCTTCTGGATCATGTTCGCCACCAGCTTGGCACCGATTGCGACTCGCGGCTGGTCCTTTCGGTCCTGTCTCGAGTAGCCATAGTACGGCATGACGACCGTCACGCGAGCCGCGGATGCGCGGAGAGCTGCGTCGATCATGAGCAACAGCTCCATGATGTTGTCAGCCGGCGGGTTCGTGGGTTGAACGATGAATACATCGTTTCCTCGAACATTCTCATCGATCCGGACGAAGAGCTCGCCATCCGCGAAGCGGGTTGACGTGTTCTTGCACAGCTCGATCCCCATGTGGCGCGCAATTTCCTCTGCGAGTGCCTTGTTGGCAGTCCCGGAGAGGAGCTTGGCGCCGTGGCTCGGTACGGACAGGCCGTCCATTTTTGTACAGCCTTTAAGGTTAATGACGCCAGGGGCGCCGGTCAATAAGAGGCGCTATTAAGGCGCAAGGATACCGCAGCGGACCGATCAGTTGCCCCCGGTGGATTCGAACCACCATTCTCGGATCCAAAGACCGATGTCCTGCCATTGGACGAGGGGGCAGATGTGCAGCCCCAAAAGCTACCTTGTGCGGCCCGGTCCGGTCAACGAGACCGCGGAATTCGGCACCGCGCCGCAGCTGGTCTCCCCGCAGGCTGACGGGCCGGCTCATTCCCGGTCCACCGCAACTACCTCAGGGACCTCGACCGCGGTCTTCGACAGCAGCACCGCGCAGCCTGTGGCGCTCTCCAGTGCTCCGGCATCCGGCGCCGACTCGAAAATCCCGAAGAGGACGGATCCCGAGCCGGTCATCTCCGCCATGATCGACCCCGCCGCGCGGAGGGCGGAGATGGCACCGGCGAGTTCTTCATGGCCTCTCGCCGGCCGCGAGTGCGACAGGTCGTTCCCGGCCCGTGCGGCGACGACATCCCAGTTGCCAAGGTCGTGCATGGTCAGCTGCGCGCGCGGCCGGGCCGCGACGACCAGAGATGCGTATGCTTCGGCCGTGCCGATGCCGAACTCCGGGATCACGAGCGCCACATGACGCTGTGGAAGCGCCGGCAACTTGAGCATTCGCTCCCCGTGCGACCACGCGAGTGCGCACGGCGCACCGGTGAGCAGGAAGGGTACGTCCGCACCGAGCTGCGTGCCCAGGGTCGCGAGCTCCAGCTCGTCGAGCCTGCGCGGCGACATCTCGTTGAGGGCGGTGAGCACCGCCGCTGCATCGGCGCTTCCGCCGCCGAGTCCACCGCGCGCGGGAATGCGCTTCGTCATAGTGACGTGGAATCCCGTGGTCCATCCCGTTTGTTCGCAGTAGAGTTGTGCTGCGCGGTACGCGAGGTTCTCGTGCGCCGGACCTACGTCCGCGCTGCATTCGATGCTGCGCTCGCCATGTGGCGCCAGCGCGATCACGACGTCGTCCGCGAGATCGATGCGGTGAAACAGCGTCTCGATTCCGTGATAGCCGCTCTCCTCACGCGCCAGTACGTGCAGCCACAGATTCAACTTCGCCTTCGCGCGCATCTCGATTCGCGTCGGCAGGCATGTTGTCACGCCGCGTTCCGCTGCGACTGCAGCTCCTTCAGATTGAGATTGAGCCGGGCGGCGTAGACGGCGCCGAATATCGTGATCGGCAGGAACGACAGGATGTGGAATCCGAGCGCCCAGCTCGTTGCCAGTGACGGACTGACCGTGTAGATGGCGAGACCAACGACCGCGACCTTCTCGAACACGCCGAAATAACCGGGCGCCGCCGGAACGGCGACGCCGAGCGCGACCATCGCCTGCAGCAGCAGCGCGGCGGAAAACGGAGCGTCGATTCCGACTGCGACGAACGCTATCCACCAGCCGAGTGCATTCAGCAGCCAGTGGGCCGTGGTCCACGCCATCACCGCGGCGAAATGCCTGGGACTTTTGAGAACGCTCAGTCCCTCGCTGAACGTGGCTAGCGCAGCCTTGCCGCGCTCCTCGATTCTGGGAGACAGTCGCCGCGCGAACAGCTCGAAGAGGCGAATGAGTTGTGCCGGAAAGAACACCAGCGCATAGAGAATGACCACGGCGGCGCCGACCAGTGCCGCGCCGCCGATCGCCCAGCGAGCGGCCGGCACGCCCCCGATGAGGACACCAGGCGGGAAGCGCGGATCGAGGACCGCGAGGAACGCGAGGAGCAACAGCACTATCGCGTCGAATACGCGATCCACCGCGAGCGACGCGATCGACGTGGAGAAGGGCACCGGAGTTTCGCGTGTCAGCACGTATGCACGCGCCACCTCGCCTGCGCGAGCCGGAACCACGTTGTTCACCATCATGCCGATCGCCGTCGCGCGCCACAGCGGCCCGAACGGAAGCTTGGGATAGATGGGATCCAGGATGGTGCGCCAACGACGCGCGCGCAGCGGAAAGATGAGCGTCGCACACACGGTGGCGAGCGCGAACAGCCACGGGTTGGCCTGGGACAGTTCGCGGATCACCGTAGCCATGCTCACTTCGCGCAGTACCCACCACAACAGCACTGCGCTGATCAGGATACCGAGTAGCGCGCGGAAATGTTTTTTCACCGTGTACCGTCGAAGAGTGTGGGGCGCTGCGCGGCGAGTACGGACATGCAGGATGTTCGCGTCACGATCGTTCCGTCCGGCACCCCATGCAGATTCCGGTCAGGAATCGCGCGCGGAGTCCATCGCCGCCCGCACCTGGCTGACGGCTTCCGCGAGACCCATAAAGATGGCCTGGCTCACGATCGAATGTCCGATGTTGAGCTCCTCGATCTCCGGAATCGCCGCGACGGGCGCGAGATTCAGCGCCGTCAGTCCGTGGCCGGCATGCACCGCAAGCTGCAGTTCGGATGCGAGACGCGCCGCGTTCTGCAGATCGGCAAGCGGTGTGCGATCGGAAGCCCGGTTCGCGAACTCGCCAGTGTGCAGCTCGATCGCATCCGCACCCAGCTCGCGCGACATTCGAACGGCCTTCGTGTCCGGACCTATGAACAGGCTCGTCCTGATGCCCGCATCCCGCAGCGCCACGATCGCGCGCTCCACGCGAAGTGCGTGGCTCACCACATCCAGGCCGCCCTCCGTGGTGACCTCCTCGCGGCGCTCCGGTACGAACGTGACCTGGTCCGGACGGATTGCGATCGCGATCTCCACCATCTCGTCCGTACACGCCAGCTCGAGATTGAAATACGTCCGGATCGCGGACCGCAGGACGCCGACATCGGCATCCTGAATGTGGCGGCGATCCTCCCGCAGGTGAGCGGTGATGCCATCCACACCCGCCGCCTCGCACACGAGCGCGGCCTGAACGGGGTCCGGCTCCAGGCCGCGCCGCGCCTGACGAACCGTGGCCACATGGTCGACGTTCACATAAAGCCGCTGGTAGCTTGCTCGCATATCTCGCCTGAGTATAACTTCTTGCGGATGAAGAAGTTAATGATCGCAATCGTGCTGACGGGAACTGCGGCGTGCGCCTCTGCCCCTCCGTCCACCTCGAGTCTCGATCTCACGCCGGGTGCGCAAAGCTCAGTCGGCGCGGTTGACCGCTTCTTCGCCGCGGTACACGCCCAGGATCTGCAGGCGATGTCCCAGGTCTGGGGAACGTCGCGCGGCGCGGCACGCGACAACATGCCGCGCGCCGAGCTCGAGAAGCGCGAGGTGATTCTCCAGTGCTATTTCGACTACGACACCTTTCGCGTGCTCGGAGAGAGTCCCACGTCCGAAGAACGACGGATGGTACGCGTCGAGCTGGTCCGCGGCGGGAAAATCCGCCAACCCGTGATCTACACGGTAAAGGGACCGTCTGGACGCTGGTTCGTCGAGAACCTGGACATGGCGGCCGTCAAGGACTTCTGCGCGATGGCCCCCGTATCGCCCTGACTTGGTGGTGCTGATCCCGCCGGACTCACGGCGGCCGTCTACTCCGAAAGCTCGACCAGTATTCCACCCGTAGACCTGGGGTGAAGAAAGGCGATTCGCTTGCCCTCCGCGCCGGCCCTGGGCTCGTTATCTATCAACTGAATGCCCGCGGCCACGCATTTTCGCAGGGTCTTGTCCAAGTCGGGGACCGCAATACAAATGTGATGAATACCCGCGCCCCTGCGTGCCAGGTACTTCCCGATCGGCGTATCTTCGGCCACCGGCTCCAGAAATTCCACCAGCGATTCACCGCTCGCGACCGCCGCTATTCTGGCGCCGTCGGAATCGGCGAGCGGTACCTCCGGCATACCCAGCACGTCGCGAAAGAACGGGAGGATGGCGGCGATCGATTCCACCGCGATTCCGACGTGGGCGATACGTGGTCCCTGCCCGTTTGGCGACGGTTCGGCGCCGGAATTGCTCATTGATCGGGTGGTTAGATTAGAAGGTGAGCACGTGAACTGATTGCACTCACGATGAGCGGCATGGTTGCCGCGGAGAAAGATACGATGTCGAATTCAGTGGAGCTTACGGACGCCACCTTTTCGAGCGAGATCGAGAAGCACGATGGCCTGGCGGTAGTGGATTTCTGGGCGCCGTGGTGCGGACCCTGCCGCATGGTCGGTCCGCTGCTCGACGAGCTTGCGACGGAATATGCCGGCAAGGCGAAGGTCGCCAAGGTTGACGTGGATCAGAATCAGAGTCTGGCGCAGCGTTTCGGCGTTCGCTCTATCCCGTTGATCCTGTTCTTCAAGGACGGCAAGGTCGTGGACCAGGTCCTTGGCGCGGTCCCCAAGGCTCAGCTAGCCGCCAAGTTCCAGCAGCACGCGGCGTAGGGCCACCGACGCCAGCGCGTCGTAGCAAACGTAAGAGGGGCGTTCGTCCAATCAGGCGTGGAAACATCGCGATGACTGGATGAGCGCCCCTTCCGCATCCCCGCCCGAGTCTCCCCTCCCGGCGGCTTTATATCTCGTCGCCACGCCGATCGGTAACCTCGGCGACATCACCGCGCGCGCCATCGAAATACTGCGTGACGTGCAGCTGGTAGTCGCCGAGGACACGCGTCACTCCCGCACGCTGCTCTCGCACTGGGGAATCTCGACGCCGATGTCGGCGTATCACGAGCACAACGAAGCGCGTGAGTCGCCCAGAATCGTGAGGCGCATCCTGGACGGTACCTCCATCGCGCTCATCTCCGACGCGGGCACGCCACTGCTGTCGGATCCAGGAGCGAGACTCGTCGCAGCGGCGATCGAGGTCGGCGTGCGAGTAATTCCCATTCCGGGCGCATCAGCGCTTCTCTCAGCAATCGTGGCGTCGGGCCTGCCCGCAGACCGTTTTACATTCCTGGGCTTTCTTCCGCGCAAGGGTGGCGAACGCGACGCGCTTATACGGACCATCGCGCGCTCGGCGTTCACCACGGTGCTGTACGAATCACCGCAACGTATCGCCGCGACGCTTGCAGACATGGCGCAGGCGGGCTTCGGTGATCGTCCTGCCGCACTCGCGCGCGAACTTACCAAGCGCTTCGAGGAGGTACGCCGTGGCACCGTCGAGACACTGCTGGCAGGCGTGGAGAAGGGACTCCGTGGCGAGGTGGTTCTACTGATCGGCGGAGCGTCCGAGCACGTTCCCAGCGAAGCGGACACGCGGGAGATTGTTTCGCGGATGCGATCGGAAGGCGCGTCGTCGCGGGACATCATGGACAGGCTTACCGGGGAGCTGGGAGTGCCGAGAAACGTGGCGTACCGGCTCGCACACTCACCCCCGGATTCGACTCCGGCCGGTTAAGTTCCCAGGGTGTCGCCGAACCCGAAAAAAGACCGATGATCGCGCCGCTCGACCTGGTCGCCGCTGCGACCAGGATGGTGCTGGACGAATATGCCGATGAAGAACCGCGTTCCGCCTCCGGCGACGAGCCGCGAAAGGTTATTCCGCTCGACGCCGATGCCGTGTCCGCCGATCTCGGGCCGGACGGGCCCGTCGCGCGAGCGATGCGGCGGTTCGAAGACCGTCCCACGCAGCGCGCGATGGCGCACGCCGTGGTGGGACTGTACAACGATGGCGGAGTGGGATTGCTCGAAGCGGGAACCGGTGTCGGCAAGTCGCTCGGCTACCTGATTCCCGCGCTGCGCTGGGCTGCCGCCAACGGCGAGCGCACTGTTGTCTCAACGAACACGATCAATCTGCAGGAACAGCTCGTGCGGAAGGATCTTCCGTTCCTGCGCGACGCGCTCGGATCCGAACAGCAGGTTCGCTTCGCGCTGCTCAAGGGATGGCGCAACTATCTCTGCAAGCTCCGGCTCGCTCAGACGACGCTGCTCGGGCCCTCGCTGGTGGATGATGACACCAATGAAGGCCTCGAGGAAATACGCGCATGGGCGGAAACGACAGTTGACGGATCGCTGAGCGACCTCCGTCCCGCACCGCGCGGCGAAGTGTGGGACGAGGTTGCGGCTGAACCCGATCTCTGCACGCGCAACGCGTGTCCTCACTTTCAGGACTGCTTTCTGTTCCGGGCACGGCGCGAAGCAGCGCAGGCCGACGTCGTGGTGGTGAATCATCACTTGCTCATGTCGGACGTCGCGGTACGCCGCGCGGCGGGAAACTGGGAAGATGCGGCGGTTATTCCGCCTTACACGCGATTGGTGATTGACGAAGGACATCACCTCGAGGATGCAGCTTCCGCGCATCTCGGAGTGACGACTTCGCGCCGCGCGCTGCACAGGCTGTTTGGCCGGCTCGAGCGCCGGGGACGCGGACTCGTTAGCACGCTCGTGGAGCGGCTGTCCGCGTCGCGGGATCTGCTGGGCACAGCGAGTCTCGACGTGGTGAACCAGCGGATAGTCCCAGCGATCCGCGCATCGCGGGAGAAGAGCGATCTGCTGTTCGACCTGCTGCTAGCCGTGCTGCATTCCGGTGCGTCCCCAGTGCTGCGAATGGCGGACGACTTCGCCCAGCATCCCGTGTGGAAGGGTGGACTGCACATCGCGCTCACCGACCTGCTCCGCGAGCTGCGCGTGCTCGGTGAAAGCCTGACACTCGTCAGCGATCGACTTCAGGGCGGTGGGGCGCGCGACGAGGCGATGCTCATGCTCGTGAACGAGCTCCGCGCCGTGGCACGCAGACTGGACGCAGCGGCGGAGGGACTGGTGCTGGCACTGCGCCCGCCCGCGACGATGGAGCCAATGGTACGATGGCTCGAGCTCAAGGGAAGGGAAGGCAATGTCGCCGTGACCGCCGTACCACTCGACCTGGCCCCGATCCTTCGAGACGATCTCTTCACCCGCGTCAGAACCGCGGTCGTCACGAGCGCAACACTGGGCACTGAAGGTGATTTCGCGTTTGTCGCGCGACGCTTCGGACTGGACGGCCGCACGTTGAAGCCCGTGACGGCGGCATTCGCGTCGCCGTTCCATTATCAGTCGCAGGCACTGCTCATCGTACCCACCGATATTCCGGCGCCGAACGAGGATCCAGCTTCGCACTTCAGCGCGGTGCTTCGAATCATCGAGGGCACCGCGAATGCTTCTGGCGGCGGGATGTTCGTTCTGTTCACGAGTCATCGCGACGTGCGTGGAGCCGCCGAGAGTCTGCGAGCGAGCGGGCTTGGCGCGAAGTACACCCTGCTTGTGCACGGCGAGGATGGCCGCGACGCTCTACTCGAGCGGTTCAGGTCGTCGGGCGACGCGATACTCCTGGGCACTTCATCGTACTGGGAAGGAGTCGACGTCCCTGGTTCCGCGCTCCGCGCCCTGGTGATTGCGCGACTGCCCTTCCGCGTGCCATCGGAGCCGGTCACCGCCGCGCAATGTGAGGCGATTACGGCGCGCGGGGGCGACGCATTTGCAGAGTACATGCTTCCGCACGCTTCGCTCCGCCTCAAGCAGGGATTCGGCCGGCTGATCCGGAGCGCGACTGACCGCGGCGCCATCATTATTGCCGACCCACGCGTAATCTCAAAGCGATACGGACGCGACCTGCTGCGCGATCTGCCGCCTGCGCGGCGAATGAGCGGCGCCTGGAGCGCGCTCGAGCGACAGCTGCAACGCTTTTATTCCAATCCCCAACCGTCCAATGACTGACCGGCCTGGAAAGATCGTCTGTGTGGGCAGGAACTACTCCGAGCATGCGAAGGAACTCGGAAACGAAGTCCCCAAATTTCCGCTGCTCTTCCTCAAGCCGCCGTCCAGCGTGATAAGGGAGGGCGAACCGATCGTACTGCCGGCAGAGTCAGAACACGTGGAACATGAGGGAGAGATCGGCATCGTCATCGGCAGGCGACTGTCAAAGGCAACGCTTGCGGATGCTCGGACAGCGATCCGCGGCGTCTGTGCCCTCAATGACGTGACAGCGAGAGATCTTCAGAAGACCGACGGGCAGTGGACTCGCGCCAAGGGTTTCGACACGTTCTGCCCAGTTGGCCCGGAGGCCCCTGCGCCCGAGGACCTCGCGACTCTGGTGGTACTTACCCGGGTGAACGGTGTAGAACGCCAGCGTGGGTCGGCTGGCGACATGGTGTTTCCGATTCCGGAGCTGCTGTCTTACATCTCCGGGATCATGACACTGGAACCGGGAGATCTGGTCGCCACGGGCACACCGGCTGGCGTCGGGCGCCTGTCGGATGGAGATGTAGTCGAAGTCGAGATTCCTGGCCTGAGCAAGGTCAGCAACCCTGTCACCAACAAAGTCTGAGTGCCTCCGTACAACGAACGCATCACCAATCTCCCGCCGTATCCACTGGCGCACATTCCACGCAAGAAGCGCGAGCTCATTGCGCGAGGAGTCGATCTCATCGACCTCGGCGCCGGTGACGCCATATTGCCGCCGCCGGAAGCGGCGCTCGAGCGTATGGAGCGCGCGATCCGGGAACCGGCGATGGGCCGGTACGGTTTCGAGCTCGGACTCATGGAATACCGTGAAGCCATCGTCCGCTTCATGAAGAAGCGTTTCGGCGTGACATTCGATCCGCTCACGGAGGTGGTGCCGCTCATCGGATCCAAGGAGGGTCTGGCACATCTCGCGTTCGCGTACCTCGACCGCGGCGATTACGCGATAATGCCGGAACCCGGCTACAACGCGTACATGGGCGGAACGATTCTTTCCAACGGAACACCGTATCGCTACGAGCTGCGCGCGGACAACAACTTCCTCGTGGATCTGGACGAAGTTCCGGCGGAGGTGCTCGCGAACACGAAGATCCTGTACTTGAACTATCCAGGTAATCCAACCGCGGCGATCGCGCCCATGGAATATCTCGAACGCGTCGTCAGGCAGTGCGCCGAGCACGACATCGTGCTCGTGTACGACAATGCGTACTCTGAAGTCGCGTACGACGGATACGTTCCGCCCAGCATCTTCGAGGTGGAGGGCGCACGGGAAGTCGCGCTCGAGTTCCACTCGATGTCCAAGACGTTCAACATGACCGGTTGGCGTTGCGGCTGGGCCTGCGGAAAGGCCGAGCTCGTTCACGCGCTGGCGACGGTCAAGTCGTTCATCGATACTGGTTCGTTTCTGGCGATACAGGCTGCTGCCGCAGCTGCGCTCGACGTGCACGATGACTTCGTGCCGAAGAACATGGCGATCTTCACCGAGCGCCGCAACGCCGCGGTTGAAGCGTTTCGTGCGAACGGATTCACGTGCGATGTCCCGAAGGCCGCGATGTATCTCTGGATACCGCTGCCTCCCCACATCCCGAGCCAGCTCTTCGCCGACCGGCTGATGGAAGAGGGAGTGATCGTGCTCGCCGGTGCAGCGTTCGGGCAGGGCGGAGAAGGATTCTTCCGTATCTCGT
Source organism: Gemmatimonadales bacterium (assembly GCA_038205315.1). GTDB lineage: Bacteria > Gemmatimonadota > Gemmatimonadetes > Gemmatimonadales > Gemmatimonadaceae > Fen-1247. The sequence goes on along the minus strand of JBBRBY010000001.1, from coordinate 125,825 downwards.
TCATCACTTCTCCCGATCGGATTCGCGAAGCCGCGAAGCGTGCGGGCAAGGTCCTCGCCTCGTTCAACGACTAGGAAGCCCGTGCTCCGATTTCGCCGCCCTTCGGGCGCATGGCTAGCCTCCCTCGTCATCCACCTTGTGGTGGCGGCGTTGTTCGTCCAGGCAATCCTCGCGCGGCATCCATTCTTCCTTTCGTTCGGCAGGCCGGCACCCGAAGCGGTGGTGGAGCACATCGGCTTTCTATCGCTTCCGCATGCCAGGACGCCGGGTCCGCCAACTGCGGGGCGCAACGGCGGAGATGGCGTGGCGAAGAAGCCGACCGCCGTACAGCTGCCGCCCGCGCCCACGGTGATTCCGACCACGATCACGCCGGCACCCAAGGGGGCGCCAATCGCCTCGAATGAGCCGTCGAGCGGGCCGCTGATCGGCGGCGGTGGTCAGCTGCGCGGTATCCAGCCGCGGTACGAGGATCCACGCGTCTGGGCATCGCCCGGACGCGTCAGCAGCGCACCGAAGACATCCACGGAAAGGCTCGACAGCGTAATCGTCGCGGATGTCGGCGCATACAATGATTCCGTTCGCGTCGCGAACGCCGGCAAGCGTGCGCCCGGTGACTGGACATTCGAGAGGAATGGCCAGAAGTACGGGATCGACAGCAAGTACATACGACTCGGACCGGTGTCCATTCCGACCGCGGTGCTGGCGATGCTGCCGATCAACCTCACCGGCAACCCCACGACCTACGAACGGAACAGGACGCTCAACTCTCGGCACGACGAGATCTTCGAGCAGGCGCAACGCGGGATGAACAACGCCGATTTCGACAAGGCGGTCAAGAGCATCCGCGAGCGGAAGGAGCGTGAGCGGCGCGAGGCGCAGGCGGAAAAGCAAAAGGCGACCGACCCGGCCGCCTCACAACCCAACTAGCTGCGCTTCGTGGCCGTCACATCGCGCGGTGTTCCCGCGCGACGTGACGGCCAGCTCGTTGCGTTGTCAGGACACGATGGCGCCGGATGCCGCCTTGGCGCTCTGCTTGTCCATCACACTGAATGGACGGAACACTCCGCACACCACTCCGAGCACGCCGAAATCGTCGCGTGGACCTATCGTGATGTCGCGATCTGCCGGGTTCGACGGCTTGAGCACCACAGTTGCGCCGTCGTGCGCCAGAGTCTTGATTGTCGCGTCCTCTCCGATGCGCGCCGCGATCATGTCGCCGTCATTCGCGGGTGTCGCCGGGTCCACCATCACGTAATCCCCACTCTCAATTGAGCGTCCAATCATGCTCTCTCCATTCACCTTGAGAAAGAACACGCTCTCGGATGGAAGGAAGCGACGATCCATCGTTATGTACCCTTCCCGGTGCTCAGGCAGCAACGCTGGTTCTCCAGCGTGGATCCGGCCATAGTAGGGAACAGGCGTGGACTGCGCCGCACCGGTGAAACCAAGAAGCTTCACGCCGCGCGAGCGCGATGGATCACGCTCGATGTAACCCTTGCGCGCAAGCGACTGCAGCAGATCCGACACGGTCTTTGTCGACTTGATCTCAAACTGCTTTCCGATGTCGCGAATGCTCGGTTGATACGTGTGTTCTGCCGTGAAGTCCAGCAGATACTGATAGACTGAGCTTTCGAGCCGCGTCAATTGCTCAGACATAGGCACTCCCTGTTGGGTTTGGATGTACGCTGTGGGACCAAAAATGCGTTTGCGTTCGTCAACGGTCAACATGCGTTTTTGTTCTGGAGAAATTCGATCGCTTGTTCGAGTCGCCTGAGCGCTCGATCCCGCCCCTGCATGACCAGCACGTCGAAGATCCCCGGACTTACAGTCAGGCCCGTCAGGGCGACCCGCATGGGCTGAAATAGCTTTCCGCCGCCAATCCCGTGCCGTTCGGCCAGCGCGCGCAATTCCGCCTCGAGAGTGGTCGCGTCCCAGGAGCTGACCTCCACGAGTGTCTCCCGAATTGATCTCAGAAGGGCCAGCGATGCGTCCCCGTCCTTCCACTGTTTCGAGACGGCTTCTGGGTCATAGCTGATTTCGTCAAGAAAGTACGGAGCAGCCTGGCGGACCACATCGTCCACGATTCGAGCGCGCACCCGGAGAAGGTCCACGAGCTGAAGGTACCAGTCGCTTCGCTCGGCGAGCGATTCCTCGGTCGCGTATCCGGCGGCTACGATCGCGCGAGTCACGACCGGCGCCAGCTCCGCAAGCGGCATCATTGACATGTGCTGGCCGTTCATCCACTCAAGCTTCTTCGGATCAAAGATGGCCGCCTTGCGCTGGAGGCCTTCCGGCGAGAAGAGCTCGACCATGTCCGCGAGCGACATCACTTCACGGTCGCCGCCCGGGGACCAGCCGAGCAAGGCCAAAAAGTTGAGCATCGCCTGCGGCAGCAATCCCTCGTGCTGGTAGTCGCCCACCGCGGTGGCGCCGTGCCGCTTGCTCAGTTTCTTTCCGTCGAGTCCGTGGATCATTGGGAGGTGCGCGAACTGCGGGAGCTCCACGCCGAGCGCGCGGTAGAGCATGATCTGCTTGGGCGTGTTGGAGATGTGATCATCGCCGCGCATCACGAGGGTGATTCCCATCGCGATGTCGTCGGATACGACGGCCAGGTTGTAGATGGGCGTGCGATCCGAGCGCAGGATCACGAAGTCGCCGACGTCCTTGTTTGGAAACGCGATGCGCTCATGCACCAGGTCCTGCCACTCGGTCACTCCCGTTTCGTCGGGCACGCGAAAGCGAACGACGTACGGGTCGCCGCGCTCGAGCCGCGCCTCTTCCTCGTGCAGCGGCAGCTCCGCCCACTCTCTCTGGTACTTGTAAATCTCGCCGCGCGCCTGCGCCTCGGCGCGCCGCTCCTCGAGAACTGCCTGCGGTGTGAAATCGCGGTACGCGTGGCCGGCATCGAGCAGCTTCTTCACGTCGGCGCGGTGTCGCTCCAGGTTCGCGCCCTGATAGACCACTTGCTCGTCCCAGTCCAGGCCGAGCCACTCCAGTCCTTCGAAGATCGCGCGCGTGCTCTCATCGGTGCTGCGCGCCTTGTCCGTGTCCTCGATGCGCAGCAGGAACTGTCCACCGAACCGCCGAACATATAGCCAGTTGAATAGCGCGGTCCTCGCGCCACCCACGTGGAGGTACCCGGTGGGCGATGGAGCGAATCGGACGCGCGCGGCCGGATAGGAGCTCATGTCACAAATCTGGGGTGGAATGCGAACGGGCCCGTCGCGATGACCGGGCCCGAAAAGACGCAAAATGTACGGAGAGGGAGGGATTCGAACCCTCGATAGAGGTTGACCCCCTATGCCGGTTTAGCAAACCGGTGCCTTCAGCCTCTCGGCCACCCCTCCTGGAGCCGAGGTAAGTTACGCGGGCGGGATGGCATACTCAAGGCGGGACCCGAGGAAATCGCAGTCGGTGGCGTTGTAGATTCTTCGCATGATCGACTTTGCCAAGGCACGAATTCTGGTCACGGGCGGCGCCGGGTTCGTTGGGAGCGCGCTCGTGTGGGAGCTTAACCGGCGGGGATGCGAGCGGATCGTGATCGCGGACTTCCTGGAATCGAGCGAGAAGTGGCGCAACCTCACACCGCTCGCGTTCGAGGATTATCTGGAGGCCGACGACCTGCTCCCTCGGCTTGAGTCGAAATCGCTGGGGCGCTTCGACCTTGTGCTGCACATGGGCGCGTGTTCGGCGACCACTGAACGAAACGCGGCCTATCTCGCGCGCAACAACTACCAGTTCACCAAGGATCTCGCGAGCTGTGCGCTGGCAGCCAGCTCGCGCTTCGTGTATGCGTCATCGGCAGCGACGTACGGCGACGGAAACGCGGGGATGAGCGACGACGCGTCGCTGGCGAATCTGCGCAGTCTCCGGCCGCTGAACATGTACGGCTACTCCAAGCAGATGTTCGACCTGTACGCGGCGCAGCGTGGAATCCTTGACAAGATCGTCGGCCTCAAGTTCTTCAACATCTTCGGGCCCAACGAGAATCACAAGGGTGACATGCGCAGCCTGGTGAACAAGGCGTTCGAGCAGATCCGCGAGACTGGCGAGATCCGACTGTTCAGGAGTTATCGCGCCGACTACGCGGATGGCGAACAGAAGCGTGACTTCCTGTACGTGAAGGACGCGGTGAACATGACACTGCATCTCGCGAGCGCCGACAACACGGCCGGTCTATTCAACATTGGAAGTGGCGAGGCGAACAGCTGGCTAGAACTGGCCAAAGCCGTGTTCGCGGCGCTCGGGCAAACTGTCAACGTCCAATTCATCGACATGCCGGAGGAACTGAGAAGCAGGTATCAGTACTTCACCCAGGCGGATGTGACGCGTCTCCGCGAGCGCGGCTACAACGCGCCCGTGACTCCACTGGCGCTCGCAGTTCACGATTACGTCACGCGGTATCTGGTGCCCGATCGGCGCCTTGGAGACGGGAACGATGTGTAGAGTCGGTGTGTCGCGCGCGATGGCGCTTGCTGCAGTGGTGATCGCATCACTGGCCGCGCTTTCGGTGTCCCCCTGTAGTTCCCAGTCCGTTGCTGCCGGCTGGCCGGCGGCTGGTACGCAGGGCGACTTCGTCATGCGAGACTTTCATTTCAACGACGGCTCGGTGCTGCCGGAGTTGAAGGTTCACTACACAACACTCGGGCATCCGGTTCGCGATTCCCGCGGAGTCGCTCAGAACGCCATACTCGTGCTTCACGGCACCACGGGAAACGGGCGCGGCTTTCTTAGCAACTCATTTGCGGGAGAATTGTTCGGCCCAGGGCAGCTGCTTGACAGCGCTACTCACTTCATCATTCTGCCCGACGGAATCGGCACGGGCAAGTCGAGCAAGCCGAGTGACGGGTTGCGCATGCGGTTTCCGCGCTATGGTTACGGGGACATGGTCACGGCACAGTACAGGCTTGTGACTGAAGGACTGCATGTGAACCACCTGCTGCTCGTGATCGGAACGTCCATGGGCGGGATGCAGACGTGGATGTGGGGCGAGCGGTATCCGCTGTTCATGGATGCGCTCATGCCGCTCGCAAGCGTGCCGGCACAGATAGCCGGACGAAACCGAATGATGCGCGAGATGGTAGTGGGCTCCATCGAAAGCGACCCGTCGTGGAAGGGCGGGGACTACACGGAGGCGCCGCGCGGACTTTACGGTGCGCTCGAAATGCTGTTCATGATGACGAGCTCGCCGTTATACGACCAGAAGCTCGCGCCCACACGGGACGCCGCCGACACGTACATCGGCGACTGGATGCGGACACGCATGACAAGCTACGACGCGAACGACTTCATGTATCAGTTTCAGGCGTCGCGTGACTACGATCCGTCGCGCGACCTCGGGAAGATCCGCGCCCCGCTGGTCGCGGTCAACTCCGCCGACGACCAGGTGAACCCACCGGAGCTTGGCGTCATCGACACCCTCATCCGGCGCGTGCCGCGCGGCCGCTTCGTGTTGATTCCGATCAGCGACCGTACACGCGGGCACGGCACCCATTCATTGCCTGCAATCTGGAAGGACCAGCTCGCGGCGCTGCTGCACGACGCGGGGCACTGACGAACCTGACACTTGTCGCAGGACCACAGTGAGAGGAGGCGGTGGGATTCGAACCCACGGTCCCTTACGGGACTCTGGTTTTCAAGACCAGCTCATTAAACCGCTCTGACACGCCTCCGCCGAACTGAAAGTATTGCTATTGCTGCGCCGCAAGAAGATCGGCGAGGCCGGTTGCGCTTGCAACTCGTCCCGTCGTGGCCATCACCTTCTGCGCGTCCGCCGTGCGCCCGGCCTGGATGAGCGCCTGCGCGAGCACGGCACCGGTCCGGACGTAGACGTACGGAATTCCGACTGACGGACGATCAACCCAGCCGTTCCGGCGCGCCAGCGATTGCGGTCCGTCGAAATTCGTCGTCCATAGGGAGTATGTGGTCGCAAGGTCGAACCAGCCCTCCGAGCCAAGGTGCACCATGGTAGGTGACGCAGTTGGCGGCGTTGCCACGAGCTTTCGCGCGAGTCCGGTGGTCACGAGGTTGTTCCCGAGGCCCATTTCGTCCGGATAGCTTCCGTCGGTGCGGCTGAAGTACACGGGGGTGCCGGGAAACGCATCCCGGATGATGTAAAGCACGAACAGATCTGCGCGTTCAAGTCCGTGGTAACCGCCGCCAAGGTCGCGCGGGTGAATGGCGAACGTGAGACCGCTCAGCGTCTTGAGCTCCTGCGGCGCATCCAGCGGAACGGCAGGTGGCACGGAATCCGACTGCATGTACGTGAGGTTGATCGGCGCCTTTGTCGGCATGGGCCAGGATCTGCCCGCGTATGCGGCGGGGCCATGCGCGACGTCATACGGCCGCATCGGATTTCGGATGAGCTGGCGCGTATACCAATCGGTATTCAACAGCGAGGTGCACAGGACGGTCACGTCCTGGCGGATGCCCTCGACTTCCTGCGCATACCAGAGCGGGAAAGTGTCGTTGTCGCCAACGGTGATGAGAACTCCGTACGGTTCGACCGACTCCAGCAGGTCATGGGCGAAGTCACGCGTATCCGTCTGGCCGCGCCGCGAAGCCGTGCTCCAGTTCGCGAACAGCGGAATGATAGTGATGAGCAGCAACGGAGACGCAGCGATCCAGCTCGACCGGCGCGGGACCTCGATAGTCTCGGAACCCATCCGCACCGGGTCGGCGCCGAACATCTTGGCGAGTCGCTCCCAGACGTCGAACAGCCCGAGCGCCACCCATACACTCCACGCGCTGAAGCTCCACAGGTAGAAATAATCACGATCACGAACTTCTCGCGGCACCGAGTCGCCCAGCTCAGGCGACTGCGAGTATCCGTACTTGAAGTTCATGTAATAGATGAGCACGAGCGTGACCGTGACCATCAGCGGCCCGAAGAACCAGAAACTGCGCCGGTCTCGCTGCCAGTGTACCCAGCCGCCGAGCAGTCCTAGAATCAGGAATACCCAGGCAAGCAGCTCCTGCGCCGCCGCGTGGGTTCCGTTGGCGTCGCGCAGCCACTGCCAGCGGAAGTACGTCCACCACATTCCAATCTGCGCCGTGAATGGAATCTGCCGGTCGGTCAGCGCCGGCTTGCCATACTGCGTTCGGTTGAAGTTGTACATGAACCGCTGGTACGTCAGATCACTGAACGTGCAGCCAGCGGCGATCTTCGTGACGCAGCCCGTGGTCTCCCCTTCGTTGATGCGCGGGAAGTACGCGGACCGTATGGGCTGTGTGAGGAACGGCGTCATCCCGAGCCCGATCGCCAGCAGCCCGGCGAGTACGAGCTTGTAGCGCAGGAAGGTCCCGGGGCGAATCACCAGCACGGCCACAAAAACCGCTGGCAGCGCAAGGAAGCCAGCCATGTGGTTTGCATACCCGAGCCCGCTTAGATACGCGATGAGTACGAGCAGTCGGTCGGCCTTCGGGCCATCAGGATCGTCGCACCAGCGCACGGCGAGCCATGCGACGATCGCCATGCCGACGAGCGAGACTGTATAGACTTTTTCATTTACGACCGACTGCGCCCACACCGTGAATGCCGTCGATCCGATGAGGACCGCCAGCGCACCGGCGGAGATCCGCTGCCAGCGGCGCGGAAGCCAACCGGCCAGAACACGCTCAGTGATCAGGAACCACATTCCCGCGGACGCCGCGCTGCAGATTGCGGCGAGAATGTTTATCCGCATGGCAACGTTCGGCGCGATCGGCAGGATCGCGAAGACGCGACCGAGCAGCACGAAGAACGGATTGCCAGGCGGGTGCGGCAGGCCGAGCGTGAACGCCGCGGCCAGGTACTCGCTCGTGTCCCACATTGCCGTCGACGGCGCGAGGGTTACGAGATACAGAAGAAAGACGAGTACCGCCGCGACGGTGGCCGCGCCGTACGAAGGCCGGTAGTCGGCCTCCACGGAGATGGTGGCTGTGCTTGCAGTCATGGGCAGAAAGATAGACTAATGGCGGAACTGGCGTTGACCGGTAAATACCATCGCGATGCCGCGTTCGTTCGCGGCGGCGATCACTTCGGAGTCGCGGACCGAACCGCCGGGCTGAACAATAGCTGTGACGCCGGCGTCAGCGGCGTGATCCACGCCATCGCGGAAGGGAAAGAATGCGTCGGAGCCCAGCGCGGAGCCCGCCGTGTCGTGCCCCGCGCCGTGGGCCTTGTGGACCGCAAGGAACGACGCGTCCACGCGGGACATCTGTCCCGCACCGATCCCGATCGTCGCGCCGTCTCGGACCAGTACGATGGCATTCGACTTGACCGAGGCGACAGCCTGCCATGCGAATGCGAGATCATCGCGCTCCTGGTCCGTGGGAGCACGGTCAGTCACAACCTTCCAGTGCGCGAACGGCACCGGCTCCGGCGCTCGATCCTGAACCAGGAGCCCGCCACGCACGCGCTTGAGGTCGAACGCGTCACGCGGCCACGTCGCGGTCCCCTCGAGCACGCGAAGATTCTTCTTCTTGCCAAGGATGACGAGCGCGTCCGGCGAGAATTGCGGTGCGACGATGCACTCCACGAACAAACTGGACAGCGCCTCCGCGGTCGCAGCATCCACCGGGACCGTTAAAGAGATCACAGAACCGAACGCTGATTGGGGATCGCACGCAAGCGCCTTCTGATACGCTTCGAGGGCCGTGTCACCGACGGCGAGGCCGCAGGGCGTCGTGTGCTTGACGATGGCGCAGCAGGTCTGCCCGCTGAAGGCGTCGCTCGCGAGCAGAGCGCCCTCCAGATCGAGCAAGTTGTTGAAGCTCAGCTCCTTGCCCCCGTGCTGCACGAGCGCGTCAAACCCCGTTCCCTTTCGCTCAATGTAGAACGCCGCCCGCTGCCCCGGGTTCTCTCCGTATCTCAGAGTCTGCGCTCGCTCGAGCGCAACTACGAGCGATTCGGCAAACCGGTCGCCGCGCTCGGCCGCGAACCACGATGCGATCGCGCCGTCGTACGCGGCGGTGTGCTCGAAGACCTTCGCGGCGAGTCGCTGCCGAAGATCGCGATCGTCGTCGCTCGCCTGAAACGCAGCGAGCACGCGGCTGTAGTCTGACGGATCGCAGATCACGGTGACGGCATCGAAATTCTTTGCGGCGGATCGCAGCATCGCCGGTCCGCCAATATCGATCTGCTCAACGATCTCACCCGCGGTGACACCCGCGGTGACACCCGCGCGCGCGGCGGTCTCGCGGAAGGGATACAGATTCACAGCGACCAGGTCGATCCATGAGATACCGTTCGCGCGGACGGTCTCCGCGTGCTCCGCCGAGTCGCGTCGCGCGAGCAGGCCGCCATGTATCATCGGGTGAAGCGTCTTCACGCGGCCGTCGAGCATCTCGGAAAAGCCTGTAAGGTCGCTCACGTCGCGTACGGAGAGGCCCGCAGCGCGGAGCGCCGTGGCAGTTCCGCCCGTTGACACGATGTCCCAGCCGAGCTCGGCCAGTCCGCGCGCGAACTCGACCACGCCGGATTTATCGGATACTGATAACAGTGCTAGTGGCATCTGTGGTGTGCTGGTTCAGTGTGCGCTGCTCGCTTCGATTATCGTAGCGGCGAGCGCATCGACGATTCTTGGAAAGATCACGTGCTCGACACGCAGCACTCGCGCCGCAAGGCTCGCAGGAGTGTCGTCGTCGAGCACCGGCACGGGCCACGTCGCGAGTGGAGCGCCTTCGTCGTAGCGGTCGCTCACGAGATGCACCGTCACCGCGCTCTCGGTCACTCCGGATGCGAGCACCGCTTCGTGAACCCGCGCTCCGAACATCCCCGCGCCACCAAAGCGAGGTAGCGGCCCCGGGTGCACGTTCACCATGCGGCCCGTATACCTGGCGCTCACACCGGGCGGGATGAGTCGCAGGTAGCCGGCCAGTACCACGAGGTCAATCCGATGGCCGGCCAGAAGGCGCGCGACCTGGTCCTCAGAGCGCGCGTCGAATGCGACCGACTCGATTCCGGCCACGCGCGCGCGCTCCAGCGCTCCGGACCCGGCCCGGTTGGACGCGACCAGCACGACCTGTCCCGACGCGGCGTCGCCAAGAGCCGCAAAATGATCCACGATCGCCTGCAGATTCGTCCCGCCTCCGGAGGCCAGCACGGCGATGCGTGCCCGGGTGCCTGATGTCATTCGGGCGTTCCCGCGGACCGCAGCAGGAGATCGACGGCACGCTCCAGCGAGCAGACCACTGCCGCTCCTTCAGTCTTGGCTCGCGCAACGTCCTGGGGCGGTGTGCTCGGTCCCGAGATGAGCATCGCGGTGCCACGAAACACCTTTGCGGGCGCGACGTCGCGCCAGCGGTCACCGATGAACACGGCTCGCGTCATGTCGAGCGAGTGCTCGCTCACTGCTCGCTCGAACAGAAGTGTGCCGGGCTTGCGGCACGGACATGGTCCGGTGAATTCCGGATGGTGAGGGCAGTAGTACGTCGCCTTTACCGCTGCGTCACGTTCGGCGAGAAGCGCGTCAAGCCGGCTCTCCGTCTCCAGGTATTCCGAGACGGAGAACATTCCGCGCGCGATCCCCGACTGGTTCGTGACGACGATAACGGGAATAGCCGCGGCATTCAATCGGCGGATCGCTTCGGCGGCTCCGGGAAGCAGCTGCACGTCCGCAGCTCTCGATGGATAGCTGACGTCACGTATGATTGTGCCGTCGCGATCGAGGAACACGCACGTTGGCAGTACAATCATCCGCGCCGGTCGAGCACGATGACCGGGACTGTCACGGAGCTGCCGGTCGCGGATTTTGCGCCGCTGGCTTTGGAGTCGCGGTGCGCGGCGCGGGCACGGGAGTCGTCGGTGCCGCCGCCTTTGGTGCCGCTTTCGGCATCGTGAACGTGCGATCCGACGAAAGAGTCCTTCCGGTAGGGCCGACTGCATTGAAAACGTGGAGCGTGTACGTGACACCGGCGCGCAAAGGCCGGCCCACTACGACGATCACATCCCGCACGAGCAGCGGCCGCGTCGGTTTTGGAAGCACCAGCGGCGGCGCGCTGGTGGGCCGCGGTATCGGAACAGCGGACTGCGACACTGCCGGCAGCAGCGGCGTGGCGCGCGTCGTGTCAGGGCGCGCCGGCGTCACGGAGATGATCGCGAGGTGCGTCGAGTCCGAGCCCGAAAGCGTCAGCTGCGCAGTTGTGAGCGGGCGGCGCGGATCGAGCGGTGTATCGAAGATCGCGCGCAGCGTAACGGAATCGGTGGGGGCCACGGTGCCGAGCTTGGGACCGCTCGAATCATGCGCGAACGTAAGAATCTCAAGGTTCACGGTGTCAGACAGGAACACGCGCGTGCTGTCGAACGCCTCGCCAGGATCGAGCGCGCGATTGTGGTTCGGATCGGCATACCCCCGAACCAGATACTGCGCGGGCGGAACGCCGATAAGTCTGTAATGACCGATGGAATCAGACGCCGTAAGATACACCACTGAGGTATCGCTCACCGGCCGTGCTTCGACCATCGCCGTATTCAGCGGTGCGCCGGAGAGCCAGTCGAAGATCGTTCCGCCAAACGCTGTTGTCGGGATGGACGCGCCCGTCGAGAACGTCACGACGGTGGAGTTGCGACGGATGTTGCCGCGCAGGTCGGTGATGCCCGGAAGCACCGTCACGGTGTAAGCGGTGTTGGCCCTGAAACCCTTGCTGGGGCGGATGCTCAGCGACGAACGGTGCCAGTCGACGCGCGGCGCGCCATTGCGCGGCGAGATCAGCACGAGATCATTGAGCGAAGAGGCGTTGGCCGGGTGCTCTGAAATAACTTCGTCGTACTCGATGCTCAAATCTCGCGCCCGCACGTTCAACGCATTGGTATCAGGTATGAGTCGCGTGATCATCGGCGGCGTATGGCGCTCGGGGCCACCCGGGGGGAGGCCCGGTGAAGCGCACGCGACAAGGGCGGTCACGGCCATCGCGTTGCAGAGACCTGTCAACAATCGCTTCACGCCTCAGCTCCCATCGAGTGAATCTTCCTTCGCAGTGCGTCAACACGAGTTGCCCACTCCGCTTCCTTTTCGCGCTCGGCTGCCACGATATGAGCCGGCGCCCGAGCGGTGAATGACTCATTTGCCAGCCGTCCGCGAAGACTTTCCAGCTGAGTCTCGAGCTGCGCGAGCTCCGTGGCCAGCTTGCGCCGTTCCTGCTGGATGTCCACGAGCCCGCCCAGGGACAGGACCAGATCGCTTCCGTCAGGCAGCAGTGCGTGCACGGCCGGCCCGTCCACTCGTCCGCAGACGGAAAGCGTCGCGCGCGCAAGCTGCTCGATCAACGCGGTTTCTTCTGTGTAGAGCTTTTCGAACCGTGTGGAAACGATCACTGCGTGGACGATGCGCCCGGGAGCGACCGCGTATTCCGCACGCATCGCACGGAGCGCATCGACGCATTCACGCACGCGCTCGAATTCCGCCGCGGCCAGGTCGGCATCGCGAGCCGACGGCCACGCGGCGGTGCAGAGCAGGGGCGAATCCTTCGTCGCGCGATCCGGCAGTCGCTGCCATAGCGCCTCCGTCACGAACGGGATCACCGGATGCAGCAGTCGCAGTGCGGCGTCGAATGCGTGCACGAGAACCGCACGAGCAACCTCCCGGTCCTCGCCCTGCGCGGACACGCGGCCCTTCACGCTTTCCAGGTACCAGTCCGCAAGCTCGTTCCACACAAAGCGTCGCGCAGCTTCGGCGTATTCGTTGAGCCGCATCCCAGCGCGCAGCTCGGATTCCTTCCACACGCCGCCTTCCGGACGCGCGGGGCCGAGTGCGGCGTCGCACTCCGCAATCGCGACGTTGAGCCGCTCAAGGATCCAGCGGTCGGAGCGCTTGAGCCGCGTGACGTCGATGTCCGCGACGGCCGCGACGCGATCGCTTCCAACTTTGGTGAGCAGGAAGCGGCCGATGTTCCACAGCTTGGTCGCGAAGTTCCGGCCCGGCGCGAAGGAGCGCTCGAGATCGGTCGGGTCCAGCACCAGGTCCGCGCCCATGCCCATCCCCGAGATCACGGTGTAACGCAGCGCGTCCGCACCAAACAGGCGCACGACGTCCAGCGGATCGATGCCGTTGCCGAGCGACTTGGACATCTTCACGTGATCGGTATCGCGCACCGTGCCGTGCAGATAGATGGTATGGAACGGTGCCTCGCCCATGAACGCGTAGCCCGCCATGACCATACGCGCGACCCAGAAGAACAGAATTTCGGGCGCTGTGACCAGGTCATCGGTCGGATAAAACGCGGCGAGATCGGTTGCGCTCGTATCTGGCCAACCCAGCGTGGAGAATGGCCAGAGCCATGAGGAGAACCACGTGTCGAGCACGTCCTCGTCCTGCCGCACCTTGCCACCGCATGTTGCACAAGCGGTAACATCGTCGCGGCTGACTGTCACGCATCCGTTCGCCTCGCAATACCAGACCGGTATGCGATGGCCCCACCAGAGCTGGCGCGAGATGTTCCAGTCGCGGATGCCTTCCAGCCAGTTGATGTAAACAGCCTCCCAGCGCTCCGGCAGGATTCGAATGCGCCTGCTGCGGACTCCTTCGAGCGCGGGTGCTGCCAGTTCACTCATGCGCACGAACCACTGATCCGAAAGCCGCGGCTCCACCACCGTTCCGCAGCGATAGCAATGCCGCACCGCGTGCTGGTGCGACTCGATCCTCACTAGCGCACCACTGCTCTCGAGTGCCGCGACGATCTTCTTGCGTGCGTCGAACCGGTCCACGCCGCGCAGTTCTGCCGGAACGCGCTCACCGGCGTCAGTAACGTTGTCGAGCGCTCCAGTCGCCGTCATGATCACCGGCATTGGAAGACCGTGCCGCTTGCCGACCTCGAAGTCGTTCGCGTCGTGAGCCGGAGTGATCTTCACCACTCCTGTTCCGAACGCAGGATCTGCGTATTCGTCAGCGATCACCGGAATCTCGATTCCCGCGATCGGCAGCATCGCCTTCCTGCCGATCAGCGCCGCGTATCGCTCGTCTCCCGGATTCACCGCAAGCGCAACGTCACCCAGCATCGTCTCCGGGCGCGTCGTCGCGACCGTGAGCCAGGTCCCGGGTTCGTCAACGATGGCGTAGCGAATGTGATACAGCGCCCCCTTCTCCTCCGCATGCTCCGCTTCCTCGTCACTCAGCGACGTGAGGCAGCGGGGACACCAGTGGATGACTCTGTGACCCCGATACACCAGGCCGCGCTCGTACAGAAGCACGAACGCTTCGCGCACGGCCGTTGAGAGTTCGGGCGACAGGGTATACGCGGTGCGCGTCCAGTCGCAGGACGCGCCGATCGATCGAAGCTGTTCGAGAATGCTGCCGCCGGTGTCGGCGACGAACTCCCGCGTTCGCGCTATGAATGCATCGCGGCCCAGATCGAAGCGCGATTGCCCGTCCCGCGCGAGCTGCTTCTCGACGATGTTCTGCGTGGCTATCCCGGCGTGATCGGTGCCCGGGAGCCAGAGTGTCTCGTCGCCGCGCATGCGCCGCCAGCGGATTATCACGTCCTGCACGGTGTTGTTGAGCCCGTGGCCCACGTGCAGCACAGCGGTGACGTTCGGCGGCGGCATCACAATCGTGAATGGGTCGCGGTCGCCCCCTGCGCGCTTGGTGCGCGCCGGCATAGCGGTAAACGCATCAGCGGCGAGCCAGCGCTCATACCACTCGCGCTCGGTCGCCGCCGGATCGTACTGACTGGGAATATCAGGCATCTGAGGCGTCGTCATTCAACGCCCAATTTAACGCCTGTCGGTACCTCCGTGCTTACACCGTGGGCGGAGCGTCCTCGGGGTTGGCAACGTTGTCAGCCTTGGGGACGCCGCTCGGGGAGATCGCGGACCCATCGGTCCGCGATCCGCGGTGAGCGGGCGGCTTCTTGCGGCGTTCCGCGACTCCGTCCATTGTATCTGCCGCGGAGCGGTAGGCCTCGTCCTCGTTCATCCACTTGTCTTCCAGGTGCGGCTTGGGATCGATGTTGCGGTCCGGCTCCGACGAGTTGCCCTGGCGCTTGCGGCCCATGCCGACGCTCTGGCCTTCCCAATGCGACTCAATAAGGCTGGCGTCGCCGGCCTCGTAACGCTCGGCCGCATCCTCCAGCTGGTCCTCCTCGGCGCGCACCGCAAGACGGTTCAGAACGGTGTCCACGCCTGGTGTGCCGCGCGCGACCGTCACTGCATGTTCCGCCTCGGCGGCTGCGTACACCCAGCCGGTGAGCTCGATGATCCCCTCGTCGATGGCACCGATGTCGATGGCACGCTCGCTGAGCACGGGATCGTTGTGGTAGGCTTCGAGCACTCGCTCCTCGAGCTCCTCGAGAGGAGAAAGCTCCTCGAGATCGTCCTCGTCGCCTTCCTCGTCGTAGTCATCTTCTTCAAACTCATCGGTCACCAGCTCGTCATCAGCTCCGCCGAGTCGCTCGCGAAGTTTTGTGGCGAGCGCCGAGAAGCCGCCGAACTTCTGTGCGACGACTACTCCGGCGGCGATTCCTGCTACCGCGCCGAGGGCGAGAAACATCATACCTTCGCTGGGGCGAGTACGGTCGTCGCGATAATGAAATCGCGGGAGATCCTGCAGCCTGTGGCGGAGGTTTTCTTCGAAGGATAGCTTACGCATACGCTCGATTATTTAGGTGGTGTCGCGACTAGAAGCGGCAAGAAGAAGGCCACCGGCGAACTCTCAATCAGACCCAACTCTTGTTAGAGCTAACGCTTCCCGACGGTTCCGTAAGGTCCGTCCCCGAAGGGACACTGCCTTCAGATGTCGTCGGCTCGATAGGCGAACGACTGCTCAAGGCCGCGATTTCTGTCGAAGTGAACGGCACGGTGCAGGACCTTGTGACGCCCATCCGTCAGGGCGGCTCTTTCCGCGTCCTCACGGAGAGGGACCCGGAAGCGCTCGCCGTGCTGCGCCATTCCACGGCCCACCTTCTCGCGACTGCTGTGCGGAGGGTCCGTCCCGACGCGCAGATCGGCTTCGGGCCGTCGATCGACGAGGGGTTCTACTACGACTTCGGCGTTGACCATCCGTTCACTCCCGAAGATCTCGAGACGTTCGAGAAGCAGATGCGGAAGATCGCTGCTGAAAAGCTTCCGTTTGTCCGCGCCGAGCTCGACCGTTCTGCCGCCGAACGGGTGTTCCAAAACGACGTCCTTAAGCTCGAACGACTGTCCGAGTTGGCGGACGACGAGGTGATCTCGACCTACACCGACGGGCCGTTCACCGATCTGTGTCGCGGACCGCACGTCCAGGATACGTCCTACCTCAAGCACTTCAAGCTTCTGAGCACCGCGGGCGCTTACTGGCGGGGTGACGAAAAACGGCAGATGCTGCAGCGCATCTACGGTACCGCGTGGTTCCGGAAGGAGGATCTGGATGCGCATCTATATCGTCTGGAGGAAGCCAAGCGGCGCGACCACCGACGGCTCGGGAAGGAGCTCGACCTGTTCCAGTTCCATCCCATCGCGCCTGGTGCGGCATTCTGGACCAATCGCGGCACCACCATCTACAACGGACTCGTGGATTTCATGCGTGCCAAGCTTCGCATCGCCGGCTATGACGAAGTGAAGACTCCGCTGCTGTATCACAAGTCCTTGTGGGAGCAGTCCGGCCACTGGGGGAAGTACAAGGAGAACATGTTCCTCGTGCTCGACAACGAGACGGGGGAGCATGACTTCTCGCTCAAACCCATGAACTGCCCGTCACATCACGTACTGTACGGAAGCCGGAAGCACAGCTACCGGGAGCTTCCGGTTCGCTATGCAACGCAGGACGTCCTTCACCGCAACGAGATCTCGGGCGCGCTGTCGGGTCTGACGCGGGTGCGGCAGTTCCAGCAGGATGACGCACACATCTATCTCGCCGAATCCCAGATCACCGACGAGGTAAAGCGGCTGGTAGAGATGGTGAATGACTGCTACGGTGTGTTCGGTCTGAGCTACACCGCCAAGTTCGCGACGCGCCCGCCGGCTGAGCATCGCGTTGGGACCGACGAGATGTGGGATCGCGCGGAAGAGTCGCTTCGTGCAGCCCTCGTCAGCACGGGACTTCCGTACGAGCTGAAGGAAGGGGACGGCGCGTTCTACGGACCGAAGATCGATTTTGACGTGACCGACTCAATTGGCCGCCAATGGCAGCTGGGAACGATCCAGCTCGACTATGCCAACCCCGAGCGCTTCGATTTGGAGTACACGGGCGAGGACAACCAGCCGCACCGGCCGGTGATCATTCATCGCGCGATACTCGGATCGTTCGAGCGGTTCATAGCGATACTCATTGAACACTTTGCCGGCGCGTTCCCGCTCTGGCTCGCGCCGGAGCAGGTTCGAGTCGTTCCGATTTCGGATTCGCAGCTCGAAGCGGCGCGAGAGGTGTTCGATACTCTCGTGGCCGCAGGGGTGCGCGCACACCTCGATGACCGGAACCAGACGCTCAACTACCGGATTCGCGAAGCGGAGACGCTCAAGATTCCGTACATGGCGGTCGTTGGCGGACGGGAAGCAGAGAATAAATCAGTCGCCGTCCGCACGCGTGGCGCGGGCAGCAAGCAGGAGGTCACGCCGCTCGCGGACTTCGTCGCGAGAGTGCAGTCGGAGATCGCTTCGCGATCGCTCACGCCCTGAGCGCGACGCCCGCTCCGTGCCACTCGGGGCGGGCCGGCGAAAATCCGGCGCGCCCCGATTAGCTTTCGTCGCATGTCAGACCTCAGCCGTCAGCCAGTTATCGTAGCGGCCGCGCGAACCCCCATCGGGCGGTTTCTTGGCGGTCTTGCCTCTCTCTCCGCGCCAGAGCTCGGCGCCATTGCCATCCGCGCCGCTCTTTCACGCGCGAACGTATCGCCAGACGCCATTGGCAACGTCGTGATGGGGAACGTGCTCCAGGGCGGAGTCGGTCAGGCGCCAGCTCGTCAGGCCGCTCTAAAGGCTGGACTCCCGGGCACCGTCTCCGCGGTCACAGTAAACAAGGTGTGCGGTTCCGGGCTAGAAGCGGTCATGCAGGCGGCGGCGTCGATCAAGGCCGGCGACGAGGAAGCGATCGTTGCCGGCGGAATGGAGTCGATGTCGAATTCGCCGTACTACGTGTACGGCTATCGGGGCGGCGTCAAGTTCGGCGACCAGAAGCTTGTCGATGGACTGATAAAAGATGGCCTGTGGTGCTCGTTCTGTGACGTCCATATGGGCGGCCATGCGGACTACACGGCGCGCAAGGCGAACGTGAATCGCGCGGACCAGGATGTCTTCGCGGCCCTGTCGCACTCCAAAGCCATCGCCGCCATCGAGGGTGGAAAGTTCAAGGCCGAGATTGCGCCGGTGGAGATCACCGGAAGAAAGGGCAACACGATCATCGATACGGATGAGAGCCCGCGCAAGGACACCACGGTGGAGACGCTGGGCAAGCTCCGGCCGGCATTCGGCGGCAAGGATAAGGGCGAGGAGCTAAGCGTGACCGCCGGCAATGCGTCGAGCCTCAACGACGGTGCCGCTGCACTGATCGTGGTGAGTGAGCAGTTCGCACGCGACAACGGACTGGAGATTCTCGCGCGCATTACGGGGTACGCGACAGGTGGCGGCGAGCCGCAGGATCTGTTCTTCGCGCCCATAGTCGCCGTCCAGAAGCTCATGAAGAAGACGGGCGCGAGCATCGGAGACTACGACCTGATCGAGGCGAACGAGGCCTTCGCATCGCAGTCTATCGCCGACGGCCGCGGTCTGGGATGGGACGACGCTCGTGTCAACGTCAACGGCGGTGCGATCGCGCTCGGACATCCTATAGGTGCGAGCGGAGCGCGAATACTCACGACGCTGGTCTACGCGCTCCAGGACCGCGGAATGCGCACCGGTCTCGCGACACTCTGCCTCGGCGGGGGAAACGCCGTTGCACTGAGCGTCGAGCGGCCGAGCTGATTTTTGGAAGCGCGATCACTCCTCTTTCATTCTACTTCGGATCGAAAGCTTCGCGCACCGTGGCGAATACTCATTTTCCTGCTCGTCTGGCTCTCGCTGACGGTCTTCGCGGCTGCGCTGCTGACCGGACTCGCGCGATTCCCCGCGCTCACCGCGGCGCGAACGGTCCTCTACTACTGGGTGGACTTGCTCGCGGTGCTGGTCGCCACGTTCGTTTCGCTCCGGTGGGTGGATGGTCTGGACTGGAACTTTGTCCGCCTGGGCCGCAGCGCCGCGCGACCGTCGCTGCTGTCGAGTGGTTTTCTTATGGGAATGCTCGCGATAGGCGCACCCTGTGCGCTGTTGCTCGTCACGAACGAGCTGCGAGCGGTGACCGCGCCTCCGGGCAGCTGGTTTATCGCGACGGCGCAGATCACACTATTCCTGCTGCCCGCGGCCGCAGCGGAAGAGTTGTTGATGCGCGGCTACATCTTCGCGGTCCTGCGCGAGACGATCGGCTGGAAGACAACGCTGATCGCGACGAGCATACTTTTCGGTTTGCTCCACATACGGAATCCGGGCGCCGACGCAGAGAATATCCTCGTAGTGATCGTGGCGGGTTTCTTCCTCGGTACCATAGTGCTGGTTACGGAGAGCCTGTTCGCGGCGTGGATGGCGCATTTCGCGTGGAACTGGACAATGGCGGCAGCCCTTCATACCTCCGTCAGTGGACTGCCAGTGAGCGCACCGAACTATCACGTCATAGACAACGGGCCGGCGTGGCTTACCGGTGGATCATGGGGACCCGAGGGCGGTGTCGCGGCTGCGCTCGGGATGTTCATATTTCTGTTTTATCTGCACGCGCGGTATCGCGACCGCTTGCAGGCCCGTCCAGCGTCACGTTGAGCGAGCAGCGCATCCACGTATTGTTGAGGAACAGGTGAGCATGTCTGAGAGCATTGCCGTGATCGGCGCGGGTCAGATGGGGAACGGGATTGCACACGTTTTCGCGCAGGCCGGCTTTTCTGTAACGATGATCGACGTGGCGCAGGACGCGCTGGATCGCGGACGCGCGACAATTGCGAAGAACCTGGACCGCCAGCTCAAGAAGGGCAGTATCGATCAGGCGGCGAAGGACGCAACGCTCGCCAACGTAACTGTCTCGACTGAACTCGCGGCGGCGGGCGCCGCGTCGCTCGTGATCGAGGCCGCGACCGAGAACGTCGCGCTCAAGAACAGGATATTTACCGAGCTCGACACTCTCGCGGGGCCCGACGCGATACTCGCGACGAACACGAGCTCCATCTCGATCACCGAGATCGCCGCAAGGACGCGGCGGCCGGAGAAGGTGGTCGGAATGCACTTCATGAATCCCGTTCCGGTAATGAAGCTCGTCGAGATCATCCGCGGCCTGGCGACGTCGGACGAGACAACCGCGAAGGTGGTGAGTCTTTCGAAGGCGTTGGGCAAGACTCCAGTGGAAGTGGCGGATTACCCGGGCTTTGTCGCGAACCGGATCCTCATGCCTATGATCAACGAGGCTGTTTACTGTGTCATGGAAGGCGTGGGTTCGCCTGAAGCGATCGACACGGTGATGCAACTGGGCATGAATCACCCGATGGGACCGCTCACGCTCGCCGATTTCATCGGGCTCGACACGTGCGTCGCGATCCTGGAAGTCATGCACGCCGGTCTCGGTGATCCAAAGTACCGGCCGTGTCCACTACTCAGAAAGTACGTCGCTGCCGGATGGCTCGGACGCAAGTCGGGAAGGGGTTTTTACAAGTATGCTTGACCTCTTTCCCCTGAGCGAGGAGCAGCGCGAGATACAGAGCGTGGCGCGCGCTTTCGCGGCGACGGAGATCGTTCCGTTCTCGAGTCAGTGGGACCGTGATTCCTATTTCGAGCCGACGCTCGTACGAAAGCTCGGTGATCTCGGATTTCTGGGCATGCTCACGGCGGAAGAGTACGACGGACTCGGACTCGACTCGGTCACGTATCTCGTCGCACTCGAGGAAATAGCGGCCGCCGACGCGTCGGTGGCGGTGATGATGAGCGTGCACAACTCGCTCCCGACGCAGATGTTGACGAGCTTCGGGACACCGGACCAGAAGGAGCGATTTCTCCGGCCGATGGCGCGCGGCGAGCTGCTTGGCGCGTTTGCGCTGTCCGAGCCTGAGGCGGGCTCGGATGCGGCCGCTCTCTCCACGCAGGCCGTGCGCGACGGCGACGACTGGATTCTGACGGGGACCAAGTCCTGGGTCACCAGTGGTCCGTACGCTGGCGTGATTCTGGTTCAGGCGCGCACCGACACGCCGGCCAACCGGCGAGGCGCACGTGGCATCGGGGCATTCATAGTCACACCGGACATGGCCGGATTCAGCGTCGGCAAGAAGGAGGACAAGATGGGCCTTCGGGCCTCCCCGACCGTGCAGCTGGTTCTGGACGGCATGAGGGTTCCCGGCGCCAACCTCCTCGGCGACCCGTCGATGGGCTACGTTTACGCGTTGCGCTCACTCGACGCCGGGCGGCTCGGAATCGCTGCGCAGGCGGTAGGGATTGCCCAGGCCGCACTCGATGCGGCGATAGCGTACGCGGGTGAACGCAGACAGTTCGGCCAGCCTATCAAGGACTTTCAGGGGATTCAGTTCAAGCTGTCGAACATGGCGACACGGGTCGCCGCTTCACGTGCGCTGCTGCACGCGGCGGCGCGCGCTAAGGATGCGAGTGCATCCAGCGCCAAGCAGGCTGCATCAATGGCCAAGCTATTCGCGAGCGAAACGGCCATGTGGGTCACCACCGAGGCGATCCAGGTTTTTGGCGGATACGGATACGTCAAGGATTATCCGGTGGAGAAGCTGTTCCGTGACGCGAAGATCACGGAGATCTACGAAGGCACGTCGGAAATTCAACGCATCGTCATCGCACGGGAGCTTTACGCATGAAGCTGTTTGACACACTCGCTGAAATGGGCCATGAGCAGGTCGTCGTGTGCTCGGATCCATCGTCCGGTTATCGCGGGATCATCGCGATACACAACACCACGCTTGGTCCGGCCCTTGGCGGCACGCGATTCTGGAACTATACCAGCGACGAGGAGGCCATCACCGATGCGCTCCGCCTGTCGCGCGGAATGACGTACAAGAACGCGGTGGCCGGTCTCAACCTCGGCGGCGGAAAGGCTGTGATCATCGGCGACAACCGCGCGTCCAGACGCGAGATGATCTTTCGCGCTCACGGGCGATTCGTCGAGAGTCTTGGCGGCCGTTACGTAACAGCTGAAGATGTGGGCACGAGCACGTCCGACATGGATTTCGTGCACATGGAGACTGATTACGTTGCCGGTCTGGCCGGAAAATCCGGCGACCCTTCGCCGGTCACCGCGCACGGAGTCTTCCGATCCATTCAGGCGTCGGCGATGTACCGGTGGGACTCCGATGATCTCGAAGGCAAGACGGTGTCGGTGCAGGGCTGCGGCAACGTTGGACGCCATCTCGCCAAGGCGCTGGACAAGGCCGGAGCAAACGTCATCGTGTCCGACATCGATCCGGATCGCGTTGCGTGGGTCCTGGCCGAGACCAACGCGACTGCCGTCGATGGCGATGCGATCTTTTCGGTCGAGGCGGACATCTTCGCGCCGTGCGCGCTCGGCGGAATCATCAACGACACGACCATCCCGATGCTGAAGGTGGAGATTGTCGCTGGTGCTGCCAACAATCAGCTCCTGGAAGACCGTCACGGCGACATGCTCACGGAGCGCGGCATTCTGTACGCTCCCGACTACGTGGCCAACGCTGGCGGCGTGATCAACGTGTACAGCGAGCTCGCCGGATGGGACGCGAAACGCTCCTTCCGCAAGGCCGACGAAATCTACGACACCATCCTTGGAGTGTTCGAGATCGCGCGCACCGATGGCATTCCCACCTATCTTGCCGCGGACCGTCTCGCCGAGCGCAGGCTCCAGGCTGTAAATTCAATGATGCGCACATGGCCGCAGTGGCCGCGGAAGTCGTAGCAGCGCAGGCTGCGGATCGTGTCGCTGGCGTAGCTGGGAGGATGCGGCCCCGGTCGTCGTGGGAATATGCCCGGACGGCCGGATCGCAACCCGTTATTCGTTTTCGAGAGGTGGTGGCGCATGAGCGTATCGACGATGCCGTCGAGTAGCGAACTGAGCGCGATCTGGGAGTCAGACCCGGATATCGCAAGGCTGATAGTCGAGGAGACCGAGCGCCAGCGCCACGGCCTCGAACTCATCGCGAGCGAGAACTTCGTCTCGCTCGCTGTTCTCCAGGCGATGGGGACGCCGCTCACCAACAAGTACGCCGAGGGGCTTCCGGGCAAGCGATACTACGGTGGCTGCGAGGTGGTGGACCGCGTAGAGCAGATCGCGATTGACCGTGCGAAGCAGCTCTTTGGAGCCGATCACGCAAACGTGCAGCCACACTCCGGCGCGCAGGCCAACGCCGCCGTGTACCTCGCGTTTCTCAAGCCGGGTGACCTCGTCCTCGGCCTCGACCTGTCGCAGGGCGGCCATCTCACGCACGGCTCGCCGGTGAACTTCTCGGGGCTACTGTACGACGCTATCCATTACGGTGTGAACGACGCGGGCTACATCGACTACGACATGATGCGGTCGATAGCGCGCGAGCGGCGGCCGAAGATGATCATCGCCGGCGCGAGCGCCTACGCACGAACAATCGACTTCGCCGCGTTCGCCGACGTCGCACAGGAAGTCGGCGCAAAGCTGTTTGTCGACATGGCGCACATCGCTGGACTCGTGGCGACCGGTCTGCATCCATCGCCGGTACCGTTCGCCGATGCCGTGTCCACCACCACGCACAAGACACTGCGGGGGCCGCGCGGCGGGCTCATTCTCTGCAAGACGGAACACCAGAAGGCGATCGACAAGGCGATGTTCCCCGGGACGCAGGGTGGTCCACTGGAACACGTGATCGCGGCGAAGGCCGTGGCATTCAAGGAAGCGCTGGATCCATCCTTCCGCGATTACTGCGCGCAGATTGTGTCGAACGCAAAGACGCTTGCAGGCGCTCTCGCCGATCGAGGCATGGACATCGTTTCGGGCGGGACGGACACGCATCTCATGCTCGTTGACCTGCGCAATCGTGGACTCACGGGCAAGGTTCTCGAGAAGGCGCTGGACGTGGCAGCGATCACCGTCAACAAGAATACGGTTCCCCGTGAAACACAGTCGCCGTTTGTGACGAGCGGAATTCGGATCGGCACGCCGGCGGTGACGACGCGCGGAATGCGTGACGCGGAGATGACGCAGATTGCGGGACTGATCGACAGGGTTGCCATCGCGCCCGAGGATGCAACGGTGGCAGCCGACGTCCGCGCGGAGGTGCTGGCTCTTACCGACCGGTTTCCGTTGTATCCCGGGAGTTTCGCCGAAAGAGGAGAGGCGTAGCAGATGGCCGACCTCGCGTTCCGTGACGGCGTGATGGATCAGATTCGCGAGCGCGAGTCCCGGTTCGAGGAAGGCGGTTATCTGTTCGTGCTTGCCGCACTCGAGTACTCGCAGGCGCAGCTTCAGGTCAAGCGCCACATTACGGGCAGAGAGCTTGCGCTCGCATGTCGCGACATGGCGATCGAGCGGTACGGAATCATGGCTCGCATCGTGCTCGAGCGATGGGGGATCGCCTCGACCGAGGATATCGGCTCGGTCGTCTTCACCCTCGTCGATCTAGGCTTTCTCGCGAGCCAGCCGAGCGATACGCGCGAACAGTTCACCGACGTTTACGATTTCTTCGAGGCCTTCGAGCGCCGATACCCGTGGAACGGTAAGGCGCTCGTCTGAGCTGGGAGCTCCGAGCAGATGCCGGTACGGGTAGTTACTGCAGCAGAGTCCGTCGGCCTCGAATCCGCCTGCATTGAATCGGGGACCTCGTCCCGAGCGCTGATGCGTACTGCGGGCCACAATGCCGCGTCCATCCTGCGCGCGCGCTACGCCGACAGTCTTCGGTATGGCGTCACCGTTTTCGCGGGGTCCGGCAATAACGGTGGCGACGGATGGGTCCTTGCCGGCGCGCTGCATGCCTCCGGTATCGCCGTGCGGGTTCGCGAGGTGGCAGCGGCCCGAACTCCCGATTCGGTAGCGGAGCGGGAACCGCTCGCAGATCTGATCGGCGACATTCAGGCCGACTGCAGGCTGGTCGTCGATGCCGTACTCGGTACCGGCGCTACGGGCGAGGTGCATGGTCCGGCCCGCGATGGGCTCCGCGAGATCGCGGCGGCGCGCGCTGGCGGTGCGACGGTCGTTGCGCTCGATCTCCCAACCGGTGTCACAGCGGATACGGGAGCGGGCGCCGAGCATGTCATTGCGGACCTCACCATAAGCTTTGGTAGCTGCAAGCGCGGGAGTCTTATGTCGAGAGGCGCGTGCGGCGAGATCGTGGTGGTTGACATCGGAATCGGCGACACGGAACAGCGGTTGCCGAGTCTGATTGACGCAGAGTTCGTACGCGCCAGAGTTCCGCCGATCGCTGCAGACGCATATAAGGGTACGCGACGAAGCGTCGCGATCGTTGCCGGCGCGGAGAATATGGGCGGTGCGGCTATTCTCGCTGCGACCGCGGCCCTGCGTAGCGGTGTCGGGCTCGTAAAGGTGGTCACCGCACCCGCGAATGTGTCCGCGATGCACACGCGGATTCCGGAAGCCCTGGTGGCTCCGCTCGACAATGCGTATGCAGCCATTGAGAACTGGGCCGACGCTGTCCTCATCGGACCCGGTCTGGGCACGGACGACAGGACGCGCGACTTCATCCGGGACCTCGTGTGCCGGTGGCGCGGTCCGTCGGTGCTGGATGCCGGCGCGCTTAGTGCGTTTGATGGCGACGTTGCCGCGCTCGCAGACCTTCTGCGCGGCAGACCAGCTGTGCTCACGCCGCATCCCGGAGAGCTGGCAAAGCTGCTGGGTCATCACGTTGCTGACGTTCTCGCAAATCGATTCGAGGTTGGTGCGGAGCTCGCGCGTGAAAGCGGTGCAGCCGTGCTGCTCAAGGGAACGCCCAGCGTCGTCTTCGACCCCAACGGTGACCGGCTCGTTGTTGCGCGCGGCACGCCGGTCCTCGCGACTGGTGGAAGCGGCGATGCACTGAGTGGAATGATCGTGACGCTGCTGGCGCAGGGATGCGAGCCCGCAGCGGCGGCCGCATGCGGCGCATGGGTTCACGGCCGCGCCGCGGAGTTGATCCCCGGTGTCCGGGGCTATCGCCTGTCGGACGTCCTGGATCAGCTGCCGGAGGCGTGGAGGCTGGACGTCGAGGATCCGCAGTATCCGGCCGTTGCGACATTGCCGGCCATCACGTGACGCACGGCGGCGAGATCGCTTTCGGCCCGGGCGGCGAATTCCGTTTCATCCGGCGGCTGATCCGGCGGTTCGGTTCGCTTGCTGTTGGTGTTGGCGACGACGCCGCACTGCTGCATGTTCCCCGCGACAACATGGTGGCCATAAGCACCGACACGTCCACGGAGAACGTGCATTTCAGACGGGATTGGCTCAGTCTCGAGGAGATTGGTTACCGCGCGACTACCGCCGCGCTCAGCGACCTCGCGGCCATGGGCGCGAGCGGGGCGGGGATTCTGGTAGGACTGTCAACTCCGGACGATACGCGCGAGAATCTGGACGCGCTTGCCGATGGCATCGCCAGAGCGGCGACGGTCGCGAACGTCAGGATTTACGGCGGCGACACAACGCGCGCTCGCGAGCTGTCACTTGCCATAACTGTATTCGGAAACACGCGAGAGCCGCTCCGTCGCGACGCGGCAAGGGCCGGCCATCACGTGTACATCACGGGCATCCTGGGTGGTCCCGCCGCTGCCGTTCGCGCGCTGTACGCTGGCTCGACGCCATTGCCCGCGTGGCGGGCGCGTTTCGCCAACCCGTACGCGAGGATTCGCGAGGCGCGCTGGCTGGCGGGGCGCGGAGCGCGCGCGGCCATCGACGTCTCTGACGGGCTAGTGGCGGATGCGGCACACATCGCGGCGGCGAGCAACGTGCGCATAGCACTCGACCTGGGTCGAGTGCCCCGAATCGAGGGCGTCACTGCCGTCGAGGCTGCGTCCAGCGGTGAGGAATACGAGCTGTTGCTGACGTCGGCAATTCCCATCGATTGCGCGGGTTTCCGCGAGAGGTTCGGGATTCCGCTCACGGAGATCGGCTCGGTGACGGATGGCGCTCCGGGTGTAGAGGCTTCGCTGGACGGAGCGGTGGTTACCGCCGGCCTCGAAGGCTACAATCATTTTCGCAATCCATGATCGCGCTCGTGCGTACTCTCTTCACCATGCTAGTGCTGGTCGTGCTCACCATCGTGTTCGCGGCTATGATCCTGCTCGCATCAGTGTTTGGGATTCCAAATCGCGAGGGAAGCGTTTACGATGTGCTTCCCAGAATCTGGGCCCGTGCCATTCTGTGGTCCGGGGGTGTTAGCGTCCGTGTGCACGGCCTCGAAACGCTTTCGCGCAACGACGCGTTTATTTTCATCTGCAATCATGTTTCGCTGTTCGACATCCTGGCTCTCGTGGGCTGGCTACCAAGGAACAACTTCATCGCCAAGGCGGAGCTGTTCAGGATCCCCGTCTTCGGGCCCGGTATCCGCGCCCTCGGCACGGTCCCGATAGAGCGAACGAACCAGAAGGCCGCGTTCAGCTCGTACGAGACTGCGGCTGCACGAATCCAGGGCGGCAGCTCCGTAGTAGTTTTCCCTGAGGGAACTCGTGGACGGGCGTATTCGATCCGCCCGTTCAAGAAGGGACCGTTCGTCCTCGCCATAAAGGCGGGTGCACCAATCGTCCCGGTGGTTGTATTCGGCACGATCGAGATCCTGTCCAAGGGCGAAGTGGTTATTCATCCGGGGGTGATCGACGTGTACGTCCTGGCACAGGTGCCGACCACCGGCCTGGACTATGATGACCGGGACACGCTTGCCCAGACGGTGCAGGAGCGAATGCAGGCAGTGATGAAAGACCTCACTTCAACCAGCGAATAACCTACAATGTCAGCTATCGTCGCAATCAACGCACGGCAGATTCTGGACAGCCGCGGAAATCCCACCGTGGAGGCGGATGTCACTCTCGAGAGTGGCTTCACCGGCCGCGCCGCGGTGCCGAGCGGGGCGTCGACAGGCGAGCATGAGGCGCTCGAGCTTCGCGACGGCGATTCCGACGTATACAATGGCAAGGGCGTAGAGAAGGCCGTAGCTGCCATCGAGGACGACATCCAGCCGGAACTGCTGGGCATCGACGGCATCGATCAGATGGCGATCGATCGCACGATGATCGCGCTCGATGGCACCGACAACAAGGGCCGCCTTGGCGCGAACTCGATACTCGCCGTGTCGCTCGCCGTCGCGCGCGCGGCGGCGTCCGAGCTCGGATTGCCGCTCTACCGCTACGTTGGTGGCCCGATGGCGCGCGTGATGCCCGTCCCCATGATGAACGTCCTGAACGGCGGTGCCCACGCGTCCAACACGGTGGACGTACAGGAGTTCATGATCGTGCCGATCGGCGCGAAGGATTTCGCGACGGCGCTGCGCATGGGTACCGAAGTTTTTCATTCACTCAAGAAAGTGCTCACCAAGCGCGGGCTCTCGACAGCGGTGGGCGACGAGGGCGGATTCGCACCCGACCTCCCGAACGACGAGGACGCTCTCAACGCGCTCGTGGAAGCTGTCGAGGCAGCTGGATATCGCGCGGGGAAGGACATCGCCTTCGCGCTCGATGTCGCCGCATCGGAACTGTACAAGAATGGCAAGTACACGTTCAGGAAGAGCGGCGGCGGCTCACATGACGCTGCGGGGATGATCAAGCTGTACGCTGGCTGGCTGGATCGGTTTCCAATCGTATCCATCGAGGACGGTCTGTCCGAGAACGACTGGGAAGGCTGGGCGGAGCTCACCGCGGAGCTTGGCGGTCGTGTGCAGCTCGTGGGCGACGATATCTTCGTCACGAACAGCGAATATCTGGCGCGCGGCATCAACGAAGATGTTGCCAACGCGATCCTGGTCAAGGTCAACCAGATCGGCACGTTGACGGAAACACTGGAGGCAATCGAGCTGGCACGTGCGAACGGCTATCAGAACATCATCTCGCATCGCTCAGGCGAGACGGAGGATACGTTCATCGCCGATCTCGCGGTCGCGACCAACGCCGGCCAGATCAAGACCGGTTCAGCGAGTCGCACGGATCGCGTCGCCAAGTACAATCAGCTGCTGCGAATCGCGGAGGAGCTCGGCGACCTGGCAGAGTTCCCCGGCGCTTCGCTCTACGGTTTGTAGAGCCGAAGCCAATGCGCGGACGTGTGATCTGGGGCGTCCTTATTCTGGGCGCCCTTGTCTTCGCGCTTCAGGGCGGAGAGTACAGCACGCTGGACATCTTTCGCCAGCACCGCCGCATGGCGCTGCTCGGCATGCGCGCGGATTCGCTGCAGCGCGCGGTCGATTCGTTGACTCGAGCCGAGCGTCAGGTGCGAACCGATCCGGCAACCCAGGAACGGATCGCACGGGAGGAGTTCGGGATGGTGCGCGGTGCGGAGATACTCTACCGGTTCATCCCGGACACCGGAGCCTCGAAGGCGCCGTAGCGCGCTGTCCGGCGCGGTTCCAGCTCAGCCCGCGGTGTAGTACTGCTTGATGCACCACTCGGTGACCTGATTGACGAAGGCATAAGCCTCGTTTCGCGGGTCGCGGAGATTGTTCGTGTTGAGATCGAGAGCATCGATCACGAGCTGTCTCACCATTCGCTGTACGACGTCGGCGGCGATCCCGTTCGCCTTGCAGCGGTCCACGTAGTCGCACACCGCGTTTTTGAGGTCGGCACGCGACTCGCCGGTAGCTGGAGTGGCGGCGCGAAGCTCGCGAACGAGTACCTGTTCTGCCGCAGCAATCTCGGCGCTCGTCTCCGCCGACAGATTGTGCGTGTCGTCGTGGAACGGGTAGTCATTCATGAGTGGTGCGTGAATTTCGATGTGAACGGAGAGTGGCGAGTGCTGCTTCTCGTCAAATATAGGCGGCACGTTTTGCCAAACGGAGTGTGGCCCCACGATCATTCGATATCGCGGGGCCACACTGATTCTTGATAGTAGCAGGGGCGGGGATCGAACCCGCGACCTCACGATTATGAGTCGTGCGCTCTCACCAGCTGAGCTACCCTGCCGCGCAACACCGCCGTTTTGATCTTGAACGTAACGACGGCCGGCCCGAGGGGCCGGCCGTCGAATGGCGGGGGCGGGATTTGAACCCGCGACCTTCGGGTTATGAGCCCGACGAGCTACCAGGCTGCTCCACCCCGCGTCAGAGTTTCTAATCTAGTGGAGTGGGGGTCTAAGTCAACGCGCAGCGAATCTTTTCGGTACACGATCGCAGTGGCCCGCCCGGGGGCATCGGATAGATTTCCATTCGGATAGAATGAAGCAATCCCTCGACCTCCTTCTGGCTGGCGTTGTCGATTATGCCGGTCTCTTTCCGCCCGCCTCTCTCGAGATGGGCGCGGCAGTGGCGGCGTACGCGGCGTACCTGCGCGACCCTGCATCAGCGATGCTGGGGCGCTTCATCGTTCCCATCCTGCGCCTTCGCGAATTCGACGATGCGGCTGCGGATTTTCTGCCCCAAGCCAAGGCGGCCGAGCCCTGGCGCCTCGCGGCGCTGGCCGGTCCGGATCTCGCGGCTGACATCGATCTTGCGCTCAAGTTCAACTGCAGGCACTGGAGTGGCTCCGAGATCGGCCACGCCGTGATCGACGCGCTCGAGATCAAGGCGTCGACGCCGGACGAAATCCTGGCCGCGGGGAGCGTCATGCCGCGCCAGTTCTCAGCGTACTTCGAGGTGCCGATCGGAGCCGATCCATCGGATCTGATTCAGGCGATCAAGCGAGCGGGTGGCTACGCCAAGGCCCGCACCGGCGGAGTCACGGCCGACGCGTTTCCGGCGGCCAGCGACATCGTGCGATTCATGCTTCGCTGCCGCGCTGCGGGCGTCGCGTTCAAGTTGACTGCTGGACTGCATCACCCGCTGCGTGGTGAGTATCGCCTGACATATGCGGACGGCGCCCCGCGCGGGACGATGTATGGTTACCTGAACATGTTTGTCGCCGCGACGCTCGCCTGGAGCGGCGCGGGCGAGGACGTCGTCACCGGCGCGTTGTTGTCGGAGTCACCGTCCGACTTCGAATTTTCGGATCGCGCAGTCACGTTCGACGGCCGTGCTCTCGCGGACGCTGTCATCAGCGACGCGCGCGCCAACTTCATCATTTCGTTCGGTTCCTGCTCATTCCGCGAGCCGGTGGACGAGCTCGCCGTCATCCCAACAAGCTGAATGCCCACAAATCTCACCCACGATCCATCGCTACCGTGCTGGGTAGAATCCGCGAACGTTCCAGGTTGCGACTTCCCCATCCAGAATCTTCCCTTCTGCGTTTTCAGCGAGCTGGACGACGAGGCGGTACCGCGTGGCGGAATCGCGATCGGTGATCAGATCCTGGACATGGCCGTTTGCGCAGACGCGAACCTCTTCGGTGGCCGCGCCGCGGACGCGGTGTTCGCCGCTGCGCAGTCCACGCTCAACGAGTTGATGTCGATGGACGGGGAGTACATCTCTGCGCTCCGCGCTGAAGTAAGCGCACTGCTTAGCGGCAACGGCAACACGCATCGCGGCATCAAGCTACCGCGGAACATCCTGCAGCCTCTGGACGGATCGGTGATCTACATGCCCGTGAGAATCGGCAACTATACCGACTTTTACGCATCGATCTTTCACGCAACGAACGTGGGCAGCATGTTCAGGCCTGACAACCCGCTGCTTCCCAACTACAAGTGGGTGCCGATCGGTTATCACGGTCGTGCATCGTCGGTCTCGCTCAAGGAAACGGTCATCCGCCCGCACGGCCAGACCAGGTCGCCGTCCGAGTCCGCTCCGACGTTCGGACCGAGCGACCAGCTGGATTATGAGCTGGAAGTCGGTGCGTTCATCGCGCGGGGCAACGCGCTGGGGGACCGGATTCCAATTTCCGAGTCGGCTGGATCACTGTTCGGCTTCTGTCTCGTGAACGACTGGTCGGCACGCGATATCCAGTCGTGGGAATATCAGCCGCTGGGTCCGTTTCTGTCCAAGAGCTTTGCGACCAACATCTCTCCGTTCATCGTCACGGCGGAGGCGCTTGAGCCTTTCAGATCCCCTGCGTATCGCCGACCTGAAGGCGACCCGGCGCCGCTCGACTATCTGTACGACGAGGCGGATCAGGCCGAAGGGGCTTACGATATCACACTCGAGGTGTACATATCGAGCGAGCAGATGCGCGATTCAGCGATGCCTCCCTCTCTCGTTAGCCGAGGAAGCTTTCGGGACATGTACTGGACCATGGCGCAGATGGTCGCGCATCACACGAGCAACGGGTGCGACCTGCGGCCGGGCGATCTCATTGCCAGTGGAACTGTGTCGGGGCCGGAAGCTGGGACGCGGGGATGCCTGCTGGAGATCACGCGACGCGGCGCGGAGCCGATAACATTGCCGACGGGTGAGGAGCGACAATTTCTTGAGGATGGAGACGAAGTGGTAATGCGCGGGTATTGCGAGCGTGAAGGAAGCGTTCGTATCGGGTTCGGGGAGTGCAGGGCAATGGTTGTGGCGGAGGAAAGCTGATGGCGGCCGGAAAGAAGACCGTCAAGTCCAAGAGCGCGGCGCGCGGCAAGTTCGCAGGGGTGAAAACTGCCGCAGCCAAGCCGGTCGCAGCCAAGACGGTGGCAGCGAAGGCTTCGCTGCCTGCCACCGCGAAAATTGCAAAGATGAAATCGCGCTACTTCGACGTTCGCCGATCGGGGATCCAGGGCAAGGGCGCATTCGCCAACGCCCGGATTCGCAAGGGAACACGAATCATCGAGTACACGGGCGAGCGGATCAGCAACGACGCGGCCGATGACCGGTACGATGAGACGTCGATGCGACGGCACCACACCTTCCTCTTCACCGTCACTCCACGGATTGTCGTCGATGGAGCGGTGAATGGAAACGAGTCGATCTACATCAATCACTCCTGCGACCCCAATTGCGAGGCGGTGATCGAGGACAGGCGCATCTTCATCGAGGCGATCCGTACAATTCAACCGGGCGAGGAGCTCGCGTATGACTATCAGTACGAGCGCACAGGTGAGGACGACGACGAGATGGAGAAGTTCTACAAGTGCCTTTGCGGCGCGCCGAACTGCCGCGGCAGCATCATGAAATCCAGACCCGCGCCTCGCGGGAAGACATCGGGGCAGCGCCGCAAGAAAAAGCGGTAGCAACTTTCACATTCCTTAAACGGGGACATGCCAACGATGCGTCGCATTTTGATCGGTTCGATCGTCACGCTGTTTGCCGCCGTGGCCGGTGCGCAGAATACCTATCACCAGACCAGGCCGCTCGATCTCGCAAACGTGGATACCACGTGCGCACCCTGCACGAACTTCTACCAGTTCGCCAATGGCGGATGGCTCAAGGCCAACCCGATCCCTGCCGCGTATGCACAGTGGGGATCCTTCAATGAGCTGGCGGAGTCGAACAACGACAAGCTGCGGCGCGTCCTGGACGACGCAGCGGCGCACCGGCTCACCGCGGTGGATCCAGCGGTGCGCAAGGTGGGCGACTACTACGCGGCTTGCATGGACACCGTCGCGATCGAGCGCGCGGGAGCGTCGCCCATCGGGCCGGCGCTCGCGGAGATCGCGGCGATCCGAACTCCCGCGGACGTGCAGCACTACATGATAGGCCAGTCGGCCCGCGGGCGGGGTTCGCTGCTGGACATAGGCTCCACGCAGGATTTCAAGAACAGCACGCAGGTGATTGGCGGTATCGGCCAGGGCGGGCTCGGGCTTCCGGATCGCGATTATTACTTCAAGACCGACGCAGCAACCACCGCGATCCGCGCAGCGTATGTCAAGCACATCGCCAACGATCTGGTTCTCGTGGGAGAGCCCCCCGAAAAGGCCGCAGCCGACGCGCAGAAGGTACTGGCTCTCGAGACGTCGATCGCGGGGTCGCATTACACCCGCGTGCAGCAGCGCGATCCGAATCTGCTCTACAATCGCAAGTCGGCGGCAGAAGTCGCGGCGCTGGCGCCCGGCTTCGACTGGAATGGCCTGCTCGCCGCGGAACACGTTCCGGACATCGCCGCGATCAATGTGTCGAACCCGAAGTATGTCGTCACGATCGACTCGCTGCTCAAGGTGGTGCCCGTCAGCGAATGGAAGACCTACTTCACGTGGAATCTCGTCAGCCATTCAGCAAGTACCCTGAGCTCGCCGTTCGTCAACGAGGCCTTTGCTTTCAGCCAGAACCTCTCCGGTGCCAAGGAGCAGCTGCCACGCTACAAGCGGTGCATCGCGGCCACGGACAGGGCAATGGGCGAGGCGCTGGGCAAAGCGTACGTCCAACAGTATTTCACGCCCGAGGCAAAAGCGCGAGCGAACGCGATGGTCAACAACATCAAGGCGGAATTCCGCGCGCGCGTCGCGAGCCGCACCTGGATGAGTGATTCAACTCGCCACATGGCCTACGCGAAGCTCGATGCATTCGTGCAGAAAATCGGATATCCCGACAAGTGGAAGGACTACACCAGCCTCGCGATCGCACCGAACGGTTCGTTCCACCAGAACGCGCTTGCCGTGGCTGCATTCAACAACACGGACGATCTGAGCCGGATCGGAAAGCCACTCGACAGGTCGCGTTGGGGAATGAGCCCGCCTACGGTCAATGCGTATTACAACCCGCTCATGAACGAGATCGTTTTCCCCGCAGGAATCATGCAGCCGCCGTTCTTCGATCCGAACGCCGACGATGCCGTGAACTACGGCGGCATGGGTGCCGTCATCGGTCACGAGATGAGTCACGGATTCGATGATCAGGGAGCCCAGTTCGACGCACAGGGAAATCTCAAGACCTGGTTCACGGCGACGGATCTTGCGAACTTCAAGACGAAGACGGCGGCGTACGCGAACCAGTTCGACGGCTACGCGGTTCTCGATTCGCTGCACATCAACGGAAAGCTCACCAACGGCGAGAACATCGCCGATCTCGGCGGCCTCACCATCGCCTACGCCGCGCTCGAGAAGGCGCTCGGCGACAAGCCCCGTACCAAGATCGACGGCTTCACGCCGGAACAACGCTTCTTTTTGGCGTGGGCGCAGATATGGCGCTCGAACACGCGGCCCGAGGCCGCACGCGTTCGTATTGCCACCGATCCGCACAGTCCGGACATGTGGCGTGTAAACGCTCCGCTTGCCAACATGCCGGCGTTCGCTGCCGCCTGGGGCTGCACGGTCGGTTCGCCGATGGCACTCCCTGCGGCGCAGGCGGTATCCATCTGGTAGCACGGCCTCAGCCTTGCCTACCTGGTCGGGGCGGGGGCACCGGTGCCCCCGCCCCGACCATTTTCGTCGCGAGGATTCAACAGCTGCTCCAGGAACGATCAGGATTCAAAGAGTGACCAGCGCCTTTTTCTACCGGATGTCGAACGATATTCGCGTGACGGTTCGGCCCGTTTATCTGCGCGATCAGTCGGACCCGGCCGCGCAACATTACGTCTTCGCGTACTTTGTGCGCGTCGAGAATGTGGGTGACCGGTCCGTTCAGCTGCTATCTCGGCGGTGGCTCATTCACGACGACATTGGCGAGGATGTCGAGGTGGTCGGAGACGGTGTCGTGGGCGAGCAGCCGCTCATCCCGCCTGCCAGCGTTCACGAGTACCAGAGCTTCTGCGTCCTGAAGAGCGGCGAAGGGTTCATGGAAGGGCAGTACTTCTTCGTCCGAGCCGGACGCGACGACAGCGGCGAGACGTTCACCGCCGACATTCCTCGATTCACGTTGAGCGCTACGGGTTCTCCGAGCTTCCCCTCGTAGCAGGCGCCGCAGGTCGCACACCCAGGCGCGGCGCACGCGGCGCACGCGGCGCACGCGGCGCACGCGGCGAGCGCGGTGTGGGAGCGGCGGTTCGGGTGGACAGATAGTACGGCACGACGGCGTTGTTCTCAACGGTGTACACCACTGCCCCCTGTCGCCGCCCGCCGCTTACCTGTACCGCCGGCTGCTCATTGACAAGCTCGCGCGGGTAGGTCAGACGCGGGTCATCCACCACGTACCGGCCCGGGTACATGTAGGTGAGCATCGGTGTCCTGATCGACCGTGGATCCTCGGAATCATATGGCTCCCGCTCCGCTTCGACCGCGCGATATCGATTGCGCCCCGACGAAAGCACGAAGACGATGACGATGTCCCGGTCTGTCCGGCCGGCGATCGCGATGTCCGGCCGACCGTCGCCATTAAAGTCGCCAATCACGGCCCACGGCAGCTGGCGAGGCGAGGGCTCATAGTCGACCCTGCCCTGATATTCGCGTGCGCTCCACGGCTCGAAGTCCCGGTTGTATCGGTCGAGGGCGTCCTCAATCCCCGGCGGCAGGTCCAGAAGCCATATTCCATCGGGTGATCGGTAAATGGCGGGACGCGGTTCGTCCCGGGCGTCGCGCCGCTGCGCGAGTACCCTGGACGGAACGACCGCGAGGACAAAGCAGGCAAAGAGGGCTTTCGCCGCGAGTACTGTAAATCCTGGGCGCATGGTCTTTAGTTTCGGCACCAGCAGAGACGGAACGACTGTTGCACCCCCGGAGGAGCATGAAGAAAATCTACGACATCAGTGTGCCGATACGGGACGGCGGACTGATCTACCCCGGCAATCCCGAGATTCACGTCTCGCTGCAACAGTCGGTGGCGCTAGGCGCGAGCTCCAATGTGTCGCGGATCGATTTCGGCTCCCACACCGGCACGCACGTGGATGCGGAGCGTCACTTTTTTGACGACGGCCGCACCGTTGACCAGTTGCCCCTCGAGACGCTGATGGGACCGTGCACGGTCCTGGAGTTCGCGCCTGAGGTCATGGTAGTCACCAGGGCTGAACTCGAAGCGCACGATCTCAGTGGTGTCGAGCGTCTGCTGCTCAAGACCCGTAACTCAGGTTATCTGACGCAGGATCCGGCCTTCCACCCCGATTTTACCTATCTCGCCCCGGACGGAGCGGAGTATCTTGTCGCGCTCGGCGTGAAGCTCGTGGGGATCGACTATCTCTCGATCGAGCAGTTCCATTCGGGCCATCACCTGACGCACCTCACGCTTT
Source organism: Gemmatimonadales bacterium (assembly GCA_038205315.1). Lineage (GTDB taxonomy): Bacteria > Gemmatimonadota > Gemmatimonadetes > Gemmatimonadales > Gemmatimonadaceae > Fen-1247. The sequence continues at coordinate 88,843 of JBBRBY010000001.1, read as the reverse complement.
TCCGCGCGGGTGTAGTCATCGTTGAGGGGCTGAACCTGCTGAGTGTTCCGACGGGCACCTACGTACTCTTCTGTCTTCCGATCAAGCTCGAAGGCTGCGACGGCGCACCGGCGCGGGCGGTGCTGACAAGTGAGTAACGTATCGATCGAGCTCATACTCTGTGACGTTGGCGGCGTGCTTGGGACGAACGGATGGGATCACGACGAGCGTATCGCCGCGTCTCGAAAGTTCGGTTTCGATCCCGACGAGTTCGAGAGGCGGCACCAGGAAGCCGTGGACACCTGGGAGACCGGGGAGATGACGATGAACGAGTACCTTGACTTCACACTCTTCAACGTGCCTCGGAGCTTTGCGCGCGACGACGTCATCATGTTCATGCGCGCGCAGAGCGTACCCCACCCGGATACGGTGCGCCTGATGCAGAGCCTCGAGGCGAAGCGCCGGTGGCGAATGATGACATTGAACAACGAATCCGCCGAGCTCAACGCATACAGGATCGATCTGTTCGGACTGGCTCCGATATTTTCGGCGTTTCTGACGTCGGCATACGTCGCGGCGCAGAAACCGCACGGAATCTTCTACGACCGCGCGCTCAGGATAGCACACGCCAATCCGGATCGCACGGTGTTCATCGATGACCGCCCACCGAACCTTGTGCCCGCCGCGGAGCGTGGGTTGCACACGATCCACGCCACTGGCACGGATTCGATCCGGGCGGGGCTCGCGGCGCTCGGCGTAACTGAAGATGACATCTGATTTCCCTCACCAGAATACCAAATCGTGCAACTAGCAATGATCGGACTCGGGAAGATGGGCGGCAACATGACCGAGCGCCTGATAAAGGACGGGCATACCGTCGTCGTATTCGACCGCAGCGCTGACGCAATCCAGCACAGCGTGACGCTGGGTGCGGCCGGCGCGAGCAGTCTCGCTGATGTCGCCGCGCGGCTCAAGGCTCCGCGGATCGTCTGGGTAATGGTACCCGCCGGCCAGCCTACAGACGACACCATCACCGAGCTGGGCAAGCACCTCGCGAGTGGTGATGTGATCATCGATGGCGGGAACTCCAACTTTCACGACACCCTGCGTCGCGGCGCCGAGCTGGCGAAGAAGGGGATCGAGTTCGTCGATGCCGGAACCAGTGGCGGAGTATGGGGACTCAAGGAGGGGTATTGTGAGATGGTCGGGGCCTCTGATGCGGCCTTCTCGCTGTGCGAGCCGATTTTCAAGACGCTCGCGCCTCCGGATGGCTACGCCCACGTTGGTCCGACCGGCGCGGGACACTACGTGAAGATGGTGCATAACGGCATCGAATACGGAATGCTCCAGGCGTATGCCGAAGGTTACGAGATTCTCCACGCCTCGAGCGAATTCAAGCTCGACCTCGCGCAGATATCATCACTCTGGAACAAGGGATCGGTAATTCGCTCGTGGCTCAACGAGCTGGCGGCGTCCGCCTTCGCGCGCGACGGAAACCTTACCGACTTGAAGGGCTACATCGAGGACAGCGGGGAAGGACGGTGGACGGTTCAGGAAGCCATTGACCTCAACGTTCCGGCACCGGTGATAACGCTGTCACTGCTCATGCGTCTGAGGTCGCGGCAAACCGACAGCTTCGGCGCCAAGGTAATCGCGGCTCTGCGCAACGAGTTCGGCGGCCACGCGGTGAAGCGAGCATGACGTCAGGGGTCGTTCCAAAGCTCGATATCTCTTCGGACACCGTCGGCCAGGCACTCAACCGTGCCGGCGGTGGGCGTGCGCAGCGCTCCGACCCCTGCACGATGGTCATCTTCGGAGCCGCCGGAGATCTCGCCAAGCGCAAACTCTTTCCGGCGATCTACGAGCTGGCCCATCAGAAGATGCTTGCTGACGACTTCGCGCTGCTGGGTCTCGTGCGCGATGACACGAGCGCCGACCAGTTTCGCCAGACCATGCGAGAGTCCATCTCTTCGTCCGACGAGATCCACGGCTTCGACGCGGGTGTCTTCGAGTGGCTCGCGTCCAGGTCATTCGTTGCAAAGGGCAATATCGACAATTCGGCAACCTACGACGCCATCCGCAAGAAGCTCGCGGACATTCACGCGGCACTCCAGCTGCAGAATGACAACGTTCTGTTCTATCTGGCGGTGCCACCAAGCGTGTTTCGGCCCGCACTCACGCATCTGTCCGACAGCGGGCTCCTTCCTCACTCCACTTCCGCGAGCGAGCGGCCCTGGCATCGAGTTGTAATCGAGAAGCCGTTCGGTCACGATCTCGCCTCTGCCCGCGAGCTCAACGAACTCGTACTCGCACGTTTCGGAGAGCATCAGGTCTATCGCATCGATCACTACCTGGGAAAGGAAAGCGTTCAGAACATTCTTGTCTTCCGGTTCGCGAACGCGCTGTTCGAGCCGCTGTGGAACAGGCAGTACATATCGCAGATTCAGATCACGGCCGCCGAGACGGTCGGTGTGGAGGAACGCGGGAAGTACTACGAGGAAGCTGGTGTGGTGCGAGACATGTTCCAGAACCACCTGCTGCAGCTTCTGTCCCTCGCGGCAATGGAACCGCCCATTGCCGCGTCGGGCAATGCCGTACGCGATGAAAAGGTCAAAGTGCTGCGTTCGATCCGGCCGCTCCTCGCCGATGGCATTCCCGCGGCAGTGCGAGCGCAGTACATCGCCGGTACCGTGGACGGCAAGAGTGTGGCGGGATATCGCCAGGAACCCAACGTCGATCCGCGTTCCGTTACTCCCACATTCGCCGCGCTGCGTGTCTTCATCGACAACTGGCGCTGGCAGGGCGTGCCATTCTACCTGCGTTCCGGAAAGCGGCTCGCGAAGCACTGCACCGAGATCGCGTTCCAGTTCAGGACCCCGCCCGATTTGATGTTCGGTGGCAAGGCGGGCGACGTTCGCGCAAACGTGCTGGTCATGCGAATACAACCGAATGATGGTATCGCGCTTCGCTTCGAGGTGAAGACGCCGGGCGTCGCCTACGAACTCGAGCCGGGCCTCGAGACGAGTCGCGTGGACATGGACTTCTCGTACGCCGACGCGTTCGGCGAGGATATTCCTCCTGCATATGAGACGCTGCTGCTCGACTGCTTTCTCGGAGATCAGACATTGTTCACCCGGAGTGACGAGGTGGATATGCAATGGTCGGTGATCGATCCGCTGCTCGAATACTGGCAACGCCGCGCGGACCGTCAGATTCCAACCTACGAAGCCGGCACGTGGGGGCCCAAGGAAGCAGATGAGCTCGTCGCGCGCGACGGACACGTCTGGCGGTGAGAATTGCGTCAATTGTCGCGCTGCTCGTCGCAGTCGCCTGTGACCACGCAGCAGGCGATGTAGCGCGCGGTCAGGCACCGGCCGATTCAGCCGCGATGTGGGTATCGCGAGCGGCGGCCCAGCCTGAGATAGCAAGCTGGTTCTACCTCCGTGCCGCTGGAGAAACCGCTGACTCCGCGGCGCGGTCGGCGCTGTACTCGCGAGTGCAGCTTCCGCTTGCGCGTGAGCGGATTCCCTGGGTCGAAGCGGCTGCGCGCGAACACTTCGCCGACACCCTCGGCGCACTGCGCGCATATCGCGCACTGCCCGCGCCGATCACCGTACTCCGACTTCGCGCGGGAATGGGGACCGCGGCTCGCGATTCCGTGAGAACGGAACTTCTGGCCCTCATCGGCTCTGCAGCCAGCAGTGACGCAATTCGCGAAAGCACGGCCCTTTTCGATCGGCTGTACCGCGATCCCACGCAGACGGAGCAACTCGTCATCGCGCGAGCGGCGACACGAGCCGGCTCGTGGTCTCGAGCCCGCTCCGGGTTTGTCGCCACGCCGGCCGATAGCCTGTCGGTTGCAGACAGGTTCTCGCTCGCAACGGCGCTCGCACGGACGGATTCCGTGCGCGCTGCCGCTCGCGTGTTCGCAACGATTGAAGCGCCCGTCGCGTTGGCATCTGCCGCTCGCTACCAGGGTGCGCTCGCACTCCTGAATTCGGGCGACGGCGCGGGCGCACGTAAACAGCTCCGCGCACTCGGCGCAGCCGGTTCTGACAGCAGCGCCGCCGCTGCGCTTTCACTGCTTGCCGATCTTCAAACCGACGACGGAGACGATTCCGGCAGTCGCGCGACACTACTGGACCTCGCTCGGCGGTTTCCGGCTTCGCGCTTCGCCGCGCCGGCGCGCTTCAATGCAGCGTTGGTCGGGTTGATACTGGGGCAGACCGACGCTGCGAAGCGCGAGCTCGGCTCGCTTGCGTCATCGTATACGGCCGAGGCTCAAGCCGCGGAATACTGGCTGGGCCGCGCCCGGTCGGAAAGCGGCGACCTGTCAGGCGCAAGGAACGCGTGGCGTGACGTCGTGCGACGCGATTCGACCACATACTACGCTGGTCTTGCCGCGGCTCGCCTCGACGAGCGCAGCATGCATTCATCGGCGGCCTCGACTGGTTTTCCGCGAGTATCCGCAGTGGACAGCGCGCTGCTGCGAGTCTCGCTACTCCGGCGCCTGGACATGTCCGCGGAAGCGCAGCTCGAAAACGACAGACTGTATCGACAGGCATCGTCCGACACCACGCGGCTGCTCGCAACGGCGGCAGCATTCTCCGCCACCGATCAGGCGGCGCGCGCGATCGCGCTGGGAAGAATCGCACTCTCCCGGGTGGGATCCACGCCGGACATCTTGCGCCTTTTGTATCCTGTCGCCGCGCGCGATACGATAGTGGCCGAGTCGCGGAGAGCGGGAATCGATCCGGCGCTGGTTGCAGCGCTCATCAGACAGGAATCGAATTTCAACCCGCGTGCAGTATCGCCTGCCGGCGCACGCGGCCTCATGCAGGTGATGCCCTCAGTCGGCGCGGCCGTCGCACCGTCGGCCGGCATTTCCAACTGGAGTGCTGCGATGCTCTACGAGCCCGGTGTCAACATTGAGCTGGGCGTCCGCCATCTCGCACCGCTGTTGAAGGCCCAGCCCAGCATCGCCCGCTCACTTGCCGCCTACAATGCTGGCGGATCACGAGTCGCACGCTGGGCGCAACGACGTGGCTCGGACGATCCGGAAATGTTCACGGAGCGCATTCCATTTTCGGAGACCCGCGACTACGTCAAGAGCGTGCTGCGAAATCGTGGTTTCTACGAAGCGCTATACGCCTGGTAGCTGCGATCCGGCTCTGCTGTGCGAGGCCGGATCGGCTTCAGTTACGGCTTGCTGGTCTGCGCGGCCTTGCGTTCGTCTTTGCGCCGCTTGAGGTAATCCATGAGCCAGGTGCCAGGAATTATGAACAGCGGCGTGAGTAACGTGCCCAACAACGTGTTGATCCACGTCAACCCGATGTAGAAGCAGATCAGTCCGAGTGAGGCCCAGAGAAGGCCCAGAGGGCCGTGAGTTTGTGCCCCCAGATGTCCCTGCAGCATCGATTTGCGACCGCGTGAAGGTGATTTTCGCGCCGCTCCAACGGCGAGCCGGTAACTTAACACCATGGGTACCGGTCACGACACCGTGCGGCGCGTCCGGCAGAGCGTCGGCGCCGTCGGTTCGGGACGATGGCTCCTCGCCGTCTCTGGCGGAATGGATTCGATGGTCCTTCTTGACGCCGCGGCGGCGACGCTCGGCGCCGAGAGCCTCACCGTGGCGACATTCGACCATGGAACCGGTCCCTGGGCCAGCGCTGCGTCGGCGCTGGTAACCGCCCGCGCCGGCGAGCGCGGCGTTCCTTGCGTAAGCGCCAAGGCAGAAGACCCGGGGCGCTCCGAATCGGTCTGGCGCGCTCAGCGCTGGCAGTTTCTGAACAGTACCGCCAGCGGCATCGGCGCGACTGTGGTCACGGCACACACACGGGACGATCAGATCGAGACCGTCGTGATCCGTGCGTTGCGTGGCGCCGGCCCGCGGGGGCTGGCAGGACTGTTCGCTGAATCCCGAGTCGCGCGGCCCATGCTCGGAATCACACGGTCGGAAGTGGCGTGCTATGCGTTGAGCATGCGAATCAGCCACGCGGAGGATCCCTCAAACGGGGATCGGCGCCACCTGCGCAATCGGGTACGGCTGGATCTGCTTCCGGCCCTCGAGCGCGTGTCACCCGGGTTCTCGGCCTCCATGCTCTCGGTCGCCGAAAAAGCCGGGCAGTGGCGGGCGCGAATGGAGGCCCTTGCCCTTACTTTTCCCATGATGACCGAATCCCCACAGATTCACTCTTTCGACAGGTCCGCGATTCGCCACTTCGAGGCCGAGCAGCTCCGCTGCCTGTGGCCGGCCCTGGCGGCTCGCGCCGGGGTAGTTCTCGACCGTCGTGGAACCGAGCGCCTGGCGCAGTTTACTATAGAGGGTGAAACAGGCCAGCAGATACAGCTGGCAGGCGGGGTCCGGGTACACATGGAGCGTAAGGCCATCACCTTTCGCTCGGCGGGTATCGATGGTTGACGCGGATCCACGGCTACTCGGGCGCAAGGTCGCTCGAATCGCATTCGATGAGCCGACCATCGCCGCCAGAGTCAAGGAACTTGGGCAGGAGATTACCGAAGCATATCCAGACGGCAATCTTCTCGTTCTCGGACTGTTGAAGGGAAGCTTCATCTTTCTGAGCGATCTGGTACGCGAGATCGTTCGACCGCTGCAGGTGGATTTCCTCGTAGCAGCAAGCTACGGCGAATCCATGGTATCAAGTGGCAACGTAAGACTGTTATACGACCCGGAGACCACGCTCGAGGGCAAGGACATTCTTCTGGTCGAGGACATCATAGATTCCGGACGGACGCTCAGCGTCCTGATGGACCTGCTGGCGGTTCGCCGGCCCAAGTCGCTGGGGATATGCGCGCTGCTCCACAAACGGATAGCCACGCACCTTCGCTACGACGCTCGATTCATTGGTTTCGACGCCCCGCATGAGTTCCTGGTCGGATACGGCTTGGACCATGCAGAAGATTTCAGACATCTGCCTTATATCGCGAGTTTAGAATAGATGCCGCTCCAACGTCCATCCGGCAACGGACCGAAGAAACCCGTCAGCTGGGCCAAGCACTCCAAGACGCTGGCCCTCTGGGTGCTGTTGATCCTCATCCCTGTCGTCTTCATCAGCTACTCAGGTGGCGGGTCCGACGCCGCGCCCACAATCTCCTATACCCAGTACGGGCAGGAGCTGGATCGCGACAACGTGAAGAAGGTCACGATTCAGGGCGGCCGGGCGATCGTCGGTGAGTTCAAGGAACCGATCACCGTCGCAGCTGGCGGGAAGGCGGTGTCCAAGTTCAACACGCGCCTGCCAGTCGATAATTCGGCCGAGGAAGTCGCCCGCCTCCGCAATCACAACGTGCAGATCGACGCCGAGGATGCGCGCACTTCACCGCTCGGTTTCATATTCACGTTTCTGCCGTATCTGCTGCTGATCGGCTTCTGGATATTCCTGTTCAAGCAGATGCAGAGCGGCGGTAATCGCGCCTTCTCGTTCGGCAAGTCCAAAGCCAAGCTCCTCACGGCGGATTCTCCGAAGGTCACCTTCGCGGATGTTGCCGGCGTTGACGAGGCGAAGATAGAGCTGCAGGAAATCATCGAGTTTCTCAAGGATCCGGCCAAGTTCACCAAGCTTGGCGGCCGGCTTCCGAAGGGGTGTCTCCTGGTCGGCCCTCCAGGGACCGGCAAGACGTTGCTCGCGCGCGCTGTGGCAGGCGAGGCGGGCCGTCCGTTCTTCTCGATGTCGGGTTCGGATTTCGTCGAGATGTTCGTTGGAGTCGGCGCGAGCCGCGTGCGCGATCTGTTTGAGCAGGGAAAGGCTCACGCGCCGTGCATCATCTTCATCGACGAGATCGATGCTGTCGGTCGCCATCGTGGCGCCGGACTTGGCGGTGGCCATGACGAGCGCGAGCAAACGTTGAATCAGCTGCTGGTCGAGATGGACGGCTTCGAGTCCAACGAAGGGGTCATCCTCATCGCGGCGACGAACCGTCCGGACGTACTCGATCCGGCGCTGCTCCGGCCAGGCCGCTTCGATCGGCAGATTATCGTTGATGCCCCGGACCTGCGCGGTCGCGAGGGAATCCTGCGCGTTCACGTGCGCAACAAGCCTGTCGCTGATGACGTGGACATCTTCACGCTCGCTCGCGGCACACCGGGAATGTCGGGAGCCGATCTCGCCAACCTGATGAACGAGGGCGCGCTGCTGGCAGCCCGCCGCAATCACGACAAGGTCTACATGGTGGACCTCGAGGACGCCAAGGACAAGGTCATGCTTGGCGCCGAGCGAAAGTCGATGGTGATGAAGGACGCTGAGCGCAAGCTCACGGCTTACCACGAAGGCGGCCATGCGATCTGCGCGATCAAGGTCAAGGGCAACGACCCACTGCACAAGGTCACGATCGTACCGCGCGGTCGCGCGCTCGGTCTCGCGTTCACTCTGCCTGAAGACGATCGAGTCTCGATCACTCGCGAGCAGCTGAAGGCAACTCTCGTAAAGGCTTACGGGGGGCGCGCAGCAGAGGAGCTGGTGTTCGGCAAGGATCACGTCACCACCGGTGCGGCCAGCGATATTCAGCAGGCGACGAACATTGCCCGTCGCTACGTGTCGCAGTGGGGATTGTCCGATGTTGTCGGCCCGATTCTCGTCGGGGACGATGAGCAGGAGCTTTTCCTGGGTCGTGAGATCCAGAGCCGTCGTCACATCTCGAGCAGCACGGCGCAGACCGTGGATGCCGAGATTTCCAAGGTGATCAGGGAGGCGTACCAGCGCGCAACTGAGGTGCTCACGGAGAATCTCGAGCTGCTGCACACGGTCGCGGCTGCCTTGCTGGAGCGTGAGACGCTCACGGGCGACGAAGTGAAGATGCTGGCGCGCGGGGAAACCCTCCCGCCGCGTGCACCGTCGTCGCTTCCACCTGCACCCCCGGTGCCGGTCGCGACAAGCGTTCCGACTGCGAAGCCCGCGCGGCCGCCGCTGTTTGGCGGACCCGAGGTTGCGCCTGCGTAAGCCGCAACTGGTCGGCGTACTGAACGTTACCCCCGACAGCTTCAGCGACGGGGGTAATTTTTTTTCCTTGTCTCGAGCCCTCGCGCGCGCAGAGGAGATAATAGCCGAAGGCGCCGACGTCATCGAAGTCGGGGGGGAGTCGACCCGGCCTGGCGCGACTCCGGTTTCTGCCAGCGAAGAGATCGATCGCGTGGTCCCGGTGATTGGTGAGATAGCGACGCGATGGCCGTCGGTTCGCGTTGCGATCGATACGGTCAAGCGTGACGTTGCGGCGGAGGCGCTCGCCGCCGGTGCGTCCATCGTGAACGACGTGTCGGCACTGCGGCTCGACCAGTCGATCGCCGAGCTGTGCGCGCGATACCACGCCACGCTGATCCTCATGCACTCCCGCGGCGGTGTCGCCGACATGGCAAGCTTCGCTCATGCCGACTATGGAACCGGCGATGTCGTCGAGTCCGTGGTTGAGGAGCTCGCGGACTCCACCCGGCGCGCAGTTGCGGCCGGCGTTGACCCGGAGCGGATAGTCATCGACCCTGGTCTTGGATTTTCCAAGCACGCCGCGCATTCCATTCGGGTACTTGCGAATCTCCCGCGTTTGCTCGACCTTGGCTTCGAGGTGATGGTGGGCGCATCGCGCAAGCGGTTCATCGGGGAATTGACAGGCGTGACGAATCCAACCGAACGGGGAGCGGGGACGATGGGAGCGAACGTGGTGGCTCTGACCCTGGGCGCGACCTGGTTTCGCGTTCACGATGTCGCCGACAACCGGCACGCACTCGATGCCGCTTGGGGAATCCTCGAGGCGCGTGCGTGACGTGGATCGAGCTGGCGGCAGTTGCTGCGCTGATCCTCTTCCAACCCGAGATCCGGTCGATATTCTACCGGCTTCGCTATCCGCGCACCGCGCGGTTTCTTCGGCGCGTGCCCCGCATCGAAGTTGCGGAGGAAGTGGTCGACGCCGTGGACCGTCTGAGCCGCTCGTCGCACGGCGCGATAATCGTGTTGGAGCAGGAGATGTCGCTGTCCGAATACGCGGAGACAGGCACGGAGCTGCAGGCGAACGTCTCCTCCGATCTGCTGGTGACAATATTCACGCCCTACACGCCGCTGCACGATGGTGCCGTCATCGTGCGGGAGAGTGTCGTAGTCGCGGCTGGATGCATCCTGCCTCTCACGCAGTCCACGTTCAAGGACCGCGCCATCGGCACGCGTCATCGCGCCGCGCTGGGAATTAGCGAAGAAACCGATTCGCTGGTCGTGATAGTCAGCGAGGAGAATTCTTCCATCTCCGTGGCGCACAAGGGGCAGCTCTTCCGCTCCCTCACAACGCTCGAGCTGCGCGAGATCCTCGGCGGACAGATGCCGAGGCACACCACCGAATTTCCGTCGTCAGCCGAAACGCGGTCGTGAGGGCAGGCTAGGCATGCATGACCGCGCCGGTGTCGGTCGCCTCGCGCGCCCCGACCTTGCCGCATTCCTTTTCCTGCTCGTCATCTACAGCGTCACGCTGGCGCGTGGTGTGACGTACTGGGATGCGGGCGAGTTTCTGGCTGCGATCCACTCGCTCGGCATCCCGCACCCACCGGGAACACCGATCTTCATTCTCGTTGCGCGCGTTTGGAGCATGGTTGCCGCACCCGTACTCGGATTCACCATCGCGGTCAACGCGTTCTCTGCGATCTGCACCGCAACCGCGTTCGGGATCGTCGCCAATTTATTGTGGCGCGTATCCGGAGATGCGGTTGCCGGATTCGCCGCGGGGGTCGCGGCTGGTCTCATGTCAACCGTGTGGCTCAACGCCACCGAGACCGAGGTATACGCGTTTGCGTTGGTTGCCGCGTTTGTCATACTCTGGTGTGCCCAGCAGTTCGTGCACAAATCCGAGCAACGTTGGGTAGTGTTGGCGCTTTACTTCTGCGGGTTGGCCTGGGCGCTGCATCTGACGGCGCTGCTGGTGGTTCCCGCAGCGGCGTACGCGGCCGGCACCGCGCGAGTGCGGCCGCGGCCGAGGGCTGTGCTCGTGGGGCTCATCCTGTCCTTCGTCGGTGGATCGGCCGTTCTCTTCATGCTGGTGCGCGCGCGGCACGATCCCGCGATCAACCAGGCGAATCCAGCCACGATCCGCGCACTCATCGACGCGGTGCAGCGGCATCAGTACGACGTGGCGCCGGTGTGGCCGCGTCGTGCGCCCTTGTGGCTGCAGTTTGGCAATGTCTTCGAGTATGCGGACTGGCAGTTCGCCCTCGGCCTCGGACCGGAGCCCGGCCCGACGATTGCGCGAACCAGCTTTACAGTTCTGTACGCGATGCTCGGGATCTATGGGTCCGCGTGCCATCGCGCGATTGATCGCGCGAGCTGGCGGACCTGGCTCGTGTTTCTGCTGACGACGAGCGTTGGCGTCGTGCTGTACCTAAACCTGCGAGCAGGTGCGTCGTACGGTGCGGGCGTGCTCCCCGCCGGGGCGCAGCACGAAGCACGCGACCGCGACTATCTCTTCACGTGGGCGTTCGTCTGCTGGGGCACGTGGGCCGGATTCGGTGCCGTGCAGCTGGCGCGTGCCATCGTGGCCCGCAGCCACGTCCGCGGCGCGCGCGCGAGATGGATCGTCTGCGCATCGGTCGCCGTCGCTGCGCTGCCTGCCGTGTTGAACTGGGGACCCGTGCGGCACGAGCGGCGCGACGACCAACGCCGCGCCGAGCGCGAATCCGAGCGGATGCTGCGCGCGCTTCCCGGTCGCGCAGTGTTCGTCGCGATAGGCGACAACGACACCTATCCGCTCTGGTATCTGCAGCAGGTCAAGGGTCTCCGTCGCGACGTCACGGTCGTCACAATTCCCCTCCTGACTCCGCAATGGTATCGAGCGGAACTGCGCCGGCGCGGCAATCTGCTCGACTCCGCTTACGTGGAGCGCTGGTTCGGCACGCAGCTAACGATGGACGACCTTCGTGCGCGAGCCGGGGCGATGCAACGGCCGGTCGTCCTGTCTGACTTTAGGCAGTCGGCGGATACCTTGTACTAGCACGCACGGCTCGCGCGCTAGCGGGAGAACACTGCGCCATGAGGCATCGCGGTTCCCGCGAAGCCACCAGGCCACGATCGGTGAGCCATCTCGATTCCGCTCGCCCGGCTTGTCGAGTCGCGAAAGCGGTCGTCCAGCGCCAGCGAGCCGGTGGCGGGATCGAAGTTGACGATAAAGAGTCGCGACCCCTTGCCGCCCGAGTTCACTACGATCCGTCGCCCCGTGGGATCGATAGCGGCCCAGTGCGGATGCTCCATGTTGCCAAACGAAACCCGCGACACTTCTCTCGGGTGCGCCGCGTCACTGACGTCGAGCGCTACCAGCGCGTGCGCATCCGGAACCGGCTGCAGCCAGAAGTGGCCCGTGAGCACCGGAACGCCGCAGTTGATGCCGTCGAAGGTGCGCACGAGCATGGCGTGCGAGGAGGTGTCAGCCACGTTCCGGATCAGGTACAGCCCGCAGTTGAAAGTGTGGATATACACGCTGTGCCCATCGGCAAGCACACGAGGCTCTCCGGTGTACTCGTTCTCGTTGTGGCGCGGGCCCGTGGGAAGTGCGACGGTACGAAGCAGAGACAGATCCGACAGGCGCCAGATCTGAATCCACTTTGACGTGGCGATCGTGTCGGCTTCATCCATGTCCGTAGTCGTGGAGACAGCCCGGTCGATCGCGGGCATCGCGACTACGCTGTACGGATAGATGTGCGGATCGCCACTGCTCGCATCGTGTGCGCTTCTAGCCGCCACGACTCTGCCGCGCTCGCTCATCTCGACAAGCCCGCCCGTGAAGTGCTGGCCGGTTCCGCTCATTGACATCATTGAAGGCACGTCGTGCCCGGTCGCGTGGTCTGCACCGGTCGACAGGTATTGAAATGTCGCAAGCACCAGTCCGTTTCCGAGCCGAATGAAGCTGTGCGGGTGCGTAAATCCCGCAACGTCACCGAAGCTCGTGAGAATACGTGGATGATCCGCGTCGCTCAGATCGAAAAGCCAGGTGCGGCCAAGGTCGAAATCGTTGGCGAGCAGGTGATTGGTGGCGCCGAGCTCGGCTTCGGTATGGTGCGCCATCCCCGCGGCACCCACAGGAAGCGTCGAGAGAACGCGTCCATACCCGCGCGACGCAGGGTCGGCGTCGATGACCGCCAGGTAATCGCTGCTCTTGTGGAGGGAATCACTGATCCAGACAAAGAGCCGCGAGGGCGCAGCTGGAGTTGCGACGCTCGGTCCGGCGCCAGTAAGCGTCGCCAGGGCCAGCAGACTGAGAAGAGAGCGCATGCGCCAATGTAGGAATCCGCACTCCTTCCGGCAAGAATGGCTCAGCCCTCGCGCTCTAAGCGACTGCCTGGCACCGCGAACGCTAAAAGAGGGTCCCGCTTGCAGCGGGGCCCTCTTTTAGCGTTCGCGGTCGTTTGTAGCCTAGTACCGGTAATGCTCCGGCTTGTACGGTCCATCCACCGACACGCCGATGTAGTCGGCCTGGTCCTTCGAGAGCTTCGTGAGCTTCACTCCCAGCTTCTCGAGGTGAAGTCTTGCTACCTTCTCGTCGAGATGCTTCGGAAGCGTGTACACCTTCTTCTCCAGCCTGTCGGCATTGCTGTGCAACTCCAGCTGAGCCATCACCTGGTTGGTGAACGACGCCGACATGACGAAGCTCGGGTGCCCCGTCGCGCAGCCAAGGTTCAGCAAACGGCCCTCGGCGAGGATCATCACGGAGTGGCCGTCGGGGAAGACGAATTCGTCGTACTGCGGCTTGATGTTGATGCGCGTGATGCCGTGCTTCTTGAGACCGGCCATGTCGATCTCGTTATCGAAGTGCCCGATGTTTCCGACTATGGCCTTGTCCTTCATTCTGGCCATATGCTCCACGGTGATGATGTTCTTGTTGCCCGTGGCCGTGATGAAGATGTCGGCGGTGGAGAGCACTTCGTCGATCGTGGTGACCTGATAGCCTTCCATGGCGGCCTGAAGCGCGCAGATCGGATCGATCTCGGTGATAATCACTCGTGCGCCCTGACCTCGCAGCGACTGCGCGCAACCCTTGCCGACGTCGCCGTAGCCGAACACGACCGCAACCTTGCCCGCGAGCATCACGTCGCTCGCGCGCAGGATTCCGTCCGTGAGTGAGTGACGGCAACCATACAGGTTGTCGAACTTGCTCTTGGTCACCGCGTCGTTCACGTTGATGGCGGGGAAGCGCAGAGTGCCTGCCTTCATCATTTCGTAAAGCCGATGCACGCCCGTAGTCGTCTCCTCCGAGACACCACGAATGTCCGCAGCCACGCGTGTCCAGCGACGGGGGTTGCGCACCGACTCCGCGCGAAGCAGATCCAGGATCACGCCCCATTCCTCCGAATCCGTCGCGGGATCGAAGGCCGGTATCTCACCCGACGCTTCGTAATCCGCGCCGCGGTGAACCAGCAGCGTCGCGTCACCACCGTCGTCGAGAAGCAGGTTCGGGCCACCGCCGTCGGGCCACATGAGGGCCTGCTCCGTGCACCACCAGTATTCATCAAGAGTTTCGCCCTTCCACGCGAACACGGCAACGCCCTTGGGATCCTCGTCGGTTCCATTCCTGCCCAAGGCCACAGCCGCTGCTGCGTGATCTTGCGTCGAGAAGATGTTGCAGCTCACCCAGCGCACGTCGGCGCCGAGTTCGGTGAGCGTCTCGATGAGCACCGCCGTCTGCACGGTCATGTGCAGCGACCCCATGATCCGCGCGCCCGCCAGCGGCCTGGATCCCCGGTATTCCGCCCGGAGCGCCATCAAACCCGGCATCTCCTGCTCGGCGAGCCGGATCTCCTTCCGGCCAAACTCCGCCAGCGAAATGTCGGCTACCTTGAATGGCGGCCGGTCGATCTGCTGCGAATTCTGATTTTCTGTGCGTGGCGATACAGTAGTGGCCATTGGTATCTCGTTCGGTTATGAGTTGCCGGCTCGCGCGCCGGACTTCGGTTTTGAATTGCGCGAAGCGGCGACTGCCGGCTTCGGTCGTACCGCGGACGGTGACTCGGTGTCCGTCGTTGATGCATGCAACTGTGCGTGGAGCGACGTGAGATGTGCTGCGTCCAGCGGCCGGTGCGCGGACGCGGCGAACAGCGTCGGCCCCTTGGCGATCGGATCCGCGGGAAGCGGATGGTACCGCAAGTTTTTCAGTCCGGCCTGCTCGGTCCAGCGCGCAAGCTCGTCGGCGCCGAAGCCCTGCCACACGTGCCCCATGATGTTCCGGAACTCGGCACGTTCGTGCGGCATCATGTCCACTATGAGCACGCGGCCTTCCGGCTTGAGCACGCGGCGAATTTCGGTGAGCACCTCCGCCGGATCTGCCGTGTAGTGCATCACCAGGAACAGCAGCGCGGCGTCCAGCGACTCGTCGTCGATCGGCAGCGCGCCGAGATCACCCTCGCGAACCGACACGTTGTCGTAGCCCTTGAGCCGACGGCGAGCAGCGGTCAGCATCGCAGGCGACTCATCCACCGCCACGACCTCTGCCACGAACGGCGCCAGCATCTCCGCCACCTGGCCGGTGCCGCAGCCAAGATCCGCCACCGACCACTTCTCATCGAGCAGTCCGAGCAGCCCGACCACATCCGCGCGCGTGCCGAACAGATCTCCGCGCAGGCGATCCCACTGTCCGGCGGATGACGAGAAGAATTCCTGCGACGCGCTCCGCCGCTCGGCGAGGACCGATCGCAGGCGCTGGATGTCGTTCTGGGCCGCCGGCGCCGCGCTCACCTGCTCTCGCACCAGCGTCCATAACCGTCGGCCCGGGACGTCGAGTTTGTCGGAAGCGGCCCGGTAGCGCCGGCTCGTCCCGTCCGCGCGAGAGATCACCCAGCCCCCGTCGCCAAGCACCTTGAGATGCCGGCTGACCGTGGACTGCGGCAGTTGCGTGACCGAGCACAGCTCCGTAACAGTCAGCTCATGCCTGTCCAGCAGGGAAAGGAGCCGGCTCCGGGTGGGGTCGGACAGCGCTGTCAGGCGATCGAAGATCGAGGGCATTGATCCGTTCATCCGGATGGAAAGATATAACAATCCGGCCCGGGATTGAAGGGGTGCTTCCGGATCGGGCCTGCTGCGGGATACTGGGCTCCGGGTGCACCGAGAACAGCCGGCCTGGTTAAATTTCATGGCTATGCAGTTTTCGAATCTCCCCGAGAGGGTCGCGGAGATCCGTGGCCGTGCTGCGGCGGCTGCGGCGCGCGGCGGGCACGGCCAGGCGGTCCGCTTGGTGGCGGTAACGAAGACGCACGGTCCCGAAGCCGCAATCGGGGCATGGCAGGCTGGCGTGGTCGATTGCGGTGAGAACCGGGTTCAGGAAGCTCTGGTCAAGATGCAGGCGGTGACGGTGCCGGTGTTCTGGCATCTTATCGGCCACCTTCAGCGCAACAAAGTGCATGAGCTGGAGCACTTCGCGCTGCTTCACTCACTGGACAGCAGTCGGCTTGCCGATGCCGTCTGCGAGTACGGCGTCAAGCGTGGGCGGGCGGTGGATGCACTCATTCAGGTGAACACGTCGGGTGAAACTGCCAAGGGTGGATTCTCGCCGGAGGCACTGCGGTCGGAATCGGATCGTTTGACGAATATGCCGGGTATTCGCGTCATCGGCGCGATGACAATGGCGCCGCTCAATGCGTCCGAGGTTGTGTTGCGGCAGACATTCGCCGGTGCGCGGCACGCTCGGCAGGTGCTCGCCGAAGCCGGTCATCCGGCGACGGAGCTGTCGATGGGTATGTCCAATGATTACGAAGTAGCGGTCGAGGAAGGATCAACCACGATCCGCATCGGCAGCATTCTTTTCGGAGCTCGGGATTCATGATTGATGAAGCCTTCCATCTCACGCCGCTCGATGTGCGGCGCTTCGATTTCGGCCACGCATTCCGCGGCTGCGATCCCGCGCGCGTGGATCAGTTCCGTGACCAGGTGGCGGACGAACTCGAGCGCCTCAATCGTGTGAATCAGGATCTCGATCAGAAGGCGCGCTCGTTCCACGAACAGCTTCGCGCCTTCCGCGAGCGCGACCGTGCGCTGAACGACGCTCTCATCTCCGCGCAGCAGCTTCGACAGGACACCAGGGAGCAGGCAGAGAAGGAAGCCCTTCTGATCGTCCGTGAAGCGCAGGGAGAAGGTGAGCGACTCCTGGAGGAAGTACGCGGTGAAGTGCGGCGCGTGCAGTCGGACCTCGAGGCGCTCGAGCGTGCCCGCCGTGCGTACCTGTCGCAGACGCGCAACCTCATCACGCGCTATCTCTCCGAGATCGACGCCAGTGATCATCCCGTCCCTGGCGTCGCCGCGGAGTAGCGAGTTGGGAGCACCGGAAGCGCCCGCGCTGGCGCATTACAGATTGTTGTCCACCGATCGCCCCGCCGACGGGCTCGAAACCGAGGTCCTCGCACGCTGGACGGAGGAGGGGCTGTTTCGGCGCGTCCAGCAACTGAGCGCGGGACGACCCGAGTTCGTCTTTTTCGAAGGACCGCCCACGGCCAACGGCCGGCCCGGAATCCACCACGTGTTCGCCAGAACCGTGAAGGATCTCTTCTGCCGTCATCGCGCGATGTCGGGATTCCATGTCACTCGCAAGGCGGGATGGGACACGCACGGATTGCCCGTCGAGATCGAGGTCGAGAAGCAGCTCGGGATCTCCGGAAAGCAGGACATCGAGCGCATCGGCGTCGAGAAGTTCAATGAACTCTGCAAGGAGAGCGTCTTCAAGTACGGCGAGGACTGGAAGCGTCTGAGCGAGCGCATCGGCTACTGGCTCGATTACGACGATCCGTACATCACCTACTCGAACGACTACGTCGAGAGTGTGTGGTGGGCGCTCAAGATGCTGTTCGACAGGGAGCTGCTCTATCGCGGCCACAAAATCCTCCCGTACTGCCCACGATGCGGCACCGCGTTGTCGTCGCACGAGGTAGCGCAGGGCTGGAAGACGGTCAAGGATCCGAGCGTGTACGTCGCCCTTACACTAGCCGGTGACGAGTCATCAGCGCCGCGGAGGATCCTGGTGTGGACCACCACGCCGTGGACACTGGTGTCGAACACCGCGCTCGCGGTCAATCCGGAGCTTACATACGTCGAGCTCGTTCGGAAGGGGCGCGAGGCCGAGGGGTCGCTGATACTGGCGGAGTCGCGCGTCAGCGCGCTCATGGGTGAGGATCACGAGTCGCGCTGGCAGCGCGTTGCGGCCTTCCCCGGTGTCGATCTGGTGGGCAGGCGTTATCACCGCCCGCTCGACTGGGTTCCGTACACCAATGGTGTGCACGAGATAATCGTGGGTGAATCGTTCGTCACTGCTCACGACGGTTCGGGCACGGTGCACATGGCCCCAGCGTTCGGAGCGGATGACTACGCCGCCGGCCAGCGTCACAATCTGTCGTTCCTCCAGCCGGTCGATCTACGCGGCCGCTTTCCGGACACGCTCCCGCTCGTGGGTGGAATGTTCGTCAAGGATGCGGACGCGGTGATCATCGAGGAACTGAAGCGGCGGGGTGCATTGTGGAAGGTGCAGCAGTACGAGCACCCTTATCCGCACTGCTGGAGATGCGACACGGCGTTGCTCTACTACGCGCGGACGTCATGGTTCGTGCGCACCACGGCGTTCCGTGACGACATGATGCGGCGCAACGCCGCCGTTGACTGGCACCCGCCTGAAGTGGGGAGCGGACGGTTCGGTGAGTGGCTCGAGAACAACATCGACTGGGCAATCTCGCGCGACCGTTACTGGGGCACGCCGCTTCCGGTCTGGATCAACGACACCGATCCCAACGAGGTCGCGGTCGTCGGAAGCTATGCCGATCTCGCCGAGCGAGTGGGTCGGCCGCTGCCGGAAGGCTTTGACCCGCACAAGCCGTTCATCGATCACTACACCTGGCCCGCGCCGTCCGGGAAGGGAACCATGCGCCGCGTGCCTGAGGTCATTGACACCTGGTTCGATTCGGGCTCGATGCCGTTCGCGCAGTGGCATTATCCGTTCGAGCGCGGAGCGACCTTCGCGAGTCACTATCCGGCGGACCTGATCGCCGAGGGCGTGGACCAGACGCGCGGATGGTTCTACTCGCTGCTCGCGATCGCAACTGGACTTGGCGAGGCGCTTTCGGCCGACCCCACGGCTCCGTATCGCAGTGTCGTCGTCAACGACCTGGTGCTCGACAAGGACGGGGTCAAGATGTCCAAGAGCCGCGGCAACGCCGTCGAGCCGTGGGCTGTCCTCGCGACGCATGGTGCCGACGCGGTGCGTATGTTCCTCGTCGCGTCGAGCCAGGTCTGGCTCACGAGGCGCTTCGATGAGGGGCTCATCCGTGAAACGGTCGGCCGTTTCCTTATGACGCTCAAGAACGTGTACAGCGGAATCTTCGCAACGTACGCCAACTTCGGCTGGTCGCCGTCGCTCGACGATCCGGCGCCGGACGATCGCCAGCCGATCGATCGGTGGGTGCTGTCGCGGCTTTCCACACTGGAGACCCGCTGCGACACCCTGCTGCGCGAGTATCAGGCGACGCACGCCGTGAACGCGGTGATGGACTTCTTCATGGATGACGTGTCCAACTGGTACGTTCGACTTAACCGTCATCGCTTCTACGGCGTGGGCACGGCGGACAATCGCGCTGCCTTCGCCACGCTGCACGAGATCCTAACGGTGACGTGCAGGCTGCTGGCGCCGTTCGCGCCTTTCCTTACCGACTGGATACACAACGAGCTCAACGGCGAATCAGTTCATGTCGCGCCGTACGTGCGAACGTTGCAGACGCGTGTGGATCCTGCAGTCGATCGCGCCATGGCCGACGTGCGTTCGCTTGCGACGCTCGGACGCGCCGCGCGCGAGGAAGTGGGATTGAAGGTGCGCCAGCCGCTAGCCTCGATGCTCTGCGTACTTCCCGACCATGCGGCGGACGACGTGCTTCGCTCGCTGCTTCCGCTTCTCGCGACCGAGCTCAACGTCAAGCGAATCGACTTCGCCTCCTCCGCGGACGATTTCGTCACGCTCGAGGCGAAGCCCAACTTCAGGACTCTCGGAAAAAAGTTCGGAAAGGAGACGCCGGCGGCGGCCGCAAATGTCGCCGCGCTGCCGTCGCAAGCACTCGTTGCCTTCGAGCGCGGCGATCCGGTGCTCGTTTCCGGGGGTACAATCAGTCACAGGCTCGATGCCGAAGACGTCACGATCGTTCGGCGCGCGAGCGGAGATCTGGTCGTGAAGTACGGCGATGGCTACGTGGCAGCGATCGATCCCGTCGTTACCGCAGAGCTTCGGACGGAGGGAGTCGCCCGCGAGCTCGTGAATCGGGTACAGCGCCTGCGCAAGGAGCTGGGCTTCGCCGTCAGCGACAGGATAGTTCTGACGGTAGCCGGAGAGCCGGAGCTTGCGAACGCCGTGTCCGCGCACAGCGACTGGATTTCCGCGGAGGTCCTGGCTCCGGAGCTGCATTCGGTGCCGATGCTTGATGGATCTAATGCAGTGCATCACCTCGACCTCGACGGAATCGCCGCCGATGTCACACTCACCAGGATTGGACCACTATGACACCGAGCGCCACAAAGGCCAAGAAGCCGAAGACGATGACGCGCGAGCAGTTTTTGAAGCATTTCGAGCAGCGTCTGCTCGAAGAGCGCAAGCGCGCGGTCAAGGAGCTGGGCGTTTACAGCGACGCATTCAACGTGTCAGCGCAGGACGCCGGCACCGAAAGCGCATATTCGTTCCACATGGCCGATCAGGGCACGGACGCCATGGAGCGCGAAAAGGCGTTCCTCTTCGCCAGTCAGGAAGGTCGCTTCCTCTGGCACATCGACCAGGCGCTTCGTCGGCTCTATCGCGATCCGGAAAATTACGGCAAGTGCATGAGCTGCCACACGCCGCTCATGTTCGAGCGACTCGATGCACTTCCGCACGCGCGCTACTGCATCGAATGCAAGCAACGTGAGGAAGATGCAAAACGGTAGCACTCAAGAGGTTCGCGCGAGTGCGGCGAACCCGTGGATCTTCTGGGGTGTTATAATCGTGGTCGTGGCGCTCGACGTCGCTTCCAAGGCCGCGGCTGTCTCCGGACTGTCGCCGGCGTACACGCCGCACGAGATCGTGGGCGATTTCCTGCGATTCACGCTCGCGTTCAATCCCGGCGCGGCGTTCGGATTCAACCTTGGCGGCGCCTCGCGCTGGATCTTCTCGGCCCTCACGCTCGTTGCGCTCGCCGTGCTCGCGAGCCTCTACCGGGCCACCCGGGAGGCCGATTACCAGCGCGTTCTGGCACTCGCGCTGGTGTCGGCCGGCGCCATTGGAAATCTGATCGATCGCATACGCTCCTCGGTCGGTGTGGTGGACTTCATCGACGTCGGAATCGGCGACCATCGCTTCTGGACATTCAACGTGGCCGACTCGGCCGTCACGGTCGGTGCCTTCCTGCTCGGCTGGGTCTTCCTGCAGCAGGATCGCGAGGCGGCGCGGATGGCGGCGACAGGCGACGTCTGATTCCTTCCCCGCGGGCGATCTCGCCGGCTCGCGTCTCGACCTCGTCGTTGCAGGACGGCTGGCCACTTCCCGAACCGCCGCGGCCACGCTCATAGCGAACAGCAAGGTGCTGGTGAACGGCGAGCGCCAGCGCGCCTCGTACCGTCCGTCCGCGGCGGACATCATCTCGATAACCCCTCCGGACCCGCCCAAGCCGCACAGCGAGATCTTGGGCGAGGACCTGCCAATCCGTGTGGTCTTCGAGGATACCGATCTGCTGGTGGTGGACAAGGCCGCCGGAATGGTCGTCCATCCGGCACCCGGCAACTGGACCGGGACCCTCGTGAACGCCCTCATCGGCAGGGGCGGAGAGCTGGCGGACAACGGCGGCGCGGAGCGCGCCGGACTGGTGCACCGGCTGGACAAGGAAACGTCGGGGCTCCTTATCGTCGCCAAGACCGACGTGGCTCACCGGAAGCTGAGCGCCGCAATCGCCGCACGACGTGTCTCCAGGCGGTACGCTGTTATGATCTGGGGCCATCTCGCTGCCGATACTCTATCCGTGGACAAACCAATCGCGCGGGACCCGAGAGACCGGCAGCGTATGGCGATCGTCTCCACTGGAAGGAATGCTCGGACGGATTTCCACCGGCTCGCGCGCTTCGCCAGTGGCGACCTTCTGCGCGCTCACCTTCATACGGGCCGCACCCACCAGATCCGGGTGCACCTGGCATCGGTAGGCCATCCCGTGGTGGGGGACGACACGTACGGCGGGGGCGGCGGACGCCGGCTCGCCGATCTTCCTCCTCGCCGGCATTTCCTTCATGCCGCGTGGCTCCGGTTCCACCATCCCGCCAGCGGCGAGCTGCTGGATTTTCGCTCGCCACTCCCGGATGATCTGCATCGCTCGATCGCCGCGATCGGTGAGTCATCCGCGCTGTACGACGATCCCGATCCGCTGGCGACGTTTGGATTCTACGATGTCCCAGTCTGATACGCTTGTCGCGGCGCCGGCCGCCTCCGGGACCGACGGCTTCACCGACGGCTTCACCGACGGCTTCACCGATGGTCGCTCGCTGGTGTTCCGCATTGCCGGGCGGGTGTATGCCTGCGACGTCGCCGCCGTGCGTGAGGTCGTGCCGCTGGCCCGTCTCACGCGTCTTCCCGGTGCACCCCCTACGATCCTTGGCCTCATGAACGTGCGGGGTTCCATAGTCACCGTAGTCAACGCGGCGGCAGTGCTGCACCCGGCATCGGCCCAGCGTGTCCAGCGAATGGTGCTGCTAGTGGACGTGGGAACGCGCGGGGTGGGACTGTCGGTGGAGCGCGTGGCGGACGTGCGCACCCTGAGAGACGAAGAAGGGTACACGGATGTAGATGTGCGCGAGCTGGTCGCGCGCGTCGTGGTCATATCGGAGGATGAATGAGTCACACTGTTCTTGTTTGCGATGACGCCGTCTTCATGCGCACGATGCTCTCCGACATCCTGCAGCAGGCCGGATTCACGATTGTAGGCGAGGCGGATACGGGCACGAAGGCAGTTGCCAAGTACAAGGAGCTACGCCCCGACCTCGTCACGATGGATATCGTCATGCCCGACATGGGCGGGATAGACGCGGTGCGCGAGATAACTGCATTCGATCCACACGCTCGCGTCGTCATGTGCAGCGCCATGGGACAGCAGGCACTTGTCGTCGACGCGATACAGGCGGGCGCCAAGGATTTCGTGGTCAAGCCGTTTCAGCCCAGCCGCGTGCTCGAAGCCGTGCAGCGCGTACTCGGCTAGGCCTCCACGGATTCGGCGGCGGTAACGTGGATCTTTCCCGGTACGTCGATCTGTTCCTCAGCGAGGGACGGGAACACGTCGCGGAACTGAGCGTAGCGCTCTCCGAGCTCGAGCGGGCGCCGGCTTCCGGCGACGCGATCGCAGGGGCGTTCAGAGCGGTGCACAGCATCAAGGGCATGGCCGCCGCGATGGGTTACCTGGTGGTCACGGAACGCGCCGACGGGCTCGAGTCAGCGCTCGACGCGGTGCGCCGCGGCGAGGAGGTTGTCACCGCGTCGCTTCTGTCGCATCTCATCGAGGAAGCCGATGCACTCGCGCACGATATCGAGATTGCGGTTGGCGTCGGCGTCTCGGCACCTGCGAATTCGGTTGAGGCGGCGCCACAACGACGCGCGCCGAGCAACGTGCGGGTTCGCGCGAGTCGGCTCGACTCGCTCATGGACCTGGTGGGCGAGCTCGAAATAGAGCGCGGACGAATGGAGCGCGAGGTCAACCGCATCTCCGACGACGATCTGTCGGCAGCCTTTGGAAGTGCATCGCGGCTGCTCAACGACCTGCGCGAGCAGGTGATGGCAGCGCGGATGGTTCCGGTCGGTCAGGTCTTCGAGCGCTTTCCGAGACTCGTGCGGGAGACCGCGCGGACCCTCGGCAAGGAAGTGGACTTTACCCTCGATGGCGCAGACATCGAGCTGGATCGCTCGATGCTTGACCGCATCGGCGACCCGGTGATGCACCTCCTCAGAAATGCTGTCGATCACGGCATCGAGAGCAGCGAGCAGCGGGAGCGTGACGGCAAGACTGCGCGCGGCAAGCTTACACTGAGCGCTCAACGCGAGGCGGGTTACGTGTTGATCCGCGTCGCCGATGACGGAATGGGAATCGACCGCGGCCGCGTGCTCGAGCGCGCAATCGAGGCCGGCATTGTAGATGCCGGCGTCCAATCCCTGGAGGATGTCGAGCTGCTCCGTGTTCTAGCGCATCCAGGATTCTCGACCGCGCTCGAGGTGACGAGCGTATCGGGGAGAGGCGTGGGTCTGGATGTCGTGGACGCGACGGTGCGCGCACTTGGAGGCGCGATCGAGATGAAGTCCGTTCACGGTCGCGGAACGGCCATCAGCCTGCGGCTGCCGCTTTCCGTCGCAATAGTTCGTGCGCTGGTGGCACGGGTGGGGGAGGAGCTGTTCGCCATCCCATTCACGCACGTGATCGATACGCTCGCCATCGAGCCGCCCGCGGCGGCGTTGCGCGGTGATCAATGGTCGCACACGGAGATCGGCGGATCCCCGGCATCGGTCGTGATGCTGCGGCAGCGGTTCGGAATGTCACCGCGCATCGCCGAGCGAATGCTGGGAGTGTGTGTCCGGTCTCGCGGCCGCCGCGCCGCGCTGCTCGTGGACGAATTCATTGGTCAGCAGGATGTAGTCGTCAAGCGCTTCGACCAGCCCCGCGGCGGAGCGACGATGTTTGCGGGTGCCACGGTACTCGGCGACGGATCGCCGGCACTGGTCGTGGACGTCAACAGCCTCATCTAGCGGAGCATCATGAGCGTAACCAACATGCAGTCACTAACCGAGCTACAGCGGGACGCGCTTCGCGAGGTGGCCAACATCGGCGCCGCGCACGCTGCTACTGCCCTGTCGCTCATGACCGGCACCAAGATCATGATCAGCGTGCCGACGATCACGGTGACGCCGCTGACGGATCTTGCACCGCTCATTTCGCGCAGCAACGAGATCATCGCGCTCGTGCCCATGGAGATGAGCGGCGGCTTGCACGGCCATACCATTCTCGTGTTCCCGCTGCCCACTGCACACCGGCTCGCGTCTCTCATGCTCATGCGCGACGTGCCGAAGGAGGCCGCGCTGAGCGAGTTGGAATCGTCGGCGCTCACGGAAGCCGGCAACATACTGGCGGGTGCCTACATGACGGCACTGAGCGAGTTCATGGAGATGCGATTGCTACCGTCCCCGCCATCGCTGACCGTCGGACCGGCGCGCGAGGTCCTCGCGAGTACGGCCTTCGCGACCGGTCACACCGGCGGGTTCGTCTTTTGCGTCGAGACTGAATTCATAATTGATCAGGCCGATGGCAAGCTGCCGGGCTATTTCCTGCTGCTTCCCGATACGGGATCGCTCAGTACAATGTTGGCGGCCGTTCGCGTAGGTTGAGGTGACCGAGTTGAGCATCCGCTGTCATGGCTGACGAATCCGCTGAATACGACGATTTCCTGACGGACCTCCAGTCCGTGGTGGCGCAGCGCGTCGAGGAGCTGCGCGCGCGGCAGAGCTCGCACACGCCAGCGGCATTCACCGACGACGAGAAAATCGTCCGAGAGTGGCCCGAGCTTGCGGGAAGACTTATCGAGGAGTTCCGCTGATGGCCATCCGCGGAAGCCTTACCGAAGCGAGCCTGCCGGATGTGCTGCAGTTGCTGGCGATGGGAAGAAAGACCGGTTGCCTCGGCCTCACCTACGCAAACAACTTCGGTTACATCTACTTCACCGACGGTTCGATTTCGCACGCCTCCATCGTGAATCGCGGATTGGGCACCGAAGAAGCCGTCTACCTGCTCTTCACCTGGACGCAGGGCACGTTCAACTTCGAGCCCGGTGCCACGCCGGATGAGGAAGTGCAGCTGCACCGGATAGATCCCCAATCGCTGCTGCTGGAAGGCGCAAGGCGCGTTGACGAATGGGCGCTTATCGCCAAGAAGATCCCCACGTTCGACATTGTCTACGCGATGGATCGCCACACGATGATGGCGAGCGAGCGCAGTCTGTCGGAGGAGGAGGAGAAGCTTGTTCCTCTCGTCGATGGTCAGAGAGACGTCAGCGCACTGATCGCGGAATCCCGGCTGGGTGAGTTCGTGACTGCGAAAACGCTATACGGCTTGTTGATGACGGGATACGTCATCCGCGTGGGCGTCAGTACTCGCTCGCGTGTCCCTCCGCGTGCCGATGACAAGGCGACGGAACACCGGAACCTCGGCGTCGCCTTCTACAAGACGGGGATGTACGAGGAGGCGCAGCGCGAGTTTCGCCGCGTGGATACGCTTCGCGAGAACGACGCCGAAGCCTGCTTCTACCTGGGGCTCGTCGCGCTCAGGCAGGAACAGTGGCCGGCCGCGGCGCATGCGTTCGAGCGGTATGTATCACAGCAGCACTCGACTCGACCGGCCGTATTCGTGAACCTCGCATACGCCTACGAGCAGATGGGCGATCTAGATCGCGCGCGCGGTGCGATCACGGAGGCGCTCTCGCACGGCGGGCGCGGCGATCCACTGGTACAGACGAATGCGGCTGCAATGGCGGTCGCCGTGCATGACTATGAGGCCGCCGACACCGCACTTGCCGCAGCGCGGACGCTCTGGGGAACTCGCCGGCCGCCACCGGCATGGTTCCATTATGCCGGTCTCGCGGCCGCGATGGTGAACGACCTGGACAGGTGCATCGCGTTGCTCGGAGAAGCGGTGCAGGTGTACCCCGGGTACGCAGTGCTGTGGAACAACCTCGCCGTTGCGTACGAGGCCAGCGGGAACTTCGATGCCGCTCTCAGCACCGTCGAGCGCGGCCTGATCGAGGACGCGTCGCTGCCGCAGCTGCACCGGAATTTTGCGGATTCGCTCCAGCGCGATGGCCGTTTTGACGAGGCTCGCGAGGCGTACCGGCGCGCGCATACGCTGGACGCGCTGTGACCGCCATTCACGATGACGCGCTCGCCGACGACGGCTTCCGTGAGCTCACTGAGAAGATCACGCGCGAAACGCCGTTCCGGTGCACGAGCTACAAGGACAAGTGTGTCCGCAGGCGCATTGCGCTGCGCATGCGTGCACGAGGGGCCGAGTCATTCGAAGACTACGCGAGATTGCTGGACGCCGATGCCGGCGAATACGATCAGCTGCTCGATGCGCTCACTGTGAACGTCACCAAGTTCTTCCGCAACCCGACCGCGTATGCGTCGCTTCGGCGAAATGTGGTGCCGGCTCTCTGGAAGCGCCCGGGCGCCATACGCATCTGGAGCGCCGGAAGTGCCTCGGGCGAGGAGGCGTACTCACTCGCGGCGGTCTTCCATCAATTCGCTTCGGGTTGTGGAGAGCTCAACGAGCTCGCGAGAATCTCGGTGATTGGCAGCGACATCGACCGTGCGTCACTGGACGCGGCGCGCGCCGCGACTTACATGCCCGCCTCGTTCACGGACACCGCGCCTGAATTGCTGGACCGATACTTTCCTCGCGAAGGTGACCTTCGCTCGGTGCTGCCGGAAGTACGCCGTCTCGCCAGGTTCGAACGACGCGACATTCTGCAGGAGCCGGCTCCCGCCAGGACATTCGACCTGATCGCGTGCCGCAACGTGGTCATCTATCTCGATCGCGAATCGCAGGAGCGGCTGTTCGATGAGTTGGTCGATGCGCTCAAACCCGGCGGCTTCCTGATGATCGGCCACGTCGAGACGCTGTTTGGAGGGGCGCGGCACCGGCTAACGCCGGTGGACATGCGCGAACGAATCTACAGGAAGCCGGAAGAATGACGCCAGGAGTCGAGACGCGCGGCGTGCTCGTCGTGGATGACAGTGCATTCATGCGGAAGCTCATCGTCGAGATGATCGCGACGTTGCCGGACTTTCGTGTCGCGGGAACTGCGCGCGATGGTGTGGACGCGATGCGGCAGATCGAAAGCCTGGACCCCGACATAGTCACTCTCGATCTCGAGATGCCGCGACTTGACGGGGTCGCGGTGCTCACACGAATAATGTCCGAGTCACCGCGGCCGGTCGTGGTGCTGAGCGCCGGCGGCGCGCAGTATGGCGACGCCACGATGCTCGCCCTGGAGCTTGGCGCTGTGGACTTCGTTCGCAAGCCGTCGGGTCCAGTAAGCCTCGATCTTCCGATCATCCGCGACCGTCTTGCGGAGGCATTGAGGGCGGCCGCGAGCGCCAAGCTGGGGACGCCCGCGCCGTCGACGCGAAGTGCACGACTGGCGCCGCCCCTCGCGGCGCAAGAGGAGCGGCCTGCCCGGCACGTGGTGGTTATCGCGTCATCGACCGGTGGCCCGCGCGCTCTCGCGGAGATAATTCCGCTACTGGCGGAAGACCTGCCGGCCGCCGTGGTAATCGCGCAACACCTGCCGCGCGAGTTCACCGGCGCACTCGCGGATCGACTGGCGCGCTCAAGCTCGATTCCCGTTTGCGAAGCGGTGGACGGACAAACTCTCTGGCAGGGAACCGTTTATCTCGCGCAGGGCGGTGGCAACACGGTAATCGCAGGTGCCCCTGGCGCCGCATGCCTCGAGTACCGTGAGTCGCCCGCTCGAACCGGTGCGACGCCCAACGCCGATGCGCTGTTCGTGTCCGCCGCCGACATTTTTGGCGCGGCGTGCACCGGCGTGATTCTCACTGGAATGGGCCGCGACGGAGCTGTCGGATTGCGCCGCATCAGAGCCGCCGGTGGCTCCGCCATCGTGCAGGATCAGGAGTCATCGGCTATTTATGGAATGCCGCGCGCCGCGCTCGCGGAAGCTGGAGCTGATGCGGTCGTGTCACTGTCCGCGATTGCTGGCGTGATCTCAAGCTTGGTCCCAAGGGAGCGAATCGAATGGCTGATAGCGTAGCCGAACTCCGGGCCACCTTCGAGCAGCTCAGGACCGAGATCGAGGCGCGGCAGATGCGCGACGATCCCGCCCTCAAGTCGTCGCTCATGGACGTGTACCGCGCGGTTGACGGGTCGCTTGGCCAGCTGACCCGGCTCAAGGACGACATCCGTGATCTGGTTGAGAAGTGGAAGTCACGCCGAAACTCATCGCCCGCGATGGCGCCGCAGTTCGCGGGCGCGCGCCCGGTCGTGCACGAGGATCACATCGGCGCCTCGACCTTTCTCGAGCGCGGCTGGTCCAAAATCTCGCTTGGTGATTACGACGGAGCAGAGGAGGCGCTGACGCGAGCGCTCGAGCTCGCCCCGAACAGCACCGAGGGGCAGTCGCTGCTGGGCTGGGCTCAGATGCTGCAGGACAAGCTCGACGCTGCACTCATGAACTTCCAGTTCGTCCTGGGCCGCGAACCGACGAATGCGCTCGCGCGCATCAACGTGGGCTACATCTGCCTCAAGAAGGGAATATTCGGCGAGGCGATCGAGCATCTCTCCAAGGCATTGCGACAGGACGAGGACGCGCGAGCAAAGCTGTACGCCAACTTCTATCTCGGACTGGTTTACACCGAGCGGGAAATGTACGAGGACGCGCAGATCTTCTTCGAGCGGTCCATCACCCTGGGCCCGAACCTGGTAGAGGCGTATTTCGAGCTCGGTCACGCGCTGTGGCTTGCCGGCGAGAAGTCGAGAGCCGTGGCGGTATGGAAGCGGGGCGCCAGCGTGAACAAGTTCAATCCATGGAGCGTGAAATGCGCGGAGATGGCGGCCACCGCCGACAGGGGCGAGACACCGCGACGCGCGTGGCTGTCGCGCGGGGAATAGATGGTGGATAGCGCTGCCGAACGGTATTGAGCGAAGAAAGCGCGACTATCGCATCGGCGAGTTCCTCGCGGCGCGTTGCGTGCGTTTGTAGAATCCATGCCCTTCTGGCCTCCAAAGCCGCGCTCCGCTCCCGCACTCGTGTCGATCTCCGGTGCCGTGGTGCTGGCACTCGTCATCTTCTTCGCTTTTCATACGCGGCCGCCGCGGGAAGTCGTCGTCGGCGAGACGGCGCCTGGCTATTACGTTCGGCGCGCGCGCGCGACGGTGCGCCTTCCGTCGATCCCGCCCGACAGTGCGGGGATGTCGCTCAAGCGACTGGACGAGATCGACGTCATAGTTGAACGAGGCATCAAGGAGGGCGGCTATCCTGGCGCAGCCGTGGTGATCGGGCGCGACGGCGGAGCGGTGCTGGCGCGCGGTTATGGCCGGATCAACTGGGCCGAGTCAGCGCCCTCGGTGGATCCCGATTCCACCATCTACGATCTGGCGTCGCTGACCAAGGTGGTCGCGACCACGTCGGCGATCATGGCGCTGTACGACGAGGGCGTGATACATCTCGACGATAGGGTCTCGCGCTGGATTCCGAGCTTCAGCGGCGGCCTCAAGGACTCCGTGACCATCCGCCAGTTGCTCACACACCGGTCCGGACTCCCGCCGGGCCGCGAATTGTGGCGGCAGATGGGCCATCCGACCGCCGCGCGGGCCGCCGTCATATCGACACCGCTCGTAAAGGGATGCCCGCCCGGGTCCTGCTACATGTACTCCGACCTCGGCGCTGACGTGCTCGGCTTCATCGTCGAGGCGGCAAGCGGGGAACGGCTCGACGAGTTCGTCGAGCGGCGCATCTTCGATCCCCTCGGCATGACGAGCACCACGTTTCACGTGCCGAAGGAACAATTCGGGCATCTAGCGCCCACGGGCGCGCCGCGTGGACGAGTACACGATTCCAACGCCGCGGCGCTGGGCGGAGTCGCGGGTCACGCCGGCCTCTTCTCCACGGCAAGCGATCTCGCCGTGTTTGCGCAGACCATGCTCGACAGCGGGGCGTACGAGGGAAGACGTGTCTTTCGGGCAGCGACCGTCAAGCTGTTCACCACCCGGAGTGCCGGCACACGAGCCCTCGGCTGGGACACGTGCGACTCGGCAAACGTGCGTGCGACCTGCGGCCGTTATCTGAGCGCCCGGGCCTTCGGTCACACGGGCTTCACCGGCACATCGATGTGGATCGATCCCGACCGGCGAATGTTCATGATTCTGCTCACCAATCGCGTTGACGATCCGCGTGTGCGACGGCCAGCGCTGGTAATCCACGACATTCGAGCAGATATCGCCGATGCCGCCGTGCTCGCGGTGGCCGATGCCGATCGGGGCGCGCCGCGCGCCGAGCCGAAATTCCGCTCCGCGAATCCGCAGCGCTGGCAGGAGCCCGAATCCCGCAGAAAACCGCGAAAGCGCCGCGCCTTAAAGCGCGCGGCAGTCCGGAGGAAGAAGCACGCGACGACGCGGCGCAAACCGAGGCGACGTTAAAACTCCGCTACCTTTCAATTAACAACAGATTAAGGTGACCTGTTTAGCTTGACACTGCTGTCCTGCCGCCCATACTGTTCGCTTCCATGCCGAAAGACTCCGCAACTATCACCCATGTTCCAGCGCAACCCCTTCATTTCCGGCTGAAATGGTGGGGCCTTGCAGCTGCCGCGCTCCTCATCGGTTACGCTGATCTCTGGCGGGGCGGGGAAACCCTGGCGCCTGTGCTCCTTGTCATTGCGTACTGCGTGCTGATTCCCGTGGCGATCCTCAAACGCTGAAAAGTCGCGCGACGTATTCAGTCGTTGCGGCTTGGTTTCTGCATTCGGGCGAGTAGCTCAGCTGGTTAGAGCGCCTGCCTTACACGCAGGATGTCGGGGGTTCGAATCCCTCCTCGCCCATCTTGGCCAGACCGAAGCAAAGAAACCCGGTATGGGTAGTGGTGTACAAACGTTTACACATTTGGAGGAGTATCAGTTGAACGCTCGCTACTCTCTGGCGCTCGCGGCCCTCGTTTTCGCCGGAACGGTTCCGGCACATGCTCAGGATTCCAAGGCGCGCATCACCGTCATGACCTTCCAGAGTTCGGAGAAGGGCACAGGGGCGAAGGCCGCGGATGAGCTACGTAACCAGCTCAAGGACACCTTCAATCCGAAGGACGTTTATGTCCTTCCCACGAAGGATGTGAACAACACCCTCGAGCAGTCGGGGTTCTCCGCGAGCGAGCCGCTTGCCCCCAACGACGAGAAGGCCCTCGCAAACCTTCTTCGCGCCGACGATTACGTCACCGGAACGATCAGCAAGGCTCCCACCGGAGCGTACACTGTTGACGCCCGCATGGTGCTGGCCCGGGACAACTCCCTGTCACAGGCTCTTCCCACCGCTACCGCGAACAAGGTCGGAGACGCGATGGACCGCGTTTCCAAGTCTGTTCGCGACGCGATGAAGCAGCTGGACGGCGAGCACAACTGCATAAGTAAGGCGCGCGCCGGCGATATTCCGGGCGCTCTGGCCGCAGCACGCCAGGGCATCGCCTCATACCCGCAGGCCACGCTGGCCCGGCTCTGCAGCGCCAACGTGTTCTACTCCGAGTATCAGAAAGCCACAACTCGCGCCGACTCGATCGCCCTGGCGGACTCGGTGCTTGGTGTCACCCGGCTCATCGCCCAGCAGGATCCCAGAAGCGTCGCCGCACTCCGCTTCAATGCCGAGCTTTACAAGGTCATCGGCGACAGCACGCAGGCTCGGGCGACCTTGCTCGCCCTAATTCGCGCTGACCCCAGCAACGACAAGCTCATCACCCAGATCGTGAACGAGCTCGCCGGATCGGGCCACGCGAACGACGCGATCCCGCTCGTCAAGGAATTGCTTGAGCGTTCGCCGGGCGACCCTCAGCTGCTTCACACGGCGTTCCTGGTGTACCTCGCGGCCAGCGACTGGAAGTCCGCTGTCGTGACTGGACCGGAGCTCATCCGCGCCGACACCGCTGCGGCTGACAGTACGTACTTCACACGCATGGCGGCGGCGTATACCAACCTGAATCAGCCGAACGATGCAATCACGGCGCTGCAGGCGGGTGTACAGAAGTATCCGAATAACGGAGATCTTCTACTCGCGCTAGCGTCAACGCTCCGCAAGAACAACCGCGCGGCTGAAGCTGTGGATGTCCTCAAGCGGGCCATCGCCGCAAACCCACGCAATCCTCAGGCGCTCCTGCTGCTCGCGGACAGCTATGCCCAAGCGACACCGCCGCAGTACGACAGCGTCGCCGCGGTCCTTCAGCGCGCCGCCAGCCTCCCGGGTGCCGACAAGGCGACCATCGCGCAGTACGCGCTCGGACAAGGGAACAACATGTACAAGGCAGCCAACGCGTCCAAGGACCGCAATCAGTTCCTGGCCGCCATCAAGCTGCTGCAGCTCTCCGACGGCATTCAGCCATCGGTCGACGCCAAGTTCCTCGCGGGAGTGTCCGCATTCTCCGTGGCACAGAGCTCGTACAACGAGGCCAATACGACCAAGAGCTGCCCGCTCGCCCAGATGGCGCGCGACAACCTCGCCCTCGCCCAGACAGGTCTCCAGGCAGGCGCAGCGGACGACAAGTACCGTACGCCGGCAAACCAGTTCCTGCCGGTCATCGCCCAGTTCCGTCCTGCTGCTGACGCACAGGTAAAGAAGTTCTGCAAGTAGGCGCCTGACAGGGCCAACCATTAGCTTGCATCAAACCGCCCCGGTTCGCGCCGGGGCGGTTTTTTGTATATTGGCAGCCTCCCCCCGCCGTTCCGCCGCAAAGCCAGAGCTACTACACTGTCCCCGATAACTGAACACTCGTTCGAGAGCGGTTACCACGCGCCGGTCATGGTCTCGGAGGTGCTGCACGCGCTGCACGCGCTGCAAGGCGCTGGCAGGGTGCTCGACTGTACGCTCGGGGGTGGGGGGCACGCACTGGCGCTGCTGGAAACGGGGGCGTCCGTCACTGGCATCGACCGTGACACGCATGCCATCACGGAGTCGATGGAACGGCTCGGGCCCTATGTGGCGGCCGGACGGTTCCGCGCCGTTCACGGCGACTTTACTCGAATCGATGAGCTTCCAGAGCTGCGAGGCGAATCGTTCGACGGAGTCCTGGCGGATCTTGGCGTGTCATCTTCGCAGATCGACAGTGATGATCGCGGCTTCTCCTTTCGGCCCGGGGTGGCGCTCGACATGCGCATGTCCGGAACCGGTGAAACGGCCGCCGATGTCCTCAACGGAGCGACAGTCGAGGAGCTCACCCGTCTCTTCCGTGACTATGGTGACGAGCCGCGCGCGCGCCGGCTCGCGAACGAAGTGCTGCGGCGGCGAGCGACACGGGATTTCGTGAACGCCGACGACCTGGTAGGCGCCATACGCGGCGCGTTCGGCGCAACGACTGGCCCGTCGGAATTCGCAAGACTTTTTCAGGCCGTTAGAATCGCCGTCAATGACGAGCTGGCCGGTCTGGAACGCGTTCTTCCGATTCTGCGTGACATGGTCGCGCCGACGGGAACGATGGCCGTCATCGCGTACCATTCGGGCGAGGATCGGCTGGTGAAACGGGCAATGCGCGACTGGAGCACGGCGTGCCACTGCCCGCCACGTCAGCCCGTGTGCACTTGCGGCGGCGTTGCGCGCGGCTCGCTGGTCATGCGCAAGTCCGTACAGGCAGGCGTTGACGAGGTCGCACGCAACCCGCGGGCGCGAAGCGCGCGCCTGCGTGCGTGGAGAAAGGCAGCTTGACTCCGACGGCGAACTCCGCGGCGCGCTCAGGCGGCAGCTCGAAACGCAAGTCGAAAAAACGACGCGGGCGCTCGATCATGGCGGCGTTACTCATCGGCTTCGTGGTCGTCGCTTCCGCGGTGATATGGCGAAGGAGCTACGGCATCACGCAGGCGCGGCAGATCGCGGATACCGACCGCAGGATCGTAACGCTCGAGGCGGAGCGGCAGCGGCTCTCCGCATTGATCAGGGACGAGTCCAGCCGCACACAGCTCGGCCCCATTGCGCAGCAGCTCGGCATGCGCGTGCCGGATGATCGTCAGGTGCGCGCGGTGATGCGCTAGGCTGATGCCCGCGAAGAACCCCAACCGTCTACTGATCGTCCAGACTTCGATCCTGATTTTCGCGCTGGCGTTGATCGGCAAGTCTGGATACGAGCAGCTGTACCGCCACAATTACTGGAGCCGCATTGGGCAGCGTCAGCACTTCGCGTCGTCCGGCCTGCCGGCGCCACGCGGGTTGATCCTCGACGCCTCGGGTCACACGCTGGTGGAGAGCCGCGAGATGGTCCGGATAAGTGTGGCGCCCCGGCAGGTGACGAACCGTGCGGCGCTTGCTCGCGATCTCAAGTTGGCGAGCGCCGACCCGCGGTATGTCGCGATGTCGCTCGATACCGTGCGCAAGTGGGTGGACATACCAGGCGACTACCTGCCATCCGATGTCGCGGCTACGATTGCGCTGAAGGGAGTTTATTCAAAGCCGGTAATGGACAGGGTGTACGCCACCTCCGGGGGCATTCGCCGAATCGTTGGTAGAGTGGGGCCGGACGGAAAGGCAATGGACGGCATAGAGCTGTCGTTGGACTCGCTGCTTCGCGGCGACACGGCGACGGTTCGGGTCGCACGGGACAAGAGCGGACGCCCTCTCGCTGCGCCCGTCGGCTCCGATGACCCAACGCCTGGAAACACGATCGTCCTGACCATCAATCGCGAGCTGCAGGAGATCTGCGATCGCGCGCTCGCAGTCGCGGTTGACAGTCTTCACGCCGATGGCGGCGATATCGTTGTAATGAACCCGAACAACGGTGACGTGCTGGCGATGGCGAGCAACCGCTCCGATCCTGCCGCAGTCGCGAACACGGCGGTCACGGAGCCGTACGAGCCGGGCTCGACGATGAAGCCATTCGTCGCTGCGCGCCTCATCGAACTCGGACGCGCCCGGCCAGGTGAAACGATCGACACGTATAATGGACGCTACACGATCAACGGGCGCACCATCACGGACGCGGACGAACATCCGTCGATTCTGACTTTGGCCGACGTGATCAAGCACTCGAGCAACGTCGGAATCGTGCGCTTCGCGGACCGGTTGTCCGTGCGTGAGAAGTTCGAGCTGCTGCGCGACATGGGTTTCGGCACGCCCACGGCGGTCGCGCTTCCGGCGGAGTCGCAGGGCATTGTTCGCGATCCGACTCGCTGGACCCCCCAGTCGGCCGCGTCCGTGGTGATGGGCTACGAGGTTTCCGTTACTCCGTTGCAGATGGTAGCTGCCTACAGCGCGATCGCGAACGGTGGTGAGCTGCTCATGCCGCATGTCATAAAGGAGATTCGCGCGGCCAACGGTACCGTCAGATACGAAGCGGAACGTCGCGTGGTCCGTCGCGTCATGTCGCCAAACGTCTCGGCGCAGGTCCGTACAATGCTGCGCGACGTTGTAGCCGGCGGAACATCGACCAAGGCCGATCTTGCGACGCTGGACGTTGCAGGCAAGAGCGGCACCGCGTTGCGCAACGCGCACGGGCGCTACATCGCCGGTTCGTATACCGCGTCATTCGTAGGTCTCTTTCCCGATGACAAGCCGCAGTTCGTCATTCTAGTCAAGCTCGACAATCCGCAGATGGGTTTTTATGGTGGAATCGTCGCCGGCGGCGTCACGAACGTCGTGCTAAGGGCGGCGCTCGCGGCGCGCGATGCGGCGCTGAACCGCGGGGCGCTTGCGTCGTCAGTACACGCTCCGCGCCCCGATACGACCGCTGCCGGCCGCCTCGCGGAGCGGACTCGACTGTCCGCCGAGCGGATAACCGACAGCGCGGCCGTGGCGGAATCCTTGCGGATCGCTTCCCGTCCCACGCCCGCGGATTCCGATCCCGCAGCGGGTGCGTCGTACGTGGTGTCGCTTCCGGCCGTGGCGCGGCCGGTGCCCCCTGTCGTATCGCTCCGAGCGGTCCCCGATGTCGGCGGTCTTCCGCTCAGGACGGCCGTTAGACTGCTGCACGCGTCGGGCTTTCGCGTGGAACTCGTGCCGGGCTCCGACATTGCGATGTCACCCGCGGCCGGCACGATGCTAGCACCAGGCCGCGTAGTGAAACTGAGCGTGAAGCAATGAGCGGTGCGAGCCACGATCCGATAGTAGCAGCCAAGCGCCTCGAAATAGCGCGCGCGGCCGCCAGCCGCTATGGTCATCCCGCGATCAAGCTCCGCACGGTTGCCGTCACCGGAACGAACGGAAAGACAACCACGGTCAACATCCTGCGGACGCTGCTCGACGATGCGGCAGGGCCCGCGGCCTCGATCGGAACACTCGGTGTCCTGGTGGGAAGGGAAGCTCGCCCCGTTTCCGGCGGCTTGGGCCTCACCACTCCCGGCCCGGACGAATTGCAGCGCGTGCTGCGCGAACTGGCTGACTCTGGTGTCCGGAGCGTGGCCATGGAGGTCTCCTCGCACGCGCTCGATCAGCACCGCGTGCATGGTATCACCTTCGATGCCGGGGTCTTCACCAACATCACGCGCGATCATCTTGATTATCACGGAACGATGGAGGCGTACTTTACGGCGAAGGCGAAGCTCGTCAACTACATACGGAGTACTGGCACAGCCGTCGTAAACGCGGATCAACCCGAGTGGCAGGATCTTCCGACCGCCCCACGAATGTTGACTTTTGGAGCCGCTGCCGGTGACGTGCGAGCAGAAGACATCAGCTTCGACGCTCGTGGCAGCACATGGACGCTGCGGCACGGAGCCGAGTCGGCGGAGATCGCGCTCCCGCTCGTCGGCGACTTCAACGTGTTCAACGGTCTCGCCGCGGCAACCGCCGCCGTGTCGTTTGGAATTCCGCTTGATCGAATTGCGCGTTCGCTATCGACAATCCCGCAGATTCCCGGACGGCTCGAGCGCATATGCGAGTCGCCGGTCGTGATTCGCGACTATGCGCACACTCCCGATGCGCTCGTTCGATCGCTCGCTGCACTGCGTCCGTTCGTGGCCGGCAGAATCATACTGGTCTTCGGCGCTGGCGGAGACCGCGATCCCGGCAAACGCCCGATCATGGGGGCTGCCGCCGAAGCGGGAGCGGATCTCGTCATCGTGACAAGCGACAATCCGCGCACGGAAGATCCAGAGACCATCATCGATGAGATCGAGGCTGGAATGACGGCAACGCATCTTCGCATCGGTGACCGCCGCGCGGCGATTGGTCACGCCATTCAATCGGCCCGCGCCGGTGACACGATCCTCTTGGCCGGAAAGGGCCACGAGACCTATCAGGTGATCGGCACGGAGAGACGCCCATTCGACGAACGCGAGATCGTCGCCGAGATTCTGGGAGCGTCCGCGTGAGCGACGCTTTCTGGACGCTTGATAACGTAGCCAAGGCACTCTCGGCACGTCGCGCCGCCGCGTACCCGGCCGGCAGTCAGCCACTTCATCGTATATCAACGGACACTCGAAGCATCCGCCCAGGTGATCTGTTCGTGGCGCTTGTCGGTGAGCGGTTTGACGCGCACGATTTCCTGGAAGCTGCTATCGCCGCCGGTGCGGGTGCCGTTGTGGCGAGTCGCGCCGACGCAGCGACTGGCGCAAGCGTTCCGACGTTCGTCGTCGACGATACGCTCGTCGCGCTGGGTGATCTTGGCCGGTTCAGGCGATTGGCGTGGGGTGGCACGGTCGTCGCCGTCGCTGGCAGCAACGGGAAGACCAGCACCAAGGAACTGCTCCGCGCCGCGCTCGAGCCCAGCATGACGGTACACGCGACGGTGGGAAATCTGAACAACAGGATTGGCGTTCCGCTCACTCTGCTGGCGCTTCCGTCGGATGCGGACGTTGCAGTCATCGAAGTGGGGACGAGTCTTCCAGGCGAGGTGGCGCTGCTGCGCGAGATCTGCCGTCCGGACATCGCGATCGTCACATCCATCGCCGAGGAGCATCTGGAAGGGTTCGGCGACCTGGCCGGTGTTCTGCGGGAGGAGAGCTCCGTCTTTCGCGGTGTCGCCGTCGCGATCGTTCCGGTGTCCGAGCCGGAGCTGGTCGCGAGCGCAGCGGCCGTGCGCCGGCGCGTTTGTGCCGGACTGGACGAAGGCGATGTCCGTGCAAGCTCGTGGAAGCTCGAAGCCGACGGCACGGGCACGGTGACGGTCGATGGAACTTCAATCCATTCGCCGCTTCGCGGTGTGCACAACCTGAGGAACCTCATGCTGGCCATCGCAACCGCGCAGGAACTTGGAGTCGGCATGCCGGACGTCGCAGTCGGCATCTCGCGGCTTTCGCCTCCACCGATGCGCGCCAGCTGGCAGCGTACCGGGGCCGCGCTGATCATCAACGATGCGTACAATTCCAACCCGGGCTCCGCCATCGCGGCGCTCGAGATGCTCGACTCCGCGCCGGGAGTACAGAAAGTAGCCGTGCTCGGGACCATGCTCGAACTCGGTCCCGATTCCGATCGGTGCCACGACAACATCGCCAGGGCGGCGCTGGCGTATCCGGATACCGTCGTCGCCGGCGCCGGCGAGTTCGCGAAGGCGCTGCTTCGTGTCGCCCCCGGTAACCAACGAGTGGTGGTTGCTGATGACATTGATGAGCTCTGGGGCCAGCTGGCCCCGCGCCTGCGTGCAGATGCGACCATATTGCTGAAGGCGTCGCGTGGAGCGAAGCTCGAGCGTATCCTGCCCCACATCTCCAGCTGGTCCGAGCGCGATTGCTGAACTATCTACTTGTCCCGCTGACGCCGCACCTCGGCTTTCTCCGACTGTTCGGCTACATAAGCTTTCGGGCGGCCGGCGCAGCCGTGACCGCGTTACTGCTTACGTTCATCGTTGGCCCGATGATCATCGACGCGCTCCGCAGGAACCGCGTCAATCAGGTAGTTCGCGGGGGCACGCCAGACTCGCACGCGGGCAAGTCGCAGACGCCGACAATGGGTGGCTTGATCATTCTCGTGGCGACTGTCGTACCCACGCTGCTCTGGGGCAGACTCACGAACCGCTACATCTGGGTGTGCGTGGTCGTCACCGTTTGGATGGGCGCGATCGGTTTTCTTGACGATTATCTCAAGCTCCGCCAGAAGGCGCGGGGCCAGGCGAACAACGGTCTCATCGAGGGTTACAAACTCACTGGCCAGATCGCGATTGGCCTCGCGCTCGGCCTGTACGTCTGGCACTTCCCGTTTTCCGATCTTCCCGGCGCGTCGACCACGCTCCCGTTCTACAAGTATCTGCTTATCGTTCCGCTCACGCCCGCACTTGCGTGGCTCTACGTGCTCTTCGTGACGTTCGTGATGACCGGCACCAGCAACGCGGTCAACGTCACCGACGGACTCGATGGGCTGGCCACTGGACTCGTCGCCATCGCGGCGATCACGTTCGCCGGATTCGCGTACGTCATTGGCCGCGTGGACCTCAGCCGGTCGCTGGGTCTTTTCTACATGATTGGCTCCGGCGAGCTGACGATTTTCTGCGCGTCAATCATGGGCGCGTGCATCGGCTTCCTCTGGTTCAACACGTATCCGGCCGAGATCTTCATGGGAGACACCGGATCCCTCGCCCTCGGCGGTGCGCTCGGTGCGATCGCGGTGCTGCTCAAATCAGAGTTCCTGCTCCTGTTCATCGGCGGCCTGTTCGTGGCCGAGATGATCTCCGTTATTCTCCAGCGTTACGTTTTCAAGTATCGCAGGTGGCGCTACGGCCTGGATTTCGCGCGCCAGCATCGAGTCTTTCTGCGCGCACCGCTGCATCACCACTTCGAGATGAAGGGTTGGACCGAGTCGCAGGTTGTGGTGCGATTCTGGATCATCGGGATATTCTGCGCGTTCCTTGCCTTCAGCACTCTCAAGCTCCGGTGATTCCTAGTCCACTCCCGCCGCCCGGTTCGGGCGAGATCGCGGTCGTTGGCCTGGGGCGGAGCGGCGTTGCCGCGGCGGAGCTGCTCCGGTCGCGGGGCTACTCCGTTTACGCGTTTGATGAGGCGGAATCGCCCAAGCTAGAAGAAGTGTGCAATCGGCTGACGGCTGCAGGTGTCGGTTGCGTAACCGGGGGATTCGATCCGGAGCGGCTCGCCGCCGCGACGATGGTCGTGGCAAGCCCGGGAATTCCGCCGGATGCCGCGCCGCTCGCGAGTGCGAGGGTCGCGGTCCGCGAGCTTGTCAGCGAGATTGAAGTTGCAATTCGCTGTGCGCCGGAACTGAGATACATCGCCGTGACCGGAACGAACGGCAAGACTACGACGACAGCACTCATCGGACACATTCTGCGTGGTCTGCACGTGAATGCGCCCGACGCCGGCAACATCGGCACGCCGCTGTCGGAAGTCGTGCTTTCCGAACCGCTCCCGGATTGGGTATCGCTGGAACTCTCATCATTCCAGCTTCACGACACGCCGAGTATCGCGCCACTGGTTGGGGTGCTGACCAACCTCAGCGCCGATCATCTTGACCGATATGCCTCGGTAGGCGAGTACTTCGCGGACAAGGCGTTGCTGTTCAGAAATGCAACCGCAGCGTCCCGCTGGGTGCTGAACCACGATGACGCTGCGTCCGACGATCTCGCGCGTGGTGTCGCCGGCGAGCGTTTTCATTTCAGTCTCGTTCACGAAGCGGACGGGTGGTTCGATCGGAAGGCAGCCGTGCTGGTGGTGATGGGGAAGCAACTTCTCCCACGCGAAGAGTTGGGCCTGATGGGCGATCACAATGTCGCCAACGCACTCGCAGCGACGCTGGCGGTGATGGCGGCGTCCGAGCGCTTTCGTGACGCCAGCGCCTTGACGTCGATCGCTGAATCGCTGCGAACCTTTCGCGCGATGGCGAACCGACTCGAGCTGGTGGGGGAATGGAACGACGTGCAGTGGATCAACGATTCAAAGGCGACGAATGTTGCGTCCACGCTGGTCGCGGTGCAGGGAATGACGCGTCCGACCGTACTCCTGCTTGGCGGGCGTCACAAGGGTGAGCCCTACACCGGTCTCGCCGGCGCGATCGCGGAGCACGTTACCACGGTCATTGCATTTGGAGAGGCCGGCGCGCTGGTGGAGCGGGATCTTCACGACGTGGTGCCGACGCAGCGCATAGTTGGTTCGTTCGAAGAAGTGATCGCCGCCGCGCGCGGCGCGGCGCGGCCAGGTGACGCCGTGCTGCTGTCACCCGCGTGCTCCAGCTACGACATGTTCAACAACTACGTGGAGCGCGGCGAGCGATTCCGCGCACTGGCGACCCCGCAAGATGGCTGAGGCAGTGTCAAACGTTCGCTACCGATGGCGCATGGGCGTGGACGCGCGATTGCTCACCGTGCTGACCCTGATCTTTCTCGCGGTTGGACTTGTCACGGTGTACAGTGCCAGCAGCATCGTGGCGCTGCAGGCGGGTCACAACGGCGCATTCTACATGTTGCGTCAGCTCACCGGGATCGTTCTCGGTCTGCTCGCGTTTGCGATTGTGGCGAAGGTGGATGCCGAACGGTGGTACGACTGGGCCTGGCCGGCCATGATCGTCAGCCTCGTTCTGCTCGTCATCGTCATTCTTCCGTTCACGGTCAAGATCGCGCCCAGGATTCACGGTGCTCGACGTTTCCTGTTCGGCGCGAGCATGCAACCATCGGAGATCGCCAAGTTCCCGCTTATCATTTGGACGTCGATGCTCGTGGTCAAGAAAGGAGACACGATGCGCCGCCTGAGCAAGGGGCTGTTTCCGTTTCTCG
Source organism: Gemmatimonadales bacterium (assembly GCA_038205315.1). Taxonomy (GTDB): domain Bacteria; phylum Gemmatimonadota; class Gemmatimonadetes; order Gemmatimonadales; family Gemmatimonadaceae; genus Fen-1247. The sequence goes on along the minus strand of JBBRBY010000001.1, from coordinate 46,484 downwards.
TAATAGTGGGACTGATGGACGCGCTGGTGTATGTGGAACCGGACCTGTCTTCGGCGATGTTCTACACGCTCATCATGGGTATCATCCTGTTCTCTGCGGGAGTGCGAATTGGTCACTTTGTTGCGCTGGTGATCATCGCCATCCCCGTGCTGTATTCCCGCGCGGAGAAGCTGCAGTACGTCGTCCTCCGGATGTCCGCCTTCCTCAATCCCGGAAGCTCGCCTCACGTGGACTATCAGTCGCACCAGTCGCTTATCGCGATCGGGTCGGGCGGAGTCTGGGGCGTTGGATTCGGCCAGGGCAGGCAGCAGTATGGCTTTCTTCCATTCGCGTACGATGACTTCATCGCCGCCAACATCGGCGAGGAGCGGGGCTTCATCGGTCTTGCGCTTCTCATCATCGGTTTCGTGATTTACTCGTACCTGGGCTTCCGGATAGCGAAGGCGGCGAGGAGCAAGTTCCAGGAGCTCGTTGCGATCGGCATCGTCGCTACGGTCGTGATCAGCGCCTTCCTGCACATTGGGGTGAGCATTGGAATGCTCCCGAATACGGGGCTCGCTCTGCCGTTCGTATCATACGGCAGGTCCAGCATGCTGCTCATCCTCCTGCTTACCGGGATCCTTGTGAACATTGGAAGCGAGCGTGAGCGAGTGATGGGTGAAGGCGCGACCAATCCGCTGGTCGCCACCGAGTCGTGAGGATCCTCTTCGCCGGCGGTGGTAGTGGGGGTCACCTCTATCCGGCGCTGGCGATCGCGAGAGCCGTTGTCGAGCAGGACCCATCCGCGCAGCCATTTTTCGTTGGCGCGAAACGCGGAATCGAGCGAAGCATTCTGCCCGGGACCGAATTCGAGTACGAGCTGCTGGATCTGCACCCCCTCTATCGCTCACGGCCGTGGCTCAACTGGCGCACGGTGGCTGGCTCAACGGTGAGCTGGCGGCGGATCGCGGCACTCACTTCCGAGCTCCGACCGAGCGCGATCGTGGCGACTGGCGGCTACGCCGCCGGAGTCGCGCTGTCAGTGGCCCGATGGCAAGGGATACCGATCGTCATTCAGGAGCAGAACAGCGTTCCCGGGTTGACCGTCAGGATGTTTTCCCGCCAGGCGGCGCAGATCCATCTGGGCTTTCCCGAGGCTGCCGCTCGACTCAGGCTGGGGATGAGGACGCAGGTCTTCGATTCGGGAAATCCCATCGCTCCTCCCATTCCCCTCGACCAGCGTCCGTCGCGCGGCGAGATGGAGGCTCGATGGGGGTTCGCTCCATCGGCGGCGCCGACCGTCCTGGTCTTCGGAGGCAGTCAGGGAGCCGAGGGGATCAACCGCGTCGTGGCGAAGTGGGTGGCGGCCCGGCCTGGAAATGTGCGGGTCATCTGGGCTACGGGCCCCGGCAACTTTGACCGGTACTCGGAGCTGGAGCGGGATGGGGTGAGGGTGATGCCGTACATCTCCAACATCGCCGATGCCTACGCCGCTGCGGACCTCGCGGTGTCACGAGCAGGCGCCATGACAACGGCAGAGCTTTCCGCTTGGGGGATTCCCGCCATCCTGGTCCCACTGCCGACAGCGGCGGCGGATCACCAGACCCAGAACGCCAGGACGATCGCTGGTGCGGGGGCCGCGATTATGATCCAGCAGGCGGCACTTACGCCGGAACTTCTGGCGGCGACCGTCGAGCGACTCTCGACTGACGCCGAGCTGAGGACAACGATGCGTGGAAAAACGCTCGATAGAGCCAGATGTGATGCGGCGCAGGCCATTGCTACACATATACTTAGCATGAGTTGCTTCAAGTGAATTCTGATATCCTCAACGCCACGGGCGATCCGCGGCCGATCCATTTTGTCGGCATAGCCGGCGCGGGAATGAGCGGGCTCGCAGAACTGTTTGCACGACGCGGGATCCTGGTGACGGGGTGCGATGCGAGCCCGGGAGCAGCGGAGTCCGATCTTCAGGAGCTGGGCATTCAGCTGTTCAGGGGGCACTCTCCGGAGCATGTGGCGGGCGCGCGCGCCGTTGTCTTCACGTCTGCGATGGGCCGCGACCATCCTGAGCTAGCCGCCGCGCGCGCTGCCGGCGTCCCGCTTATCCGGCGGGCAGAGGCCCTTGGAGCTGCGATTTCGTCGGGGGACGTGGTCGGCGTTTCCGGAACGCACGGCAAGACCACGACAACGGTGATGACCACCATGGCGCTTCGGTCCGCCGGTCTCGAGCCGACCGGTATCGCGGGCGGGAGGGTCGCCGAATGGGGTGGCAACATGACCTTCGGGTCGGACCGGCTGTTCGTGGTGGAAGCCGACGAGTACGACAGGTCGTTTCTGGCGCTGAAGCCCGCCGTCGCCATAGTCACCAACGTGGAGGCCGACCATCTTGACGTGTACGCCGATCTTGCCGACATCCGCGCAACCTTTTCACGATACGTCGCCGATGCGCGTGCGATCGTGCTGTGCGCGGATGACGCCGGAGCGTCGTCGCTGGAGCTGCCCCAGACGGCCGAGGTGATCAGGTACGGGCTGGCGTCTCCCGATGCGCGCCTGGAGGCGCGGGACGTCGCGGCGACAGCGGTGGGGAGTGAGTTCACGGTGTGGTACGATGGGCGTGAGGAAGTCCGCATCAGGTTGAGGGTGCCGGGTGCGCACAACGTGCGCAACGCGCTCGCTGCGATCGGTGCCGGTTTGGCGATTGGCGTCGAGCCCGAGGGCATGGCGCCGGGTCTTGAGTCGTTCGGCGGTGTCGAGCGCAGATTCGAGCGAGTAGCGGAGGTCGGCGGAATAGCGATCATCGATGATTACGCGCATCATCCCACGGAGATCGACGCGATGATTCAGGCCGCGCGCGCGTCGTATCCCGGGCGCCGGCTGCTGGTTGCCTTTCAGCCGCATCTCTACACTCGAACGCGCGACTTCGCGACCGAGTTTGCGCGAGCGTTGTCGCACGCGGATGCGGTGTTTCTCACCGAGCTGTATCCGGCGCGCGAGCTGCCCATACCAGGAGTGAGTTCCACACTCATCGAGCAAGCGCTGACCGCTGGCGCGGGCGGATTGATATGGCGCGGCGAGCGGACGGACCTCGCGCGCGCTCTGGAGGAACGTGCGCGTGCCGGCGATGTCGTGGTGACCGTGGGCGCCGGTGACATCACTCACGCAGCGCGTGAGTTCCGAGACCTGCTTCTCGCGCGCCAAGCGTCACGGTGAAATTCCCGGAAAGACTGAAGAAGCCTGGCTACCGTTACCTCGCCGGAATAATTCTGGCCGCGCTGCTGATCACGTCACCCCGCTGGGGCCGGGCAAGCTTGCGGAAGCTGGCGTACTTTCACGTGCGCAAGCTGGACATCCGCGGAACCACCTATCTGCAGCCCGCGGACGTGGTAGCGCGCCTCAGAGTTGATACCACGCGATCGATCGTGGACGACGTGTCACCGCTGGAAGCACGCCTGCGCTCGCACCCGCAGGTGGCCGGCGTGTCGATAACGCGGCGGTTACCGGGCACGTTGATAATCACGATCAGGGAGAACATGCCGGTAGCGCTTGTGCCGAGGGGCGATGGGCTCGTCCCCTACGACTCCATGGGCAAGGCGCTTCCGATCGATCCGAGCCGTGCGAGCCTGGACCTCCCGATTCTGACGCAGCCTAGCGCTGCGGCGCTGCGGCTGCTCGGAGAGATTCGGGCGGAGGATCCCAGGATGTTCGCTACCATCAGCGAGGTGAGTACCGCTGGGGGTGGTCTTCTGTTCACCCTGACCTCCTCGCTTCGCGTGCGCGCCTCGCCGGGGGTGGCCCCGCAACGCTTCCGGGATATCTTTCCCGTTGAATCCGACCTCGCCCACCGCAACGAGCGGGCAGCAGAGCTGGACATCCGTTATCGCGATCAGGTCGTCGCAAGGCTTCAATGAACGTTGAACGCATAGTCGCCGGGCTCGACATTGGCTCTGCGAAAACAACTGCCATCATCGCGGAAGCGGTTGGCGACAGGCATCCCACCATCCGGATACTCGGCGTTGGCCAGGCGCGCACCACCGGCCTGCGGCGCGGAATCGTCTCGGACATCGAGGAGACCACTCGTTCCATCCAGAAGGCGATGCAGGACGCTGAGCGGATGGCTGGTACGAGGATCGAGACGATCTTCGCTGGGATCGCGGGGGAGCACGTTCACGCCATGACCAGCACCGGGATCGTCGCCGTGAATGGTGACGAGATATCCCGGGCCGACGTTGATCGCGCCAACGACGTGGCGCGCGCGCAAGCCATACCGCAGGATCGAGAACTGCTGCATGCGATCCCGCAGGAATACACCGTTGACAAGAACAAGGGTGTGCGCGATCCGATCGGAATGATCGGAACGCGGCTCGAGACGGAGATGTATCTCGTCACGATCGGCAGCTCGCCCGCGATGAACCTGCGCAAGAGCGTCGAGCGCGCGGGTTATCGGGTGCGCGATCTCGTGCTGGAACCGCTCGCGAGTGCGCTGGCCGTGCTCACCGAGGACGAGAAGGAACTTGGTGTCGCGCTGGTGGAGATGGGCGCAGGCACCACCGACATCGCCATCTTTCACGAAGGGAAGATCAGGCATCTCGCGACCCTGAGTTACGGTGGGAACATCGTGACGAACGACATCGTTCACGGTCTGGGTGTGACGCAGGCGGACGCCGAGCGGCTGAAGGAGCGTTATGGAAGCGCCTATGAGCCGCTGGTGGATCCCGCAGATGTCATTCAGTTGCCGAGTACTGTCGCGCAGGGTGACCGCCAGATTCCGCGCGAGCTTCTGGCGCACATCATCCATCAGCGAATGGACGAGATATTTGACCTCGTGCACCGGGAGATCCATGGCGCCGGCTACGGCGCGCGGCTCGCCGGAGGAATCGTGATCACCGGTGGCGGCGCGGCGATGGAAGGAATCACCGAGCTTGCGGCGAGTGTGTTTGGCACCGGTGTGAGGGTCGGGGTCCCTGGGGAGCACATCGGTGGCCTTAGCGACTCGGTGGAGGCACCACGCTTCGCGACGGCGGTTGGACTGGCCCTGTACGGAGCCAACAGGCTCGTGGCTGCCGGCGGCGCGCCCAGCTCCAAGCGGAACTTCAATTCGCCCGGCGTGGACAAGCTGGCCAAGCGGATGAAGAACTGGCTCGAGGATTTCTTCTAGGACCAGTCGCGGAGCGATCCCGATTGCGCAAGCAGCGGGAAATCCTGCCGCTTCGGCTCGGCATTGGGCTGTCACGAGTGTGATCGTGAATGTCGGCGCGCCTGTCGCATGTCGCAAAGCTGCGCGCCCGCGTCACATTGTGGATAAACTCCCGCGCAAATTCGCTCGTGAAGTAGAGTGAATTTGATCGTCATTTGGGCATGGTCGAGCGCGCGACTTTGGCGTATATTAGCCCGTCCTTCCGATCCTGTCGCCTACCCGCCTAGGAGTGCCCGCCGCGATGATATTTGAGTTTGAGGAGAACACATCGCAGAACGCGCGGATGAAGGTAGTCGGCGTCGGCGGCGGTGGCGGCAACGCTGTCAACAGAATGATCGAGGAGCGCCTCGAAGGCGTGGAGTTCGTCTCGGTCAACACGGATGCCCAGGCTCTTCTCAACTCGAAATCGGACGTCAAGCTTCAGATCGGCAAGAAGCTCACGCGCGGTCTCGGCGCCGGTGCACGACCCGAGGTTGGGCGGCAGGCCATCGAGGAAAACCGCGACGAGGTGTTACGTGCGATGACGCACGCCGATCTGGTGTTCGTTACCTGCGGCATGGGTGGCGGAACGGGGACGGGCGCGGCGCCGGTGGTTTGTGAGCTTGCTCGCGAGGCGGGGGCGCTCACGGTGGGCATCGTCACCAAGCCGTTCCTGTTCGAGGGGCGCAAGCGGATGCGCCAGGCTGAGCTCGGTATCGCGGAGATGCGCAAGAACGTCGATACCATGATCGTCGTTCCCAACGAGCGCCTCCTCGCAGTGGTCGGGAAGGGGATTCCATTCCAGGAAGCGCTGAAGAAGGCGGATGAGGTCCTGCTTCACGCGACCCAGGGTATCTCGTCGCTGATTTCGGTCACCGGCTTGGTGAACGTGGACTTTGCCGATGTCCGCACGGTCATGCAGAACGGCGGCTCGGCGCTCATGGGCACAGGCATCGGCCGGGGCGAGAATCGCGCCGTCGAGGCAGCCCAGCAAGCCATCGCGAGCCCGCTCCTCGACAACGTTTCCATCTCGGGCGCCACGGGCGTTCTGGTGAACATTACGGGCGGCGAGGACCTCACCCTGGGCGAGGTGCACCAGATAAACGAGATTGTGCACGAAGCCGTCGGAGAGGAAGCCGAAATCATATTCGGCGCCGTCCATGAGCCAGCGATGCATGGTGAGATTCGTGTTACGGTCATAGCGACCGGTTTTGATCGCGGCGCAAGCTCGACGGTCGCACAGCCGGTCTTTGGGAGCACCGTTCCGCAGCCAGTTCGCGGCGCGCCGGTGATCCCGCTCCACGCCGCACGTACCGTGCGACCGATATCCGGCGCGCCTGGCGGCGGTCCGCCGCTGCGCTCCACTCCAGCAGCCATACCCGATAATTCAAGGCGCGTGACGCCTTTCAACCCAGGCTCGTCCTCGAATGACGGTCGGGATCAGGAACTCAGCGATATGGAGATCCCGACCTTTATTCGGAGACAAATGGATTGAAGGCAGTCGCAGCTCGTGGCGTCACATATGGAATAATCGGGACGATGGCTTGGGCGGCGGTGCAGTTCACGCCGCCCATCGCGCCCCGTGTGTCGTCCTCAGACCTGGCCGCGCTTGCGGCGACCAACCGTACCATCGCCGCGGCGGCGTTGACTACGCTCGACCCCGTTGTGGTATCCGTTCCAGAGTCTTCCGTACCCGAGCTGCGCTTCAGTCCGGTTGTCGTGGAAGCCTCACTTCAGCCCGGCCTTGATACCGTCGCGCTCACGGGCACCATTCACTCATCGCTGCTCGCGTCGCTGCTGCACGTCGGCCAGGGCGAGCTGCCCGCCGGACAGCGACGCTCAATTGCGTGGGATCTCGCCGACATCTTTGAACATCGTGTGGACATGTCGCGCGATCTTGACGACGGAGACAAGTTCCACATCCTCGTCGAACGGTTGCAGCAGCCGAATGGCAAGATCATCGTCAACAAGATTCTTGGCGCCAAGCTGTCGCTCGGTGACGAGGTCGTCGAGGCGATTCACTTCAAGAGTCGCTATTCGAGCAGCGAGTGGTTCGACGGCCGCGGCAAGTCTCTCACCGCCACATTCCTTCGCACGCCAGTCAACTTCCGGCGCATCACGTCGGTGTTCGGCCTTCGCGTGCATCCTATCTTCGGTACCTGGCGGAATCATACGGGTACCGACTACGCCGCACCGATGGGCACGCCCGTGCACGCGATAGGTGACGGAATCATCGCAACTGCTGGAATGCACAGCGGTTACGGGAACATGATCGACATCCGTCACAGCAACGGAATGATCAGCCGTTATGGTCACATGAGCCGCTTCGCGCGAGGGATTCACGCAGGATCGCGCGTGAAGATGGGGCAGACGATTGGCTACGTGGGCATGACTGGCTGGGCGACCGGTCCGCATCTCCATTTCGAGATTCGCGAGAACGGTGTCGCGCATGATCCCAAGCTGGCGCTCCGAAATCAGACTGGCGAGCCGGTCGCGGGCTCCGAAAGCGCGTTGTTCAGGGAGATTCGGGAGCACACCCTCTCCGTAATGGCTGGATCGGACGGACCCACGCGTATCGCAATGCGCTGATTCAGCGCTTCGCGGACCACCATACGACAATCCCGGCGATGCCATGGCATCACCGGGATTTTTGTTTCCGCGGAATTCCCGCCTGGTGGCAACCGGCCATTTCAAACGACAATGACGACCGTGTCGGAGCCACACCTGCTGCAGTCGGTCGCGCCAGGTCTCAGGACGCTTCCGCACGACGTGCACTTCCGCACTCCGTCCGGCTGCTCTGGATACCGCTTCTTCCTGCTACGTCGCTTCAACAGATCCACCAGGACGAGGATCCCGATGGCGGCGAAGACGGCGGCTGCGATGATTATGTACATGCGTGAATGGGCTCGAACATGGAGACGTCTGGAAGGACCATGCCAGCACGCGCCGGCAAAGCGGCTCGCCCGACACTCCGGCTAGATTACACCGTCTGGCGCTCAAAAAGAACACCGCCGGGTCACGTACTGTCGATCCGGAAATTTACAGGTCGGCGCGCGCGCTCGCGCCCGGATACTCCCCACAAGATGGCAGCTCTGTTTCGTAAGGAAGGCGATCTCCCGAAGAGATCGCTATGGCAGAAAATAAAGGACGTCGCGCTGGCCGATGTGACCGTGATCGCACGGGGTGGCGTGGACCGCGGATCGCTGGACCAGGTGGAGGAGATCCTGCTCCAGGCCGATTTCGGAGTGCCGGTCACGTTGCGCCTAGTCGATCAGATTTCGCGGAAGGCGCAGCGTGGTCTCATAAAGTCGGGGGACGAGTTCAAGGATGCATTGAGCCGGGGTATCGAGGAAGCGTTGCGAGCGGGCAACGCAGATCCCGCTCTGTGCGCGTCGGTTACTGCTCCGCTAGTCATGCTCATAGTGGGTGTGAACGGAGCGGGGAAGACGACTTTCATAGGCAAGATCGCGAGCACCCTTCGCGCGCAGAACAGATCCGTTCTGGTCGGCGCGGCCGACACGTTTCGCGCAGGTGCCATCGACCAACTGCGAGTGTGGGCTGAGCGAAGCGGTGCGGATTTTGTAGGCGCGCCGCCGGGTACCGATCCCGCCTCGGTGGCATTCAACGCCGTGGATGCAGGTGTCGAACGCGGCACCGATGTCGTCATAGTCGATACCGCCGGACGGTTGCACACGAGCGATGGGCTCATGGAGGAACTTCGAAAGATCAATCGCGTAATCGGGAAGCGGCTTCCTGGTGCGCCGCATGAAACGCTGCTGGTCCTTGACGGCACGATCGGCCAGAACGCAGTGAGCCAGGCCCGGACGTTCGCGGAGGCGGTTCCAGTCACGGGGATCGTGGTGACCAAGCTCGACGGCACGGCGCGGGGCGGTGTGGTCATCGCAGTGCACGAGGCGATCGACGTACCAATAAAGTTCGTGGGTGTCGGCGAGAAGGCGACAGATCTCCTTCCTTTCGATGCGGCGCGCTTCTCGCGCGAGGTCGTCGGCGACTGATGCCCCGACGCGGCACTCCCCCGCCAGCCGCCGGCCGCCTGCGGCTCGACACGCCGATCAACTTTCTCAAGGGCGTGGGGCCGGCGCGAGCAGAGTCGCTGCGAAAACTCGGGATCGTCACAGCGGGGGACCTTCTGTGGCACGTTCCGCGTCGGTACGAGGACGCCAGCACCGTACGCCATATCTCATCGCTCGAGCCCGGCATGGATGCGACTGTGATAGGACGCGTGATATCGAAGGGGGTGATTCCCACCCGTAAGGGACTGCGCATCTTTCAGGCGGTCGTTCGGGACGACAGCGGCATCATCGAAGTGTCGTGGCCGGGCCAGCCATTCCTCGACCGCGTGATACAGAAGGACGATACGCTGCTGCTGAGCGGCCCCGTACGCTTCTTTCACGGACGGCAGCTTGTTCCGCGCGAGCTCGTCAATCTCGGAGCGGACGAGAATCCGATGAGCGGGGGGAGGGTGCTCGCGGTTTATCCCGCCACCGAGGGAATCTCGTTCAAGGTGCTTCGCTCGCTCATCGACACGCACCTGGACGCGCTGCTGCCACTGGTTGTGGATCAGTCGTCCCCCGAGCAGCGCCGCCGCGTTGGTATCGTGGATCTTGGCGAGGCGCTCCGGATGGTGCACCGGCCTGCGTCGCTCGCCGAGGCAACGAAGGGACGCGAGCGACTCGCTTTCGACGAGCTGTTCTTTGTGCAGATACTGCAGCGGCGTGCAAACAGGCTGGCGCGCGAGGCGCGCGGTGGCATCACGTTCGAAAACCGAAGACTGCTCACGTCCGCGTTGCGTGAGGGCCTTCCGTACACTCTGACTGGAGCGCAGAGTCACGCGCTGCGCGAGATCTTCGCCGACATGTGCGGACCCCGCCGGATGCATCGCTTGCTTCAGGGCGACGTTGGAAGTGGCAAGACCATCGTAGCACTTTTCGCGGCGCTGCTCGCGATGGAGAACGGATACCAGGCTGCGATCATGGCACCTACGGAGCTTCTCGCCGAGCAGCACATGCGAACGATGACACCATTGCTCGCACCGCTCGGCATCCGGCCGGTCCTGCTGACGGGAAGCATGGCCTCACGCGATCGCAAGGCCACCCTGGCGTGCATGGCAGCACGAGAGCCAGTGCTGGTGATCGGAACCCACGCACTGGTACAGGACACTGCAAAGTTCAACCGGCTTGGTTTCGTTGCAATCGACGAGCAGCATCGGTTCGGTGTGGAGCAGCGGGAATCTCTGGGATCCAAGGGCGAAGCGCCGGACACACTGTTGATGAGCGCCACTCCCATTCCGCGTTCGCTCGCTCTCACCACGTACGGGGATCTCGACGTGAGCACGCTCGATGAGCGACCGGCCGGCCGTCAGCCGATAACGACTGTAGCGCGAGGCGAGTCGTCGCGTGACCGCGTGTTCGCATTCGTTCGGCGCGAGGTGGAGGCCGGCCGGCAAGCGTATGTCGTGTATCCGGTGATCGACGAATCAGAAAAGATGGATCTCAAGGCTGCGACGGTGATGTTCGACCGCCTGTCGGCCGGCGTATTCGGAGACGCCCGCATGGCGTTGCTTCACGGCCGCATCCCCGCGGACGAGCGCGATCATGTGATGCGCGAGTTTCGCGATGGACAGATCGACATCCTGGTTGCGACGACCGTAATCGAGGTCGGGATCGATGTGCCCAACGCAACGGTCATGCTGATCGAGCATCCGGAACGCTTCGGGCTATCGCAGCTGCATCAGCTCCGTGGGCGTGTGGGGCGCGGTGCGGACGCGGCATACTGTATCCTGCTGGGTGACGTGGGCGACGAGTCGGCCGAACGCCTCGCGATATTCACGGGAACCGAGGACGGCTTCGAGATCTCGCGCCAAGATCTGCGCCTGCGCGGGATGGGCGATCTGTTCGGTCAGCGTCAGAGTGGCGAAGCAATGTTTCAGATCGCTGATCCGTTGCGGGACGAAGCGCTGAACCTCATGGCGCGTGAGGAGGCAGAGCGCATACTCGATGCCGATCCGGACCTCGTGGCGCCGCACAATTCAGGAACGCGGCATGTGCTCGAGGCGCGTTACGCGCGGGCGATGGAACTGTTCCGCGTTGGATGACGCGCGGGGCGAATCGTAGCCGCTATCCCCGCGGGTTCGACAGCCGGCGCTTGATTCGCTCCAGCTCGGCGCTGACCTTCGCCAGCTGATCCTTGAGCGTGGCCACCTCGAGAGTGCGCGCGCGAAGCAGCGAGTCGGCTTCGGGGGTTAGCGGCGGGAGCGAGGCCGTCGCCCGCTGCGCAACAAGCATAGATTCGAGCCGAACGGAATCCGCGCGGCACCGCGTCTGTAGCGTGACAAGTTGAGTACGCAGGTTGCTCATGGCAGCCGAGTCCTGCGCGAATCGCCGCGCCGTCACGTCCGAGTTGCGAACAATTCGATAACCGCAGCCCGACGCGGCCAGAACGAGTGCAAGTGCCGTAGCAAGCACGGTCGGTAGCGCGCTGCTCCGCCTCACGACGCGAGTGGATGTACGGGAAACTGGCCGCTTCGGCGAACGTCAGCGGCCGCGGGAAGGGTGATACGAAACGCGGCGCCGTGGCCCGCGATACTTTCCGCCGAGATTTTGCCCCCGTGTGCTTCCACTATTTCCTTTGCGATTGCGAGGCCGAGTCCGGTGCCCTTGGCGGAAGCCTTGGACTGGTTGTCCGCCTGGTAGAATTTCTGAAAGATACTCGGTAACTGCGCGGGCGGGATCCCCGCTCCCGTGTCGTTCACCTCGATCACGATCTCGCCGTCGAGCGTGGAAGCGGAAAGCTCCACGCGCCCGCCTCGCGGCGTGAACTTGAACGCATTGGAGAGCAGATTTCCGACTACCTCGCTCATCCGGTCCTCATCCCAGCGAACTTCCGCCGGAAGCGCGGGAGAGCGATTCAACTGGAACTGAATGCTGCGCTGCATTGCGAGAACGCTGAACGACGACTGGAGCGTGTCCAGAAAGCGCGGAAGATTCATCTGTCTGCACTCGAGGGCGCCGCCACCTGCCTCGAAGCGGCTGACGTCGAGCAGTCGGCGCACTAGACGAGTGAGATTGCGCGCCTGCGCGGCTATGGTCTCACACACCTCGCGCTGCGGGTCCTGCAGCTTGCCGTAGATCCCGTCTTCGAGGAGCTCCACGTAGCCGAGGATGACGTTGATGGGTGTCTTCAGCTCGTGTGAGGCGACGGACACGAATTCCGCCTTGAGCCTGTCGAGCTGGGCCAGCCTGTTGGCCATTGCCTCGTAACTCTCCGACAATCGCCCGAACTCGTCCTGTCTGCGCGGCCGCACTCTTAGCTTGTGGCTGAAGTCACCGCTCGCGACAGCGTGCATCCCCGCTTCAAGATCGAACACCGGTCGTGTGATCGCGCGAATCAGCCAGACGCTGATCAGTCCCGCTAGCAGTATGGCCATGATCATCGCAGCTATGGCAACCTGCTCCGCGGTCGCGGTGTCATCAGACGCCGCATTCACGCTGTCGCGCGAGCGAGTACGAAGCACCTGCTCGGCGGTGCCGATCGTCTGCTCTATGACGGCAATGCGCGGACGCACCCAGCGCGTCGAGATCAACTCGGCAGCGTCGTGGCGGTTGGCGCTGGACTCCACGTATTCGTCATGCGCCAGAACACTCAGCGAGTCGAGCGCCAGCCGGACGTTGATCGATGCGGCACGCAGCGCGAACCGGTCAAGTGAATCCGCGAGCGTGCGCATGGTCGCGAGCTGCTGTGTCATGTGATCACGAGTCGCAGGATCGCCCACGTATACCAGAGCGTCCTCAGCGCGACGTAGGTCGTCCGTGCCCTGGCGCAGATTCCCGATGAGCAGCGACGCCGCGAATGCGCCGTTTCGTAGCTCGACGGTGGTCCTGTGCACCCGCTCGAGTGAGCGGACGGCGACCACGAGCGGAAGCGCCAGTACGATCGCGATTCCGATCATCCCGATCGCGAACCTGCGTTTCAGAGTCAACGCAGGTCTCACTGCTGGTTGCCTCGCTCATCGCGGCACGGTATTGTATTCGGCTCCCCACGACTCTCTTGAACGCCCAAATGTCTTCCCAGTATCAAACGATTTCCAACCTGCCTCACCAGATCGGTGAAACGGTGCGCGTACGTGGATGGGTGGCCCACCTCCGTTCCTCCGGGAAAGTTGCCTTCATCGTGCTGCGTGACGGTAGTGGCACCCTGCAATGCGTTGTAGTTCAGAAGCTAGTCGGGGAAGAGGGGTGGGGGACGTTTCAATCTCTTACCCTGGAGACGTCCCTGGAGGTCGAGGGCGAGGTTCGCGCCGACGATCGTGCTCCCGGAGCGGTCGAGGTTGGCGTCACAAAAATAACAGTCCTCGGGGACAGCCCGAGCGACTACCCGATTCAGCCCAAGGAGCACGGAATCGATTTCCTGCTGGATCACCGCCATCTCTGGCTCCGCAGTCCGCGACAGGTCGCGATTATGCGGGTGAGGGCCGAGATCGAGCAGGCGCTCAACGATTTCTTCTACGAGCGCGACTTCGTGCGCGTCGACACGCCAATCCTCACGCAGGCTATCGGTGAGCGGAGCGGGCTCTTCGCGACCGAGTATTTCGACGAAGGCAACGCTTACCTCGCCCAGACAGGCCAGCTCTACGGCGAGGCGGCCGCCGCAGCGCTCGGCAAGATCTATGCTTTTGGCCCTACATTTCGGGCGGAAAAGTCCAAGACTCGCAGACATCTCACCGAGTTCTGGATGCTCGAGCCTGAAATGGCCTTCCACGATTCCGCGGCCAGCATGCGGATCCAGGAAGACATGATCGAATACGTGGTTCGGCGCTGCGTGGAACGGCGTCCGTCCGAGCTAGCGTTGCTGGAGCGCGACATCACGAAACTCGAGGCCATCCGCGCGCCATTCCCGCGGGTCGATTACTCCAACGCAGTCACCACCCTTCAGCGAAAGGGCAGCGCGGTCCAGTGGGGGGACGACCTCGGCGCGGAGGACGAATCGCTTCTGGTGGAGGATTACGACAAGCCGATTTTTGTCGTGAACTATCCCAAGGAAGCCAAGGCTTTCTACATGAAGGAGAACCCAGCGGACCCGCGTACCGTGCTCTGCAGTGACATGCTGGCGCCGGAAGGTTATGGCGAGATCATCGGGGGTTCACAGCGCGAGGATGATTACGACAGAATGGTACAGCGCATCAAGGACGAGGGCCTTCCACTCGAAGCCTACGACTGGTACCTCGATCTTCGGCGCTTCGGGACTTTCGTGCATTCCGGATTCGGTCTCGGACTCGAGCGAACCGTCGCGTGGATCTGCGGCATTCCACACATCCGTGAAGCGATAGCGTTTCCACGTACTATGTACCGTCTCCGCCCCTAGAACGTCGTGTCAGGAGGCTGTCTTGACCTCCTCCCATAGCGCGTCAAGCTCCGCGAGTGACGCAGCGCCCATCTGAAGTCCGCGCTCGGCGGCGAGTCGTTCCACGGCCTCGAATCGGCGCTGGAACTTGGCGTTGGCGCGATCGAGTGCCAGCGATGCGTGTACCTGCGCTTTGCGACAGAGATTCACGCAGCTGAAGATCAGGTCGCCCAGTTCCTCTACGAGGTGCTCGTGCGCAGCACCCAGAACCGGCGGACGACCCTGTTGCACGGCCGGCAGCTCCTCAAGCAGCTCTCGTGATTCGCCAAGCTCCTCGGCCACCTTCTCCGCAGCACCACGCCAATCCGGCCAGTCGAAGCCCACCCCAGCCGCGCGATCCTGCAGTCGCTGAGCGCGGTGCAACGCTGGAAGCGCTGCAGGGAGACCTTCGCCAAGCGACTCACGCCGTCTGGACTTCATCTTCTCCCACGGCTCGCGCATGCCATCGCCATACAGATGTGGATGACGCCCCTTCATCTTGGTGATCAGCGCAGCCGCGACGTCGTTGAACGTGAACGCTCCGCGCTCCTCGGCCAGTACCGAGTGAAAGAGGACCTGGAGCAGCACGTCGCCAAGCTCCTCGCGCATCAGTGCGTCGTCCTCAAGCTTGATGGCATCGTCCAGCTCGTGCGCCTCCTCGATGAGGTAGGGGCGTAGCGACTCATGCGTTTGCGACGCGTCCCAGTCGCAGCGTCTTCTCAGATCTCGCATGAGAATGAGCGTGTCATCGAGTCCGGCGTTCGGTGGCATTATCTTATGAGGTTGTGGAAGATTTTTTAATATATCCGTTGCCGTCCCGGGCCTGGCTTGACGTGAGCGTCGCCAGTCTGCTCGCCAACGCCCGGATGCTCCAGTCGCGCGGCAACGCGCGTCTCATTCCGATGGTAAAGGCTAACGCGTACGGCCTGGGTGTCGCGGGCGTCGTCGCCGCGCTCGAGGCGCTGAATCCGCTTGCGTACGGGGTGGCCTCGGTCGCCGAGGGCGAGGAGGTTCGTTCGCTCGGGGTTGGGCGCGAAGTTATCGTGCTTTCCCCCATCCTCGCGGAGGAGCACGCTCGAGCCGCGAGTGCACGGCTGACGCCGACACTGGCAGACGAGCACGCAATCGCCGCATGGTCGGCGACGGGGCTGCCGTACCACCTTTCCATCGACACCGGGATGAACCGCGCTGGCGTGTCCTGGCGCGAGATTGCGGGTGTAGCGGACGCTGTACGTGAGTGGCCGCCCGAGGGTGCGTTCACCCACTTCCATTCTTCGGAACTGAACGATGGAACCGCTGAGGAGCAGCTGCGCCGATTCCGCGCGGCCATTGCGGCGCTCGGCGTGCAAATTCCGCTGCTTCATGCGAGCAACAGCTCCGCGGTGGGTCTCGCGGTTGGCGGACCGGCGAGGTTGGGGGCGATCCGACCAGGGATCATGCTGTATGGCGCCGGGCCACGGCACGGGCTGGACATCGAGCCAGTAGTGAGCCTGCGCGCCAGGGTCGCCGAGCTGCGCTGGATCGAAGCGGGCGACAGTGTGAGTTATGACGCGACGTATGTCGCGCCGAGCCGAGCCCGGATCGCAACTGTCGCTGTAGGGTATGGCGACGGCTACCCGCGCGCGTGCTCGAACCGGGCGTGGGGAGTGCTGAACGGTGCGCGCATACCCCAGCGGGGGCTGATCACCATGGACATGACGATGTTCGACGTGACCGGTGTGACATGCGTGGTGGGCGACGTGGTCACGGTTATCGGCGCGGAGGCCGCTGGCGGCCTGTCCGTTGACGGCATTGCCGAGCTGGCCGCCATGTCGCCGTACGAGGTGCTGACCGGACTGGCGAGCCGGCTCGAGCGACGATTCCTCCAGACTCAGGAATGACACGAATGGCGAAGCGAGCGGCGATAATCGTTCTCGACGGGGTTGGTATCGGGGAGGCCCCGGACGCCGCCGCGTACGGGGATACCGGCAGCGATACGCTGTCGCATGTCGTGGCTCGGATGTCCCCTGGCGAACTTGAGAACATGCGCGAGGTCGGATTCGGCAACATCAAGGAAATAAAGGGGTTACCGGCCTTCAGTAAACCATCTGGTGCGTACGGGCTCATGTCGCCTACGGCCTCGGGAAAGGACAGCACTACCGGACACTGGGAGATTGCAGGAGTCACGATCGACGTTCCCTTTCCCACATTCCCCGATGGTTTTCCGCGCGTGTTGCTGGGTGAGTTCTCGAGGATTACTGGGCGGGGTGTGATCGGTAATGTCGTCGGTAGCGGCACCGACATCCTCGATCGCTTTGGTGAGGAGCACGTCCGCACGGGTGCGTGGATCGTGTACACCTCCGCGGACTCGGTATTTCAGGTGGCCGCTCATGAGGATGTAGTTCCGCTCGCCCAGCTTTACGATGGGTGTCGTACGGCCCGCGAGCTACTGGTGCCTCCCGCTGGCGTTTCAAGGGTGATTGCGCGTCCATTCGTCGGGGTGCCGGGATCATTCAGGCGAACTGCGAATCGGCGAGATTTCTCGCTGGCACCGCCTCGGGAGACTCTGCTCGACGCGATGGCGGGCGCGGGGATTCCGAGGGCTGGAATCGGCAAGGTGGACGACCTGTTCGCCGGCCGCGGCATCGAGTCGCGGCATACGTCGGGGAACGCAGAGGGCATACGACTGATTCAGGATTGGCTCGCGTCCGGTCCCGATGCCGGGTTTCTGTTCGCCAACCTTGTAGATTTCGACCAACTGTACGGACACAGGAACGACGTGCCGGGTTTCTCAGGAGCGCTGCGTGAGTTCGACGCGGCGCTCCCTGCAATCAGGCGCGCACTTCGTGAGGAAGATCTGCTCTTTATCACCGCCGACCACGGCAATGACCCGACGACTGCATCCACCGACCACGCTCGTGAGAACGTGCCGGTGATCGCGCTCGGGACTCGAGTACGAGAGGGTGCGCGGATCGGGGATCGGCCCACATTCGCGGATCTCGGCGCGACGGTGGCGGACTGGTTCGGGATGGCGTACCGCGGTACCGGCTCGTCCTTCCTGTCGCAGATAGTCGGTTGAGCGGGCACGATCTGAGGGTCGCGGCCGAGGCCGCGCGAGCAAACGCGTACGCGCCCTATTCCGGCTTTCACGTGGGCGCCGCGCTTGGCACTTCGGGCGGTCGCGTGTTCTCCGGTGCCAACGTGGAGAACGCGTCGTTCGGCGTCGGCATATGTGCGGAGCGATCGGCGATGGCAGCGGCGGTCACCGCTGGCGATCAGAGCTTTGACGAGCTGGTGCTAGTGAGCGATGCAGCGGATCCCGTGGTGCCGTGCGGGGCGTGCCGGCAGGCGCTCGCGGAGTTTTCGCCGGCGTTGCGGATTGTAAGTCATGGCCTGAACGGAAAAACGGCGGAATGGTCGCTCGCGGAACTTCTGCCGCACCAGTTTCGGCTCAACGAATTGAACGGATTTACGAAGTGATATTGAAGAGATGGAGTTTTCGCCGCGCATTCGGCGCGGTCACCGCGGTCACGCTCGTGGGGCTTGCTGCAGCCGGCTGCACGGAGAAGCTGGACGGGTCGGCGGGCTGCCCGCTCACCTGTGTCAATCAATCTGTGACGCTCACGACGGTCACTCTGGACGCCGTGCAGACGGACTCGACCGTGCTTGGTGGCCTGGGTCTTGGCACCGAGCCGGAGATGCTCCTCGCGAACCGCGGCGACACCCTCGACACACGAGTGGAAATCCGGTTCGACACGCTTCCGAGCAGGAACAAGGTGAATGCCGCCGACACGGGGACTGCGGTAACGTTTCTGGACAGCACCTATCTGCGGCTTCGGGTTGACAGCGCTGCATTCGCGGTCGGTGCTCCCGTGAACATCGCGGTGTATGACGTTGATGACAGTACCGCGACCAACGACACGTCGGCTTCCGTTGTTTCGCAGCTGTTTACCCCATCGCGTCTCATCACGACCGCGCCCTTCGCGGCTGGATCGATCGTCGATTCGATACGCATCAAGCTGCCGGCCAGCTTCATGCTGGCGAAGGCGCAATCCAAGCGCCGCCTTCGTCTCGGACTTCGCGCGGTCTCGTCCAAGTCCGTGGAGTTCCGCATCTTCTCCCAGGAATCGGGGATTGGACCGGTGCTGTTCACGCGAATCTCTAAAGACACAACTGTCGCGCCGGTGGCGATGGCGCCGTACTCGACTACGCCGACAACGAGCCTGGCGATCGCGCGGAACCTGGGTGACTTCACGCTCGTCGTGAAGGGAACACCGCCGCCTCCACCCGGCATTCTCACCGTTGGCGGGCTGCCAGGCACTCGAGCCTACATTCTCTTCAACATTCCGCCCTCGATCACGGATTCTTCGCTCGTCGTCGCCGCGACGCTGGTGTTGAATCAGCGCGCCAGCGCGTCGCCGGATCCGGCCGACCCGATGGCCATTCAGCCATATCTGATACTGGCGGGTCCCGGAATCACGGATCCGGCTCGAGCGGCTCAGATTACCGCGCCGCCGACGGTGCTCGGCTTGAGTCCGCTCCGCACGCCACCTGGAGGCTCGGGCGTGAAGGAAGTGCAGATCGGCCCCGCTTTCAAGTACTGGAGTGTGCAGACGGCATCGCAGCTGCCGCGCGCGATCGTCCTTCAGAGTCTCGCGGAAGACTATTCGCCGCAGCAGGCCTTCTTTTATTCGTCGAAAGCGGATCCATCGCTGCGACCGAAACTTCGCATCAGCTACACACCTCGCTCCCGGGTTGGCGTTCCATGAGGAATAGATTCTTGCTCGGTGTTGGTGCATTCGCGATGCTGTGGACATCGGTCGCGCACGGCCAGGGCTCGATCAGTCTTCAGGGTCTCGGATATCCTCCGGGAGAGCTGAGCACCCGGGCGCAGGGAACCGCCGGTGCGCTCGGCGAAACCGATGCGCGGTCCCCGATCAACCCTGCGTCGCTCGCCCGTCGTGCGGACGCTCAGGTGTTCGCGCAGTACGATCCGGAATTCAGGAGCGTCAACGCCGGCGGCAATACATCGTCCACCACGACGGCTCGCGTGCCGAATGTGGGCGGCATACTGCCACTCACTTCGCGGCTAATCGTCGGACTTACCGCGTCCACGTTTCTGGATCGCACCTGGGAGACCAGCGCGAGTCGGAGCCAGGTTCTCGGCGCGGACACCGCATCGTGGGTCGAGCGCCTCAAAAGTGAAGGTGCGATAACCGACGTGCGACTGGCTGCGGGCTACGCAGTGACGGCACGACTCCGCGTGGGTGTGGCGTTCCACACCTTTCCCGGCTCGCTCAGGCTCACGTCGAACGAGTCGTTCGCCGATACGACCAAGTACCAGAACCTTACTCAGCTCACTTCCGTGGCGTTTTCGGGGAAGGCCGTTTCCGCCGGAATCGAAGCCGACGTTCTTCCTACACTGACAATTTCGCTGAGCGGTGAGAAGGGCTTTGGCGCCAGCATGTTCGCGAACGACTCCCTGCTCACCACCGGCACCATACCAGATCGGTATTCCGGATCGATCATATTCAGCGGCATACCGGGGACGCTCCTGGCAGTTCGTGCGTCGCATCAGCGCTGGAGCCAGCTCGGTTCGCTCACGCTGCAGCACACGGGAGCAGTTGACGCCAATGACATCAGCGCTGGCGTGGAGTCCAGCGGTCCCCGCTTCGGCGGCGGCTTCCCGCTGCTGCTGCGGCTTGGGATCCGGCGCCGTACGCTGCCATTCGACGTGGGCACGTCGCCGGTGCAGGAGACGTCGTTTGGTGGTGGCGTGGGAATCCCCATCTCGCTCGACCGTGTGACGCTCGACATGTCGCTGCTACGCAGCGCGCGCACGGGCGTCGCCGGCGTCAACGAGCACGCGTACAACCTGAGTTTCGGGCTGCAGGTGCGTCCGTAGGGAAATATGGACAGCGAGCAGAGGGCTCCACTGATCCTCGTCGCCGACGACGTGCCGGCGAACGTGGAGCTTCTGTTCGACCAGCTGGAGACACTTGGCTTTCGCACAATTGGCGCGGTCGATGGCCCCTCTGCGATCGGTGCGTGTCTGGAGCACAGCCCGGATCTGTGCATCCTCGACGTGGCCATGCCGGCCGGTGATCTCGGCGTGGACCACCGATCCACGGGGTTCGAGGTTTGTCGCCGGCTCAAGCGTGATCCGCGCACGGCGCGAATTCCGGTGATCTTCGTCACGGCGCTCAACGATACGACGGACCGCGTCAAGGGCATCGAGGCCGGTGGCGACGATTTCCTCACCAAGCCGCACAATCGTCTGGTACTTGGCGCACGTGTCCGCAGCCTGCTCAAGCTCAAGGCAGCAACGGATGCGCTCGAGGAGAGCTACCGCAAGTTGCGTGAGCTGGAGAAGGTTCGCGACGATCTGATGAAGATGATCGTGCACGATCTCAAGACGCCGCTGACGTCCGTACTCGCCACGCTGGAGATGGTCGGCGACGGGGATTTCGGCGACGTGACACTGGACCAGCGGCGCGCGCTGAGCGATGCGGAGACCAAGGCTGAGGAGCTTCTGGGCCTGATAGGGGACCTGCTGGAAGTCGCGAAGGTCGAGGAAACGGGCATCGTGCTGAACGTGGAGCCGATTGCGCCGGGTGCGTTTCTGGCCGAAGTGCTTCACGAGTGGCACGTGCGTTTCACGCAGGAAGGCGCGACGGCCGAAACCTCGGTGTCGGAAGACGCGCCGACGTTCGACGCGGATAAGGCGTTGCTGAAGCGCGTGTTCTCGAACATTCTGCAGAACGCGCTGACGCACTCCGGCAACGCGATCCGGCTGAAGCTCTCAGTTCGCGGCGAGGCTGACGGTTTGTTGTTCGCGATTGAAGACAACGGACCGGGGATACCGGAAGAATTTCATGATCTGATATTCCAGAAATTCGGGCGCGTGAAGACCGGGCATGTTCCCCGGGTCCGGAGCTCGGGACTTGGACTCGCGTTCTGCAAACTGGTCGTTGAAGCCCACGGCGGCCGAATCTGGGTGCGCAGCACGCAAGGCCACGGCAGCACCTTTTACGTGCAGCTTCCAACGCACGTTCCGGCACGGCTACAGTGAAATAATGACGCGTCCCACTGTGTACATAGAAACGTACGGCTGTCAGATGAATGTCTCCGACACGGAGCTGATGCTCGGCAAGCTCACTGCGTCGGGTTACGATGCGGTGGATGGCCCCGACGGAGCGGACGTGATTCTCGTGAACACCTGCGCGATCCGGGATCACGCGGAGCAGCGTGTACTGGGCCGTCTCGGCGAGCTTAAACGTCACATGGCACCGGGCTCCGTGATGGGAGTCACGGGCTGCATGGCGCAGCGGTTGGGGCCGGTGCTTCTGGAGCGTACGCCGCACGTGAGCATTGTGATCGGGCCCGATGGATATCGCGCGCTCCCCACGCTGATCGACAACGCGCGCAACGGTGTCCGGAGCTCGGCCACGGATTTCGACATGTCGGAGCACTACGAGGACTTCGCCGCGCGACGGTTCGACAAGGTGAAGGCGTGGATCCCGGTTCAGCGCGGGTGCGACTACCGATGCACCTACTGCATCGTCCCTTACACACGGGGTCCCGAGCGCAGCCGGTCGCTCGCGGACGTCGTCCGCGAGACGGAGGCAGTAGTTGCGGAGGGAATGTCCGAGGTCGTGCTGCTGGGACAGACCGTGAATTCGTACGCGGACGGAAGTCATGATTTTGCCGACCTTCTCCGAGCTGTCGGAGCCGTCGACGGCATCCGGCGGGTTCGCTTCACGAGTCCGCATCCCAATGATTTCAGCGATCGGGTGATCGAGGCGCTTGCCGATACGCCAGCGGTGTGCGAGCACGTCCATCTCCCCATGCAGTCGGGCTCATCGCGCACTCTCCGACGAATGTTGCGACGGTACACGCGCGAGTCGTACATGGAATGCGTGGACAGACTGCGGTGCGCCATCCCCGGGCTCGCGCTCACCACCGATATCATCGTCGGGTTTCCGGGCGAGACGGATGAGGAGTTCGCCGAAACGCTAAGCGCAGTGCGTGAGGTCGGATTCGACGACGCATACACGTTCAAGTTCTCCATGCGCGAGGGAACTCCGGCGACGCGCTTTCCCGCCGAGCTCACTGTCCCCGACGAGATTGCGAGCGATCGGCTGGCCCAGTTGATCGCCACGGCCCGTGAAGGATCGCGCGCGCGAAACATGACGCTTCTTGGCGAGAGGCGAGAGGTGTTGATCGAGAAGGAGGCACGCCGCGGAGGTTTGCTTCAGGCGCGCACACGTGACTTCAAGACGGTGATAATCCCGGGCACGCCGGACATGCTCGGTGACTACGTATTCGTAGAGCTCACAGGGACGACCGGTTCGACCTTCACGGGCACCATCGTCTCCACGCGAACTGCGCTACCAATGCGGTAGAAAGGTGCGGCGCGCGCTGGTTCGAATGGCAGCGCGCTGCGTTCGAAAGGCAATTTTGTTGCCTTCTCAATGCCGAGGACCGAGTGCCTCCGATCATGCTGGTGTATCTGTGCGTCGCCGGCGGGTTGATTGCGGGCTACACGGCACCATGGCCAGTCGCGCTCGGCGTCTGCGGCGCTGTCGCCGTCCTTGCTGCAGCGGATTTTGTGCCTCCCGCCTGCGTGCTGTATTTTGGCGCCGCATGCATGATCGCGGGCTCAGGTGTGAAATCTGGAACGCGTCCGCACGGCCCGCGCCGCGCCGACCCGTCTGCGCTGGGCGAGCGGCTCCGCCTGCGGGCCGCGCTGGCAATCGACTCCACATTCGCGCAGGACGCTCCCATCGCGCGCGCTCTGCTCATCGCCGACCAGAGCGAGATACCTCGGGAGGTGAAGCTCATGTATGCGGATGCCGGAATTGTACACATGCTCGCAATCTCCGGACTGCACGTCTCGATTGTGGCCGCTTCTCTCGCGCTCATGCTCGGTGTAGTCAGGGTTCCGGTGCGAACTGCATCGTTCGTCACCGCGGGGGCGATCAGCATGTATGTCTTTATTCTGGGATTTCCGGCGCCTGCGCTCCGTGCAGCGGTGATGATTCTCGTGACAACCGCCGGCCACGCATGTCAGCGGCACTCATCCAGATGGAGCGTGCTCGCGCTGGGCGGGCTGATACCACTCGTGCGGCCGTCCACCGTCACGGAAGTCGGCTATCAGCTCAGCATGGCGGGAATGGCCGGAGTGATAGCGGCGGGGGTGCTTGTTCGTCGCGGGAGCTTCGCGCAACTTGGCGGCCTGCGCCGCAGACTCGCGCAATCGCTCGCCGTTTCCGTCACGGCTACAGCGGTCACGGGACCGCTCGTCGCGGCCTACTTCGGAAGACTCAGCCTGGTCGGTCCCATCACGAACCTTGCGGCTGACCCGGTTATTGCAGTCGTTCAACCCATGCTGTTCCTCGCGCTGATACTGGCTCCCTTTCCCGCGGGCGCGCGGCACGTGGCGGTGGCGGCGCATCCGCTCCTCCAGATGTTCGAGGCCATCGCGCGAACGGCGTCATCGCTGCCGCTCGCCGCCGTGCCGGTAGCGATGTCGGTTTCCGGGTTCGTTCTGGCGCTACTGTGCGCGGGGGCCGTGATCGCGACGTGCATCAGCCGGTTTCCAGCTCGGTCGGCACTCGTAGCACTCGGAGCGGGCAGTCTCGCCGTGTGGCTCGCGTGATGAGGGGACTCAGCGCGTGGCTGCGTAACGGCATCATCGCGGAGACTGTCGGATTGCCGATTGCGCTTCCGGCGGAAATTGTCGAGGAGTTCCCGGAGCTCGCCGGCGTCCGGTGGCGACATGGCGGCATGCCATTGCGGTTTGGAGGCTGGGCGCTCGGCCAGAGCTCAGTCGCCGGGATCACGCTGGGCCGAACAGTCTTCCTTTCCCGGCGGGAAAAGCTGTCCGTACGTCTCTTACTTCACGAGCTGGCTCACGTACGGCAGTTCCGGCGGGACAAAGCTTTTCCCATGCGTTACCTTTGGGAATCCGCGCGACACGGGTACGCCCGTAACCGTTTCGAGTTAGAAGCCGATCAGTTCGCCGAGGAGATGTTATGGTCAAGCACACCGCGACGTCAGTCGTAACGATCGAGCGTTACATCATCGAGCAGGAGCGACTTTATCCGGACGCGACCGGCGAGCTCTCAGGCCTCCTCTACGACATCGCGCTTGCGGCCAAGATGATAGCCAACAAGGTCCGCATGGCCGGCCTCGCGGACATCATCGGTTCCACGGAGAGCGAGAACGTGCAGGGCGAGATTCAGCAGAAGCTGGACGTCCTGGCGAATGACATGATCATCAAGGCGCTGGATCACAGCGGCCGGTTGTGCGCGATGGCGTCCGAAGAGGAGCCGGACATCATCCAGATTCCGGACAACTTCCGCTGTGGCAAGTACTGCCTACTGTTCGATCCGCTCGACGGGTCATCCAACATCGACGTCAACGTTCCCGTAGGTACGATATTCTCCGTCGTGCGGAAGATCACGCGCGGCTCGCGCGGGGAGATGGAGGACATGCTCCAGCCGGGCCGGCGCCAGGTTGCCGCGGGCTACATCATTTACGGCTCCAGCACGATGATGGTGTACACCACGGGCCAGGGTGCACACGGCTTCACGCTCGATCCACAGATCGGTGAGTTCCTGCTGTCGCACCCGAACATTCGCATTCCCGAGCATGGCCGTTATCTGTCGGTCAATGATTCGTACGAGCAGGTGTGGGAAGAAGATGTTCGCGCGCTGATGCGCCGCTATCGCGGGCTGGACGGAGTCCGCACGCCGATGAGTGTGAGGTACGTCGGGTCGCTCGTCGCGGACTTCCACCGCAACCTTCTGGGTGGCGGACTGTTCGCGTACCCCGCGAACGAGAAGAACCCTCGCGGCAAACTCCGTCTGCTGTACGAGGCGAACCCGCTCGCGTTCATCGTGGAGCAGGCAGGGGGACTCGCGAGCAACGGGAGTGTGCGCATACTGGACGTCGAGCCCACGGAGCTGCACCAGCGGACGCCGCTGTTCATTGGCAGCAAGAGCGACGTGATCATGGCGGACAGGATGTTGGCGCAGCCGGCGCTCGCTGAGCAGGCCTGACATACGACAGACGTGGCCAGCGCAGTGGCTGATTCGTCGCGGGAGCGCGGTTGCAAGGCTCCTCCAGCAATCGAGACTTCTTCTGGAATCCCGATAGCGGTCACCTACAGACCGGGTGACGCTCCCTTTGACTACGAACGTGATCTGGGTGATCCCGGCCACTATCCGTATACCCGTGGTGTGCAGGCCAGCATGTACCGCGGACGTCTCTGGACCATGCGCCAGTACGCAGGCTTCGGGACCGCGGAGGAGACGAACGCGCGCTTTCGCCTGCTGCTGGAGCGAGGTCAGACCGGGCTCTCCGTCGCGTTCGATCTTCCCACTCAGATGGGTATCGATTCCGACTCGCCCCGGTCACTCGGCGAGGTGGGGCGCGCCGGCGTTGCGATCGACACGGTCGAGGACATGCACGCCCTGCTGGCCGATCTTCCGCTCGAGACCATATCGACGTCCATGACGATCAATGCCACGGCGGCGACACTGCTGGCGATGTACATCGTCGTAGCGGAAGAGCGGGGAATCGATCGCGCCGTACTGAGCGGGACCATTCAGAATGACCTGCTCAAGGAATACATCGCGCGCGGCACGTACATCTATCCGCCGGGCCCGAGTCTCGACCTCATCGCGGAGATCTTCCGGTTCTGCGCGGCTGAAGTGCCGCGCTGGAATCCGATATCCATCTCCGGTTATCACATCCGTGAGGCTGGCGCCACGGCGGTGCAGGAGCTCGCGTTTACGTTCGCGAACGCAATCGAGTACGTGAAGCGCGCAATCGCGGCGGGGCTTGCCATCGATGCGTTCGCGCCGCGGCTTTCGTTCTTCTTCGCGGCGCACAACGATCTCTTTGAAGAGGTCGCCAAGTTCCGCGCGGCACGCAGGATTTACGCGCGCGTGATGCGCGAGCGCTTCAGTGCAGGAGACGCGAGCTGCAGGATGCGATTCCACACGCAGACCGGCGGCGTGACACTGATGGCGCAGCAGCCACTCAACAACATCGTCAGGGTTACCATGCAGGCGCTGTCAGCGACCCTCGGCGGCACTCAATCACTGCACACAAACGGATACGACGAGGCGCTTGCGCTTCCCACTGCGGAAGCAGCGACACTCGCGCTTCGCACACAGCAGATAATCGGTTACGAATCCGGAATCGCCAACACTGCAGATCCACTTGCTGGCAGCTACTACGTGGAGGCACTCACCGATGACCTGGAGCGTCGTGCCATGGAGCTGATTGCTCGCGTGGACGAGATTGGTGGAGCTGAACGAGCCGTAGCAGCCGGTTTCTTTCAGGAAGAGATCGCTCGCAGCGCGTACGAATTTCAGCTGCGCGTGGAAGCGGGGGAGACCGCCATCGTTGGTGTCAACGTCTTCGCTGACGATGTTGCGCCGCCGGTCATTCCGTCGCCGGACTACTCGGCGCTCGAGCGGGAGCAGGTTGTGAAGCTCACGGCAGTGCGCTCGCAACGGGATCAATCTCGGTTGGATTTGGCTCTCGCAAGCCTGAGCGCGGCGGCGGCGCGGATGGGGAACGGGACGCCGGTGCTGATGCCGCTCATCATCGAGGCCGTTCGAGCGCGCGCGAGCGTCGGTGAGATCTCCGACACCCTCGCGGCGCGATGGGGCACGTACGATCCGGCGCACTGAACGAGCGTCAGGCGTTGAGGTGGCGGCCGTCGCCCGGTAAATTGTAGGTCTGCATCAACCCCCCGCGAAAAAAAGTGCCTACCTACGAGTTCGCGTGCCCCGAAGGGCACGACTTCGACAAATTCTTCAGGTCCATGGCCACCGCCCCCACCGTGGTGCCATGCCCCGTATGTGGCGCAGAGGCAGAGCGGCAGATGTCGGCCGGTGCCGGTCTGGTTTTCCACGGAAGTGGTTTCTACATCACCGATTACGGCAAGGATGGCAAAAAGGATCAGAAGCCTCCCGCCCGGACCGCCGATTCGAAACACGAGGCTGGCGGCGATTCCGGTGAAGGACGGGCGAGTGAGGGGGCGGCCGAGGGGGCGGCCGCGTCAGGCGAGTCCAAGCCTGCAGCCGACGTTGCGTCAAAGCCCGCCGCATCGGATTCGGGTACGGCCGCGGGTGCTGCTTCGGGTACGGCCAAGAGTACGGCCAAGAGTACGGCCAAGAGTGCGGCTGCGCCTCCCCGTACCGGTCCGGCGTCCGCACCCAAGAGCGCGGAGTGAGCTTCGCGGAAAGGATTCGCGGTGAGCTGAAGCGCGCGGCACTGGCGATCGGCGCACCGGAAGACATCGAACCGTTGCTCGAGCGGCCTCGGGATCCAGCACTCGCGGACTGGGCGAGCAACATCGCGATGGTGCTGGCGCGCCCGCTGCGTCGCAAGCCCGCGGAGATCGCCGCGGACATCCGTGACAATGTGATTCTGCGCGAAGCGGGGATCGATCGCATCGAGATAGCTGGTCCCGGCTTCCTCAACTTCAGACTCGATCCGGCTGCAGTCGCGGAGTCGGTGCGTGACATCGTCGCAAGGAACGAAGCGTACGGGCGCAGCAACGCGGGCGAGGCGTGTCCCGTCGTCGTCGAATTCGTCTCTGCGAATCCGACCGGACCGCTTCACGTAGGACACGGCCGGCAGGCTGCGCTGGGGGACGCGATCTCGTCGCTGCTCGAATGGACGGGCTGGCAGGTGTCACGCGAGTTCTATTATAACGATGCCGGTGTGCAGATCGACAACCTCGAGCTGAGTGTCCGCGCTTACATCGATGCGGAGGGCGGCGATGCGCGCATCCCGGAGGGCGGATACCACGGCGAATACGTGCGGGAGATCGCGCTTCGCTTCGACGCGATGCGGGATGGCGAGATTCGCGACTTTGCCGTGCGCGCACTGCGCGCGGAGCAGGACCTGGACATGCAGGCATTCGGAGTACGATTCGACACGTACTACCTGGAGTCCAGCCTGTACACTGACGGCAAGGTGCAGGACGCCGTCGATCTGCTTATCGCGAACGGGCATACGTACGAGCACGACGGTGCGCTGTGGCTGCGAACCACGGACTACGGCGACGACAAGGACCGCGTGATGCGAAAGCGCGACGGGAGCTTCACCTACTTCGTCCCGGATGTGGCGTACCACCTCACGAAATGGCAGCGTGGCTTTCGGCGGGCGATCAACGTGCAGGGTGCGGACCACCACGGCACCACCACGCGAGTGCGTGCGGGGCTGCGCGCCCTGAACGTCGGTATTCCCGAGGGGTATCCGGAATACGTACTGCACCAGATGGTGACGGTCGTGAAGGAAGGAACGGAGATCAAGATCTCAAAACGCGCAGGCAGCTACGTCACCGTGCGCGACCTGATCGACTGGGTGGGTCGCGATGCCGTGCGCTTCTTCTTCCTGATGCGGAAGGGGGACAGTCCGCTCATCTTCGACGTGGACCTCGCGCGCCGACAGTCGGATGAGAATCCGGTGTACTATCTGCAGATGGCACACGCACGAATGAGCGGCATATTTCGTGTGGGCGAGATCGACGCAACCAGCATGAACATTTCCGCGGTCGATATGACGGTGCTCGCCGAACCGGAAGAGCAGGCGCTCATCAAGCAGCTCATCGACTTTCCCATGGAAGTGGCAGGCGCGGCGTCGTCGAACGAGCCGCATCGACTCACCACCTACGCACTCGAGACAGCGCGGCTGGCGCACCTCTGGTATCACAAGCACCACGTGCTCAACGAACCGCGGCCTATCATGAATGCGCGACTCGCATTGGCGCGCGCCACGCAGATAGTGCTGCGCAACACGTTGCACCTGCTCGGCCTGTCCGCGCCGGAGCGGATGTAATGCCGGCTCACACTCTCACCCACCTCTGATGTCCGTACTCGTCGTTGGCTCCGTCGCACTCGATTCGGTCGAAACGCCGTTTGGCAAGGCGGAAGACGTTCTTGGCGGGTCGGCGACGTTCTTCGCAGCGTCGGCCAGTCACCTCACGGATGTGCAGGTCGTGGGGGTGGTTGGTAACGACTATCCCATGGACAGTCTGCGGCGCCTCGAGAGCCGCAACGTGGACCTCGGCGGCATCGAGCAGCTGGATGGCAGCTCGTTCCGGTGGCGGGGCCGTTACCGGCACGATCTGAATTCGGCGGAGACGCTGGAGACGCACCTCGGTGTGTTCTCGCACTTCGAGCCCAAGATTCCGGCACGGTTCGCCAAACCCGACTTCCTATTTCTCGCGAACATCGACCCTCGGCTTCAGCTATCGGTGCTGAACCAGGTCGAGCGACCCCGGCTCGTCGCATCGGACACGATGAACTTCTGGATCGAGAGCCGGCGCCCGGAGCTGGTCGAGCTGTTGCGCCACGTGGACCTCATCACCATCAACGACGCCGAAGCCCGCCAGCTCAGCGAGAAGACGAACCTGGTGCAGGCCGCGCGATGGATCATGGCGCACGGACCCAAACACGTTGTCATCAAGAAGGGTGAGCACGGCGCGTTCCTCTTTCGTGAGGACAACATCTTCTTCGCTCCGGCATACCCGCTGGAAACGGTCTTCGATCCCACGGGGGCTGGTGATTCATTTGCGGGCGGATTCATCGGCTACCTCGCGCGCACTGGCGATCTCAGCGACGCGAACATGCGCCGCGCGGTGATCTATGGGTCAGCGATGGGGTCGTTCGCGGTCGAACAGTTCTCGATCGAGCGGCTGATGACCATCACGCGGCCGGAGATCGACGAACGCGTGCGCGCATTCAAGAAGCTTGTCGCGTTCGAGGAGGACGTGCCGGCGTGACAACCGGAAGCGGGTTCGCGCAAATGGACTATCGCTCCGCGGGCGTCGACATCGATGCCGGCGACAACGCGAAGCGGCGTATCCGTTCGCTCGTGGAGTCAACGTACACGGCGGGAGTTCGCGGTGCCTTCGGCGGTTTCGGCGGCATGTACCGAATACCCGGGGACGTCATCAGGCCGCTGCTCGTCGCGTCGGCGGATGGAGTGGGGACCAAGACGCGAGTCGCGATTGAGGCCGGCAGGCACGGAACGATCGGACACGATCTGGTCAATCACTGCGTCAATGACATCCTGGTGCAGGGCGCTCTGCCGCTTTTCTTCCTCGATTACGTAGCGTTCGGCAGGCTCGAGCCGGCGGTGGTGGAATCCATCGTCGCCGGAGTTGCGACCGGATGCCGAGAGAATGGCTGCGCGCTGCTCGGTGGCGAGACCGCGGAGATGCCGGGTATCTACACACCGCCCGACTACGATCTGGCGGGATTCATCGTCGGCTGCGTGGGTGAGGATGACGTACTGGGCCCGCAACGCGTGCGCGATGGCGATGCGCTCGTCGCGCTCGCCAGCAGCGGACTTCACACGAACGGTTTCTCGCTCGCCCGTCGCATCGTGAGCGAGCGAATGCGTCTCGGCGTGGATGATCGCTTTCCCGGCACCGACATGAGTGTTGCGGACGCCCTGCTCGCGGTGCACTTGTCCTACCTGTCGGCGCTCCGGCCGTCGCTCGGCAGGGTGCACGCAATGGCTCACATCACGGGCGGCGGCCTTCCCGGTAACCTGGATCGGGCGTTGCCGCCAACTCTGGACGCGGCGGTCGATCTCCAGAGCTGGGAAGTGCCGGCGATCTTCCGCGAGCTGGGGCAGGCGGGTGCGGTGCCGTTGGAAGATCAGTTTCGGTCGTTCAACATGGGGGTCGGGATGGTCGTGATCTGTGACGATGCCGACGCCACTGAAGTCATTCAGGGCGCGGCGCGCGCGGGAGTATCGTCCTGGCGCCTAGGCTCAATCCGGACTGGCACCGGGCGCGTCGTACTCGAATAGATCACATCTGGAGAACACATGAAGATTCAGTCGTTAATCGCCGCAGTGGCGCTGGCTTGCCTCGCGCTTCCCGCCAGTGCGCAAACCGCCGTCAATTCCCAGTGCTCCGCCACCATCACGCAGGATGCGTGTCAGAAAGGGATAGACGTATTCCAGTTTCTCGCGCCGCAGCTGGGGGCGATCATCGCCGGCGGCAACACCACACTCGGTATCGGCGGTACGCTCGGTGGACTGGGTCACGTGTACGTAAGCGGTCGCGCAACCGCGATCAACTCGAACATTCCGCGCGTGGATCAGGTTACGCCGTCCACCAGCGGCGCGCATTCGGATGAGTATCCCACGCAGTCCCAAATTGCGGGTATCCCGCAGGCTGATGTCGCCATCGGCCTTTTCCCGGGGTTTCCGCTCGGAGTGACCAACGTCGGCGGTATCGACCTTCTGGGAAGCGTGAGCTATTTGCCGTCGATCAATGCATCGGGCGTGCATCTCACAACTCCGAACGGTTCGGTGAAGTTCGGCGGCGGTGTTCGCGTGGGGATCGTGCAGGAAAGCATACTGTTCCCGGGTCTGTCGGTCTCGTATCTCCGCCGCGGTCTGCCGACGGTCAATCTCGAGTCTTCAAACTCGGCTGGTGACTCGCTCCACATCGACAACATCGACGTGACCACCGACTCATATCGTCTGGTCGCGAGCAAGAGCTTTCTCTTCCTCGGCCTCGCAGTCGGAGCGGGTCAGGATAAATACAGCGCGTCCGCCACGAGCTCTGCGCACGTCGCCG
The DNA here is from genome assembly GCA_038205315.1 of Gemmatimonadales bacterium. Classification (GTDB taxonomy): domain Bacteria; phylum Gemmatimonadota; class Gemmatimonadetes; order Gemmatimonadales; family Gemmatimonadaceae; genus Fen-1247. The sequence goes on along the minus strand of JBBRBY010000001.1, from coordinate 14,322 downwards.
CACGTGGCGTCGCGGGAGTCGGGACACCGGCGCAGAACGTGGGCCCGATATCGATGTCGCAGAACGTGACACGCACGACATACTTCGCCGATGGAACGTTGAACTTTCCGTTCTTCAAGATCATCGGTGAAATCGGCCGCACCAACGCGATCACCATTCCGACGTACAACACGTTCGCCGGTTCGATAGCGGGCGCTGCAGTGACGTTCGGCGCTGTTGGCGTCCGGCTCGGACTCTGACCGTATGACGGATGCGCGCGACGAGGAGTATATGCGTCGCGCGATCCATATCGCGCAGCAAGGCTGGGGGCAGACCGCTCCAAATCCAATGGTTGGTGCCGTCATCGTCAACGGCGACATGGTGGTCGGTGAAGGGTGGCACGAGAGATTCGGCGAAGCACACGCGGAGATCAACGCACTTGCGAAGGCAGGGGACAGAGCCGAAGGCGCGACGGTTTACGTGTCGCTCGAGCCGTGCAACCACACTGGGAAGACGCCGCCGTGCGTAGATGCGCTCATCGAGGCGCGGGTGGGACGCGTGGTGGTGGCGGCGCTCGATCCCGGCGCCAGTAGCGGCGGCGGAGCGCAGAAGCTGCGGGACGCCGGCATTCACGTGGCGACCGGACTGCTGGAACAGGATGCGCGTGAGCTGAACGCGGCCTTCTTTCATGCGTTCGCGTCCGACCGACCCTGGGTCACCCTCAAGCTCGCCCTCTCCATCGATGGCGCCATTGCCGACTCAGAGCGCGGCCGCGCCTGGCTGACGAACGAGCGATCTCGCGAGGAGGTCCACCTGATGCGCGCCAACGCGGACGCGATCGCAGTCGGCGCGGTCACCTACGCCACCGACCGGCCCGAGCTGACGGTCCGTGGACCCATCCAGCCGCGGATCGTGCCACTGCGCGTGGTCTTCGACCCGGACGCCAGACTCTCAGCGGGCCGTACGTCGGTTCTCGAGGAAGCCCATGGCGTCACCTTTGTTCGTGTCGCCGATCTGGGCGCCGCGCTTCGAGCATTGCGCGCGAGGGGGATCCGGTCGTTACTCGTGGAGGGGGGGGCGACACTGGCGTCCGCCCTGCTCGATGCGGAGCTGGTGGACAGGCTTGTTATCTTTCAGGCACCCGTTGTTTTGGGGGGCGGCGCGCTGGCTGCATTCGGCGCCACTTCACCCCGGCGCGCGGCGAGCGTTCGCCGGCTGCCGGTTCTCCGGCGCCAGACGTTCGGCGATGATCTGATGACCATATATGCCATCCACGCTGTTTGAATGTTTACTGGACTGATTGACCAGATCGGCACCGTCGATCGGGTAGCCGTCACAGCTGCGGGACGCGAGTTCCGGATTCGCTGCGGCTACGACTCTGTCGTGTCCGGTGAGAGCATCGCGGTGAACGGAGCCTGTCTCACGGTACGCGAGTCGGGTGCAGGCTGGTTCACCGTCGCGGCGATCGCCACTACTCTGGATCGAACTACGTTTGCGGACTGGGTCGTCGGCGCCAGCGTGAATCTGGAACGTGCGATGCGACTTGGCGATCGCCTTGGTGGGCATCTCGTTCAGGGGCACGTGGACGAAGCGGCGTCCGTGCGCGCTGTTCGGCGGGACGGGGATGCGTTGCTGGTCGACATCGAGGTGTCGCAGGAGGCCTTTGCCGCCATGGTGCCGCTCGGCTCAGTCGCCGTGGACGGCGTGAGCCTCACAGTGAACGCACTTCCGCACGACCGCGTGCTCCAGATATCGCTCATCGAATTCACGCTGCGACACACGACCCTGGGTAACCTGCGTCCGGGCTCGCGCGTACACATAGAGAACGACATGGTAGGGAAATACGTACGCCGGCTGGTCGCCCCCTATACGGAGACGGTCAATGCCTGATACGAAGTTCGGGACTGTGGAGCAGGCGCTGCGCGACATCGCCGCCGGCAGGATGATCATCGTTGCCGACGACGACAACCGCGAGAACGAGGGTGACCTCGTGTGCGCCGCCGAGCACATCACCGCCGAGGGTGTGAACTTCATGATCCGCCGGGCTGGCGGTCTTATCTGTCTGGCACTTACGGGAGAGCGCGCGGACCATCTGGATCTGCCGCAGATGAGCGAGTTCAACACCGAGGAACAACGCACCGCGTTCACGGTCAGCATCGATGCAGCGCCGCGCTACGGTGTGTCCACTGGCATAAGCGCGCAGGACCGTGCGACGACCATTCGGGTGGCTGTGGATCCGGCGACGCACCGAAGCGATCTGAGACGGCCCGGTCACGTGTTCCCGCTTCGAGCACGCGAGGGCGGCGTGCTGCAGCGCGTCGGGCACACCGAGGCGGCGATCGATCTCGCGCGGCTTGCCGGCCTGCAGCCGGCCGGTGTGATTTGCGAGATACTCAATGAGGACGGCAGCGCCGCGCGGCGCCCGCACCTTGAAGTGTTCGCAAAGGAACACGGACTCACATTCATCACGGTCGCGCAGCTTGTCGCATTCCGGCTTCGCACCGAGCGGCTGGTGCATCGCGTCGCCGAGGCGCGGCTTCCCACCGAGTACGGCGAATGGCGCATCATCGGCTATCACAACGACGTGGACCAGCGCGAGCACGTCGCGCTCCTCCATGGCCACGTTCAGGGCGAAACCGGTGTGCTGGTGCGCATGCATTCCAAGTGTCTCACGGGCGACGTCTTTCATTCCGCGCGCTGCGACTGCGGATGGCAGCTCGACACCGCCATGCAGATGATTCAGGCGGAAGGGCGCGGCGTGATCGTGTATCTCGACCAGGAAGGCCGCGGCATCGGACTGCTGAACAAGCTCAAGGCCTACCAGCTTCAGGACGAGGGGAAGGACACAGTCGAGGCGAACGAGGCGCTTGGCTTCGGTCCGGACCTTCGCAACTACGGCATCGGCGCGCAGATTCTTCTCGATCTGGGACTTGAATCCATGCGCGTGCTGACGAACAATCCGCGCAAGCTGGTGGGACTCGAAGGATACGCGCTCCACGTGGAAGACCGCGTCCCCATCGTACCGCCATCGACGACCGAAAACGCGCAGTACCTGAAGACCAAGCAGGCAAAGCTCGGACACCTTCTCGCCTCCTGAAAAGATAGATGGCAGAGTTCAACGGAACACCGCAGGGCGCGGGCCGTCGTGTCGTGGTGGTCGCGAGCCGCTTCAACGACACGATCACCCGACCGCTCGTCGATGGCGCGCTCGAAGCGCTTGTGGCACATGGCGTCGAGTTCGACGACATAGATGTCGTCTGGGTGCCGGGCGCGTGGGAGCTGCCGCTTGCGGCGCGTCGCGCGCTCGCATCCGGTCGCTACGATGCGCTGATCGCGCTCGGCGCGGTCATACGCGGCGACACACCACACTTCGACTTCGTTGCGGGTGAAGCGTCGCGCGGCCTCGCGAGCGTCTGCATCGACGCGGAGATACCGGTCGGCTTCGGGCTTCTCACCTGTGACAACATGGAGCAGGCGCAGGCGCGCGCAGGTGGCATACACGGGAACAAGGGCTGGGATGCCGCGATTGCCGCGCTCGAGACGACGGACGTGCTGGATCAGATAGAGCCAGCCGATGAGGGTTGAATCGCGGGCGCGATCGCGCGCGCTGCAGGCTCTGTATGCGTGGGACATGCGCGACGACATTGCGCTCGACCGGATCGCGCAACAGGTCTGGGATGATCTCGCAGTGTCGCGCGAAGAGCAGGAGTTCGCGGGATTTCTGGTGCGGATACTGATCGCGCGAGGTGCGGAGATCGACAAATCGCTCAGCGAGGTGACGACCAACTGGCGCCTGAGCCGCCTGGGCGCAATAGAGCGATCCGTGCTGCGGCTGGCCATCGCCGAGCTGTTGCAGGGCACCACACCGCCGCGAGTGGTCATCAAGGAGTCGGTGAGACTGGCGGAACGTTATGGCAGTGCGCAGAGCGCCAGGTTCGTAAACGGTGTGCTCGACGCGTATGCCCGTCAGCAAGGCATGCTCTAGACCTTGCGCATCCTTGTCGTGAACTGGCAGGATCGGCACAATCCGCACGCCGGTGGCGCCGAGTTGCATCTGCACGAGGTATTCGGCAGAATCGCGAGGCAAGGCCACGATGTGGATCTGCTCTGCAGCTCTTTCGCCGGCGCGGCGGACCAGGAAGTTGTGGACGGGATCAACGTCAGACGCGTGGGATCACGCTTTACCTTCCCGCTCCACGCGCAAAGAGCATATCATGAACTATCGGCACAGCGGAAGTACGACATCGTCGTGGAGGACCTCAACAAGATTCCGCTCTACACCAAGCGGTGGAAGCCGAAACGACTGGTGGTGATCACTCATCACCTTTTTGGAGCCACAGCGTTCCGGGAGGAGTCGTTTCCGGTTGCGGCGGCGACGTGGCTCGTCGAGCGACCGTTGGGCCGAGGGTATCGCGGCGTGGATTTCGAGGCCGTCAGCGTCAGTACGCGCGACGACCTGGTGACACGCGGGATTCCCGCCGATCGAATTCGAGTGATCTACAACGGAGTCGACGTCGAGTCGCTCACCCCGATGCCGAACAGCCGTTCCGAAATTCCACTGTTCTCGTATCTGGGTCGATTGAAGCGGTATAAACGGGTGGATCTCGTAGTAAGGGCCTTCGCCCTGCTCGATGCAAGGAACGCTCGCCTGGAGATTGCAGGAAAGGGTGACGACCGGGACCGACTCGAAGCGCTCGTATCGAAGCTTCACATCGAGGATCGCGTGCGATTTCTGGGGTACATCACGGAGCGGCAGAAGCGTGACCTGCTTCGGAGGTCGTGGGCAACCGTGCTCGCATCTCCCAAGGAAGGATGGGGGATAAGTAACTTGGAGTCTGCGGCTTGCGGCACACCGGTGATCGCCGCCGACTCACCGGGGATCCGCGAATCCGTGGTTGATGGCGACACCGGTTTTCTCGTACCGGGTTCGAACGTCGGCGCGTATGCCGCAGCTATGCGTGGTTTGCTCGACTCGCCGGAGCTCGTCTCGACCCTCGGCGATAACGCGCGCCGATTTGCGGAAACGTTCACATGGGAACGTGCAGCAGAAGAGACACTGGCACATTTACAACTCGTAGCCCAGGGGGCATAGCATGGAAATCCAATTCCACGGACATCAGACTGAAATCACCGAATCACTCCGCACGAAGGCGACAGAGGGAATCCACAAGCTGATCGAGCATCTGGGAAGGGCAGTCGACGCGGACGTCTGGGTTGGTGAGGATGGAGTGATGAAGACCGTGGAACTGGTACTACATGCCCCGCATTACGATAATCTCGTCGCGAAGGGAGAAGCAAAGTATCCGGAGCCCGCGCTGACTGACGCGATCGCCAAGGCTGACGCGCAGATCCGCAAGCTCAAGTCGGCGAAGAAGAAGCAGGTGCACACGACAGAGCTTCGCACGTGATTCGACATCCCACGGTCGGCGAGCTTGTAGAGAGGCTCGCCGAGCCGCTGAGGCTGGACGACCTCGGTGACGGGGTCGGAATGGATCGCCCACTGCCGGGCCCGGACATATCGAGTCCCGGTCTCGCGCTCGCCGGCTATGTGGGCCGCTTCGTATCGGACCGGCTCCAGGTACTAGGCGAAACCGAAATAACGTACCTGTACTCGCTCGAGCCGGGCCGGCGTCAGGAGATTATCAATCTCTTCTACTCGTTCTCGCTGCCCGCGGTGTTCATCACCAAGGGTCAGGAGCCGCCGCCGGGCCTTCGCGAGCGCGCACGCGAGTCGGGAACGGCGTTGATTCGGACCGCACTTAGCACGGCGGAATTCTATCGCGGCGCGAAACCGGCGCTCGAAGAGCTGTTCGCTCCAACAACGACCATCCACGGCTCGCTTGCGGATGTGTATGGAGTGGGACTCTTCTTTACAGGCGCCAGCGGAATCGGCAAGTCGGAATGCGTGCTCGATCTGGTCGAGCGCGGGCATCGGTTGGTCGCCGACGATCTCGTCATCGTGTCGCGCCGCGGACAGGATCTTCTGATCGGGCGCGCGCATGAGCTCGCCGCGCACCACATGGAGATCCGCGGCGTGGGACTCATCAACATCCCTTCCATCTTCGGGATACGATCCGTGCGCCAGCAGAAGCGAATCGAGGTGGTGGTACATCTCGAGACGTGGGACAGGAACGCGCCCGTAGAACGGACGGGGCTCGACACTTCGGTCGCGAGCATTCTCGGCGTCGAGATCCCCAAGCTCACCATACCGCTCAATCCGGGAAAGAACATCACCGTGATAGCGGAAGTGATCGCGATGAACCATCTTCTTCAGTACTCGGGAATCAATCCCGCGGAACAGTTCAACGACCGACTCATACAGCGAATGCAGAAAGCATCGGCCATTCGCCGGTATCTCCAGGAGGACGTGGAGTAGATGGACCCCGCGGTCTCGCCCCGCGCCATAGTGGCCGGCCACGGCTCATTCCCGTCGGGGCTCGTCTCGGCGGTCGAGCAGATCACCGGCCGTGGCAACGCACTGATCCCGTTCTCCAACGCTGGACTTGGACGCGAGGAGATAGAAGCGGGAATGCGCGACCTGATGGCCCTGCATGGATTGCACGTCATTTTCACCGACCTCCCGGGCGGCAGCGCGACGTTCGCCGCGCGGAAAGTGATGCACGACACACCCGGCCTGGTCGTGATAACAGGCGTGAACCTCGCCGCGCTGATGGATTTCGTGTTCTGCCCACCTGATCTTCCTGCAGCGGAAGCTTCCGCGCGAGCGGCCGACAAGGGTCGTGCAGCAATTGCCACTTCTTCGCGCTGAATGCCAGTCGCGCTCTACCGAATAGATGACCGCCTGATACACGGACAGGTGGTCGTGGGCTGGGGACAGCCGCTCGATCTCGGGTTCATCGTTCTCGTTGACGACGTGGTCGCAGAATCGGAGTGGGAGCAGGAGCTGTACCGCATGGGGGTTCCGCCCAGCATGGATGTGTATTTCGCGTCCACGGCGGAAGCAGCGCATGGCATGGGCAGGTACGCCGCCGACCCGCGCACTGGCATGGTGCTGACGGGGACGATAGAGGCAATGCTCCGGCTGGCTCGCACATCCGCGCTCCCGCTGGTTGCGGTGAACGTCGGCGGTATTCACCACCGGGAGGATCGGACGCAGCGACTGCGGTACGTGTTTCTCAACCGGTCGGAAGAGCAGGCGCTGCGCGATCTCGGAGCGCTGGGGATAGTCGTGACCGCGCAGGATGTTCCATCGGCTGCGAGCCACTCGCTGGACGACCTGCTTCGCGAGTGTGGTAGATGACGCTCACATCGATGCTGGTCAGCATCGTGCCGGTGTCACTGCTCGGTGCCGTAGTCGGGCTGGACATGGTCAGCTTTCCGCAGATGATGCTTTCGCGTCCGCTTGTGTCGGCGACCATTGCGGGCGCGTTCGTGGGACATGCAGGCTCGGGTCTGCTCGTTGGCGCGGTACTCGAGCTCATCGCACTTGAGACGCTACCGTTCGGCGCGTCGCGGTATGCCGAGTGGGGGAGCGCTGGCGTAGTTGGCGGGGTCGTGATGGCCGGTCAGCCACAGAGTTCACCGGGCGCGCTTCCGGTCGCAATCTTCGCCGCGTTGGCCACCGCAGTGTTCAGCAGCCGCAGCATGGTGTGGGTTCGTACCTGGAATGCGCACCAGGCGCGCAAGATGCGCGCTACGATAGACGCTGGCTCACCGAGCGCGATCGATGCCTTGCAGGTGCGCGGCTTGAGCATGGACCTGTTGCGCGGCTTCGCAGTGACCTGCATCGCGCTGCTCGCACTGTTTCCGTTATCCGAGGAACTCGTCGCGATCTGGCACGGGACCGCCATCCATTCGCGTGCGGTGGTGACTGCGCTTGCGGCAACGGTCGCTGCTGGCGCGATCTGGACGCTCACACATCGCGCAGCACGCGCTGGCTGGCTTTTCGTGCTCGGACTCGGCGCCGGAACCGCCATTCTGTTATTGCAATGACGCTTCCAGATTCACAGCCTCCGGCCCAAGCTGCAATGCCCGGCGCAGCCGCGTCAGGTACGCCTGCGGCGGTTGGAGTGCGCGCGGTGGTCGCCAGTTTCTTGCGATTGTTTGCAATACAGGGCTCGTGGAACTACGAAACAATGCTTGGGAACGGAATAGCCTTCTGCGTTAAGCCGCTCCTGCGGGGCCTTCCGGAAGATCGTTATCACGCCGCACTTGCGCGTCAGGCGCGCTATTTCAACGCGCATCCATACCTGGCATCCGTCGCCGTTGGTGCGCTTGCCAGGGTCGAGCTGGATGGCGAGGATCCAGTGCGTATCGAGCGATTCAGGACTGCACTGTGCGGCCCGCTTGGCAGCGTGGGCGATCAGCTGGTCTGGGCCGGATGGCTGCCGCTCTGCTCACTCATCTCACTGGGCGCCTTCTCGCTTGGCGCCGGCCCCATGGCCGTGGTACTTATCTTCCTTGGTACCTACAACGTGGGGCATGTAGCGTTGCGGGCGTGGGGGCTGCGGGTCGGATTGCGTCGCGGCCTCAGGGTTGCTCCGGCGCTTGCGAATCCGGTCTTCAGGGCTGGGCCGGCGGCTCTGGCTCGTATCTCCGCCGTCCTTGCGGGGTTGATACTGCCGCTTGCGCTGCAGAGGATTATTGGACCGGGACGCGTTCTTGCTGGTGGTGTCGCAGTCGTGGCGGTGATCGGAGCCGTTGTGCTCGCCAGGTTTGGTGTACGCGCGACTGGATGGCGTGCAGCCCTGATGGTGCTCGCCATTTTTGTCCTCTACTCGGTGGCCCGTTGATGGCGGAACGTACCGTTACAATCGTGAACAAGAATGGAGTGCACGCGCGCCCGGCGGCCGAGATCGTGAAGACCGCCGGGAAGTTCGCAAGCAACGTCACGATTGTGCGCGACGATCTCGAGGTCAACGGCAAGAGCATCATGGGTGTGATGATGCTCGCGGCCGAGTGCGGCGCGCAGATAACGCTGCGCGCGACAGGCGATGACGCCGACGCTGCGGTCGAGGCGCTCGCCGAGCTCGTCGCTTCAAGATTCGGGGAGCGTTAGTGCCGCTTCGCATCGTCGGGATTCCGGCGTCACCAGGGATCGTGGTTGGTCCTGTACATCTGCTACGCTGGGAGATTCCCCAGGTTCGGCAGCGGATCATTTCCGACGACCAGGTTGCCGCCGAAGTAGCGCGCTTCGACGAAGTCGTCGGTCGGGCACGAGCGCGCCTCGCGCAGGTGCGCGAGCGGGTCAGCGCCAATGCGGGCGAAGAGGAAGCCGCGATATTCGACGTTCAGATCGCGATGCTCGAGGACGTCGAGCTTCTCGACAACGTACGCGCGCTGATTCGTCAGAACCTGGGCGCCGAGAAGGCGTTCGATCTGGTCATGGCCGACTGGCGCCAGAGTTTCGCGCGTCACGCGCATCTCATGTTGCGCGAGCGCGTCGCTGATCTCACCGATGTGCACATCCGTGTGCTTTCGATGTTGCTGGGTCTTGGCGACTACGATCCGGTGGATCTCCCCCGGGGATCGAACGCCATTCTCGTCACGCACGACCTGACTCCGAGTCTTACCGTACAGCTGGACCGTGGCGCGATCTCCGCGATAGCGACAGATGCCGGAACACGGACGTCGCACGTCGCCATCCTCGCGCGATCTCTAGGCCTTCCGGCGGTGGTTGGTCTCCGCGACGCCACGGCGCAGCTACGTTCGGGCGACAGGATAATTCTGGACGGGACGCTGGGGGTACTTGTCCCGAATCCCAGCGAAGCGCAGATCGTGGCCTACGGCGAGCGAGCGCGGCGCGATGCCTCGGACGCCGAAGCCCTCCAGGCCATGGTGTCGGAGGAGCCGATCACACTGGACGGGGTTCGCGTAGTGCTCCGCGCCAACGTCGATCTTCCCGACGAGGCCGAGTCGGCGGCGAGCAGTGGCGCGGACGGGGTCGGGCTCATGCGAACGGAATTCCTTGTCGTCGGCCGCGCCACAATGCCGGATGAGGAAGAGCAGTTCCGTTCGTACCAGAAGGTAGTGTGCGCTTTCGGCGGCAGGCCGGTGGTGATCCGCACTTTCGATGTTGGGGGAGACAAGCTTCCGGTCGGCGTCTATGCCACTGAGGCGAATCCATTCCTGGGATGGCGCGCGATTCGTGTCTGCCTGGATGAGCCCGAGCTGTTCAAGACGCAGCTCCGCGCGCTGATGCGTGCTGCCTCGTTCGGCGACGTGCGCATCATGCTTCCGCTCGTGGTGACACTCGACGAAGTACGCGCGGCTCGCAAGCTGCTCCAGGAAGCATCGGACGAGCTCACCGCGCGTGGTGTCGAGCATCGGCGCGACGTGCCGCTCGGCGTGATGATAGAGACTCCAGCGGCCGCGATCGGCGCCGACATACTCGCACCCGAAGTCGCGTTCTTCAGCATCGGGACAAACGACCTCGTCCAGTACACGCTCGCGGTCGATCGTGGCAACGTCAATCTCGCCTCGCGCTTCACGCCGCTGCATCCCGCGGTGCTGCGGCTGATTCGTAGCACCGTCCAGGCCGGCACGGCTGCGGGTCTCGACGTTGCCGTTTGCGGTGAGATGGCGTCGCAGCCGCTCATGGCCTTCGCGCTCATCGGCCTGGGCGTCAGGCAGCTGAGTGTCGGGGCGCAGTCAGTCGCCATGGTCAAACGCGTAATCCGCGGAATCAGCGTCGATGTTGCCACGGCCGCAGCCGAGTCCGCGATGCTCGCCGGCACGGCGGAGGAGGTGGAGCAGGTGCTTCGCGAGGCCGTTCGTTCCGCCTTCGGGGACGCTCCGTTTCTCCGGTACGGATTGCCCGTCAAGGGTGATGGGGATATGTTTGGAGACGCCGGAACTTAATCCGTTCATCCGGCTTGACGGAAATAGATACCCCGCCGGCCGTCCGCAGCCCGCTCGTGGCCAGCCGGAGTCACTGACTCGCTCCAATCCCTGAAAACGTGCCTGAACGTCATCTTTTCACGTCCGAATCCGTAACCGAAGGCCATCCCGACAAGGTTGCGGACCAGATATCCGACGCCATTCTCGACGCGATTCTCGCCGACGACTCCGCGGCGCGCGTGGCATGCGAGACACTTGTCACGACGGGCCTTGCGGTGGTCGCGGGCGAGATCACGACGAACACCTATGTGCCGGTGCCGGACATCGTTCGCGAAACGATCGCCCGTATCGGTTACACGGACGCGAGTTACGGCTTCGACGCCAAGACGTGCGCGGTGATGAGTACGATCGACAGGCAGTCGCCGGACATCGCGCAGGGCGTGGATACCGGCGGCGCAGGTGATCAGGGAATGATGTTCGGATACGCATCGGACGAGACGCCGGAGCTGATGCCGCTTCCGATCCAGCTCGCGCATCGCATGACTCACGCTCTGGCTGACTTCCGCCGAGGCGCTGGCAGGAAATGGCTGCGCCCGGACGGCAAGGCGCAGGTGACTGTAGCGTACGAGGACCACGTTCCGGTCGCCGTGGACACCGTGGTCGTATCGACGCAGCACAGCGACGACATTTCCACGCGCCGGCTGCGGCAGGCGATCATCTCCGAAGTGATCGAGCCCAACATACCGGCGGAGCTGCGTGGTCGCAGCATCAAGTACCACATCAATCCAACCGGCCGTTTCGTCATTGGCGGCCCGCAGGGTGATGCGGGACTCACCGGCCGCAAGATCATCGTTGACACCTACGGTGGCATGGGCCGCCATGGCGGCGGCGCGTTCTCCGGCAAGGATCCCTCCAAGGTGGATCGCTCGGCGTGCTACGCCGCACGCTGGGTAGCGAAGAACATCGTCGCTGCGAAGCTCGCGCGCAGATGCGAGGTGCAGCTGGCATACGCCATCGGCGTCGCCCACCCGGTGTCCATCATGGTGGACACGTTCGGCACCGGGACGGTGTCGGATTCCGTGATCACGCGGGCGGTCGATGAAGTGTTCGACCTCACTCCGAAGGGGATCATCACGGCGCTCGACCTCCGCAAACCGATCTACGGGCCGACTGCCGCGTATGGCCACTTCGGCCGCAAGCCCGAGAAGATCGGTCGCGGCAGAAATGCGGCGACGCTGTTCACATGGGAACGCACGGACAGAGCCGCCGCTCTCAAACGAGCGATATAGCGCGCCAAGGCTGAAGCGGGCCTCGGTCGTTATCTTCAGTCATGACGCTCGTTGAAGTCGAGGTGGTGCGGCTCGGGCTCGATCAGGGTTCCAGGGCGTACGTGGTCATCCTCAAGGAGAGGCAGGGCGATCGTCTCCTGCCGATCTGGATCGGCCAGGCCGAGGCGGAGTCCATCGTTATCGAGATGCATCACATGCATCGCGAGCGGCCGCTCACTCACGACCTGTGCAAGAACGTGATCGTGCAGCTTGGCGCGACACTGCGTCGTGTGAACGTCACGCGCATGATTGCCCGCACGTATCACGCAGAAATGCAGCTCGCCAGCCGAGATGGCACGGTGGTGGTCGATGCGCGCCCGTCGGACAGCATCGCGCTCGCGCTCCGGTTCAATGCGCCCATCTTCGCGAGCGACGAGCTGCTGGAGACCGCGTTGCTCGAGGAAGCCGAGGCTGTCCCCGAGATGGAATCCGCAGCGGAATTCCGCCCGATGTCGGCGGACGAGTTGAAGGCGTATCTGGAGAATCTCAGGCCTGAAGATTTTGGAAAGTTCAGGCCGTAGCGGGCACGCAGCAGCGCCGTCGCGCGCGCTGAGATCCTTCCGCGCCGCTCGCCTGATCGTCACGCGGTTCGCGATCGCTGCCCTCGTGTCGTCGGGCACCGCGCATGCGCAGGATGCCTCCAGCGTTTCCGGACGGCTAGTGAAGCCAGGTGGGGACTCCGTGATAGCGGTGAGCGACGCCTGGGTGACGCTGCATCGAGTCGGTACGGATCACGCGGGGCCGGTCGACTCCACGCGAACCGGTCCAGCCGGGAACTACACCATCAACTACAGGCGAACGGGTGCGACAGATGCGATCTACTTTGTAGCATCGTCGCATGACGGCGTCGCATACTTCTCGCATCCGCTCACTGCGCGCAAGGAGAGCGGCCCCGACGCGGAAATTGTCGTGTTCGATACGACGTCACGCCCAATTCCGGTTACGGTTCGCGGGCGGCATCTCATCATCAGCCGGGCGTCGAGCGACGGGACGCGAACCGTCACGGAGGTCTTCGAGCTGTCGAACGACACGTCAGTGACGCGGATTGCGCCGAACGAGTCGGCAGCTGCCGCAGTGTGGTCATCGCTGATCCCGGCGAAGGCGATGAATCCCGCCGTATCGGACGGTGACGTGCCGGCAGCCGCGGTGCGCTTTGCTGATGCGAGCGTGCTTATGTACGCTCCGCTCGCACCCGGGATCAAGCAGCTTGCTTTCCACTACGATCTCCCTTCCGATGCCTTTCCGCTTCACGTTCGGATCGAGCGTGGAGCGGTGGTGCTCGAGGTACTCGCCGAGGATTCGGCGGCGATGGTTTCCGGAGCGCGGCTCCGCGCCGTTCCGCCCGTTGCCATCGAGCGCCATCAGTTTCACCGCTATCTGGCCGGCGACGTTCCACCGAACGCCGTTGTCGTCATCGATCTGCCCGATGTGAAGCAGCCGCCCGCGCTCTACTTCGTGGCCGGCCTCACACTCGTGATCGGCGGTGCGATGACGATCGCGCTTGCGCGCGCTCTTCGCCGCCGGTAGCTTGATCAGATAATTGAAGTTCGCGGTCGGGGGACACGGAAGCCGGTGAAATGCCGGCGCGGCCCCGCCACTGTAACGGGCAGTACGTGCATCTGATATCCCACTGGCAGTCGAAGCCGGGAAGGGAGATGCGTCGGCCCGGAGCCAGGAGACGACTCTCGTCCGCGCCACATTTTACAGACCCTCGGGGGAGGGGCTGGTGGCGTTGTACGTAATCGTCATCGATCGCGTACACACGTTGCGGGCGTCCTCCGGGAGAGGATGCCCGTTTGTCGTTTCGGAAGCTGTGCGCGTCGAGTCCTCGCTTGAATGAACGGTTGCGGCCATGCAACGTGCTCGCGCTCGGCGCAGTGTCGTTGGCCATGTTGGTTATTGCGGGATGTACCGATGGCGGCCGCGCTGCCCAGCGTCGCACGACTGACTCCGTACCGAGCGCTGCGAACACTCGCGTTACAGACGATTTCGGCCGCGTGGTCTCGTTCAGCGCGCCCGCTCGTCGCGTGGTGTCGCTCAATCCAACCACCACCGAAACGATCTTCGCGATCGGTGCCGGCGCGCGACTGATCGGCCGCTCGCACTGGGACGAGTGGCCGAAGGCGGCTCTCGCCGTGCCGGACATGGGTAACGGCATCGGCCCCAACGTGGAAGCGATCGTCGCCGCGCGGCCGGATCTCGTCATACTGTACGC